>DATMER010000079.1:0-9385 GCA_035556715.1 Thermoanaerobaculia bacterium
AGCGCGCAGGAAGCGTACGCGGAGGGTACGCCCCCATACCCTGCCGTTCTGTGCCGTACGCGCTCCTGGCGAGGCGTACGCGCCGGGTAGCAGCCCGTACCCGCAGGGTATCGGCCGTACGCGGAGGGTAGGACCTCGTACCCGGCGGGTAGCACCTCGTACCCACAGGGTATCCGTCGCCCCCTGCGGGTAGGACCTCGTACCCGGCGGGTACGGACCAATACCCGGCGGGTACGGGTCCCTACCCTGTGCTCGCGTCTCGTACGCAGCGGGGGCGGCCCGTACCCACCGGGTACGAGGTTGCTACCCGCAGGGTATGGCCGCACGCCCGGGACCCCCTCCTCGGTCCTCCCCCGCTGCGCGGGAGAGGACGCCTCCCTCCGGCAGCACAAAGTTAGCGCCTATGCCCGGGGACGGGGAGGGACCCACCCACCCGGTGCTAACTGGACAGTATTGGGGCAAGCCCCTCCCCCTACATCCACCTCATCCCTTCGATCTTGCCGTGACAGCCCACTAAATCACCTCCGCGGCCTCGGCCGGCCCCAGCTCCAGGCTCCACGGACCCATCCGGGCCGGCACCAGGAGCGCTCTCTCCAGGGCTCCGAGGAAGCGGTCCCGCGGCCAGTCCTCGGCTCCGAAGGAAGCCAGATGCTCGGTGTAGCTCTGGCAGTCCACGAGCTGGAAATCCCATTGGATCAGGTTCCCGAGCAGGGTGGCGAAAGCGACCTTGGAGGCGTCCGGCGCGTTCGCGAACATGGACTCGCCGTAGAAGGCTGCTCCGAGGGAGATGCCGTAGAGCCCGCCCACCAGGCGATCCTCCTGCCACGCTTCGATGGAGTGGGCGAAGCCCCGCTCGTGGAGGGCGGTAAAGCCCTTGATGATGCCGCGGTTGATCCAGGTGCCGCGCTGGCCCGGCCTCCTCTTGCGGGCGCAGGAGCGGATGACCTGCTCGAAGGCGGTGTCGGCCCGGACCTCGAAGCCTCCGCGGCGCATCGTCTTGCGCAGCGACCGGGAGACGTGGGCTTCCCCGGGGAGGAGGACGAAGCGCGGATCCGGGCAGAACCAGAGGAGGGGGTACCCGGAGTGCGGCCAGGGGAAGATCCCGCGGCTGTACGCGGCGAGGAGGAGGTCGGGGTCCGGCCTGCCGCCGACCGCGAGGATGCCGTCCGGCGTTGCTTGGTCCGGGGGAGGGAAGACGTCACGGTCTCGCGGAATCATCAGGGGCGGCCGGGCGCGGTGAGCCTCTCCAGGCGGGCCAGGTAGGCATAGGCCTCGCGCGCCGTCCCCCCGCACATCTCCTCGCTCGGCCGGAGTTGGACGCAGACCGCCGGGCGCTCCGGCGTGCCGAAGATCCGGCACCGGTGGTCGTCGGCGAGCTGCACGCAGCGCACTCCCGCGGGCTTCCCCTCGGGCATGCCCGGGATGGGGGAGGAGATCGAGAGCGCGATGCAGCAGGCGGCGCAGCCGGGGCGGCAGTCCATGGGCGGCCATTCTAACGTGCTAGCCTGAAGGCAGTCCTTCCGGAAGGAGGCTCGGGATGCATAGGACGGCGGCCGTTCTCGTCATGATCTCCCTTCTCGCCTGCGAGGGGCACGATTCCGGTCCTGCCCCGCTCACGGCCGAGGTCCCCCTCCACCTGGAGGAGCACCTGACCGCGGCCCGGGTCGAGGGCTCGGAGGTCCCGAAGGAGCTGCCCGCGGCGGCCGGGTGGGACTTCGGAAAGCCGCAGCCGGCCTGGAAGGTGGTCGTCCCGCTGATTCCCACCGTGGCCCCGGCGCAGGTGGACCAGGCCGGGGGCGCGCTGCGCGTCGGCCTCACCCCGGCGAGCCGCCAGCGCCGGGGCCTCCGCGGCGGGGTCTACGTCGACCTGCCGGGCTGGAACCAGGAGGACTGGGCCTTCCTGCTGGTGCGCGCCCGCAGCTCGGGCGACGTCAGGAACTTCAACATCGCCTTCAACCTGCGGCGGCAGCACGGCGACCTGATGTACGAGTACGAGCCGTTCCTGCACCTCGGCGATACGGCCGTCCTCATCAACGACGGCGCCGCCCACGATTACCTCCTGCGCGCCGATTGGCTGGAATCCGGATCGATGGAGGAGCCGCTGCGGCAGCTCGGCCTGATGGTCAACGCCACCGGACCGGGGCATCTCGAGATCCTCTCCGTCTCCCTGGTCCCCAAGGAGGCCCGCTATGCCGAGCAGCCTGCGGGAGTGATCACCGAGCCCCGCGACGCGGTGTACCGGCGCGCCCTCTACACCCACGCTCCGGGGAAGGTCTCGTGGCGCGTGAAGGTGCCCCGGGGCGGCCGGCTCGATTTTGGATTGGGCGTGCTGCGCCAGGACATGCCGGTGACCTTCCGGGTGTTGGCCGGGGACGAGGCTGTCTTCGAGGAGACCTACCCCCGTAAGGGGAACTGGGGGCAGCGCTCGGCCGACCTCTCCCGCTGGGCGGGCAAGACGGTCGATCTGACGCTCGAGACGGAGGGGAAGACTGGAAGCGTGGCCCTCTGGGCCTCTCCGACGCTGAGCGGCGCGGCAGATCAGCTCGCCCGCGCGGGGGGGCCTCCGAACGTCCTGCTCTACGTGATCGATGCCGGGGGCGCCGAGTACATGAGCGCCTACGGCTACAACCGCCGCACCACGCCCAACCTGGAGCGGCTGGCCGCGGAGGGGGCGCTCTTCGAGCGGGCCTACAGCAACTCTTCCTGGTCCAAGCCGTCCACGACCTCCTTCATGACCGGCCTCCAGCACACCGTGCTCGGCGGCTACCGCAACCCGGCCGACCCGCTGCCGGAGAAGGCCTCCACCATGGCCGAGCTCCTCCACGGAGCCGGGTATCAGACGGGCGTCTTCACCTCGAACTCCTGGTGCGGCGTCATGAGCAGCCTCGACCGCGGGGTGGACAGCCTGATCGAGAGCGTCTCCGGACCCAACTCGGCCTCGGCCGAGGAGCTGCAACGCTCCTTCTGGCGCTGGCGGGAGGCATACCCCGGCCGGCCCTGGTGGGCCCACTTCCAGGTCACCGACGTCCACTGGCCCTGGGAGCCGCTGTCCCCGGTCGCCGGCACCTTCCTCAGCCGCGCGGAGCGGGAGGATTTCAACGACATGGAGCGGCGGCTGGGCACAGCCACCGGCACCCTGGGCCGCTCGTGGGGTCTTCGATCCGGCGCGCAGGTGTTCGAGAAGGCCGGCATCGACCGCAAGGCCTATTTCGACGGCGTGCGCGGCGCCTTCGACGAGGCCATGGTCTACTCCGACCTTCAGCTCGGCCGGCTGGTGGAGAGGCTCAAGGCCACGGGGGAGTGGGAGAACACGCTCCTGATCGTCACCGCCGACCACGGCGACTGGCCCGGCCTCGGCTACTTCGACGCCTGGGCCCCGTTCGAGCGGGTGGCCTACCTCAATCCCTATCTGACCCGGGTGCCCCTGGTGGTGGTCTGGCCCGCGGGGATCGAGCCCGGCCAGCGCTTCCGCGATCCCGTCTCGTTGGTCGACCTGCTGCCGACGGTCCTGGACCTCGCGGGACAGCCGAAGCCCGACCATCTCCAGGGGCAATCCCTGGCGCCGCTCCTGCTCGGCCGGCCCGGCTGGCAGCCCCGTCCGGTCGTGATCGACGAGCTGACCTTCGATCCGAAGACCGGGGAGCCCAACGCCATTATGGAGACCGTGGACGGCCGCTGGGGAGCCTCGCTGGCCATCTCGAAGGAGGGCAGCGAGCTGCTGCTCTACGACCTCTGGAACGATCCCTACTGCCTGAAGAGCCTCCACAAGGAGAGGCCGGACCTGGCGAAGAAATACACCGGCATCCTGGAGAGGAAGTTCCGCGAGCACCAGGCCCTGGCGAAGAAGTTCCCCCGGGGAAAGGCAGGGGCCATGGACTCCGAGCAGCTCAAAACGCTGGAGTCGCTGGGGTATATCTGACCGTCAGCCCTCGCCCTTGAGGTGGGTGGTAATCTCCCGCAACGTCTTCTTGGCGTCGCCCAGCACCATCATCGTGTTGGGCTTGCCGAACAGGTCGTTCTCAATCCCCGCGAAGCCCGGGTTGAAGCTCCGCTTCAGCACGATCACCGCCCGCGCCTGCTCGACGTTGAACACCGGCATGCCGTAGATCGGGCTCCCCGGGTTCGTCTTGGCCGCCGGGTTCACCACGTCGTTGGCGCCCACCACGAGCACCGCGTCCGTGCGGGCGAACTCGTCGTTGATGTCGTCCAAGTCGAAGAGCTGGTCGTAGGGCACGTTCGCCTCGGCGAGGAGCACGTTCATGTGCCCGGGCATGCGCCCCGCCACCGGGTGGATGGCGTACTTGACCGCGGCCCCGCGCCCTTCCAGGATCTGCGCCAGCTCGCGCACCGTGTGCTGGGCCTGGGACACGGCCATGCCGTAGCCCGGGACCACGATCAGCGACTGGGCGGCCTCCATCACGCCGACCGCCTCCTCCACCGTGGCCTGGTTGTAGTTGGTCGCGGCACCCACGGCGGGACCCGTGCCAGCGGCCGGAGCCGCCACCTTGCCGAAGGCGCCGAACAGGACGTTCGCGAACGACCGGTTCATCGCCTGGCTCATCTTGAGCGACAGCAGGAGTCCCGAGGTGCCGTCGAGCGCGCCGGCGATGATCAGCACGTAGTTGTTGAGCGCGAAGCCGGTTGCCGCTGCCGCGAGACCGGCGTAGGAGTTGAGCAGCGAGATCACCACCGGCATGTCCGCGCCGCCGATCGGGATCACGAAAAGGATGCCCACGGCGAAGCCGATCACGCCCATGGCGTAGAAGAGCAGGCTGCGGCTCGGGTCGAGCACCACCAGGACGAGCAGCACCAGGGCGATGACAAAGAGGGCGATGTTCGAGGCGTTCTGCCCCTTGTACGTGATCGGCGAGCCGGGGAGGATCCCCTGGAGCTTGCCGAACGCCATGAGGCTGCCCGTGAACGTCAGGAAGCCGAGGAAGACCTCCAGGCCGAGGGCGGCCGTGGTGAAGCGCGAGATCTCCGCGCCCAGGTGGTGGTACTCCGACACGCCCACCAGGGCCGCCGCCAGTCCGCCGAAGGCGTGAGACAGGGCGATCCGCTCCGGCATCTTGGTCATCGGGATCCAGATCGACATCGACGCGCCGATGAGCGAGCCGAGAATCAGGCCCGGGACGATCCACTTGTACGTGATGATGTCGTTCAGGATCAGGGTGCCGACCACCGCCACCAGCATGCCGAAGGCGCCGATGGCGTTGCCGCGCCGCGCGTGCTTGGGCGACGACAGCGCCTGCAGCGCGATGATGAAGCAGACCGAGGCGATCAGGTAGGAGAACGGAGTGATCATGAGCGCCCGCCGCGGGCCACGCGGTCGTCCTTGCGTTTCTTGAACATCCTGAGCATGCGGTCCGTGATCAGGAACCCGCCCACCGTGTTGATCGTGGCGCAGGTCACCGCGATGAATCCGAGGATCGTGCTGAGCGTTCCGTACTCGGCGCCCGCCGCCACCAGCGATCCGACCAGCGAGATGCCAGAGATCGCGTTGGTTCCCGCCATCAGCGGCGTGTGCAGCAGCGGCGGCACCCGGTGGATGACGTGATGGCCGAGGAATCCCGCCAGCACGAAGACATAGAGACCGAAGAGCAGCTCGTTCGACATGGGCCGTCCCTGAGAGTGGGTCGATGGTTCTGACCGGGCGCGTATCCTAGCATGCCGCCAGTATGCCGCCCGCCGTCGCCGCGGGGGCCCCTGGCTTCCGCCCGGCCTCTTGTTTACACTGCCGGGCCATGGACGATACCGAGGATCTGCGGCAGCAGCTGCAGATCGAGACCCGCACCAGCGGCGCGGTCCCGAGGCCGGCGGAGAGCCTCCTCGTCCCCGGGCTGACCGTCCTCTTCCACCCGAACGCGGACCGCATCGGCGAGGTGGCCTCCCTGGCCGGTCTGCTGGCCAGGCGCGAGGAGCTCCTGTCCCGCGGCGAGCCGGCCTTCTCGCGTCCAGGCCAGGCCGGACGCCCCCTGGGCGACCCCTTCCTCAGCCGCCGGCCGATCCGGCTGGCCCCAGGCGCGGAACGCGGCTCCATCCGGCTCGACTGCGGCGGAACCGGCACCCGGGTCGCTGTGGAGGGCGCGCCGGTCCGGGACGAGCGCGAGCTCTCCGCGGCCGAGCTGGAGCGGGGCGCCGTCCTCCTTCTCGCCGGCCGGGTGGTGCTCCTGCTCTCCCGGATCAATCCCCTGGCCGGGACCTTCGACTTCCCCCGATATGACCTGGTGGGGGAGGGCGTGGCCCTGGCGCGCCTGCGCGAAGAGATCCGGCGCGTGGCCGACCTGGAGGTCCCGGTGCTGCTCCGTGGCGAGACCGGCACCGGCAAGGAGCTGGCCGCCCGCGCCCTTCACGACTCCGGGCCGCGCCGCAACCGTCCCTTCCTGGCCGTCAACATGGGGGCCGTCCCTCCTTCGCTCGCCGCCGCCGAGCTGTTCGGCGCGGCGCGCGGGGCCTTCACCGGCGCCGACCAGAAGCGGATCGGCTACTTCAGCCGCGCCGACGGAGGCACCCTCTTCCTCGACGAGATCGGCGAGACCCCGGCCGAGGTGCAGACCCTCCTGCTGCGCGCCCTGGAGAGCCGGGAGATCCAGCCCGTGGGAGGAGGCGAGCCGCAGCCGGTGGACGTCCGGCTGATCGCGGCCACGGACGCGGACCTGGAGGCGGAGGTGGCGGCCGGCCGCTTCCGGGCGCCGCTGCTCCACCGGCTGAGCGGCTACGAGGTCTTCCTGCCGCCGCTGCGGAGCCGGCGCGAGGACTTCGGCCGCCTGTTCCTCCACTTCCTGCGCCGGGAGCTGGAGGAGGTCGGGGAGGCGCACCGGCTCGCGGCCGGCGCGGACGACCGTCCCTGGATCCCGGCCGGCCTGGTGGCCCGCCTCGCCGCCCACGACTGGCCGGGCAACGTGCGCCAGCTCCGCAACGTGGTGCGCCAGCTCGTCATCGCCGGCCGCGGCCTCCCCGAAGTGCCGGTGGGGCCGGCGATCGAACGGCTGTTCCAGGACCCCTCGCCCTCCTCCCCGGAGGTGCCCCGGCCCGCGGCCGGAAAGCCGGTCTGGCGCCGCCCTGAGGACGTGCGGGATGACGAGCTGCTCGCCGCCCTGCGCGCCAACCGCTGGCGTCTGCAGCCCACCGCGGCCCGGCTCGGCATCTCCCGCTCCTCCCTCTACGACCGGATCGACCGCAGCCCCAACATCCGCAAGGCCGCGGACCTCTCCCGGGAAGAGCTCGAAGCCGCCTTCGCCCGCTGCCGCGGCGACCTCGACGCCATGGTCGAGGAGCTGGAGGTTTCGAAAAGAGGCCTGCAACGCCAGATGAGGCGGCTGGGGTTATAGTTCCGGCCGATGAGCGCGCCCTCCAAGACCAGCGCCTACGCCAAGGCCGGCGTCGATATCGACGCCCAGGAGAAGGGTCTCGCCAGGGTCAAGAAGCTGGCGAGATCCACCTTCACCCCCGGGGTCCTCACCGAGATCGGCAGCTTCGGCGGCCTCTTCCGGCCCGACCTCTCCGGCATGACCGAGCCGGTGCTCGTGGCCTCGGCCGACGGGGTCGGCACCAAGCTCGTCGTGGCGCGGATGATGGAGGACTACTCCTCCGTGGGCCGGGACCTCGTCAACCACTGCGTCAACGACATCCTGGTCCAGGGTGCCGAGCCCCTCTTCTTCCTCGACTATCTCGGCGCCGGCGTCCTCGATCCCGGGAAGATGGTCGAGCTCGTCGAGGGGGTCGCGCAAGGCTGCCGCGAGAACGGCTGCGCCCTGCTCGGCGGGGAGACCGCGGAGATGCCGGGCTTCTACCAGCCGGGAGACTACGAGCTCGTCGGCTTCATCGTCGGCATCGTGGACCGGCCCAAAGTCCTCGACGGCTCCAAGATCGCGTCCGGGGACGTGCTGGTCGGGCTCCCCTCCTCGGGGCTTCACACCAACGGCTACTCCCTGGCCCGGCAGATCCTCTTCGACACGCTGGGGCTGAGCGTCCGCGACCGTGCCCCCTGGCAGTCCAAGAGGACCGTGGGCGAGGTCCTCGTCGAGCCGCACCTGTCCTACCTGAAGGCCCTGCGCCCCCTGCTTGGGCACCGGGCGCTGCACGGCATGGCCCACATCACCGGCGGCGGGCTCACCGACAACCTGCCGCGCATCCTGCCGCGGGATACCCATGCCCTCATTCGGGTGGGGAGCTGGCCCCTGCCCGAGCTCTTCCACTTCCTCCAGGAGAAGGGGGAGGTCGATGCCGGGGAGATGTTCCGCGTCTTCAACATGGGGATCGGGATGGTCCTCGCGGTGGAGCCGGCCGGGCTCGCCGAGGCCCTCGCCCTGCTGCGGAGCACCGGGCAGCGCTCCTTCCTGATCGGCACCGTCCAGAAGGGGGGCTCGGGCGTGGTCTACGACCTGGAGAGCACCTTCCCGGAACCGGAATGACCCGTCTCGGGGTCCTTCTTTCGGGCCGCGGGAGCAACTTCCTGGCCCTCCACGCCGCCATCGATCGCGGCGAGCTGCCGGCCCGGATCGCCCTCGCCGTGAGCAACGTGGCCGATGCGCCGGGGCTCGTCCGGGCGAAGGAGCTGGGCATCCCCGCGGAAGCAATTCCCCACAAGGGACTGCCGCGGGAGGACCATGAAGAGAAGGTTCTCGCCGCGCTGCGCTTGGCGGACGTCGAGTGGGTCTGCCTGGCCGGCTACATGCGCCTCCTCTCCCCGGCCTTCCTGGCTGCCTACCCCCGGCGCATCGTCAACATCCACCCGAGCCTGCTTCCCTCCTTCCCGGGCGTCGACGCCCAGGCCCAGGCCCTGGCCCATGGCGTCAAGGTCTCCGGCTGCACCGTCCACCTGGTGGATGAGGGGCTGGACAGTGGGCCGATCGTCGTGCAGCGGACCGTCCCCGTCCTGGACGGCGACACTCCCCGGACCCTGGCCGCCCGCATCCTGGAGCAGGAGCACCTCGCCTACCCCGAGGCCCTGCGCCGTCTCCTCTCCGAACCGTGGCAGATCGAAGGAAGGCGGCTGATCTTCGAAGATCGGGAATGACCGGGGAGGACCCTGGGTTATACTCCCTGCTGCGAGAGGGAGACGGGGGTCTTTGAAGCCGAGAGCGATGGATGCCCCGAGGCCGGAATAAACGGCCCGGGCGACAGGTTGTAATCCCTTGCGCCAGGGTGGAAGCGAGAGGCGGGCAGAGGGGGGTTGACACCAAAATCGACCTGACCTACACTTCGCCTCCCCTTGAATGGGGGGGCGTCGGTTTGCGGCGCGCGCTCTTCGGGGCGTTGGTTCTTTGAAAACTAGGTAGAGGAAGAAGAGAGCAGTCGGGCGACTGTATTGATTCCGAAATAGTGCCGTCGAGGCTTTAGCCGGTCTTGGCGGTGTAGGATCTAAACTGGAGAGTTTGATCCT
>DATMER010000080.1:0-71056 GCA_035556715.1 Thermoanaerobaculia bacterium
GGTTGCGGATCTGATCCAAGAGATCGAAGCCGATGCCGCGGCGGAAAGGAAACTCACGGGTCGCGAGCCTCTCGGCCCGGAGGCCATTCTGCGCCAGCATCCACACACCTGTCCGGAGAAGACGAACAAGTCGCCAGCCCCCCTGTTTCACGCAGCCACCAAGGCCGCTCGCCAGGAGCTGAGAAAGGCTTACGGCTACTTCCTTGCCGCTTTCCGGGAGGCGGCGGAGAGGCTGAAAGCCGGAGATCGCCTGGCGAGATTCCCCAATGGTTGCTTTCCGCCTGGGCTCCCTTTCGTGAGTTGGTGAGCGACCACACCGCCGTAGTCGGTGATCGGAGTCGCTGAGCGTCAGGTCTCAACGCTCCTTCAGTGCTGGAGAACCTCCAGGACGGGAGAGGTCTGCCCGAATCTCGAAAACAGCCGTATCAGGGGCTGGCTGGAGGCAGTCAGCCGCCGGAATTCTTCGTTGGATCGTCCAATCGAGAGTCTGAACAGCCTTGGCCGCATGCTAGAAACCAGAAGAAGAGGCACGACTGCGGGCCTTTCCTCTACATTCTTCTACACTGCCCTGGCACCTATTCGGGGCTCGTAGTCGAATTGAAACTAGAGCTCGATCTTGAGGATACAAACAGCAGTTCTTCTCTTACCGACCTATTCCTTAGTGCTATAACGGCCAAGCAGTTGATTCCCAAATTCGGACTTCCAACTAAGGCGGGTAAGAAGCGCATGTAATGCGTGTTGAGACCAACGCTGCGGGCCTAACCGGCCGGACCGTGCGAAGCGCGGTTCCGGTCCGGTTGAGGCCAGTGTTAGGTGCCGTTCATACGGTCGCTCCCTGTTCTGCCAATTTCTCCTCCTCCGGCTCCGGAGGAAAAAGCTCTAGTAGCTTTGAGCCGATAACTTTAACCTCGCGTGCTTCGCCGAACTTGTCGATCTCACGGAAAGTCAAGTGCCTGCGTTCAAGTAGACGTCCAAGATCCTGCAAGCGATAAAGTAGCGTATAATATCTATCACTCTCTGCCTCATAGCGAGCCGCCTCAGCTAGAGCGTGTTCAAATATCTCCGGCTTTTTAAGGACGGAAATATCCCCCTTTGCAGCAAGACGGATTAGAGCACCAACCTCATTGACAAAGAAGTTTTCAGCCGCGTTAACCAAGCCGAATAGCAATCCATGGGCTCGGCCGTACACAGGATCGCGGGTTAATACTTGAACGCGGTAACCCGCTACCAAGTCGATTTTCTCGGGCTCAATCTGCCGAAATGACGAGCGCTCGGCAAGATCCGCCGCCTCTTTGAGATGAACGTCGCGAAACAGCTTGAGGATCTGTAGCGTTCGAGCCCAGTTGTGGCGGATAGCGCCCAGCGCATACTCCACATTCGCCCCGAAACGATCGACTCCTCCATCTAGATACCGAGACCGAACCAACTCGTACTCTTTCTGGCGGCGATAGGTGCGCTGCCCCAACAGGTAGGCAAGAAAGGCAGCTACAAACGCGGTCAGCGGCCCGATGAATCCAGACCAATTGACAGAGCTGAACACATCCATTCTCCCTTAGGCACCTAACGGGTTAGCCGATGAGCGGCGGCTTTGCCGTCCGCTCGATCGGCAGGGTTGGCCGGCTGACAGTTCTATACAACCGGGGCCTCCTCTCGCTCGAACTCAGGAGTTTCTCCCTGAGTCTGCATATAGTTTGCAAAAAAGTTCCGCTTCCCGTCCTCGTCAAGAGCTCCGACGGTCTCGATATCAATGTTAAAGCAAAGTATGCCGATCAGCCCATAGCCGTCATCATATAGTGGAGTGGTCGTAGCCTTGACTTTCTTGCCCTGCGTGAACTGCTTAGGGTAAGCGACCTTACTCCCACTTTCCATCGCCTCAATCAGATGCTTCCCTTGATGCTTTACGTATTGCACCACAAATCTAGTCGACGGATCATAGAGTCTTCTCCCTGAAACCTCCTGTGCGTTCTTAACAGCTATGATAGAGCGTAGCGGATTTCTGACATCGTGCAGTAGTATCTCGAATTTTATACCCGAGAGAGTATCACCGAGGTCGTTAACTATTCTCTCAACGTTCCGAAAGAGCCGGCGCGTCTCTTGAGAATATGCAGCTTGGAACTCTTCAAGCGCGTACTTATCAATGAGCTGTTCATACAGCTTTGTGGAATCAGTAGGCAGCACGTCCCCGAGATAGCGCCGATTGTCCTCACGGAGATAGACAAGGTCCATAGCTGCTAAGCGATCATACACGTCCTTCTGGAGGAAGAAGCGAAGAGCGTGTACGTAGGTTTCAGAGTTGAGACTTGGTAAATTGGAACGCGGCGCAAGGTCCACAGGATAAAGACCCTTGTATTCGAACAGTCGTCGCCCCGCAACCTTCCTGGGACGAGTGCTCGAACTAAGTCGCGGACCTAACCGCGGGGGCCAAAATGTGATTTCGCGACCCTCTTTAAAGGCCAAATATACCAGGAGCGTCAGCGTGAAAAGCAACGCGACCAAACACCCTGCCAAAGTGAGGGCTATCGGGGGTCTTGAAAGGAGTTGCGCTAGTGAGTCAGGCAACTGTCAGCTCCCATGCTGTCGCGTCCTATTTTTTCCATGTACTACTGGGTTGCGGACTGCCGGCCAACGCCCCTTGAAGCTCACAGGCGGCGTCAGCCGTCCTGTGCAGCGAGGTGTTATGCGCTACTTGCCGCCTGTTCCTGATCTCCCGTGTTGTCCCTTCCCGTGATGGCGTAGCGCCAACGCCTCTCGACTGCCATGCTTGTGGATTTACCCAGGATCAACTGAGCCCATCTATATATCGTTACAATGAAACCCCAAACAACAAAGCCTATGACCATTGCGTTAACTGCGCCATAGAACTCCGCCAACTTGCTCCAATCTGGCTCCAAGCGCAACGCTATCGCAGATGGACCACGAAAGTAGAGAGCCGCACAAAGCAGATTAAGGACAAGCAGCATCGAGGCAACAGTTACCACATAGCTATGCCTTCGAAACCCCTCAAAGCCTTCCGACCTGCCTGGAGCTGCCCTGTATCGCCTTAGATGAAACTCCCACATCCACAGGTACTTGTTGGAAGGGTTCTCCATTAGTTGTAGATATCCCACCATCCGTTGGATAGACCCGGCTTTGTCGAGGATGATAGTGACGGCAAGGATGTTCAGCACAATGGGAGCTAGATAGACTAGAGGACCGACTTTGGAGGCCGCTGAATAGGCTAATACAGCCGCGTTTACCGTTACGCTCGCCGCAAAGAGGTTGAACTGGCACTTTTTCTGCTCAAGGATCTCGTCGCGCACGGATTTGTACATTACAGAAGGGTCGATCCCTGCTGTACCACTCGAGTTCATAGTCCCTCCTTAGGGCTTGCCACAAAATAACTGTCTCAGTTTCGTCCTTCCCCCGCGGGATGAATAGTGTAGTTCCACTCTCCGTGAAAGCTGTCGCATTGGAGGTTGACTTTTCTTACCTCCTTCTGGGTTATCTTAAGTCCCGTCGGATACTCTTGGGTGTCGAGCTCTGCTCGGACTTTGAGCCCAGCCTTGGTTGTTGTAGCGGCAATCAGGTTGACAATCACTCTGTGACTGACGAGGGGCTTGCCCCGCCAGTTTTGGCTGATAAAGGAGAACAACCGATGTTCGATCTTGTTCCACTTACTCGTGCCAGGAGGTAAGTGGCAAACCGAGATCGGCATCCCAAGCTCATCGGATAGTTTCTGAAGTTCTACTTTCCACAGGCGTACACGGGAACCATTGCTACCGCCGCCATCAGCCGTGATCAGCAACCGTCTGGCATTCGGAAAGTCCTCTGCCCCCATCGATTTCCACCACCGGCGAATCGTTTCCACCGCAAAGCTGGATGTATCGTGGTCTGTGCCCACGCTGACCCATCCGCTGTTATTCGCCAGATCGAACACACCATAAGGAATGGCACGACCCAACTCAGGTATTACAAAGTCGTGGACCTTCACCTTCTCAGGCATACCCTGAGGGCGCAACTCGCGGCCACCATTCTTGAACTCACCAACCAGCTCTTTCTTCTTCGTGTCCACCGAAATCACCGGATCACCTGTCGACTGATACTCCTTCACCTGCCGGTTGATATGCCCGAACTGAGCATCCCGGTCCGGGTGACCGGCTCCTTCGAGAGTCTTGCTGTTGGCCTGAAGGCTATATCCCAGGTCATGGAGAATTGCGGACACCATCCGATGGCTTGTCTGATGCCCCATCTGCTTCAACTCTTCGGCCAGACGCCGAATACTTTTACAGGTCCAGCGAAGAGGCGACTCAGGGTCTCCTCGCACCGTAGGATTGACGAGTTGCTCCAGATCCGACTTCAGCGTTGGGTCGACATCGACCGTCTTCTTCCTTCCTCCGCCCGGTTGGCGAATTCCACTGCTAGAGGCCCGAGGCTCCGACGTTTGCCGTAGCTCTATCAGACCTCTGCGGATAGAACGACGAGAGACCCCGGTGGCACGGGACACCACGGAAGCTCCTCCGAAACCAAGCGCCTCAGCCTCCGCGGCCGCGACAAGTCGACGCGTCCTCTCGTCGAGGTTCTTCTCAAGAAGCTCAAATCTTCTTCGGATCGCCGCCTCAACATGCATTGTCCCCCAATGATACGACAGAAATCTCTTGACAGGGACACCTCAAAGGTGAGACAGTTATTTTGTGGCGAACCCTTAGAGGAAATCGTTACCCGCATAACCTCTGTGTAGCTTCGCGCTTCCGTCCTGCGTATAGGCCAGACTCCAAAAGAGCCGGTTGCCCGGCAACGTGGTGTGCCCTCTACAACGGCCCGGAGTGCAACAACTTCGAGAGTTTAAGCCCGTGCTGGTGGCGAGTCAATCCAAGCCTTCAAGCCACGAGCTTGACTACCGCTCCCGGAGATCAGAGGATTCCTGCCTATCCGAACCTCCTGACCCAGGACATCTTTCTGACATGGAGAGGCTTACGATCAAAGTACGGTATGGGCTCCGGCCGATAAGGAGGCTCGCGGCAGGGGGAGTGGAAGCTTATACAGTTGATCATAGGCCGATATGGCGGCGTACTGCCTCCCCGCTTCGCGCAGAAAGGACAACGACTTGCGACGCATCTCCTAGGAAGGCTTCTAGGCTCGACATGCCACGGATAGGCCGCGGTGCTTATCTCAAGGCCGGCAGGACGCCAGCGGTCCCAGAGGAGGCAAGCGCGGGGCGAATTGCAACGTTCCCGAGCTGGACGGCGACCATCCCCGTCTCTCTGGGCACCGTCTCCACCTGGATGGCGACCGCCCCCATCTCCTCGGCGACCCTCCGATCCAGATGGGAGTTTTCGCCATTTCCCCGGGGACCTCTCCCATGGATTCGGTGACCGTGCCCAGCCAGATGGCGACCATCCCCGTCTCGTCGGGAGTCTCTCCCATCCGGATGGCGACCGTGCCCACTTGGATGGCGACCGCCGCCATCTCCTCGGTGACCCTCCGATCCGGACGGGAGGCATCGCCATCTTCCTGGGGACCGTTCCCGCCGACTCCGCGACCGTGCCCGTCCAGATGAAAATCGTCCCCGTCCGGATGTCAGAGATCGCGGTCGAGGTGATAGCGATCGGAATCCCATCAATGTGCCCGGGATCGTTCCGGATGGCTCGGAACCGCTTCGGGCGCGCTCGGATCGATTCGGGCCGGTCCGAACGGTCCAGGACGCAACCGAAGTCTCACGGAGCGTCTTGAGATCGGCCGGAACGGCTAAGAATCGTTTCGGACGCCTACGAATCGTTCGTACGCGTAAGAATGGCGCGGAACGCGCTCGAGTCCATTCCGATGGATACGAATGGCTTGCGATCCATAATAATGGAGGCCAGCGCGTTCGGCGGCATTCTTACGCGTTGGAATCGGCTCAAATGCGTTTGTGTCCATTCCGATGGACTCGAATGAAATTTTATCCAAAATAATGGAGAGGAACGCGTTCCGGGCCATTCCTAAGCGTTCGAGTTGATCGCGAGCCATAGGATTGATTTTTAAGCGTCCGAAATGACTTCGAGCGCGGTCTTTGTAATTCCTGCGCGGTGGAAAGCCACGGCCGCGAGCAGGGCGCCGAGCCCGCAGAGAAGGGCGGCGAGACGGCAGATGTGACGGAAGGTGTCGGTGAGAGCCTGGCGGATCGCCGGGGCGGGAGAGCAGGAGGATGGCGAGGATCCGCTTCCGGCCGTAGCGGTCGCCCAGCGAGCCGCCGGTCAGCAGCAGGGCTCGATTGCTCACCAGGGCTCCAGCGTGATCCGGATGCCGTCGCGGGCTCGCAGGGTGATCCCCGGCCGGGGCACGACCGGATGGCCGGGCACCAGGCGCAGCCTCCAGCGCCGGGCGACCATGGCAGTGATGATCTGTCCCTCGACCATGGCGAAGTGGCCGCCGATGCAGAAGCGGGGGCCGGCGCCGAAGGGAAGGTACGCGAGCGGCGGCCGCCTCTCGATTCTCTCCGCGGAGAAGCGCCCGGGATCGAATCGATCAGGTTCCTTCCAGAGACCGGGATGCCGGTGCGTGACCCAGGGACTGATCACGACCGTCGATCCCTTCGGGATTCGGAAGCCGCCGAGATCGTCTTCCTCGACGGCGCGGCGCTCCATGGCCCAGATCGGGGGATAGAGACGCATGGCCTCTTTGAAGGCCCGCTCGGTGCAGGGGAGCGACGTGAGGTCGTCTGGCCCCGGGGTACGGTCCCCAATCACTGCCGTCGCTTCATCGCGGAGCTTTTCCATCTCTTCGGGGTGGCTGGCGAGGAGATAGAAGGTCCAGGCAAGCGCGTTGGCGGTGGTCTCGTGTCCGGCGAGGAGGAGCGTGATCGTTTCATTGCGGAGCTGGTGATCGCTCAACCCCGTTCCGGTCTCTTCGTCCCGCTCGCGGAGGAGGATGGACAGCAGGTCGTGAGCGTCCGCGGGCTGCCGGCGGCGCGCGGAGAGGATGCGGTAGACGACGCGGTCCACGGCGGCGAGCGCCTTTCGAAAGCGGAGGTTGCCCCGCGTGGGGAGCCAGCGGGGCGGCGCGACGATGCGCTCGAGACGCTGATAGGTGTTCCCGAGCAGGACGGACATGGCGTGCTCCACGTCGTCGGCGTCGGAGGCCACGTCCGTGCTGAAGAGGGTCCGGCCTACGATGGTGTAGGTGAGGCGCATCATCTCGGAGGCGACGTCGATCGGATAGTTCTTGAGCTGCTCCCAGCGATCGAGCATCGCGGCCGTGGCCTCGGTCATGCGTTCCACGAAACCGTCTACGGCGGCGGGCCGGAAGGCGGGCTGGATCAGCCGGCGCTCCCGGCGCCAGGTCTCGCCGTTCGCGGTGAGCAGGCCGAGCCCGGTCATCTCCCGGATCCGGAGGGAGCTGCGCGTCTCTTTGTCGTAGAGGTCGGCGCGCTCCTGGAGGACCTGGCGGACGTGGTTGGGATGCGCGGCGAGGTGGAGGATGTTGGGGCCGAGCCGGAAGCGGACGACGTCGCCGAACCGGTCGCGCGATTCGAGGAGCAAACGCAGCACGTCCCGGCGGAAGGGGAAAAGGTTTCCAACGACAGGGAGGCCGTGGGGGCCCGGCGCGGTCCGCGGAGTCAAGCCGGGTATCCCCACTCCTCGAAGCTGCGCCGCCAGGCGTTCGAGACCCGCTCGCGTGTCTCCGGCGGCAGATGCTCGTAGCGGTTCTTGCGGTAGCCCTGGAGCGATTCGACGTAGCCGCGCAGCTTCGGCTCGAAGCGGTCGAAACCTGGAAGATCCAACCGTTCATAGACCCGAGCCGTCTGGCCGATCGGATCGGCATCCAGGTCGGAGAACGCGACCTCGTGCAGCCGGCCGGCGGGGATCAGCGCCCGCTCCTCGAAGTAGGCGTCGTACATCACCTTGTAGCGCGTGAGGATGACGTCGTCGAGCCCTTCGAGCTCGGGCCGCTGCAGGTAGGTGTACCAGCCGGCCGTGTCGTAATAGTGCTGGAACGAGCGGAAGATGGTGTAGGGATCGCGGTGGATGTGGACGAAGCGCGCGTCCGGAAACATTTCGAGGAGCAGGCGCACGCGGGCGGTGTGTGGCGGCGATTTGAGGACGAGCGGCTTGCCCTGGCGGACGGTCAGCTTGCGCAGGAACCAGAGGAAGGCGGCCTTCCACTCGTCGATCTCGTTCTGCGGCACGCCGCGGAAGGTCAGGTAGCGCTCGTAGAACGCGGTGTTGCGCGGGAACGAGATCCCAGGATAAAGCGATCGGAAGCAGGCCAGGGTAGGGGCGAACTCGTCTTCCTGCGGCGCGTCGAAGGAGAGCGCCACGTTGTCCATGGGACGGGTGTCGGGCAGCAGCGCGCGGAAGCGCCGCGTGTTGAAGGCTTCGGTGGTCAGGAAGGTGTGCGGGTTGACCACCTGGTAGGTGTTGGCGAAGCCGAACTGGCCGTCGAGCGCGAGGAGGTTGTGCAGATGGGTGGTGCCGCTGCGCCAGTGTCCGAGGACGAACAGCGGGGGTCCGGCGAGACCGGTCTTCTCGATCGTCTCGCCATGGAGCCGCTCTTCTTTCCTCCGGTACCAGGAGTTCATAAGGCTGAGCGCGGAGATGAAGAGGGCGCGGTGCCAGTACGCGGGATCGACGGCAAAGCGGTTCTCGCGCAGCAACCGCCACCACGCGTCCGCCGTGATCCCGGCGAGATAGTTGTGCCCGAGGCTCCAGCGGTGCTTCAGCCTGGCTGCCATGAAGGGTGTCTCCTTGCGCGGGAGTCTATACGCAGGGAGTCCTTGATGGCTGGGGGCGGAGTATGGGCGATCTTCCGGTGCAGCTCCTGGCGGTCGCGGCTGAGGAGCGAGGCATAGGCGGCATCCTGGATGAGGGTGTGCTTGAAGGAGTAGCGGGCCCTGCGGCCGGCTCCCCGGCGATGGACGAGCTCGCCCTGGAGGAGCCTGTCGAGGCCCTGCTGGAGCGCCGCTTCATCGAGCGAGGAGAGGCTCCGGAGCAGCTCGAAGGAGAAGGTCCGGCCGATGACAGAGGCGACCTGAGCCACCTCTTTGGCGGGGCCGGGCTGATCGAGCCTCGCCGCCAGGCAGGCGCTGAGGGTGGTGGGGATCTCCGGCGTGTCGCCGGACCATCCGGTCTCCAGGAGCATCCGGGTCATCTCTTCGACGAAGAGGGGGACGCCGTCGGTCCGCTCGACGATCTGCTGGCGGATGTGGGGCGGCATCGTCCTCCCGCGGAGGAGGTTGTCGATCAGGAGACCGGTCTCGATTTCCGAGAGCGGGCCGAGGCCGAGATGGGTGACCTGGGCGCGGAATCCCCAGGGCGCCTTGAGCTCGGGCCGGAAGGTCGCGACGAGGAGCAGCGGCACCCCGGTGATCTCGTCGAACAGGAGGCTCAGGAGCTCGAGCGTCAGAGGGTCGGCCCACTGGAGGTCCTCGATGAGCAGCACCAGGGGGCGGCGCTCCGCCACGTCTGCGAAGAGCGCGGCGAGAGCGTCGAGCGTCTGCTTCTGCTGCTCGTCCGGGCTCAGGTCCAGTGGAGGATAGACGTCCTCGAAGGGCAGGGAGAAGAGCGGGGCGAGCAGGGGGACGGTCTCTTCCAGGGGGGCTTCGTGCCAGGCGAGGAAGTCTTCGAGCTGGTGGAGCCTGAGCCTGGGATCGAGGCTTTCCCAGCGGAAGAGGGCGTGCTCCAGCAGGTCCACGACAGGTGCCAGGGGAGTGTTGCGGGTGGTTGGGGAGCCGTAGGCGGTCCACCAGTCCGGCGACTCCGTCTCGTTGGAGAGGCGCTCCCGCAGCGCTCTCGCCAGGCGCGACTTGCCGATCCCGGCCTCGCCGCTGATCATGACCGCCTGGCCCATGCCCCCGATCGCGAGGCGGGCGCGGTCGAGGAGGAGGTTGAGCTCCTGCTCGCGTCCCACCATGGGAGTGGAGGAGAGGCCGCTGTCGCTCTCCCGCAGGTTCACGGCTCCGGTCACCCGGAATACCGGGACGCCGCCGTCCGAGCCCGGGAGGGAGACGGACGCCAGGGACTCGGTGGTGAAGCCGCGGGCGATCAGCTCGCGGGTGGCGGCGCTCACCACGACCCCCGGGTTCGTCATGGCGCTCTCGATCGCGGTGGCGATATCCAGGGTGGCGCCGGGCTGGAGCTGCTCTTCCCGGTTGGGCCGGTTCACCACCACGGCGGGACCGGTGTGGACGGCGATGCGCAGGGCGAGCCGCCGCCGGGTGCCCGGAACGAGGCCGATCTCTTCGCCGCGGACGGCGAGCTCGCGCGCCGCCCGGACGGCCCGCGCGGCGTCGTCCTCCCGGGTCTGGGGATAGCCGAAGTAAAGCCAGATCCGGTGACCGAGGGCGGCTCCCAGGGTCCCGGAGTGCTGGTGGCAGAGGCTCGTGACGAGGTCCTGGACGGCGTCCGAGGCTTCGGAGAGCGCCTCGGAATCCAGGAAGGCGGTTTCGCCGGACTCTTCGTCGAGCCCCATCAATCCGCAGCAGACCACGGTCAGCGGCCGTTGCTCGCCGAGGGTCCGGCGCCGCCTCGGGTCCATGATGATCGTGGAGCCTTCGATCTCCTGGAGAGGAGAGATCTGCACCGTGCTCCGCACCGTGCTTGGCGAGACTGTGCGCGTTCCCCAGGCCGGCGCGGAGGCCAGGGCTTCGGAGACCTCTCTCGCGCTCCGGGGCCGCCGCGCGGGCTCCTTCTGGAGCAGGGCGTCGATCAGCTCCGAGACCGTTTCCGGGAAAGCCGGGCACAGCCTGCGCACGGGCGGCTGCTGGTGGTTGCAGACCCGGGTCAGGGTGTCGACGGGCGTCTCCGCCTGGAAGGGGGAAACCCTCGTGGCCGCTTCGTAGAGCAGGACTCCGAGCGAGAAGAGGTCCGAGCGCGGGTCGAGGGCCAGGCCGTTGGCCTGCTCCGGAGACATGGCGCGATAGGTTCCAACCACGCAGCCGGGCGATGTCGCCGATGTCGCCTCAGCGGTGGGGGAGCCGGATTCGTAGAGCTTGGCGAGGCCGAAGTCCAGGACCTTGGCTCGTCCGGACGGCGCCAGGATGACGTTCTCGGCCTTGAGGTCGCGATGGAGCAGGCCCTGGACATGAGCTTCTTCGAGGGCGCCCGCCACATCGCGGGCAAGACGGATGACCTCTCCGGGATCCAGGGCGCCTTGCAGCAGCCGTCCGGTCAGGGTGGCTCCCTCGACGTATTCGAGGACGATCCAGTCGCCTTCCGGAGTCTCGAGGAGGTCATGGATCTGGACGATGGCGGGATGGCTGAGCTTGGCGACGGCGCGGGCTTCGCGGCGGAAGCGCTCGCGCCGGAGCGGCTCGTCCGCCACGTCGGACAGGATCTTCTTGAGGGCGACCCGGCGCTCCAGGCGCTCATCCCAGGCGGCATAGACCACGCCCATGCCGCCGGAGCCGAGCTTGCGCTCCAGGTGATAAGGACCGATGCGCTCGGGACGGACCGGCCGGTCCACTGGCGGCCTCATCCCTTCCCGAACCTCTGGAGACGCGTACATGGGCTCTGTCGAATGGAACGACACCTCCTTAAAGTCAGGAGTGGGGGCAGGGGCCCGGGAATTTCAGGCCCCTCACCCCCGTCCCCTCTCCCATCGCACTCCCTTCCCCCGGGAGAGGGGCGCCCCCTCCCGCGTTTTCCCCCTCTCCCGGCCGGTGGGAGGGGATGGGAGAGGGGGTCAGGGGGTGAGGGGCCTCCCGCACTCCCTGACCATCCCGAGCTGCCAGCGGAAGAAGGCCATCTCGTCCACGAGCTTGCGGAGCTGCATGTCCACGGGCGCTCCCATGCCGTGGCCCGCTTCGCGCTCGACCTGGAGGAGGATCGGCTCCTGCGCGGGATCGCTCGCTGTCGAGGCCTGGAGGAGGGCGGTCATCTTGCGGGCGTGGAGCGGATGGACGCGCTCGTCGCGCTCGCCCGCGGTCAGGAGCACGGACGGGTACTTCGTCCCTTTCTTTACATTGTGGTAGGGCGAGTAGCGGCGGAGGTATTGAAACTGTTTCGAATCGGCGCTCGATCCGTACTCGCTCACCCAGTTGCGGGCGCGCAGGTAGTTGTGGAAGCGGAGCATGTCGAGGAGCGGCACGCCGGAGACCGCGGCGGAGAAGAGCTCCGGGCGCTGAGTGAGCGCGGCGCCCGTGAGCAGGCCGCCGTTGGAGGCGCCGGTGATGCCGAGCCGCTCCGGCCGGGTGTAGCCGTTGGCGATCAGCCACTCGGCCGCGGCGATGAAGTCGTCGAAGGTGTTCTGCTTGTGCTCGAACATCCCGGCCTCGTGCCAGGCCTCGCCAAACTCTCCGCCGCCGCGCAGGTTGGCGATGGCGAAGACGCCGCCGTCCTCGAACCAGGGGAGCTGGCCGCTGTTGAAGAAGGGGGTCATGGGGATGGCGAAGCCGCCGTAGCCCTCCAGGACCGTGGGGTTGCAGCCGTCGAGCTTCAATCCCTTTTTGTGGACCACGAACATGCTGACCCGGGTGCCGTCTTTCGAGTTGTACCAGACCTGCTTCACCTCCAGGCTCGCGGGATCGAAGGCGGTCTCCTCCCGCCACCAGAGCGTCCTCTCGCCGGTGCGCAGGTTCACGCGGTAGAGGCTCGGCGGCTCGTTGAAGCTGGTGTAGAAAAGGTAGCCGACCGGGCTCTCGGGGCTGCCGGCGAGGTCCGCCGAGCCGATGCCGGGCAGCGCCAGGGGACCCCGGGGTGTGCCGTCCAGCTCGAAGAGCTCGATCCGGGTGCTGGCGTCGTGAAGGTAGATGCCGGCCAGGAGGTCGCCCACCTGCCAGATGTAGACGAGGGCCTGCTTGCGCTCGGGGATCAGCTCGCGCCAGCGCTCCGGCGACGGGTCTTTCAGGTCCACGGCCACGACCCTGCGGTTGAGGGCATTGAGGGTGGTGCTCATGTAGAAGGTGTCGCCCACGATCGGGTCGGCATAGCGGTAGACGTCGGGCAGTCCGTTGATGGATTTCTGCCCCACGACGATGGGGCGGTGCTCGGCTTTACCATCCTCAAGCCACTGGCGGAAGTCCATGACCCAGAGGTCGTTCGAGTTGCTGCCGGTCCACTGCCCGAGCACGAGCCAGCGGCCGTCGCGGCTCAGCCGGCCGAAAGGACCCCAGGTCGAGGCCGCGGGTCCTTCCTTCGGCTGTTCCAGGAGAACGCGGTCCTGCTTGGGATCGGTCCCGACCTTGTGGAAGCGGATGCGCCGCGAGTAGGGATCGTTCAGCTCCTGCAGGTTGTTGTAGACGAATCCCGAGCTGTCGGGCAGCCAGTCCACCTCGCGGACCCGGTTGCGGATCTCGTCCGGCAGCCATCTGCCGGTCTCTACCTCGACGAGGTGGAGAGTGGCGTTCTCGTCGCCGGACCGGAAGAGACCCACGGCGACGAGGCGGCCGTCCTGGCTCGGCATGAACCAGCCGATCGTGGTGAGGCCGCTCGGGTCTCGGAGGTTGGGGTCAACGAGGGGGCGGGCCTGGGCGTCGCCTTCCGAGATCATGAGCACCGGCTGGTTCTTTTCAGGGCTTCCGACGAGAAAGAAGAGCTTCTCGCCGCGCACCATGGGAGCGGAGCGGAAGCCCGACTTGCCGGTAGCTGCCTTGACGCGCGCCTCCAGCTCTTTGCGGCCGGGCAGGTTGTCGAGGACCGAGCGCGCCCAGGCGTTCTGGGCGTCGGTCCAGGCGCCGACCCGGGCGTCGAGCTCCGGATCGGGCTTCGACATCTCGGGCGCCGCGCTCCCTTCGAGCCAGCGGTAGGGGTCGATGACCTCCGTGCCGTGGAGGACTTCGCGGACGGGCCGGGTCTCGGTGGGAGGTGGAGCGGCAGTCCACGCGAGACTGACGAGGGCGGCGGCGATGACGAGCGTTCGGCGCATGGAGATCCTCCGTCCAAGGGGTTGGACCTGTTACGAAGGATAGGACGAGGAGGTTTTGCCGCAGTTAGCTGGCGCTACTCCTCGCAGACAAACCGCAAGGTCCAGGCGCAGTTGAGGTCGTTCCAGGACCCGCCCGGCCACATCATGCCGCAGTTCTCGTTCGTGCCGCCGTTCGGCTCTTTCTCAGCCCAGCCTTCGTAGTTGAGGAGCGTGCCGTCGTGCCAGCGCCAGACATCCTCCTGGGCGATGTCGGTGAGCCCGAGCCAGCGCTCGAACGCCGGGCTCTGGGAAGAGATCCAGGTGTTCTCCGCCGCAGTCTCGACCTTCGCGAGGTGCGAGCCGATGGCGGCGCAGGCGGCGCCCGCCGTGGCTTGGTCGACCTTGGTATTGCAGAAGCGATAGGTGTGTTCGTCGTAGACGCCCAGCGTGCACTGGCAGATGTCCCCTTCATCGACATGCCCGTCGCCATCGTTGTCCGAGCCGTCGCAGACCTCGTCCGGACCGCTCCACCGGAACCGCAGGCGCGCCCGCGTGTCCTGCTCGTCCTCACGTTCCGACATGAAATAGACGACCTTGATCTTGTGCTGGCCGGCGAGGGTGCGCGTGTGGGTCTTCACCAGCGGCGGCGAAAAATTGGTCGGCCCGGTGCCGCTCAGCTCGGGGATGAACTGGCCGTCGATATAGGTATGGACGGAGTGGGTGAGCTCCACCTCGAAGTCGAAATCCCGCTCCGTGCCGAAGTCGAAGGTGCTTTCGAAGCGGGTCATGAAGCGGGTCTTGTCCTCGCCGTCGTTGCGCGTGATGAGCGTGCATGGAGGCCAGTCCTTTGCCTGGTCGTCGCCAGCCGGGTCCCAGGGGCAGCTCGTTATCGTGTTCCAGAGGTCCGAATCCGCATCGAAGTCCAGCTTGTCGAAATCGCTCGTCGCCCGCTTGAACACGCGGTAGTAGGAAGGCACGGATTCGGGGTTGAACATGCTGCCTGTGTTGATGATGTAGTAGGAGGCGATCCAGCGGTTGACGGGCACGCTGGACTGGGGGGTGGCCGGCGGAGGCACTGCCATGTTGCAGTGCTGGTACCAGCGGAATGGAAGCTCGGGCTCGAAATAGAAGTTGGCCTCGCGGCCCAGACCGTCTACATCGAAGTGGGGCGGAAAGGCTCGGCCCTCGATCCGGAAGTCATCCGGGAGCGTGTAGCCGGGAAGCTTCCAGCCCTTCACGAACGGCACCGGAATGCGATAGGGGAGGCTCGTGTCATAGAGATCGAGGCTGAGGTGGATGTGGTCCGACTGCCGCGTGCCGATCGTCTGACCCTTGGTGAACGTCTTCGTCGGCACGTCGGTGCCGTCATCGTGGTAATGGAGAACGTTGACGAGATTGCCGCAGCGGGTTTGGGGCTCGTGTCTGGTCGCGATCTCGCCGAAGTCGCCCTCGGCGGCGAAGTGCGCGAGGGTGATGTTCATCGGATAGCCGTTGATGCTGGTGAACTTGAGCCCGAGCGCATCGTCCGTCTTCCAGAAGATCGTCCCGGTCAGGGGCGCCACCACATCCTGGACGGCTGGCGTCACGGGGAGGAAATCGAGCCCGTAGAGCTGGTGTGGCCGCGTGTATCCGCCATGGTCCGAGATCGGCGCATTGTTGATACCGGAGTAGATCCTGGCGGGCACTCCGTCGGGCATGGGCACGCGCAGCCCTGTCACCCGGCAATCGTTCTGGGCTGCCGAAGAGACCGGCAGCAGGGCGGCGAGGAGCAGGGCCGCGGGCTGGAAGCGCGAAATGGCCATGGAGTTGTTCCCCTTGTCGGTCCGGCCCCGAGATCATCCCGGGGAGGGCTGCAAACAGCCTAAGGACAGCCGCGTCCGCGATCCATGGGATGTTCGGACCACCCCGGTCCGGCCGGCGGGGATAGTCCTGCCGGCAGAGAAGGAAGAGAGGAGCGCCGCCGGGGGGACAGGGAACGTTGGGGGATTCCCGGGGAACGGAGAGACGGCGCCCCTCTCATAAGAGAGTGGGCGCCGGCCGCGAAACATTTCGCCTCAGCTCCAGCCCATGCGCTGGCGGAGCCGGGTGATGTGGGCCACGTGGTGCTTCCCGTGCCAGTCGTAGAGGCCGAGCAGGCTGTCGATCGTCATCGGGCCATGATCCGGATGGTTGACCGTGCGGGCGAAGTCCTCGGGTCCGAGCGAGCGCAGGAGGCGGACCCAGCGGTCGTGGAGCGCTTCGAGCAGGGCGAACGAGACCTCGACCGGCGTGCTCTTGCCGTCCTCCAGCTCGGCCCATCGGGCTTCGTCGTAAGTCTTGATCGTAGGGTTGTCCTCGGTCAGGGCCAGCTTGAAGCGGACGTACGAGTTGATATGGCTGTCCGGGACGTGATGGATGACTTGGCGCACGGTCCAGCCGCCGGGGCGGTAGGTCGTATCGAGCTGCTCCGGGGTCAATCCGAGGGTCGCGGCGCGCAGGCGGATCGGCGTGGCCGCGATGGACTCGATCGCGGCCTCCCGCTCCGCCGGGGTCAGTGACGCCACCTTCCGGAAGCGTCCGATCGGGTACCGCAGGTCGGTCTCGGAATGCGTCAGGGTCTCGATCATGATCGGCTATCTCCCTTTCAAATCGTAATGTCGATTCGATGCTCGGTCACCGGACCGGAGAGGCTCCGGGAGCCGACGGACAGGTAGATCTCCCCGCCGCTGACGGAGACGCTCAGCGACGTGCGGCGGTCGAGGAGCGGGACGGCGTCGGCGATCAGCGCGCGGTCGAGCGCGTAGATCGGGATCTCGGCGGCGCGATGGATGCGGCGGCCGGCGAGCTGGCGCAGCAGGATGGCCGGGTTCTTGTGGGTGTAGACGGCCACGCGATCGGCGGCCTTGGCGGCCTTGTTGAGCCGGTCGGCGTCGGGCGTGCCGATCTCGATCCAGGTCTTGACGCGCCCCGTGGGATCGACGACCCGCACCGGGGGCTCGTCGGGATCGGACACGCCGCCCTTGGAGAAGGCGATGCCCTCCTCGTACTCCAGGCAGTAGGCGAGGACGCGGGTGAGCATGAACTCCAGCGTCTCGGACGGATGGAGGGCCACGCGCAGCGCGAGGTCGTCATAGACGCCGCGGTCGGCATCCGCCAGAGAGACGTCGAGGTTGTAGACCGTCGAGGTCAGCGCCACGCGCCTGTCCTTTGGGAAACGACCCTGCCCGGGAGGGGTAGGGAGCTTGGAGGGAGTATATCCGAACCCTCGCCGGGACCGCCGGCTCCCGACCAGCGAGGAGACTTGTCACAAGGCTGTCACACTCTTGCCAAGGTCAGGGCGCTGCCGAGCTGCCTTCGGGCGATTGTCCGTGAAGGATTGGAGCCCTCCGGGGAGTACTTCCTGAGCTATGAAGAGCTGCGGTCCTATGTGGACCCAAGGGTCCGCTGTCCCGGGCCGTCCGCTGACGGAGTCCAGCAGACCCTCCGGCCAGTTATCCCTTCGCCTCCAGGTCGAGAGCGGGGCTGTTCTTGACGACCACGGTCTTGGCCCATTTGTCACCGAAGCGCCTGCCCTCCGAAGAGAAGACCATGCAGGCATCGACCAGGTTGAAGAACGGAATGGCAAGACTGAGTTGACGCGTAATGGCTGCTCCATAGTCACCCTTGATCGGTTTGCCGGTATCTATGTTGACGACGCGAAGCCCCAGCACCTTCTTCCCGACGCTCTGCCCTCCGAGGAAGGGCAGGGCGTCCTTCGTCCAGATGTAAAGGATCGCCCAAATCCATCCCACTATTGGGATGAACGCAGGGACACCTGCGACGAGCGCATCCAGACAACTGGCTAGAAAGCGCTGGCCTGCGGAAGCAGGCTCGCGAGCCGGAGCGGGGAACCTCGATTCAGCGGACACGATGTTCGGTGTTTGGACTGGCTGCGACATCTCTGGCTCCGTTCTTGAGTGAAAAGCCTCGTCATTGAGGCAGCGAGTACGCCTCCCGATCTCTTCGCACGATTGGGAGACACCTACTGCGTCCGCAATGTTTATGAGGATTGATCCGCCAGAGCGGGGAAAGCGTCAATGCCGGGGAGCAGGCGATCAATCGACCCTGAGGACGACATTCCCCACAGCCCGGCCCTGCTCGACCAGCTCGTGCGCCTCCGCGATCCTTTCCAGCGGAAGGCGCGCGGCGATGTTGTGCTTCAGGCTGTCCGTTGCGAGCAGATGCGTGAGGTCCGTAACCGCGCGCGTCCGGTCGTCAAGGTTCAGGTTGTAGACGATGAAGAAGCGCAGGCGCACGTTCTTGATGATGGCGGGCACGAAGGGAACGGAGATCTCCGAGGCGCCGCTGCCGTAGACGACGATGTCGCCCTCGGGCCGCAGGGCCGCGAGATCGCCGCCGGCGTTGACCGCGAAGTCGACCTCGATGATGCGGTCGAGCCCCTTCCCGCCGGTGGCATCCTGACACCTCGCCACGAAGTCCTCGGTCTTGTAGTTCACGACGAGGTCGGCTCCCGCCCACCGAGCGAGCTCGGCTTTCTCCGGCGAGCTGACCGTGGCAATGACCTGCTTCGCGCCCTTCAGCTTCGCGAACTGGATGGCGTAATGTCCGACCGCCCCAGCGCCGCCCGCGACGAGCACGCTCTTGTCCACGACCCCGCCGTCCACGGTCACGGCGTGATAGGCGGTGAGCGCGGGTATGCCCAGGCAGGCGCCCACCGCCAGATCGACGCCGTCCGGGAGCGGGACTGCCTGGGCTGAAGGCAGGACGACATACTCTGCGGCGGTCCCATGCGCTCGCCCCCACGCCGCGTTCCACACCCAGCCCCTTTCACCGATGCGTGCCGGATCGACACCATCGCCAACCTGATCGATCACGCCGGCCCCATCGCTGTGAGGCACGATCCGCGGAAATGGCAATGTCTTCGTGCGGGCGCCGGCACGGGACTTCACATCCGACGGATTGACACCGGACCAGGAGAGCTTGACGCGGACCTCACCGGGTCCGGGTGTGGGAGTCGGTAGCTCTTCAATGGTGAGCACATCGCCAGCCGGCCCGGTACGTTCGTAGACTGCGGCACGCATGGGAGACCTCACTTTCCATGGTTTCCAAGGGTATCAATAGATTTTTTACTGTCGCGCCCCTGCCCCCGCCGCCCTCCCGGTCGCCCAGGCCCAGGCGAAGTTGTGGCCGCCGATGGTACCGAAGGCGTCCAGGATCTCGCCGCAGAGGAAGAGGCCGGGGTGGAGGCGGCTCTCCAGGGTGCGCGGGTCGACCTCTCCGAGCGCCACGCCTCCGCCCGTCACCTCGGCCTTGCGATAGCCCTCGTCGCCGGTCCAGGGGAGGGGATAGCGGGTGAGCAGCTCCACCAGCTTGCGGCGCTCCTCGCGGCGGAGCTGGGGGAGGGGACGGCCGGGATCGACTCCAGCCTCCGCGAGGAGCGTTTCGGCCAGGCGGTCGGGGAGCGCGCGGCGGAGGGGGGTGGCCACCGCGCCCGGTCCTGCCCGTAGCCGGCGGTCCCACTCTTCGGCACCGGCGGATGTCCAACTTAGATAGAAAGGTAGTCGGGAGCGGACGGCGAGGTGGGAAGCGTCGAGCACCGCGGGGCCGCTGTAGCCCCGGTGGGTGAAGAGGAAGCCTCCGCTCGTCCGGAGCTTCCCGGCCTCCAGGGTGACTTCCAGGGAGATCCCGGCGAGCGGCTTGTGGCGGGGAGGGTCCGCGGTCAGCGGCGTCAGAGCGGGATAGGTCTCATGGATCGTGTGGCCTAGGCGCCGGGCGATCCGCAGGCCGGCGCCGTCGCTGCCAGTTCCAGGCAGGGACAATCCCCCTGTAGCGAGGATGATCGCCGAGGCGCGGATCACCTTCGCTTCCTGCAGCCGGACGACCCACGCGCCGTCCGAAGGGAAGAGATCCTCGACCACCGCGTCGAAGACGATCTCCACTCCCTTGCGGGCGGCGAGACGGAGGAGCCCGTCGCGCACGTCCCGGGCCTGGTTGGAGACGGGGAAGAGCTTGCCGGTCTCCTCCTCCAGGGCGAGAGGGACCCCCACCTCCTCCTCGAAGAACCGGCGCTGCTCCGTGAGCGGCCAGGAGAGGAGCATCTTCCGCAGGGTGTTCGGAGACGAGGCGGTCACGAACCGCTGCGGCTCCAGGGAAGAGGGGAGGACGTTGCACCGTCCGCCCCCGCTCACCAGGATCTTGCGCCCGCCGTCGCGGGTTCGTTCTAGGAGGAGGACCTTGCGGGGGCCTCCGGCCGCGAAGATGGCCGCGACGGTCCCCGCCGCCCCGGCTCCGACGACAGCGATGGGGAGCTGGGCGGGGGAGGTCACCCGCCCTGTGTATCACGCGGGGAGCGCCGCCGCTCACCCTACCTGCGGCGCTGGAAGGCTGAAATTATCCCGTAGAGCCTGTTTTCCGGCGCGGACAGCCTGTTTTCGGCGTAGAGAGGCTGAAAGTCTGGCTGTAGAGCCTGTTCGCGGCGCGTAGAGGCTGAAAATCGGGCCGTACAGGCTGTTTTCGGCGCGGAGAGCCTGTTTTCGGCCCGTAGAGACTATTTGTTGGCGTGGATAGCCTGTTTGCGGCGCGGAGAGGCTATTCGCGGCGGTGGCAGGCTGTCCACGGTATTTAGAGGCTCTCCGCGAGGTTTTCTGGCGATCCCCGGCGCGGAAGGGCTTCCGGGCGCCCGCTTCTGTGGCTCACGACCGGCGCAGGTCGAGCCGCAGGTTTCCGCTCGGTTGTTGAGATAAGATCGCCTTCCATGGCGCGACACCCCGTCCTCCGCTTCGCAGTCCTGGTGGTTGCCTTGTCGCTCCTGCTGCCCTTGGCTGCCGTCGAGGCTTCCTGCACCGACTGCCTCTGGGCGGCTTCCCCGGACTGCTGCCCTCAGCCGTGCTGCCCGTGCTGCGTCCACAGTCCGGCTCTGGCCGGTATTGCTCGGGCGCATGTGGCCCTGGCAGAGATCGGCTTGGCCGGCAATCCGTTCGAGGACCGCACCCTTCCTTCGAATCCCTGCGACGTCTTCCACGTCCCGAAGCCCTCTCTCGTCTGATCCCAGGTCCGTTGTTTGAGTCCGGCACGTCCCCGTGGGCGTGACGTCCGACCCTGCTTTCGCGAGAGGTGACCGATGAGACTTCGATGGGTGTGGCCGTGGGCCGCGCTGCTTCTGTATCCCCTTCCCGGCTACGGCCAGGAAAGAGTGTTGACGATCGACGAGGCGCTCGCCCTGGCCCGGGAGCAGGCCGCGAGCGTCGTGCTGGCGAAGGGACGGATCGAGGAGGCCCGCGCTCGCCAGGCGCAGGCCGGGCGTCGGTTCCAGGAGAACCCCGCGCTGGAGGTGAACGGCGGGCTCCGGAGGGCGGAGGACGAGCACTTCGATTTCGAGGCCGCCGTGAGCCAGGACCTGTATTCCGGGAGCCGGCGGACCGCGAGGCTCGCGGGGACCCGCGCCGCTCTCGAACGGGCGGAGGCCGAGTTGGAAGATGCCCGGCGGCTGCTTCTGCGGGACGTCTGGACCACATTCGTCCGCGTCGTGGCAGCTCAGGAGCGGGCGGCGTTCCTCGCGCGGAGCCGCGAGGCCGCGGACGCTCTCCTCTCCGCGACCGAGCGGCGGTACGAGGCCGGCGAGGCCACCGCGCTCGAGCTGAACCGCGCCCGCACTGCCGCGGCCGGTGCCCGGGCCGGGCAGGGCTCGGCCGAAGCCGAGGGGAGCGCCACGCTCGCCGGGCTGAAGGCGCTCCTCGGTCTCGACCCCGGGGAAGCCGTCGAGGTGCGCGGTCCGCTTCCTGCCCGTCCTCCTGTGGAGGTCGAAAGCCTTCTCGCGGGTCTCGATCGACGGCCGGATCTCCAGGCGCTCGCCGCGGAGCTGCGCGAGGCCGAGGCCGAGGTCCTGCTTGGACAAGCCCTGACGCGGCCCGAAGTGGGGGTGCGTGGCGGCGTCGCGCGGGAGGAGGGGGCGGAGATCGTCACGGCTGGCGTCGTGGTGACCCTTCCCTTCCACAACCGAGGCGAGGAGACCCTTGCGGTGGGGCAGGCGCGGGCCGATGCGCTCCGCCAGGCCCTTGCCGCCTCCCGGCGCGCCGCCGAGATGGAGGTCCGGGGATGGCACTCGGCCCTGACCCGACGTCTTGCCGCGGCGCGGGAGCTGGAGCAGACGGCGCTTCCTGCCCTGGACGACAACGAGTCGCTCGCCTTGAAGAGCTTCGAGGCCGGCGAGATCAACCTGGGAGAGCTCCTCCTGATCCGCCGCGAGATCCTGGAAACCCGCCTCGCCTACCTGGACCGCCTCCTCGACGCCTCGTTGACGCGCCTCGAGCTGGAGTCGGCCGCCGGAGCCCTGCGATGAGCACGAGGACCTGGATGATCTGGATCGCCCTGCTTCTTCCCATCGCCGGATGCGGCGGCGGAGAGACAAAAGAAGAGGCCGGCCATGTGGAAGAGGCCGGAGAGCACGGTGAAGAGGAGCACGCCGAAGGCGAGCACACGGAGGAGGAAGGGGTGCTCGCAGTGGATGCCGAGGTGCTCCGGGACCTGAGGCTCACCACCTTCCCCGCCGAGCTGCGCCCGGGAGGGGAGGGGGTGACCGCCCTCGGCGAGCTGAAGGTGGACGAGAACGTCTATGCCGAGGCGGGCTCTCCCATTCACGCCCGGGTCGTCCTTCCGGTCGCGAGCCCGGGCCAGCTCGTGCGCCGCGGCCAGCCCCTGGCCGAGCTGCAGAGCGTGGAGGTGGGGCAGGCGCGGGCGCAGCGGACCGCGGCCCAGGCCCGGGCCGAGCTCGCCCGGAAGACCGTGGAGAGGAAGCGCGGGCTTGCCGAGGAGCGGATCGTGTCGCGCGGCGAGCTGCAACGGGCCGAGGCCGAAGCCGCCGAGGCGGAGGCGGACCTGCGGTCTGCCGAGGCGGGCCTCGAGGCTTTGGGAGTGGGGCAGGGGAGGGCTGGCAGGCTCTCCGATTTCACTCTGACCTCTCCGATCTCCGGCACGGTGCTGGAGCGGTTTGCGGTGCGGGGCCAGAGCGTCGAGCCTTCCCGGCCGCTGTTCCGGATCGGCGACCTTTCGCGCCTCTGGCTCGTGGTGCAGGCACCGGAGAGAGATGCCGTCCGGATGAGAGAGGGCTCGTCCGCGGAGGTCGCGCTGGCGGCGCTCCCGGGGCAGAAGCTCCGCGGGACCGTCGAGTGGGTGGGCCGCGAGGTGGACGCCCACTCGCGGACCGTGCCCGTGCGCATCGTCCTGGCGAACAAGGACGGTCGGCTGAAGCCGGGGATGTTCGCCACTGCCTGGATCTCGACAGGCGCCCAGGGGGAACAGGTGGTTGCCGTGCCGGCCACCGCCCTCCAGAGAATGGACGACGAATGGATCGTCTTCCTGCCTCGCGGAGAGGGCCGGTTCGAGGTACGGCCCGTGGAGCGCGGGCGGGACCTCGGGAACGAGGTGGCGATCCTCTCCGGCCTGAAGCCGGGGGAGCGCGTCGTGGTCGAGGGCGCCTTCGTGCTCCGCGCGGAGGCCGAGAAGGGCGAAGGCGGCGGAGAGCACCACCACTAGGAGCCCTTATGATCGAAAGAATCCTTCGCGCCTCCTTCGCCAAACCCGGCCTTACCGTCCTCCTGGCCCTCGCGGCGGCCCTGGCCGGCGCGGTGTGGCTCACCGAGCTGGAGCGCGACGTCTTTCCCGACCTCGCGACTCCGGTCTTCAGCGTCTTCGTGCAGAACCCGGCCATGGGCGCCGAGGAGCTGGAGACCGGTGTGGCGATCCCCTTGGAAGTCGCGCTCTCGGGCCTGCCCGAGGTGCGCCGCATCCGCTCGGGATCCCAGCCCGGCGTGACGCTGGTCCGCATCGAGTTCGAGCCGGACGCCGACTACTACCTCTCGCGCCAGCTCGTCACCGAGCGGGTCAATCAGGTATCCCGAGACCTCCCTCCGGGGACCGACGCTCCGCTGGTCTCCAGCCTCACGGGCCGGCTCAACGAAGTGGTCGAGATCGTCCTCGAAGCGGAGCCCGGCACGGTCGGCCTCATGGAGCTGCGCGACCTGGCGGACTACGAGGTGAGGAACCGTCTCTCCGGAGTGCCCGGAGTGGCGGCGGTGGAGGTGCTCGGCGGGCACCTGCGGCAGTTCCAGGTGCAGCTCGATCCCGAGCGCATGGCGGCCCTGGGAGTGACCCTGGGCGAGGTGATGACCGCGGTCGAGAGGTCCAACGAGAACGCCGCCGGGGGCTTCGTGGCCCAGGGATCGGTCGAGTGGACGGTGCGCGCCGTGGGCCGGGCGGAGAACGTCGGCGACCTGCGCGCCACGGTGGTGACCGTGCGGGATACCACTCCGGTGCTGCTGGGGGAGGTGGCCGAAGTCCGCGAGGCCCCGGCCGTGCGCCGCGGCCTGGCGCACGGCCTCGGGTCGGAGATCGTGAGCTGCCGCGTCTCCAAGCAGTTCGGAGCCGACACGGTCTCGGTAGCCCGCGGTGTGCGCGCCGCCATCGAAGACCTCTCGAAGAGCATGCCGCCGGGTGTGCGGGTGCGCATCCTCTACGACCAGGCGGAGCTGGTCTCGTCCGCTCTCGGGGGCGTGGGCCGCGCCGTGCTCCTGGGGGCGGTGCTGGTGGTGGCAGTCCTCTTTCTCCTCCTGGGGAACCTGCGGGCCGCGCTCATCGTCACTGTCACGCTGCCGCTCTCGATCGCCCTTGCCGGACTGATCCTGAAGCCGGCGGGTATCGGCCTCAACACCCTGACGCTCGGGGGGCTCGCGATCGCCGTCGGCCTGCTGGTGGACGCCGCCATCATCCTGACCGAGAACGTCTACCACCGGCTGCAGGCCCTCACCCCCGACCCCTCTCCCACCTCCCCGCCCCCCTCCCTGGGAGAGGGGCGCCACCACCCACCCGCGGAGCAAGTTCCGGTGCAGGTTCCCCCCTCTCCCGGGGAGGGGGGCGGGGAGGCGGGAGAGGGGGGCCAGGGGGGTGAGGGGCGCCGGGAAGTGGTGCTCGCCGCGGCCATCGAGGTGGGCCGGCCCATCGCTTTCGCGACCCTGATCGTGATCGCGGTCTTCATCCCCCTGTTTGCCATGAGCGGAATCGAGGGGCGCATGTACCGGCCTCTTGCCGCGGCGGTGGTGGCATCCATGGCCGCCTCGCTGGCCCTCGCCCTCACCCTGGTGCCGGTCCTCGCCGGATGGCTGCTCCGCCCCGCACCGCCGGGTAAAGAGGAGGACGTGGCCATCATCCGCCGCGTCAAGGCCGTCTACGCTCCCTTGCTCGACCGCTGTATGCGCCGGGCGGGGCTGGTCCGCGTGCTCTCGCTCGCGGTCACCATCCCGGCCCTGCTCCTCGCTCTCCGGGTCGGCTCCGACTTCATGCCCAGTCTGGACGAGGGGGCGCTCCTGCTCCAGACCATCCTGCCGCCCGAGGCTTCCCTGGAGGAGGTGGACCGCCGCAATCACCGGGTGGAAGACGTGCTCCGCAAGTTCCCGGAGGTCCGGGAGGTCGTGCGGCGGACCGGCCGCGCTGAGAGGACCGAGGACCCGATGCCGCACGTGATCTCGGACGTGCTCGTGGTGCTCGAGCCCGAGCGCTCCCGGTCCCTGGAGGAGCTGGAGGAGGAGATGCGGGAACGGCTGGAAAAGGTCCCGGGCGTCGCCGTTCTCTTCACCACCCCTCTTGGGATGCGGATCGACGAGGGACTGGGCGGGACTCCCGCGGACATCCAGGTGCGGATCTATGGCCCCGATCTGGATCGGTTGGCCCGCCTGGCCGGGGAGGCCCGGGAGCTGATGGAGCCCGTCGAAGGGATTGCCGATCTGCGGGCCGAGACGCTGACCGGACTGCCGCAGGTCCGGATCACGGTGGACCGCGAGGCCGTAGCGCGGGTGGGGCTCGCTCCGGCGGACGTGGTCGACGCCCTCCGGATCGGGCTCGCCGGGGAAGAGGTCTCGCAGGTCTGGGTGGGGCAGCGCCGCTTCGACCTGGTCGTGAGGCTCGCGGACGACCGGCGCGGCGACCTCTCGGCCCTCTCGGCGCTCCTGATCGACGGTCGAAACGGGAGCCGCATCCCCCTGGGGCAGCTCGCCCGCGTGGAGCGGACTTTCGGCCCCGCCTCCATCCAGCGCGAGGCGGGGAGCCGGCGGATCGCGGTGGAGGCAAGCGTCGCCGGCCGGGACCTGGGGAGCACGGCCGCCGAGGTGCGCGAGCGCCTGGCCGCGGGGCTCGAGCTGCCCACCGGCTACTTCTTCGATATCGGCGGCCGGGTGGAGAACCAGGCGCGGGCCCTGCGCTCCCTCGGCCTCGCCATTGCCGTGGCCCTGCTGGCGGTCCTCGTGCTCCTCTACCTGGCCCTGGGCTCCTTCGCCGAGACGATGGTGATCCTCGCCACCCTGCCGGACGCCTTCGTGGGCGGCATCCTCGCCCTCTGGCTGGCGGGGGAGACCTGGAACGTCTCCTCCCTGGTGGGGCTCATCGGCCTCTTCGGCATCGCGGTGCAGAACGGCCTCGTGCTGGTCTCCCAGACCCGCTCCCTGATCGCGGAGGGGCGCCCCTTCGAGGAAGCCCTGCGGGAGGCGTCGATCGGACGCGTGCGTCCCAAGCTGATGACCGCGGGCACGGCGATCCTCGGCCTCCTGCCGCTGCTCGTACTGAACCTGCACGGCTCCGAGATCGAGCGGCCCCTGGCGGTGGTGATGATCGGCGGGCTCGTGACCTCGACCCTCTTCACCCTGCTGGCGCTGCCCACCTTCTACCAGTGGGTGCACCGGATGCGGGAGCGGTGGCACGCCTAGAACCGGCAGCTCAGCCGCTGCGCCGTCAGCCCAGCGCGGACGGCGAGCCGGCCTCGATCACCAGATCCTTGAAGTAGAACGGCCCATATTCCTTCGAGGGGCTCGGCTGCGGGAAGGCCACCGGGCAGGACCAGATCTGAAACAGGGGGCTCCTCGTCTGGAAGGAGTCGACGCCCGGGAGCCCGCCGTTGAAGGTGTCGATGACGCGGAAGAAGCCGAACTGGTTGTCGCGGGTGAGGCCAAGCACGGCCACGCGGACGACGGGCTGCTGCGATTCCTGCGGATCCGGATTGCTGTTGAACCCGAAGAAGTAGACCTTCCCATCCAGGAATGCCGAGCCCTGCGGCACGTTGAGCGGCCTGTAGATCTCGGTGACATTCTGCTCCTGGCCTACGCTGTGATGCGTCAATTGCGTCACGCCGGCGCGGGAGCCGCGAACCTCGATGGCAAGCTCGGCAAGGACCGCGAGCGGCTGGAGATTCAGGCCGTAGTATTTGATGGCCGGCCTGGAGATGTACGCCACGCTGGGGACAGTGAAACTGAACAGCACTTCTGACTGGGCGTTTTCCTGCACGCTTTTCGTTTTGTCACTCACGACATGCCTCCTCCAAGAGATGTGGAACGGTCCTGATTCTTCGGCGAACCTTCGCCCTTGGATGACCGGAGCTTGCGAATCGTTTCAGATCAAAAAGCCAATATAGACTGGCTTGGTGAACCTGACCGCCTGGAACCGCGTTCGCTACACCCTCTGGGCTCCCCTCTACGATCTCGTGGCCCGGTTCGGAAGCCAACGCCGGCGCTCCATCGCCGTGCTCGGGCTTCAGCCGGGGGAGGCGCGCCCGAAGTTCCCGGTTTGGGCTGTTGGGTGCACACTTGTTATTGAGGATGACGTTGGCTGAGTACAAGACACCCATCATCGGTGAAAGTGCTTCACCACACTTGCCTCACATCACCCGGTTTGTTCTCTTCCGCCCGCCATCCGGGCGGAATGAAACCGATGGCTTCCCGATCGGGGAGCCAAGGAGGTTTTTCATGAAGCACATGGTCTTTTTTGGTCTGGTTGCGTTGGTTCTGGTGGCGATTCCGGGCTTCGCCGCGCCGCCCCTCGACTTCCTGGGGCCGCAGGCCAGCCCGGAAGTCGTCGGCACTCCGCGAGATCCGGGCGCCCGCGCCGCGGAGATGCAGGAGCTGCAGCAGCGGTTGGCCGCAGGCCGGGTCGGGAAGGCGCTGGCCCAGCCGATGGTGCTCCAGCTCACCAAGGCTGAGCGCCACCAGATCGACGACACCGGCCGCGTCGAAAGGAAGTACATGGTCGGAGTGGCCAAGAAGGTAGGAACGGTCATCGACTTCTCGTCCGCCCGCTCGCTCGGCCAGAGCACCGCCGGCCTGGCCTTGGGCGCTGCCCGCGGCACCGGCGATGACGGTTTCGTCTGGACTGCCGCGGTGCGGGTCCCCGGCGCTACCGCCCTCCGCCTCCACCTCACCAGAGTCGACCTGCCGAAGGGGGCAGAGCTCTACGTCTACAACCTCGCGGGTCAGGCATTCGGCCCCTACAGGGGCCGCGGCCCGCTCGGCGACGGCGTCCTGCACACCAACACGGTCTTCGGCGAGCAGCTTCTTCTTCAGGTCCACTCGCCGGCAGACAGCGGGCGCGCCCCGCAGTTGACGCTGGCGGAAGTCGGCGTCATGGGCGCCCGCTTCGCCGCTCCGCGCTACGGGTCCAAAGGCGTGTTCGACCTCAACGACCTCAGGGCCTTCACCGCCCAGGCCAGCAATCTGTGCGCGGGCAACGCCGACTGCGTGGTGAATGCTTCGTGCCAGTCGAGCACCGTGGTCAACACCGCCAAGGACGCGGTGGCCAGCATCCTGTTCCAGTCCGGGGGCTCTTTCTTCATCTGCACCGGCGGCCTGGTCGCGGACACCGTCGCCACCTCGATCATCCCCTACTTCCTCACCGCCAATCATTGCGTCAACAGCAGCGGGGAAGCTTCCAGCGTGGAGACCTACTTCGACTACGCCACCACCTGCAGCAACCCCAACTGCACACAGCCCTATAACAACGCCGGGGACACCGTCGGCGCCACCCTCCTGGCAACCGGCACGACCACCGATTACTCGCTGCTGCGGCTGTCTTCGGCACCGGCGACGCCGGACGGGGTGGCCACCTACCTTGGCTGGCTGAGCACGCCGGTCGCCAACACCAACAACCTGGCGCTCTACCGCATCAGCCACCCCTCGGGTTCGCCCCAGGCCTATTCGGAGGGGGTGGTCGACACCAGCAAGCCCACCTGCCGCAGGTTGAATCGCGGCAACTTCATCTACAGCCGGGACACCGTAGGCGGCACCGAGGGCGGCAGCAGCGGCTCGCCGGTCGTCAATAACGCCGGCCAGATCGTCGGCCAGCTCTATGGGGCGTGCGGCACCAACCTCAACGACGTCTGCGATGCCGGGAACAACGCCACGGTCGACGGCGCCTTCGCAGTCTCCTTCCCCGGCCTTGCGCCGTTCCTGAACCCGGGCAGCGGCGGCTCGTGCAGCGCGGTTGGCGCGGCCTGCACCAGCAACAGCCAGTGCTGCTCGAACAGTTGCAAAGGCAAGACTTGCCGGTGAGCTGAGGCTCGGCTTCATGGGGGGGACCCTCGCCCGAGGGTCCCCTTTCCTTCCCCTGGATCAACTCCCCCGCGGCGCGTACATGATGACCATCACGCCCAGCAGGCAGATCAGGGCGCCGGTCACGTCCCAGGCATCGGGCTTGCGCCCGTCCATCCACCAGCCCCAGAGGAGCGACAGGCCGATGAAGAGCCCGCCGTAGGCCGCGTACACCCGGCCGAAGTGGGCCGGCTGGAAGACCGGGACGATCCCGTAGGCAAACAGGGAGATCCCGCCGAGCAGGCCCAGCCAGCCGGACCGCCCCTCCCGGAGCCAGAGCCAGACGAGATAGCCGCCGCCGATCTCCAGCATACCGGCGGTCAGGAACAGGGCGATGGAACGGAGCATCCGTCCGTATCCTAATCGACCGAGAGGCGGCGCTCAATCTTCGGCTTTGCGCTTCAACTCGGGCAGGCGCTTCACGGACGAGATGGCTCGGGAGGCTGGCTGCGAAAAGCAGGTCGCTTTCACTGCGTGCGGAGACGGGCGAGCTCCTCCTCCAGGCGGCGGGCGCGCTCCTCGGCTTCTTCCCACATCCTGTGAGCCTCATCCCGCCAGGGGATGGGCTCGCCGGTGGCGGCATCGGTCAGGCGGAGCCGCGAGCCTTCCGGACGGAGGAGCAGTCCCGTGGTGCGGCTGAGGAGCGAGCCGTCAGGCTCGGAGGGAATGGGGATGTACCGGCTGCCCTCCAGCCGATAGCCCTGAAGGCGGGGCTTCAGAGACTCGCCGCGGGGGTCGAAGAGGAGGTACTCCTCGGCCCCGATCCGTTCGTAGATCCCTTTCTTCTTCCCCAGATCGTCGCGGGCGGTGCTGGGGGAGGTGGCCTCCACGATCAGGCTGGGGGCCCGCTCCTGCCACAGGAGATAGTTGTCGCGGAGTCCCTTTGGAATACCCCGCGTGAGAGCCACGTCCGGGCAGACGAACGCCCGGGGGTTGCCTTCTTCGTAGCAGAGGAAGAAGTTGGCTTGGATCCACACGTCCGGCACATCGCGGTAGCGGCGCTCCAGCGCATCCACCAGCTCGAAGATCACATCGAGGTGGATCCCGGTCTCGGCGATAGGTTCTCCGTCGGAGGTGGGGTATTCGATCTCCTCATGATACAGCGGGATCGCGCCCATGCATGCCTCCTTTCCCCGATGGGGTATCCGGATCAGATCACGAAACCCGGCGAGGCGCAACTCGTCGCCGCTCCATGGTAGCACGCCGCGGATTGCGAACGGCGCCAGCGGCGGCAGCTCACAACCTTCTTCCGGGGCCTGCGTATCCTATCCCTGGACCCCCTCGGCGGATGGGATAGAATCCGCCCCCACTGTGAACGCGATCACCCAGTCATTCCTCCCGAACCGCGCCATCTCGCGCAAGACCCTCTGGATCATCATCGCCTTCCAGGCGGCGGTGTTCCTCACGATCTGGATCTACTCGCCGTTCAAGGTGCTGCCCCAGCCCGACGAAGTGCTGCAGGCGCTCCACGGCCTCTGGTTCAATCAGGGGCTCGCCCGAGAGCTGTGGACCAGCTTCACCCTGAACCTCCAGGCGCTGGCGCTCAGCCTCGCGATCTCCCTCCTGCTGTCGTACCTGACCGTGCTGCCGTTCTTCCGGCCGATCGCCCTCGCCATCTCCAAGGGGCGGTTCCTCGGCCTGATCGGCCTGACCTTCGTCTTCACCCTGATGGTGGGCGGCGGCCGGCCGCTGAAGCTGTCGCTGCTGGTCTTCGGCCTGACGGTCTTCTACGTCACCTCCATGGTGTCGGTGGTGCTGGAGATCCCCCGCGAGCGCTTCGACCATGCCCGCACCCTGCGCATGGGGGAGTGGACGGTGGTCTGGGAGGTCGTCGTCCTGGGGACCGCCGACAAGGCGATCGAGGTGCTGCGCCAGAACGCGGCCATCGGCTGGATGATGCTCACCATGGTGGAGGGGATCTCCCGCTCCGAGGGCGGCATCGGTGCCATGCTGCTCAACCAGAACAAGCACTTCCGGCTCGCGGAGGTGTTCGCGATCCAGCTCATGATCCTGCTGATCGGGCTGATCCAGGACTACGCCATCGGCGCCGTCCACCGCCTGCTCTTCCCCTACGCCTCGATGGTCCTGGAGAAGAGGAGGTAGAACATGGTCGTCCACGAATACACCCATGGAGCGACCCTCCTCAAGGCGGAGGACATCAACGTCACGCTCGGCGGCAACCCGATCCTCCGGGACCTGAACCTGGAGGTCAAAGATGTCCGCCGGCCCGGGGCCGTTGCCGGCCAGGTGGTCGGGCTGCTCGGGCCGTCCGGCGTAGGCAAGACGACCCTGTTCCGCGTGCTGGCCGGACTGGACAGGCCGGACACGGGACGGGTGCTGATCGGGGAGCAGGGGGTGCCCGTGCAGCGGGGGATGGTCGGGGTCGTGGCCCAGCACTATCCCCTGTTCATGCACCGCACCGTGATGGGCAACCTCCTGGTGGCGGGCAAGAGGGCGGGGCTTTCCCATGCCGCGGCCGTGGAGAAGGCCCAGGGGTACCTGAAGCGCTTCGGTCTCCTGGACCGGGCCGGGCTCTACCCGGTGCAGCTCTCCGGCGGCCAGAAGCAGAGGGTCGCCATCGCGCAGCAGTTCATGTGCAGCGAGCACTTCCTGCTCCTGGACGAGCCGTTCTCCGGGCTCGATCCCATGGCCATCGACCGGGTCGCCGAGCTGCTCAACGAAGTGGCCTGCATGCACGAGCTGAACACGATCGTGGTGGTCACCCACGACATCGGCGCGGCCTTGGAGGTGGCGGACACGATCTGGCTCATGGGCCGGGACCGGGACGCCGAAGGCAAGGTCATCCCTGGCGCCAGGATCAAGGAGAGCTACAATCTCATTGAGCGGGGACTCGCCTGGAGGGACGGGATCGCGACCGAGCCCGTGTTCCTGGAGACGTTGCGGGAGATCCGCACAAGGTTCCCCTCGCTCTGATCCGACTCTGACATGGACGCCAAGACTATCTGGAAGAGAAGCCTGAAGAAGGCGGTCACCTCGCCGGGAAACATGATCTCCGGCGCGGTGTGCGTGGCCGCGTCCGCGGCGCTCTGGAACCCGCTGCCGCTGATCCTCTGGGGCCTGGGCTCGACCGGCTGGACGGTGTTCGCCTCGACCAACAAGTCGATCCACAAGCAGATCCTGGAGGAGGAGCGCCGGGAGCAGGAGGCCAGGATCGAGGCCGAGCGCGAGACCCTGCGCCGGAAGATCGAGGCGCAGCTCCAGGAGCCGCCGGTCGTCCAGTGGATCCGCCGCGGCGCGCTGCCGGACTACATGCAGGTCTACCGCCGGCTGATCGAGATCCGCGACCGGGTGGCCAAGGTCCTCCGGGAGCGGGGCGAGGACTCGGGCGGCATCCTCCAGCAGCTCAACTACATGCTGACCGCCTACCTGCACTTCGTGCGGGAGAGGGTGATCTATCTCCAGATCCTGTCGAACGTCCGGCCGGCGGCGCCGGGCCTGGACGATTCGGGGGTCTCGTTCCCGGCCGCGGGGAAAGCGTCGTCACCGCCGCCTCCGCCGCCCGCCGGGTTCGCGCAGAACCGCTGGGAGCGGGTGACCAAGGGCAAGCCTCAGAAGGGGCAGGCCGAGCCCGCGGCGGCAGCGCTGCCCTCCGTGGACCAGCGGCTGGAAGAGATCGACCGCAAGATCGAGCGCCTGCGCGCCCTGGCGAAGAAGGAGCCGGCCACGGCCCGCACCCGGGAGTGGCACGTGAGCATCCTGGAGAAGCAGCGGGAGCTGCTGGTAGAATGCCAGAAGAGGGACCAGACCTGCGTGGCGCAACTCGGCGCCTTCCTGGACGTATTCGAGGTGATCCTCGGCCGGGTGACGGCGTCGCAGTTCAGCGCCACCGAGATCGCGGGCTATATGAGCAGCGTGGTCGAGCAGATCGAGGAGACGGAGCGTTTCGTCGAATCCCTGAAGCCGGCGATGAACGAGCTGATGGGCGACATGGACCCCGCCTTGAGCCGTTGGTCGGCTTCTACTTCCGCTTGACGCCTTCGGAAAGCTAAGGAGAAAACTGAAATGAAGCTCACCCCGTTTGGGAAGCTGATCATCGTCGTGGCCCTGCTGGTGGCTGCGTTCTTCAGCGTCCGGCGCTTCGCGCCCGGGCTGATGGACAAGATCGCGCCTGCGGCCCAGGGGCGGGATTCCGTTGTGCCCGATCGCGCCGACCTGCCCGACCTTCCGCAGGGCAGCTCGGCCGAGCAGGTCGCCAACGTGGCCCTGCCGGGCGAAGGGCCGGGCTGCGACGACCGGCCCGAGGTCCGCTTCTTCCACTGGGCCTGGAACTCCCAGATGGGGATGATGCTTGCCACCGGCGGCAAGCAGGCGACCGAAGGCAGCCTGATGTGCAAGAACGGCGTCAACCTCAAGCTCATCCGGGAGGATGACGCCGGCAAGATGCAGGAGGCCCTGGTCACCTTCGCCACCGAGTTGGAGCGCGGCGAGCGCAACCCGGACAAGGGGACCCACTTCGTGGCGATCATGGGCGACGGCGCGGCCGCCTTCCTGAAGGGCATCAACGACCAGCTCCGGCGCCTCGGCCCCGAGTACCAGGCCAAGGTCGTGGGCTCGGCCGGCTACTCCCGTGGCGAGGACAAGTTCATGGGGCCGCCCGACTGGAAGCGGACTCCGGCCAGCTCCCGCGGCGGCCTGGTCGCCGGTTACCTCCGCGACGGCGACTGGAACATCGCCCAGAAGTGGCTGGGTGACAACGGCCTGTGCAACAACCCGGACGAGAAGACCTACGACCCGAACTGCCTGAACTGGGTCGCGGCCTCGGACTACATCGACGCCGCCGAGAAGTACATCGCCGGCTACTGCGAGACCCGTCCGGTGGTGAACCAGGGACAGGCCACGGGCGAGCGGCGCAAAGTCTGCGTCGACAGCGTGGTCACCTGGACTCCCGGCGACGTGACCGTGGCGCAGAAGAAGGGCGGCCTGGTCTCGATCGTGTCCACGAAGGAGTACAGCTCCCAGATGCCGAACACGATCATCGGCATCGACAAGTGGATGCGGGACAACCGCGAGACCGTCGAAGGCATGCTCTCGGCCATCTTCCAGGGCTCCGCGCAGGTGAAGGGAAACCGCGAGGCGTTCCGCCGCGCCGCGGAGATCAGCGCCGACGTCTACGAGGAGTCCGGAGCCGATGCCGATTACTGGCAGAAATACTTCAACGTGGTGGTCGAGAAAGACCGGCAGGGATTGGACGTGGAGCTCGGCGGCTCGTCCGTGAACACGCTCGCGGACAACATGCTGCTGTACGGCCTGGTGCCCGGCTCGGCGAACCTGTTCGGCGCGACCTACACCGTGTTCGGCAACATGGTGGTGGACCAGTATCCGGACCTCGTCCCCGACTTCCAGCCGGTGAACGAGATCCTGGACACCTCGTACGTGGAGGCCATCGCCAGGCGGGAGGCGCCGACGCAGACCCAGGTGGCCGCGGCGCAGCCGACCTTCGAGTCGAGCGCTCCGGTGCGGGACGTGGTCAGCCGCCGCGCCTGGCAGATCAACTTCGACAGCGGCCGGTCGACCTTCACCGGCAGCACCCAGCGCGAGCTGCAGCAGCTCCTGAACGACCTGCTGGTCGCGGGCGGCACGGCGGTGGAGATCCACGGCCACACCGACAACGTGGGCAACCCGCAGTCCAACATGAACCTGTCCGAGGCTCGGGCCTTCGCGGTGAAGGAGTGGCTGGAGCGGCAGTCGCCCGTGAACTTCCCCGAGGGCCGCGTCCGCATCTTCGCCCACGGCCAGGAGAACCCGGTCGCGCCCAACGCCACCGACGCGGGCAAGGCGAGAAACCGCCGGGTGGAGATCGTGCTGGGGACGACGGGGCGGTAGGGTAAGGAGCCCTCACCCACCAACCCCCTCTCCCGCTCCTCCCAAGCACACCCGCCCCGGGAGAGGGGGAGCTACAGAAGACTGCCTGAGGACGAGAGGGTGGGGGCGTCCTCTCCCGCGGAGCGGGGGAGGATCGAGGAGGGGGTCTTCTTCTTCTTCTTCTTCTTCACATCCAGTCGTCGCCGATAGACCTTCTCGGCACTTCGGCTGAGGGCAAGCCGTAGACGCTGGCAACGGTATATTCGTAAACAGTACGCAGGCAGAAGAGCAGGCGGTCGGCATGACAGCCCGGCTCTGCTGTCTGCGACTGAGGCGCCAGGTGTTATACGCAGAGAGGAGAACAGACAATGAACACGGCTCAGTACCCGGTTGCCTTACATGACGCGTTTCGGCGTTCAACTCTCTCCCCTGGCAAGTCGGCTCGAATGAGAGGGTGTATTCCGATTTTATTCGTTGGTTCCTTGTGCCTTGGTGCATGCGCGTCGCCGGGCGCGAACCCGTGCACTTTTGATCGAGCCAAGCTCTTGGCTTTGGATGAGCACTCCTTCGACCAGGACATGGACGGGGGATGGCGCGCCATCGCGCAGCACGAGGAATGTACGGCGGTTGCCGCTGATTTAATCCGTGAATACCGGGAAACCCGAGGACTGACATCAAGTATCCTCTACTGGCACGAAGGGCAACTGCGGGCGTTTAGAGGCTCAACCGATGAGGCTATTGGATTGTTCGAGCAATCGCGTCACGCCGATGACGCCTTCGGATGGAATCTGTACGTGGATGCTTCCATCGCCTTTTTGAGGCGTGACAAGCCTGCATTATTGACAGCGCGAGAAACACTGGCGAGCCTGCCGCGTCCTGAAGACTTCAGTCTTCAAGATGCCCAAGGAAACGCAGTAGAAATTTCCTGGCCGCCAAATTTGAGTGTTGTAGACGGGCTTATTGCGTGCTTCGATCGCGGGTATAAAGAGGCCTATGGCAACTGTCGGAAATAGCGAGCTCGGGCAGGCAGCCTCATACCGGTTCAGTACAATCTAGGCCCATGGATGTCCGCGACAGCTACGACTCGGCAGCGCGTGCCTACGCCGAACATCTCGCAACGGAGCTCGCCCACAAGCCGCTCGACCGGCATCTCCTCAACCGGTTCGCAGAGGAAGCACGCCAAGTCGGCGCTGTTACCTTCTCGCCAAGACTGTGTAACCCCCCTAGCGGGGCTGTTGCCGTCTCGGCTCAGATCTTTCCCCTGATGCCGAAAAGCTTTGCCGTCTCCCTGCAAGCCTTCGCCGTCTCGCCGCAATCTGTCGCCGCCTCGTCGAAAGGCTTCGCCGCCTCCCCGCAAGGCTTTGCCCTCTCGTCGAAAGGCTTCACCGCCTTGCCGGAACCTGTCGCCGTCTGCCCGTAAGGCTTCGCCCTCTCGCTGCAAGCCTTCGCCGTCTCGCCGCAACGTATTGGCCTTTCCGCGTGAGATTTTGCCGGCTCTCCGAAGTCCATCGGCGTCTGCCCGCAAGACATTGGCGTGTTCCCGAAAGCTATCGCCGCCTCCCTGAAAGCTATTGGCGCCTCTCCACAAGCTGTCGGCGTCGCTCTATAACCTATCGGGCTCTCGCCGATAGCTTACGGACAGCCGCCCACGAGTAACGGAGAGCCGCCGATAGCTTATAGACAGCCGCCAATGGGAAACGGAGAGGCCCCGACAACTTACGGGCAGCCGCCAACGAGTAACAGAGCGGCCCCGATACCTTGCGGACAGCCGCCAACGGGAAACGGAGAGGCCCCGACAACTTATGGGCAGCCGCCAACGAGTAACAGAGCGGCCCCGATAACTTGCGGGCAGCCGCCAACGGGAAACGGAGAAGCCCCGACAACTTATGGGCAGTCGCCAACGAGTAACAGAGCAGCCCCGATAACTTGCGGGCAGCCGCCGACGGCATACAGGGAGGCGCCGATGAGTTATGGACAGGCGCCGACGGCTTTCGGGGAGACGCCGATACGTTTTGGCGAAAGGCAAAAACAGTTCGCTGGTTCGCCGATACGCTACGCAGAGATGTCGATAGGTTATGGCGACTCGCCGAGAGCGAACAGTCAGTCGCCGATGGCTCCCCAAGCTCGGCGCCTCCCGCCGGGGAGGGGAGCCGGACTTTTCGACCCAGAGCGAGCCCTGCACTGCCGGGGCCTGCCCTGCCAAACCTGGGGGACGGGCCTGGGCAGGCCCGTCCTTCCCACCTGTGAACGCTTGCCTGCGGGCGCTTATACGTCCAACCGCAGGAGAGAAGCATTCTCCTTCCTTGGAGGTCTTTGGACAGGTTCCCGTCATAGAAGAACCTTGCCCTCCCTGGAGAAGCGCTTTATCCGTCACTACCAGGAGTCAGAAGGTCTATTGCCGCCAGAATGCTTATTACTCTAGCTCTATTGTTTTGACGTTGATACGGATGAAGCGTAAGCTTAGGAAAGCATCGGAGATTCAGGGAGATAGGTCTACGTCGTCCTTCGCTTCTTGCGTTCTTCCTGAACAGCCGGTAGGGAACGTAGAAGCTAAGCCAGGCAGCCCGGCACGCGACCATGGCCAACGAAGCTTCCGCTAAGGACCTCCGGCATGCGCCATATTTGGTGTTCATGCTGCTTCTGAGCATCTACGCCGTGGCCGCGCTCGCCCTCACCACGTTTATCGACCTTCCTTCACCGACGAGGACCATCCTCGGCTACGCTGACAATGCAATCTGTATCTTGTTCTTCCTCGACTTCCTCATTACCTTGGCGCGATCCTCCAATCGCTCTCGCTACCTGCTCACGTGGGGCTGGCTTGATCTTCTTTCCAGCATCCCGCCGCTGGACGCGCTTCGTTGGGGCCGCGCCGCCAGGATCCTTCGCATCTTCCGAGTACTGCGGGGAATCAAGGCCACGAAGGTCCTGACCGAGTTTATTCTCTATCGGCGGACGCAGAGCGCCTTTCTAGCCGCCCTCCTGGTCTCCCTCCTCTTGGTCGTGCTGTCCGCAGCTGCTGTTCTGCAATTCGAGACCTCACCGGAAGCGAACATTCGCACGCCCGAAGACGCAATCTGGTGGGCCATCGTCACAGTCACCACCGTGGGCTACGGCGACAAGTTCCCACTCTCCACGGAGGGGCGGTTCATCGCGGCCCTATTGATGACCGCGGGTGTGGGGCTCTTCGGCACGTTCTCGGGATTCGTAGCAGCCTGGTTCCTTGAGTCGCCTGCTCGTCAGTCCGCAGAACTCGACGCGATTCAGCGCTTGTCCCAGGAGGTCAACGAACTGCGCGAGGAACTCCGGGATCTGAATCGCTTATGACAAGCCGCCTAACATCCCGCTGCTCAAGCGGGCAGCTACGCTGCCGCTTAGCAGCAGAGCCGTTCGCCGTCAAGCCGTGCGGTGGTAGCAGGAAAAGGAGTTATCATGCAGATCAGAATCAGCCGACGGGGTCTCTTTCTCGTTTTTGCTGCATGGTCCACCTTGGCGCTTTTTGGCCTCCTTCACCAAAACCCATTTAGGGTGGCGACGGAGATGGCCACGGCTGAAGGTGGCTGGTCTCCCGAGCAGGTGCGCTTCGAGCAAGGCTCGTACCGTTTCCTTTTTGTCTGTTCCCATGCGAGTGCTCAAGTCGCTGTGACAACTGATGCTGGTGAGATGCCAGCCGAGATCAAGCTCCTGCATGTCCCTTTTGTCGGCTGGTCGGTGCAGGCTTTCGAGGTAGGCGATCCCCGCCCGCAGCAAGGAGAGAATTCCAGAGGTCGCGCTGAGCTCACTTTGCCGTCGACATCATAGGAAGCCAAGGGTACGTCTGTGGTTTTCGCTGCTTGGCGCCTCCGCTGCGCTCCGGCACCAAACAGCCCGAGCCGCGGTGGCTTAATCGGGCGTTTGGGATCTCGGGTCAGCTTGTTGCCTCCGCTGTGCTCCGGTCCCGGGGAAAAGGTGTCTGGCAAGTGTTAAAGAAGAGCGTGTAGTTCTCCTTTCTCCCTGGCGCGGACAGCTCTCGGAGCGCTTCCCAGGTGGCCTTCTCAGCCGTGGCGAGCTGCTTGAGCGTGCAGAATTGTTAAAAAAGTTGGCTCTCATCAGCCTGTCTGGAGCTGCTCTCGGCTTCTCGGGTGCACCTCTCCCGTCCTGGAGGTCTTCCAGCTCCGAAAGTCCTTGAGCTGTGAGGCTCGGCAGCTTCCGATCGCCGGCTACAGCGATGCGGCCGCAGGCAAACCCACGAATGGCAGGGCCGGCGGGAAGCAACCGTTGGGGAATCTCGCTAGGCGGTCTCTGGCCTTGAGTCTCTCCGCCGCCTCACGGAAAGCCGCAAGGAAGAGGCCATAGGCCGTCCTCAGCCCTTGGCGGGCATCCTTGCTGGCCGCGTGGAACAGAGGTGCCGGCGACTTCTTGAGCTTTTCTGGGCGCGTTTGCGGATGCTGGCTCAGGACGGCCTCCGAGCCGAGCGGCTCCCTACCCGTCAGCTTCCTTTCCGCCGCGGCGTCGGACTCGATCTCGCGCACCAGCCCCGCCACCAACTCCTCAACACTCACCCGGCACGTTTCTGGCCGAACCCTCCCGTTCAAGATGAGGCCGGCTGCGGTGCGAGGTCATCGAGCTTCTTGTCGGTGGTTGCGGAGTCCGCTGCGGTTTCGAATCAGGGGCGCCGGTCTGGCGCCGAGTCACTTCGATCGCGGTTCCAAGGCTCGCGGTTCGTCGATTTGCGAAAGACTGGCAACGACCAGCCGAACCTGATCGCCAACCCCCGTACGCTGAAGGTCACGAGGAACCCAGCGATCATCGCCGCCAAACGGTCGAGGCCAAGGCCGTTGAGTCCGACGTAGGTGCAGGCGCCGAGCACCGAGGCCGTGACGTAGATCTCATGACGAAGGAGGACAGAGGGTTCGTGGCCCAGCGTATCGCGAATGATTCCTCCGACGGTGCCGGTGACCGCGCCCATCGCGATGGCGACCAGCGCGGGTGCCGCAACATCCAAGGCCTTGGCCGTGCCGGCGACGGTGACCAGGGCCAGTCCGAAGGCGTCGAACCACAGGAGCGTCTTGTAGCGTGATTCGACAAGCGGCGCGACGAAGTGCATGACGACGGCAGTCACGAGACACGCAGAGACGTGGACCGGTTGCTGCACCCAGAACACGGGTACGTTCAGAATCAAGTCTCGAACGGTGCCGCCGCCGACGCCAGTGATCACGGCAAGCCACATGAACCCCATCACGTCCAAGCCCTTGCGCGACGCGACGAGCGCTCCGGACACGGCGAACACAACTGCCGCGAGGACATCGAATAGCTGCACGCGCCCTACAGTACGTCCGAATAGGCTGAGAGGCAAGGAACCGCGCGTGCCATATGATGGTGGGCGACGGCGGTACGACCCACGGAGGAGACGATGCCAGAACGCGCCATCTACTTGACGTCCCAGGACCGCGACCGGCTCCAGGCCCTGACCCAGATGACCGAGGACAGAGACCGGGGCGACCTTGCCAGTCTGATGTACGAGCTGAGCCGAGCGGTCATCGTACCCGCCGCGGAGATCCCCGAGGAGGTGATCACCATGAACTCGCGCGTGCGCCTGCTGGACCTGCAAGACGGGTCGGTGCACGAGTACACCCTGGTGTATCCCGGCGAGGCCAACTTCGCGGAGGGGAAGATCTCGGTCGTCGCCCCGATCGGCGCGGCGATGATCGGCTACAGGGTGGGCGACGAGATCGAGTGGGAAGTCCCGGCCGGCCAGCGGCACTTCAGGGTCGAGGCCGTGCTCTACCAGCCCGAGGCGGCCGGGGACGACCACCTGTAGGCGAGTCAGCCCTGCGCCCGCGGAAGGCGTCGAAGGATGAAGGAAGGGACATTGCTGCTGCTGTCGGGAATAGGTGTCCGGCGTCCTGCAGCGCATGTAACTCCTCATGGGTGGCGTGTCGCCTAACATCCAAAAACGCTACACCGGACAGGAGCCGCATTTCGCGGCTCAGAGGTCTCGATGACCGAAGCCGCCGCCGAAGACCCGCGTCTCTCCAGGCTCACGGACATCTGTCTCGCCCTCCCGGAAACCAGCCGCGAGGTCACCGGAGAGCACGCGTCCTTTCAGGTCCGAAAGAAAACCTTCGCCTGGTTCCTCTCCGACCACCATGGAGATGGGATGGTTTCCGTCTGCTGCAGGATGGCCTTGGGCGAGAACGCGGACAGGGTCAAGGCAGATCCCGAGAGGTTCTACCTGCCCGCCTACGTCGCGCACCGCGGCTGGGTCGCTCTGCGGCTCGACCTTGGGGAGGTCGACTGGCGGGAAGTCGCCGAGTTGGTAGCGGACAGCTATAGTCTGGTTGCGCCGAAGAAGCTGGCCCAGCTCGCCTTTGCCTCCTCCGATCAGGAGCGCGAGCGTTGATAAATACGCAGACTACCTTCGCCGCACTCCGCGAGCGAATGCTCGGGCGGGCGATCGTCCACAAGCGGCTGTTCCTCTCCACGCTTCAGCTTTACCTGCAGGCGGAGCCGGACGCGGAGCTCGGGCTCGAGGTCTGGTGCGAACCGAGCTGGCAGGTCGTTGGCCCGGGCGGTGTCATCGCCGGGTCGGGCACTATCTACTTCGATCCGGAGGCGGAGGACCCCGACGAGCTCCAGCGGATGGTGTCTCAGGCGACCGAGGTGCTCCGGGGCTGCGTGGTCGAGGATGTCGCGGTCGACGCCCGGACCTTCGAATTGGAGGTCCGGCTCAGCGGCGATCTCGCCGTTCGCACCTTCGTGTCCGATCCGACGGAGCCTGAGCAGTGGCTCCTCTACGATCCAGCGGCTGAGATCCGGTTGCGCGGTACACCGGCTGGTCTGCGTCTCGAACCTGCTGTCTGAAGCGGAAGAATGGCGCGCGGATGGCCGCTTCGCGGTATCCTGGTGTTCTTCCACAGGGAGAGCCAAAGGGAGAGCGAGATGCCGATGCGCGGGGCCATCTTACTGGTGATTGCCGGAAGCCTGCTCTGTAGCTGTCGTCCTGAGACGCCTGCCGTCCAGACCTCCTGCGCAGCCTCGGATGCCGAGATCCTGGCGTGGATCGAGAGGGCGACGCTGCCGGCCGACCCGGCCGGTCCTGACGACGGCTGTTTTTTTGACTTCGCCTGGCAACAGCTCTTCGCCGTGACACACCTCGACAAAGGCGTGCCGCGGTTCGCCGCCTGGCCGACGGACCAGGTCCTGTTCCCGGAAAGCGGCAGTCCTCCACGCTGGGGGACTGCTCCCGGAGGCATGAGGTTCCGCCAGTTGGGCAAGGCTCGCGGCCTCAGGAGGAGCGGCCAGGTGTCGGCCGACATCGTCACCGAAGCGGCGGCCCTGACCCCGCTCACGGATCAGCGGGGGCGCTGGGCGCACTTCTCCTTGGTCGTGAACCAGCCGGAGTACGAGTACATCCGCTGCTGCGAGCTCTTCCGGGGCAACTGCTTCAACCAGATGGCCGGGTTAGAGCCGACTCCTGTGCCTGACGCGACTCCTCCCCCTTCGCGGATCGACCGGCCTGCCGGATCGCTCGAGCTCAAGATGGCTTGGCGGGTGCTGGAGACCTGTGACCTTCCTGACTCGCCGTCTCCCTGCAAACCGGACGATGCAAGCCGATATCTCACGGTCGTCGGCGAGGTCGAGCCTTATTCGGCAAGCATCCAGCGCAGGCGTGCGACCCTGGGATTGATCGGGATGCACATCGTGCAGAAGACGCCCCAATACAAGGATTCAGTCTGGTCCACCTTCGAGCACGTCGACAACGCCCCGGACTGCTCGCAGAAGGGCGATCCGCCGCCCTCCGGCTGGAGCTTTTTCAATCCGGATTGCCAGGACCCCGAGAAGACCGGCCGCTGCGACGACAATGCCTACTGCGCTCCATGCCCGATCCGGGTACCCGCGGACGTGGCGTCGGCGTTCAACAGCACAGACCCCGCCCCCAAGTGGAAGATCCCGATCGACGGGAAGACTGGGGAGGGCGTGATCACCTGTGTTCCGGGAGCTTCCACGATCGAGTTCAACAAGGCCGTGAAGATGCCCGACGGAACCGAGCGCTGGATCAATCTTTTCGATTCGCAGTGTGACAGGCCGGAGATACCGAGCCAGGTCTGCCGGTCCGTCGAGGTTTCACCGACGGTCGCCTCCTTGAACGAGCAGGTCCACCGGGTCCTCGGTCGCCTCGGCGGGAGTACCGCCGTGCTGGCCAACTACAAGCTGGCAGGGGTCCTCTGGTACGACGGGGACGATCTGCAGCCGGAAAAGGCGAAGCAGTTGGCCAACACCACGATGGAGACCTATCTTCAGACGCTGCCGGATGGGTGTGTCACCTGCCACAGCATCGTCCCGCCGGTGGAGAGGGCGCCGGACAGCAAGGAAACGATGCTGTTCAACTCGGCCCTTGCCGACCGCAGCATGGTCTTCCAGCAGATGCGCCAGTTTGGCTCCGCCTCTGAATGCAGCGCGACGCAGGCGGAAAAGTGCAGCTCCTGGAACAAGGGCTGTCCGGGCGGCTGAGGAAGCCTGGCGGATATGTACAGGGTATAGGTACAAGAACGAGCTAATCAGCAGGAGAGGCTATGAATGATGCGGTGAAGGCGGCATCGATTGCGGCAGTTGTGGCCCTGGTAACGTCTCTCATTTCCGCAGGCGTGACCATCTCAGTCAAGAGTGCAGAACTTGACAGCGCCACCAAGCAAGCGACTGAGGGGCAACGGGTTGCCGAAGACCTTCTCAAGTCTGTCCGAGAAGCTGAAGAGAGGTTGGCAAAGCAAGCGGTACCAGTAGGATCTGTCGTTGCTTCGATGCTTGACTACAATGAATTTCGTGAGATTGCAGGAAGCGGATGGTTTCCTGCCGACGGACGAACCGTCTCGACCAGCTCAAAGTATGCTGTCATCACCGGCCGTACCGCTTTACCAGACCTGCGAGGAATGTTCTTGCGAGGCCTGAATGAGTTTGAAACGGGGAAGCGGAGAGTTGACGGAAGCGAGGATCCAGATCTGAGAAAGGTCGGCGACTACCAACAAGATAATTTCCGTGCTCACAATCATAGCTACGACTTGCATTGGGTAGGAGGAAATGGGAGCGGGATCCAATCCGGAGGTAGCTATCCTCGACAATCGGATTCTCGTCAGACTTCCAGTTCTGGAGACAAAGAAACAAGGCCGCGAAATGTGGCATTGTTTTATTATGTCAAAGTTAACTAGTGGGCTGTCACGGCAAGATTGAAGAGATGAGGTGGATGTAGGGGAGGGGCTTGCCCCCTCCCGGGCGGGGGAAGTCCCCGCCAAGAGATGAATCGCATTCGGAGCTTCCGCCCACCCGGGAGGGGGCAAGCCCCTCCCCTACAAGAGGAAGCTACCCGTCGATCGGAGCTTGACAAGGTACTAGTTTACCTCAAGCCGTTCTTTGGCTCTTGGGCAGGCAGCCGGATGGAGGGGGCCCTGGCGAGGGTCCATAAGGCCCCGATGAGCACCAGGCCAGCCACAAGCCCCGCCAGGATCTCCGGCCACGGCGAGACCTTCAGGACCACCCGGTGGCGTCCGGGAGGGACTTCGATTCCCATCAGGTTCAGATCCACCGGCACGGTGCGGAGCGGCTTGCCGCCGGCGGTGGCATCGAAGAGCGGCTGGTAGGCCCGGCGCACGATGGCCAGCCCGCCGGGTCCCTCCACGTCCAGCTCGATCCGGTCGGGCTCGTTGACGAGGAGGCGCACGCGGCCTCCCGGCTTGTGCTCGACCGGGTCGGGCACGACCACGGAAGCGATGGGATCGGGCAGGTTGCTCACGGCCCAGAGCGCGGCGGGCGGGCTCGCGGCGACCCGCACCTCGTCGGGCCACCAGGCCTCGGGCGCGGGGTCTTCGACCTTGTAGAGCCGGCTCTCGATGCCGAAGCGGGTGGCGCGGTCCAGGAGCCGGAGCCGGGGCAGGTCCACGTCCTCGAACAGGACGATGGCGTCCAGCCCGAGCACGCGCAGCCAGTTGACCCGCTGCGGACCCTGGAGCCGCGGCAGGTTGAACAGCATCAGGCTGAACAGGGGGCTCTGCAATCCTTCGAGATCGGGCGCGAAGGGGTAGGTCAGGCCATGGAGCACGCCGGGCGCCGGATCGAGGTCGAGCGCGGTGGCGCGCTCCAGCGGGATGCGGGTGCCGGATTCCAGACGGTACGCGGGGTCCGGCCCCCAGGGCGGAAAGGAGAGGGCGCTGTTGAGCACGGCCGCATTTTCCCCGAGCAGCCTGGCCCAGGGGGCAGGCTCGCGGTAGGGGGCCGTCGAGTCGGTCACGAGCAGCGGCCAGAGCTGGGTCAGCAGGGCGAGCTGCGCGCCGGCGATCAGGGCCGCGGACCATCGCGTCCTTCTGGACACGGCCCAGGCGGAGACCAGGAGCGCGGCTCCCCCGGCCAGGAGCGCCAGGTTCCAGGACGAGAGCTGGGTGGAGAGCAGGTCGAGGGCCTGGTCCGCCTGGCCCAGCCTCGCGAATCCCTGGCCGGCCCCGGCGAGCACCGAGGGGGTCAGCACGCGGACCGCGGCGCCCAGCAGCACGAGCAGGAGGCCGCCGATCGCGGCGAGCTTCGCCCACCGTCTTCCTCCTACGCCTCCAGCAAGCACCCGCTCCAATCCAAAGGCGGCGAGGAGCGGCACGGCGAGGGCGGGCCAGAGCAGGAACTTCTCCGGGTAGCGGAACAGTCCGAAGCTCAGCTTGGTGAGGAGCTCCCCGGCCTGCCCGCCCACGATGGCGAGCGCCAGTCCGGTCGCGGCGAGCGTTCCCCACTCCAGCCGACCGCGGACGCCGGGCAGTGCCAGGGCCAGCCCCACGATCCCGAAGTAGAGGGTCAGGAAGAGGGGGACGTGCGGGAAGATGGAGAGCGCCCAGACGCCAAGCTCCCCGAGCCAGGTGGGCCGGCCGTAGGGGAAGGGGACCAGCAACTCCACGAGGCGGAGCGGGTGGAGCGTGAAGTGGGCTGCCTGCTCCGCGGACATGCCGTGCGCTCCGCGGTAGGTGAAGGGCAGCACCCGCAGCAGGGCGACCACCTGGGGCAGGGCGATGAGCAGCCCGACCGCGCCGATGGCCACGGAGGTGAGGAACCCGCGCTTCAAGCCGAGGTGGCGGACCGCGACCACGAGCAGGGGCGCGAGGCCGAGCGTGGCGGCCACGGGCTCGCCACCGAGGAGGGCCAGGCCGCAGGCGATCCCGCCCAGGGCGATCCCCCGTCTTCCTCCATGAACTGCACCGAGGAGGACCAGCGGCCACCAGGCGGCCACGGCGAGGAGGTTGTAGAAGGTCAGGACGGAGAGCATCCACCCCGAGCCGGCGTAGGTGATCCCGGCGAGGAGCGCCGCTTCTCGGCCCATACTTCGGCCCATCCCGAGCCCCCGCGCCAGCGCGTACATGCTGGCCAGCGCGATCAGCCAGTGCAGGGCGAAGTGGGAGCCGAAGGCGCTCCAGAAAGGAAGGACCAGGTAGAGGATGTTACCCGGGTAGAAGGGGAGCGCATTGGGGTTGCCCCGGAACGGCTGACCCAGTCCCCAGCCCGGGTTGAAGGCTGGAATCCTCCCCTCCTGGAGCTGCTCGGCCCCGAACGCCTTGTAGGGCACGTGCGTGGTGAAGACGTCGCGCAGGAAGAAGGTCCGCGCGCCGGTGATCACGGGAGCGCACACCCAGGCCCAGAGGAGCAGGGCGGCCGCCAGGACCGCCAGCAGGGGGAGGTCGTCCCGGGAGGGGCGCCGGACCGGAGGCATGCGGCTACTATATGGGACTCGACCGGCCGGAGGAGTGTCCGGCCGAATGCAAGAGAGAGCTGAAAGGAAGAATGGAATCCGGATCATCCCTGCCGCTCAGGGTCATCACCTACAACATCCACCGCGCGATCGGGGTCGACCGCCGTTTCCGTCCGGAGCGGATCGTGCGCATCCTCCGGCACTATGACGCGGACGTGGTCCTGCTCCAGGAGGTGGACGAGGGGGCGCCGCGCTCGCGCGAGCTGAACCTGGCCAAGGAGCTGGCGCTGGCGGCCGGCTATCCCCACTTCGCCCTGGGGCACAACGTGAGCCTGCGCAAGGGGTGGTACGGCAACGCCACGCTCAGCCGCTTCCCGATCCTGCGCGAGCGCAACATCGACCTCTCCGTGGCCCAGAGCTGGATCCGGCGCGGCTGCCAGCACACGAGCGTGCAGATCGGGGGCGTGCAAAGCGGGGGAAGGACCCTGGAGGTCTTCAACCTTCACCTGGGCCTGTCCGCCCGGGAGCGCCTGCAGCAGATCGAGCTGCTCAGCCGGTCGCACGAGTTCGGCGGGATGGCCGAGGGCACTCCCATGCTGGTGGGCGGCGACTTCAACGACTGGCGGTCGCTGCTCTGGCCGACGTTCACGAACGGCTTCGGCTTCCGCTGCGCCACGGACAGCAAGACCGGCCGGCGCGGCGCCCTCGCCACGTACCCCTCCTTCTCGCCCCAGGGGGGCCTCGACCGGCTCTATTTCCGCGGACCTCTGCGGCTGCTCGCCGCCCGGCGCTGCCGCCTCCAGATCTCTCGCGTGGCGAGCGACCACCTTCCCGTCATCGCCGAGTTCGAGATGGCCTGATATGCTTGTGCTGCTCATGAGCAGCAGCGAAGGCCGTACGGTCGTCCTCACCGGAGTTACCCGGGGCCTGGGCCGCGCCCTGGCGCTGCGCCTTGCCGGGATGGGGCATCGCGTGGCGGGCTGCGGCCGGTCTCGGGCGAAGATCGAGGAGCTGCGCGGTCTGCTGTGTGGCGAAGGGGAAGAGGGCCACCGCTTCGAGGTGGTCAACGTCGCCTCGAACATCCAGGTGCAGACCTGGGCCGAGAAGGTGCTCGAGAGCCACGGCCCTCCCGACCTGCTGATCAACAACGCCGGCATCATCAACGTGAACGCCCCTCTCTGGGAGGTGCCGGAGGAGGAGTTCGGCCTGGTCGTGGACGTGAACCTGAAGGGGACGTACTACCTCGTCCGCCACTTCCTGCCGGCCATGCTGCGGCGGGGGAGCGGGGTGGTGGTGAACTTCAGCTCCGGGTGGGGCCGCTCCACGGCCGCGGAGCTCGCCCCCTACTGCGCCACGAAGTGGGCGATCGAGGGGCTGACCCGCTCGCTGGCCGAGGAGCTTCCCCGGGGCCTGGCCGCCGTGGCCCTCAACCCCGGAGTGATCCACACCGAGCTGCTGGAGAGCTGCTACGGCCAGTCCGCGAAGAGCTACCCCGGACCGGAGAGGTGGGCCGAGCGCGCCGCCCCGTTCCTGCTCTCGCTGGGACCGGAGCACAACGGCAAGAGCATCACGGTGCCGGGGTTCTGAGAAGGAAGCCAGAAGAAGACCCCCTCCTCAATCCTCCCCCGCTTCGCGGGAGAGGACGCCCCCTCCCCTGCATCCTGGCGTCTGCTTCTACTGGAACATCTCCACCTTGAGGTCGTAGTAGGACCAGCCCCAGCTCGGGATCTCGGGGCCTTCCTGGCCCGGGTGGTGGCCGAACTCCACATTCAGCGACGGCGGATGCACCGCGAGGATGTTGCCCGAGGCCGTGCCGGGCATGCGCAGGGTCTTGAGCAGCGTGCCGGCCTGCGAGATGTCCGCCGTGATCTGGTTCGTGGCCGCGTCGTAGACGTAGCGCAGGTGGTAGCGCTTGCCCTGCTGGAGCTGCAGCCCGACCTCGGCGTTGGTGACCTGCTTGGCCGCCAGGTCCACGTTCTGGTTCATCTTGATCGTGTGCTTGTTCGGCCCGAAGGCGTTCACGTTGGCGACCGTGTTGCCGCGGAACTTGCCGCGGTAGAGCCAGATGATCGCGTGGTTGCCCGGGATCTTCTCGGAGTTCCACGGGCCCGGGATGAAGTCGCACTCGATGACCATCCGCTTCAGGGCCATGGTCTGCTGGATCGGGATGTTGATCGTCCCCTTGGCATTGCCCGGAGGGATGGCGGTGTGGAGATGGCCGCTCTTCTGGAAGACCAGCGAGTTGCCCGGGGCCGGAGTGGGGTTGGTCCCGCCGGTCTCCGCGGTGGTGGAGGCCGAGGGCGACAGGAACCAGATCTGGCCGAGGGGCTGGTTGACCACGGCGGCGTAGACGAAGAACGGCTGGTTGCAGGTGACCTGGACCCGCGCATCGGTGATCCGCTGCTCGCCCAAGGCGCCGAGGGCGTCGTCGAACTGGCGCAACGACAGGGCGAAGAACGACAGCGTCACGGCGGAGCCGATCTGCGTGCCGTCCACCCGGAAGAGCCTGATCTCGCACTGCGCCCCCTGGGTGCCGAGGTTCACCACGCCGAGATGGCTGAGGGTGCCGCGGGCGGAGTCGCGCTCCAGGCCGACCAGGTGGGCCGTCTTGCCGGCGCCGACCGTGTTCACCGACGAGATCACCGGCACCGAGGACCGGGTCTGGAGGCCGGCGGGCGACGTGTTGATCAACTGCGCCTCGACCGACATCTCCTGGGTGGACTTCACCTCCAGCAGGCCCGAGGTGCTGCCGACGTTGGAGAGGAGGAAGGTGCGCCGCGCCGGCACGGGGATCTCCGGGGAGCCTCCCCGCGTGGTGCCGTCGGTCGCCGCCGGGATGAAGAAGGTGGAGAAGCCGCGCTGCGAGCCGGCCGGGTTCGAGACCCAGACCTCCGTCGAGTGCAGGCTGCCGTCAGTCCCTCTGGGGGGGATCACCGGCACGTAGACGCCTCCCGCCGATGCGGGGGCCGATGTGAAGGGCACGGCGAGGCCCAGGGCGAGGACGGCGAGGATTGCCTTCTTCACGGGTACACCTCCTGAAGAGGTCGTGGCGGACCCCGGCCGAATCTTTCAGCGATTGCTCAGCCGTCTTCCGCCCGCGTACTGCAAGAAATAGCTACCCGGGTATGGTACGCCCGTTGCTCTGCCCGCGCAACCCCGCATAAACAAAAGCGGACCGGGTTTTCCCCGGTCCGCTCGGTCGAAGGAGGTTTCCGCGGCGCCCGGTTACTTGGCGTGGGCGGAGGCCCGGGTGTCCAGCTCGAGGCGCAGGTTGGAGTAGCGCCAGCCGAAGCTCGGCATCTCGGGGAAGTGCTGCCCCGGGAAGTGGCCGAACTCCGTGAAGAGCGCACCCTTCGTGCTGAAGCCGAAGACGGGGACGGACAGGGTGCGGTTCTGGGCCGTTCCCTGCATCGTCATCTTCTTCAGCAGCACGCCGCTGTCGAAGATCTCGGTCGTGATGAGCCGGTTGGCGGCGTCGTAGGTATAGCGCAGGTGATAGGTGTTGTTGGGCACCAGAGCAACACCTACCTTCTGGTTGGTGTTCTTCTGCTTGGCCATGTCCACGTTCTGGTTCATCTTGAGGATGTTCTTCCCCGGACCGAAGGCGTTCACGTTGGAGACCGTGCCGCTGCGGAAGCGGCCGCGGTGCAGCCAGGCCATGCCATGGTTGCCGTGGGGCGACTTCTTGTGCCAGGGGCCGGTCGTCACGTCCCACTCCATGACCAGCCTGCCGACCTTCAGGTCCTTGGGGACCGCGGTGCAGACGATGCCCTTCGCCTTCTGCTGAGAGGCGATGTGGAGCGTCCCTGACTGGCCGGCGAGGAAGAGGCCCGGCTCGATCTCGAGGGCCTTGACCGAGAAGTCGCACGCGCCGCTGGGGCCGACGCCTTCAGCCCAGGTGACCTTGGGCTCTTCGGGCGCGGCAGCGGCGGCGTAGGGGTAGAAGGCCTGGTCGCAGGAGACCTCGGCGGCGGCCACGGAGCGGGAGCCGATGCGGTCCGCGAAGTCGAACTGGGCGGTGGAGCCGGGATCGACGTTCAGCGCGACTTCGTCGAGGAGACCGCCCCTCCGGTCGTAGAGCTTTGCCTGGCACGCGGCAGCCCGGGCTCCGGGTACGGCGGCGCCCACCACCAGGGTGCGGTAGCCGCCTTCGCGCTCCAGACCGCCCAGTGCGGCGAAGTCCCTGGCCTGGGACAGCTCACGGGCGTCGAAAGGCAGGGTGCCCCCGTCTTGCGTCCAGCGGCCGGCGTAGACGACGGGGATGGTCAGGGCGAGGGTGAGAACGAGACAGACGAGCGCCTTCTTCATTGGGTACGCAACCTCCATGTGTCTTGAGAGCGCGGCCGGACAGCGCCCTTCGCCGCCGACGCATTCTCACATCTCGGTACTGCAATAAATAGCTACCCGGGTATGGTACGCGCTCTGCCCTGGCGGCGCAACCCCGGCATAGCCGGAACCGATATCTCCTGGGAATAATCTTTAGCAGGTCTGCTAGCGGAATGCAACCGAAATTGTGCAATCCGTCGAGATTTCCCTGGCGTGCGGGTACGATGCGCGCCGTGATGAGGTCAAAGGTTCTGCAAGGCGCGCTGGTCGTCCTGGGCTTCCTCGTCGGAGCCGGGGGCTGGCTGCTGCTCAGAAAAGCGGCCAATCACGCCCCTTTCTTGTCTCCCTCTCCGCCTCCGGCCGCTTCCGCGAGGCCTGCCTCTTCCGCGGACTGGCAGCCTCCCGGCCCCGGCTTCGTGATCTGGGAGTCGAACCGCTCCGGCCGCTGGCGGCTGTGGATCCAGGACCTCGGCGGCTCGGAACCGCGCCAGCTTACTCCAGACGAAGATGACCGCATCCACTGCTGCCCGCACATCGCGCCCGACGGTTCCGCCCTCGCCTGGCTGAGCCTCGATCCCGGTCCCGACCGCTATCCCGAGGAGCGCGCCGAGGCGGGATCGTTGCGGCTGATCCGCCCGGACGGCTCGGGCCTGCGCGAGCTCGCGCCCCGGGCCCGGGCCTATGGCGAGCACCGCGCCGCGATCTGGCACGGCCGGGATCTCCTTTATATCGACGGCGAGGGGTACACGGTCCGGCTCTCTCCCGGGACGGGGGAGCGGGAGCGGCTGCTGCGCCGGCCCCATCGCATGTCCGGCTGGCTGATCGGACCGAGCCTCACCCACGCGGTGGACGGCCTGCCGGCCTTCTCCCTCTACGATCCGCGCCGGTTCCTCGTCACCGAGGTCCAGGCCTTCGGCGGATGCCAGCCGTACTTCTCGCGCGACGGCCGCTGGGGCTACTGGGTGGCGGGCGCGGGCGGACCCCTCTACAAGATCGATCTGAAGACCCGCGCCGTATCCCAGTTGCTTGGCAAGAGCGATCCGCGCATGCCGGGTCCCCAGGGCTATCTCTACTTCCCGATGCTCTCGTCCGATCAGACCCTCCTGGCCTTCGCCGCGTCCGACGGCGGGCACGACCACTGGGCGGCCGACTACGACATCCATCTCGTGGAGACCGACCCCGAGCGGCTGGAGGTCGCGGGACGGCCCGTGCGCATCGCGCCCCATCCGGCCGTGGACCGCTTTCCGGACGTGTACGTCAAATCGGTGAGGAAGCCGCGGGCCGAGCCGGTCCCGGAGCCGGTTCCGCAAGAGGCGGAGGGGGACGTCTGGCCGTCCGACCGCGAGGGGCTCGCCTATCTCTGGGAGACGGCGGACGCCGAGAATCTGGCCAGCGATCCCACTCTTGGGGTGGAGCGGAGCTTCCCGTTGGAACGGGAGGGTTCGGCTCGGCTCGATCACTTCCATCGGATGGATCTCGGCGGCGGCGCGTACGTAGCGTCGGAGGAGGCGGGGCAGGCGGTCGTCGCCGCGGTCAAGCGAAGGAACGAGGTCACCCTGGAGGCGATGGTGACGCCGCGGGCTGCGAATCAGAACGCAGCGATCATTGCCCTGTCCGGAGGCCGTCCGGACACGCGCAACCTCGTCCTGGCCCAGGAACGGGACGAGCTGGTGCTCCACCTGGCCGTGGCCCGCCGGGGCCGGGCCGAGCACGAGATCCGGCTCGGAAAGCTGACCGCGGGACGGCCCACTCATGTGCTGGTGAGCTACCGTCCCGGCCACCTCGCCGCCTGGCTCGACGGCGAGGAGGTACTGGAGACCACGGACCTCCAGGGGGACTTCTTCCGCTGGCGGCCCCGGCCGCTGATCTTCGGGGCCGAGCGCCGCCGGCCGGGCTCCTGGAGCGGCTGGCTGGAGGGGGTCGCCTTCTACAGCCGGGCGCTCGGACCCGGCGAGGCGAGGGAGAACGCCCGCCGGTATCTGGAAAAGGTTTCCAATCGTCCGGACGTGCCCCGGTCGCGGGTCCGGGGGCGGCTGCTCGCCCGCTCGCGCACCCCCACACTGAAGGAGATCTCCCCTTACCGGGAGGCCCTGGCGGTCTATGAATACCGCACCGATCAGGGGAACGTGCGCGTTGCCCACTGGGTGATCCTCGACGGCGAGCCCCAGCCCGCGTCCGGCTGGCGCGAGGGAGAGGAGCGCGGGCTCCTGCTGGAGCCGTTCGCGCAGAATCCCCAGCTCGAGAGCGTGTTCCTGTCGGACACCCTCCCTCCGGCTCCCGGCATCCCTCTCTGGTACGAGGTGCGCTGACGCATGGTCTTCAGCTCCCACCTCTTCGTCTTCTGGTTCCTGCCGCTGGTGCTGCTGTTCTACTACGGCCTGCCGCGCCGCGCCCGGCACCTGATGCTCACCCTGATGAGCTACGTCTTCTACGGCTGGGCAAACCCCGCCTTCGTCTACCTGATGCTCGTCTCGACCCTGATCGATTACATCACGGGGCTCGACATCGTCCGCCATGGACCGACCGAACCCGGTGGGCCTCGCACCCGGCGCCAGCGCATCGCCCTGATCGTCTCGGTCTGCGCCAACCTGGGCCTGCTCGGCTTCTTCAAGTACTTCAACTTCGCGGTGGAGAGCTACAACGAGCTCGCGGCCCTGCTCGGCTTCACGAGCGCCGCGTGGGAGCAGACCCTGCGCGTGGTCCTGCCGCTGGGGATCAGCTTCTACACCTTCCAGTCCATGAGCTACACGATCGACGTCTACCGCGGGGAGGCGCGGCCGGTTTCCAACCTGGTCGACTTCGCCTGCTACGTCTCGATGTTCCCGCAGCTCGTGGCCGGTCCGATCGTCCGCTTCTCCGAGGTCGCGGACCAGCTCCGCAGCCGCACGCACACCCTGGAGAAGTTTGCCCGCGGCGTCTCGATGTTCTCCCTCGGCATGGCCAAGAAGGTGCTGGTGGCGAACCCGTGCGGCGCGGTGGCGGATGCCGCTTTCGCCGCGGATTCGCCCGCGGCCCTGGACGCCTGGTTCGGAGTCGTGGCCTACGCCTTCCAGATCTACTTCGACTTCAGCGGCTACTCGGACATGGCCGTTGGCCTGGGCCTGATGCTGGGTTTCATGTTCGCGAAGAACTTCGACTCTCCCTACCGGGCGGAATCGATCACCGACTTCTGGAGGCGCTGGCACATCTCGCTCTCGACCTGGCTGCGGGACTACCTCTATCTCCCCCTGGGAGGAAACCGCCTGGGGGTGAGGAGGACGTACGTCAACCTCCTGCTCGTCATGCTTCTGGGCGGGCTCTGGCACGGCGCGGCCTGGAACTTCGTGCTCTGGGGAGCGTTCCACGGCGCGCTGCTCGCCGCGGAGAGGGCGGGTCTGGGATACGGAAGGCTGCCTCGGCCGCTGAAGGTGACGGCGACGTTCGTCCTGGTGACGCTCGGCTGGGTGTTGTTCCGGGCGCGCGATCTCCCTCACGCCGTGGAGTACTATCGGTCCCTCTTCGGCTTGGAGGGGCCAGGGCCGGGGGCGCCGCTCTTGGGGGGCATCCTCTACCAGCCGTACTCGCTGCTCTGCTTTGCCCTGGCCGCCGGGATCGTCTGGACCATGCCGCAGGCCTGGGACTGGACGCGGCGCCTCACCTGGGTGCGGGCCGCGGTCTGCTGCGGCCTCCTGCTCCTGGCGCTGATCGCGATGGAGACGCAGGGCTACAACCCGTTCATCTACTTCATCTTCTAGTCATGGAACCGCGTACTTCCACCCCTGTCCCCTACCTGCACCGCGAGATCCAGGCGCGGGAGGAGCTTGGCCACACGGCCGTGAGCCCGTGGCTGGCCGCCCTGCTCACCGGGGTCTTCCTGGGGATGATCGTGGCCGTGCCCCTGCTCCAGCCGAACCCGGCCGAGCCGTTCAAGGAGCTTGCGGCGGACCGCCCGCTGCTGGACAGCATCGTCCGCTTTGAGGACCGCCTGGAGGAGGAGTCCTGGGTGGTGGAGGACCTCCTGCCGCCGGTCCAGCACTTCCTGACCGGCGTCCTGGGCACGGGCAACGAGCAGGTCTATCCCGGGCGGGATGGCTGGCTCTTCTACCGTCCGGCGGTGGACTCGCTCACCGGCCCCGGCTTCCTGGATGAGGACATCCTGGATATCCGCCGCCTCGAGGTGGAGCCCGACCCGCGGCCGGCGCTCCTGGACCTCCACAGCCATCTGAAGGACCGGGGCATCCGGATGGTCGTGCTGCCGGTGCCGGTCAAGGCCGCGGTCCATCCCGAAAAGCTGACGCCGAGGGAAGTCCGGCCGCCGGTCCGGAACGCCTCCTGGGAGCGCTTCGTCCAAGGCCTGGAGAGGGAAGGGATCGCCGTGATCGACCTGGCGCCGGCCCGGCCTCAATATCTGGCCACGGACACCCACTGGACCCCGGACGGCATGGAGCTGGCCGCCAAGGCGCTGGCCGGCTGGATCCGGGCGAGCGTTCCGCTCCAGGGACCGGAGACGGTCTGGCAGAGAGAGGAAAGGCAGGTGGAGGGACTGGGAGACCTCGCCCGCATGCTGGAGCTGCCGCCGGGACAGAGGCTCTTTCTCCCGCAGAGGGTGACGGTCCACCCGGTCTCCAACTGGCGTCCCGACCCGGCCGCGGAGGTCCTGATCCTGGGAGACAGCTACACCAACGTCTTCTCCCGTTCCGACCTGGGCTGGGGTACGGGAGCGGGCCTGGCCGAGCAGCTCGCCTTCCATCTCCGGAGGCCGGTGGACCGGATCGCCATGAACGCCGGAGGCGCCTGGGCGAGCCGCCAGGCCCTGGCGAGGGAGCTGGCCGCGGGGCGCGACCGCCTGGCGGGCAAGAAGGTTGTGATCGTCGAGTTCTCCGCGAGGGAGCTCTCCGTGGGGGATTGGCGGCGGATCGATCTGGGGGAGAGATGAGGATTCTGCGCCGCGCCTTCAAGCTGGTCTACATCCTCTACTACCGTTTCCTCTACGGAAGAAGCTTCCCCTTCGCCGACCGCCTGGAGCGCCGGGTGCGCGACTGGGAGCACCAGACCGGCCGCGGGGACGCTCCGGTCTCCCGCGAAACCTGGGAAGAGCAGTACCGGGCGGGCAACTGGGCATTCATGAGAGCCACCGACGAGCTCGCCCGCTACAGCGTCATCGCCGGCTACCTCCATCACCTCCACCCCGGAGGCTCGGTCCTGGACGTGGGCTCGGGAGAGGGCATCCTCCTGGATCATCTCCGATCCGTTTCAAGCTACCTGGGGATCGATCTCTCCGAAGAGGCGGTGAAGCAGGGAGCCCACCGGACCGGCGAACGGGCCGCTCTTCTCGCGGCCGACGCGGAGCAGTACCGTCCCACCGAGCGCTGGGACGCCATCGTCTTCAACGAGTGCGTCTACTACTTCGAGGATCCGGTCGGCACCGTGCTTGGCTACCGGGACGGGCTGAAGGAAGGGGGAACGCTGATCGTCTCCACCTTCCGCTCCCGGCGGGCGGACGTCATCGCGAAGCGCCTGATCGAGAGGCTGCCGTTGATCGAAGAGGTTGCGGTCACCAACCGAAAGGGGACGTGGGTGGTGCGGCTGTTCAGGCCGGGGTAGAGACGCCCCAGTCCTCTGCCACGACGCTGCCGGGTGTACAGGGTCGGGGCGTCTCATGCCCCAGGCACCACCGAACGCCGGCAGCACGTCGCGGAAATATCATTGACCGGATGTTCACGCCTGCGGCACGGGCTGGGGTGGACCAACCAGTCGTGGGGAGACGCCCCGACCCTGTACACCCGGCAGGTTCGTGCCAGCGGACTGGGGCGTCTCTACGGGTCTCACATCTCACCTGGCGCGGATGAAATCCTGCAGGACTGCGAGCCGGCCGCTCGGCGAGTCTGCCGAGCCTCGGCAGTGCTGTGACAGAGCTTCAGGCGGACAGCGCGACCGGCGCTGTCCAGCGGAGGTGCTCGTCGATCCGCCCCTCCTCCTGGAGCTCCCGGATGCGGAGCAGGCGGGTGAAGCTGGGTCCGAGGAACTCGGCTTCGGTGAGCCCGGCATCGCGGTAGGCGTCGGCAAGCTCCCAGGCGCCCCGGCGGGCATCCCATTCAGGTTTGAAGGCGGGAAGGACGCGCTCGATCTTGGAGCAGTCGACCCGGTAGCAACGCTTGTCCGGCCCGGCGCCCTCGGCGTAGGTGATGCGGCAGCCGGGCACAACCTCGGCCACGATCTCGGCCAGCTCGCGAATTCGGTAGTTGTCCGCGGTCCTGCCGACGTTGAACGCCTCGTTGTGGACGTCGTGCCGGGGGGCTTCCAGGGCCGCGAGGAAGGCGCGGGAGATGTCTTCGATGTGGACGAGAGGGCGCCAAGGGGTGCCGTCGCTCATCAGGTGGATGCGCCCGGTAGTGATGGCGTAGCCCACGAGGTTGTTGAGCACAAGGTCGACCCGCAGCCGGGGGGAGACCCCGTAGGCCGTGGCGTTGCGCAGGTAGACGGGGCTGAAGCTGTCGTCCGCCAGCTCGGCGAGCTGCTGCTCCAGGCGCACCTTGGACACGCCGTAGGGGGTTACCGGATTGAACGCGGCGGTCTCGTCGAGGAAGTCGTCCCCGGCCGCGCCGTAGGTGCTGCACGAGGAGGAGAAGAGGAAGCGCCGCACGCCGGCCTGCTTCGCGAGACGGGCTAAGCGGATCGAGGCTGCGTCATTGATGTCGAAGGTCAAAGACGAGTCGAGGTTGCCGAGCGGGTCGTTGGACAGCCCGGCGAGGTGGACGACTGCCTCAAACCCCTGGAGATCCCGGAGCTCGGCGTCGCGGAGGTCCTTGCGGACCGCGGGGATCTCCACGATTTTCTGCCCTGCAAGCCGGCAGGGCTCGAAGAAGTCGGCGTCGAACCCGAAGACCTCGTGCCCCGCCGCCTGGAGAAGGGGGACCATGACGCTGCCGATGTAGCCGTTGTGGCCGGTGACCAGGACTCGCATGACGGGGTGGGAGCGTATCAGATGGAGTGCTTACGGCGCGACGACCTTGTACTTCCAGCACCCCTCCAGGCGACCGATCCTCCAGCCGAGCTGCCAGAGCCAGCGGGCTCGGCTTTCCTGCGTCAGGATCATCAGCGGGGTCTTCACGAGCAGCTTGGTCCAGCGGAGCGCTCCGGGGAGCCAGCCGAGGCGGGGCATGCCCCGGTCCTGGTATTTCTTGTAGATCAGCACGTTGTGCTTGCCGTAGCTCACTCCCTGCCGGAAGATGCTGCGCGGGTCGTGACGGTGGCGGATGCGCACGACCGCGTCCGGCGCGAAGGCGAGCTCGTGGCCGGCGAGTTGGAGGCGCCAGCAGTAGTCGGTGTCCTCCAGGGCGGGCATGGACTCGTCGAAGCCGCCGATCTTCTCGTGCAAACGGCGTCGGACCCCCAGCCCGCCGCCCCCGGCGTGGGGGAGGAAGGCCGGATAGTCGTAACGGGTGACGCCGTCCTTCTGAGGGTTCAGGTGGGTGCGCTGCACCCAGGCCGGGTTGAGCGCTTCGTTGTCGTAGCGGCAGGCCACGAATTCGTGCTCGGCAAGAGCCTTGGCCATGGCCGCCAGCCACCCAGGGGCGACCTGGTCGTCCGCATCGACGAAGAGGAGGGCGTCGCCGGTGGCCGCGGCCGAGCCCACGTTGCGGGCATGGGCCTGCCCCTGCCGATCGGAGGCGTCCACCACCCGGAGGCCGGGGATGCGGTCCCGGTAGCGCTCGACCAGGGCGCGGGAGCCGTCGTTCGAGCCGTTGTCGGCGATGATGACCTCCCACTCGCCGGGCCAACTCTGGCCGGTCAGGGCCTCGAGCTGGTCCCCGAGCGTGGCCTCCGCGTTGAGGCACGGGATCACGACGGAGAGTTTGCGGAGGGTGTCCACGAGGGCGTGATGATAGCGAAAGAGAGCTACCATTCCCCTCCGTGACTCGCCGCCCTGATCGGGAAACCTGGCTCTTCGCCGCCCTGATCGTCCTCCACCTGCTGCCGGTCTGGCTCCTGCCGTTCGCCCCTACGCAGGACGGCCCGGCCCATCTCTCGATGGCTCATGCCCTCCGGCAGGACGGCACATCGGAGGGGAATTACCTGCGCGAGTACTTCGTCCCCAACGAGGAGGCGGTCCCCAACCGGTTCATCTTCTTCCTTCTCGCGGACGTTCTCCGGTTCCTCTCGCTGCCCGTGGCGGAGAAGGTCCTGCTGTCGGCCTACGTGGTGCTCTTGCCTCTCTCGGCGAGGTACGCCCTGCGGTCGGTCCGGCCCCAGGCCGGATTCCTCGCGTTTCTGAGCTTTCCGTTCACCTACAACTTCCTGCTCAACATGGGCTTCTACAACTTCTGCTTCAGCCTGCCCGCCTTCCTGTTCTCGCTGGGCTTCTGGCTGCGTCAGAGAGGCCGCCTCGGGATCGCCCGCACGGCCGGGCTCGCCCTTCTGATCCTCTGGACCTACTTCTGTCATCCGGTCACCCTGGGGGTGCTGGTCGGAACCCTGTTGACGCTCGCCTCCTGGCGGACCCTGCTCGCGCTTCGCCGCCGGCAGGGCCTCCGTTCCCTGCGGTGGCTCGCCGGTCCGCTCATGGCCTCGGCTCCGGCTGTGGTCCTCCTCCTCTCGTTCTTCCAGGACCGGATGGGCGGCCCGGTGTCCGACATGACCCTCGCGGCCAAGGCGCGGCAGCTCGCGGCTCTCTACTCCCTGGTCTCTCTGGACACCCGCCTGGTTGCGTTCTCCCTGGCGCTGTCCACGGTCCTGGGGCTCCTCGCCCTGACTGCCCTGGGGCATCGTTCGCGCCGTCGCCACCTGCTCCGGGCAGACGGGCTGCTCCTGGCTACGCTCCTGCTCACGGTCATCTACTTCGTGGCTCCGAACGAGATGGGGCAGGGGGGGTTCGTCACTCACCGGCTCAACCTGTTTCCGTTCCTGGTGCTGATCCTCTGGCTGGGGACGTTCTCCTTCCCGGAGGCCCTCAGGGTCTCCATCCGGTCGGCCGGAGCCGCCATCAGCTTCGGGTTCCTGGGGGCGATGTTCGCCATCTGGGCGGGCCTCGGCGCCTATCTCTCCGACATCCTGACCGCCGCTCCTCACGTGGAGCCCCGGCGTACCCTGCTGACCCTCTCGTTTTCGAATGCCGGAGTCGAGGAGGACGGCAGCGGCGACCTCACCTTCCGCACATGGCCGTTCGTCCATGCCGGGAGCCACATCGCGGCGCGCGTCTCAGTGGTGGACCTGGCCCTCTACGAGGCCCATGAGGACTATTTCCCTCTCACCTATCGACCGGAGCGCGATCCGTTCGTCCATCTTGTCCGCGAACCGCTGGAGCTGGAGGCGGAGCCGCCGCGGGTGGACCTTCCCGGCTATAGGGCGCGAACCGGAGGGCGCATCGATTACGTGCTCCTCGTCTGGCCCGAGGCCTTGCCTCCGGACGATCCGCGTGCCCGGGAGCTGCGGCGCCAGCTCGCCGCCACCTACGAGCGGATCCACACCTCCCCCGAGGGGCTTGCCGAGCTCTGGCGGTGGCGGTGGCCATGAGGGTGGCCATGAGACGGCCCTCCGGAGAGGCGCAGCTGCTCGCGGCACTGATCGCCGTCCACCTGATCCCGATCTGGACCCTTTCGTACTTCCCGTCCCAGGATGGTCCGGCACACCTGGCCATCGCCAATACCCTGCGCGAGTACGGCGGTCCCGACGGCCAGGTGCTGCGGGACTATTTCGTCCGCGAGCCCGGGTCGGTCACCAACTGGTTCGTCTACTTCCTGCTGGCGTACGGCCTGGGCTTCCTGCCGGTTGCGCTGGCGGAGAAGGTGTTCCTGAGCGCCTACGTGATCCTCCTCCCCCTTTCGGTGCGCTACGCGGTGGGGGCCGTGGAGCCGCGCAACACCTTCCTCGCCCTGCTCGCCGTGCCGTTCACCTTCAACTATCTGCTGGGCATGGGCTTCTACAACTTCTGCTTCAGCTTGGTGGCGTTCTTCTTCGCCCTCGGGTATTGGTTGAGATACGGGTTAAAGCACCGGGAGCGGTTCGGATGGCTTCAGGGGACCGTCTTCGCGCTCCTCGCGCTCTGGGTCTACGTCTGCCACATCGTCTCGGCGGGGATGCTGGTGGCGGCGGTAGTCACCCTGAGCGCCTGGGAGGCCCGCGCCGGGGGCCGCTCCGTCCTCCTCCGGCGGCTGGGACCCCTGCTGCCCACCCTGGCCCTGATGCTCTCCTTCGCGAGCCGGGAGGCGTCGCGCACCACCTCGGCGCCGGTCGGGACCAAGCTCCTGCAGCTCCTCACGCTCGAGTCCCTGGCCTCCTTCGACAGCCGGACCCGGTTCTTCGGCTGGGCGATCGCCATCCTGTTCTGCGCCCTGGCCGCCTGGGCCCTGCCGAGGCGCTCTCCCCGGGGGGACAGATGGCTCGCGGTCGTCGCGGTTTTCTTCGCTCTCGCCCTGGCGGTGCCTTCCAACGTGGGGGTCGGCGGGTTCATCCATCAGCGCCTGAGCCTGTTCCCCTTCCTCGCCCTGATCCTCTGGCTCGCCACCTTCGACCTTCCCGCGCCGCTGCGCAGGGGTATCCCGATCCTGGCAGTGGGGCTGGCCCTGGGTCTGCTCGGGCTGCTCTGGACGAGATGGAGGGAGATCGACGTCTACCTGGCCGAGTACCTCTCTGCGGAGGAGCGCATTCCGAGGGGGAGCACGCTGCTCCACCTGTCCTACGCCCACTGCGGCCGGGCGCCGGATGGTGCCCCTCTCGCGTTCCGGGTGCAGCCCTTCCTGCATGCCGGGTCACGGGTGGCGACGGAGAAGTCCGTGGCCGACCTCCGGCTCTACGCGGCGAACTACGAGGGCTACTTTCCCCTCCACTACCGCCCGGAGCGAAACCCGTACGACCACGTGTCTCTGGGATCGTGGCACGACAGGGTGCCGCCCTGGGTGGACCTCCTGAGCCATCCCGTCGACTACGTGCTGCTCTGGCAGGTCTCCTGGAACCGGCGGCATCCCGCCGTCCGCTCGGTGCGGAGCCAGCTCGAGACGCGGTACGAGCGGATCTACGTCTCGCCGCGGGGGCGGGCGGAGCTGTGGAGACGGGAGCGGACGAGCGGGACCAGGGCCGTTCCGACCACGCGGTGACCGGCGTCGTTCCAGTGCTGGTCGCGGGGGTAGCGGAGCCGCTTCCAGTCGGCGCGGAGCGTGTCCAGGGCCAGGTAGGGGAGGCCGCGCTGCCGCAGGACCTTCTCCAGGTTGGCGCGGTCGATCTCGTAGTCCCGGCCGCGGCTCTCGATCAGGATGGCGGCGAAGCCGGCCCCGGCCTGCTGGGCCTGGTGGCGGATCGAGGCGAGGGCCCGAGCGGTGGGCTCGTAATCCTCGGGAGAGGGCCGGAACGGCTTGACCGGCTTGCGGACCAGGAAGCGGGCGGCGTCACCCAGAGGTGGCAGGGCGAGCCGTGCCAGGTAGGAATGGTGCTTGGCCCAGGCCGTGGCCGCGCCGATCCCGGGCAGCCGGGTCTCCCCGAGATAGAGATTGTCGCCGACGAGGTGGAGCCGCTCCAGGTAGCGCTGCGAGACGATGTACCCCTCCATGTAGAGGAAGGGGGTGTCGCACCGGTTGCGGTCCCACTGGGAGGAGAAGGTCACGAGGACGAGGTCCGGCCGGAAGCGGGGGATCAGGCTCCTGGCGCGCCCAGCCATCTGGCAGGTGCTGTAGCCGGGCACGCCGCCATTGTAGACCCGGACCCCGGACTCGCGCTCCAGCACGGCTGACCAGGTGTGGTCCGCGGGAACCCCCTCGCCGAAGGTGATGGAGTCGCCGAGCGTCAGGACCGCGGGACGGGGTCCGGCCGTGTGGGGGTGCTCGCGGATGCCTCGCGGGTCGATCGCCACCGGGACGTCGAACTCATTGCTGAAGGCGATCTCCCGGCCCTGGAAGCCGGGCCGCAGCGTGTACCCGCTCGCCGCGTCGGGCTGGAACAGGAAACGGGGATGGTTCCCCCCCGCGAACCAGGGGGAGCCGCGGCGGACCGCGCCGATCCCGAGGATGCGCAGCGCCGCCTCCGCGACGAGGAGGGTCGCCAGGATCGACATCCCGGCGAGCAGGAGCTTCTTGCGGCGGTCACCCATGATCCAGTGCCCCGCCGCCCAGACCCTCACCCCCGACCCCTCTCCCGCCTCCCCGCCCCCCTCGCCGAGAGAGGGGCGCCCCCACACGTCCCTTGAACTCTGCTCCCCCCTCTCCCAGGGAGGGGGATGGGGAGGTGGGAGAGGGGGGCTGGGGGGGTGAGGGCTCCGGTAGGATCTGGAACAGCACGTCGGCCGGCTGCTCCCCGATCCGGATCTCATAGAGATAGAAGACATCCGTCCACCACATCCGGTGGCGCGCACGCAGCTCGGGCCGGAGCCTCAGGGTCGTGCCTCCGTCCGGTCTCTGGATTGACTGGATTACCTCGGCTCCGGAGACCTCCAATGTCGTCGGACCGTTAGGGGGCAGGCGCACACGGAGCCCCTGGAGCGGGCGCTCGCTGCCCACCAGGATCTCTCCGGGCTCTCCCGGAGCCAGCCTCAGCCGGGCGCCTTCGGGCCGGAGGCTCGGTGTCAGGAGCCTCACCCAGAGCCGGTGATGGACGAGGTCCTCCTGCCCGGAGGGCTTCAGGTGCGAGAGGGTGGTCTCGTAGGGGAGCCAGCGGCGGGCGAAGCCGCTCACGTAGCGGTAGCCCCCCTCCGAGGCGAGGGGAAAGATCCGGGGAGCAGACCATAGGGGGAGGAGGAAGGGCGCGGCCAGGACCGTCACCCCCACCGCGGCGAGCATGCCCCGGAGGGGGCGCACCGGCCGCGCAGCCAGGAACCAGAGGGCGGGATAGAGCGGCAGGAAGTAGCGGTTTGCCATGGCGCCGCCGCCGCCGTAGAAGTTGAACGGCCGGAGCCAGGCCAGGACCGCCGCCGCCAAGACCACGGCCAGGACCAGGGCCCACCTCCCCTCGCCCGGCCGAAAGGCCAGGAACCCCAGGACCAGGGGGAGGAAGTAGGGGAGGATCCCCACGTGCCGGCCGCCGAGGAAGTAGACCAGGTTCCAACCCGCCTGGCGGGCGTCGAACCCCATCCGGAGCGTCTCCTCCTTGACCCAGGAGTGGGTGCCCCGCTCCGCGATCTGCTCTCCCCAGTCCCCCGCCGCGGCATCGACTCCCGGGAAGCCGGTGTAGGCATAGAAGCTCCGGCGCTCGCCGCCGTAGCTCGTCCAGGTCCCGCGGATCGCCAAGCCGGCGAGGATGGCGATCAGGGCCAGGGCCGCCGCGCCGATCGCAGCCTTCTTCCTCCCCTCGGGCGGAGCGGCCAGCGCCACGGCCAGCAACAGTCCGACGTAGGGGGGACGGGAGAGCAGCACGAGGGTTAGCAGGGCTCCCACTACCCACCATCGGCCCGACCCGCCGTAGGTCAAGGCCAGGGCGATGGCCACCAGGCACATCAGGAAGAGGTCGGAGTGGACCCAGAAGACGTACGCGAAGCTCACCGAGCCGAAGACCCACGCCGCGATCCAGAGCGGGGCCGCTTCCCCGATCCGCCGCTGGAGCGCCCGGCCGGCCGCCACCGCTGCCACCGCCAGGAGCAGGGCGTTGGCCACGGCCGGGCCGCGGGTGGGGGAGAGGCGCACGAACGGAGCGATGAAGAGCGGGTAGGCCGCGGGCTTGCCGTAGACCAGCGTCGAGCCGCCGTCGGCGCTCTGGAGGATCAGCCCGTCGGGCGGCCGGCCCCACAGCGCCACGAAGCGGTCATAGTCCTGCCGGGTGTACTCGAGGTCGAAGTCCCAGGCCAGGCTCTGGGCCTGCATCAGGTAGGTGGCCTCGTCGCCGACGAACGCGGGCCAGGCGCGCCGGTCGAGCGTCGCGGCGGCGGCGAGCGTTGCCGCGAGCAGCAGGCCGAGCACGGCCCACCCGCCAAATACCAGCGAGGGCTTCATCGGGGCGGGATTGTACTCCCCTGGTACAATACGCGCCGATGAGCCAGCCCGTCCCCTTCAACAAGCCTCCCAGCAAGCCTCCCGTGACGGCTCCCGAGACTGCTCCCGAGCCCGAGGAGGTGGACGTCAGCGTCCTCGTCCCGGTGCTCGACGAGGCGGAGACGGTCCAGGAGCTGGCGCGGCGGGTCGCGGACGTGCTCGACCGGCTCGGCCGCACGTTCGAGATCGTCTTCGTGGACGACGGCTCCTCCGACGGCACTTCCGGGAAGGTGCGGGAGGCGCGCGAGCGGGACCCCCGGGTCAAGCTGGTCCGCCTGCGCCGCAACTTCGGCAAGGCCGCGGCCCTCTGCGCCGGCTTCGACCACTGCACCGGCCGCGTCATCATTACCATGGACGGCGACCTTCAGGACGATCCGGAGGAGATCCCGCGCTTCCTCACCAAGCTGGAGGACGAGGAGCTGGACCTCGTCTCCGGCTGGAAGCGCAGCCGCCAGGATCCCGCTTCCAAGCGGCTCCCCTCGCGCCTGTTCAACTGGGTGACCCGCCAGCTCGCCCAGGTCGACCTCCACGATTTCAACTGCGGCTTCAAGGCGTACCGGCGCGAGGTGCTTGCCGAGATCGCAGTCTACGGCGAGCTGCACCGCTACATCCCGGTGCTGGCGAGCCGCCGCGGCTTTCTGGTGGGGGAGATCCAGGTGCAGCACCACCCGCGCCGCCACGGCCGCAGCAAGTACGGCTGGGACCGCCTCTACAAGGGGTTGCTCGACCTGATCACGGTCCTCTTCATCACGCGCTATACCCGCCGGCCTCTCCATCTCTTCGGCGCGCTGGGCTTGATCTTCTTCACGAGCGGCTTCTTCATCGACGCCTGGCTCGCCTACCTCTGGGTCTTTCATCACGAGGACCTCTCCAACCGGCCGCTCCTGCTGTTCGGCAACCTGCTGATCCTGCTGGGCATCGTGGTGCTCACCACGGGGTTGATCGGGGAGATGATCACCTTCAAGAACTTCCGGCGCCGCGACAGCTACTCGATCAAAGAGCGGCTGGAGTGAGCGGGCGCGCTCTAGACCTCCTTTTCCTCACCCAGACCTACCCTCGCTTCGAGGGGGACACTTCAGGCCCGTTCATCCGCGACCTCGCCCGTGGGCTCGTCCGATTGGGTGACCGCGTCACGGTGCTCGCGCCTCACGCCGAAGGGGTGCCCGCGCGGTGGGAGGAGTGGGGCGTCGAGGTGGTCACCTTCCGCTACGCGCCCGAGCGCCACGAGGTCCTGGGCTACGGCCGCAGCCTGGAGGCGGACGAGCGGGTCAAGGGCGGAGCGGCGATTGCGGCTCCGCTGTACGCCTTGGGTCTGCTGCGGGCGATCCGGAGAGCCAGGCGGTTCGATCTAATACACGCCCATTGGATTGTGCCGAACGGGGTGATTGCAGCCATCGCCGGGAGGTTCCCCCTCGCGATCGGGCTGCACGGGAGCGACGTCTTCCTCGCCGAGAAGCCCGGGGTGCGGATGGCCGCGGCCTGGGCGCTCCGGCGCTCCCGGCTGCTCACCGGCTGCTCTCCGGAGCTGGTGGACCGCGTCCGCGCCCTAGGCTTCCCGGAGGAGCGCTCCCGGGTCATCCCCTATGGTGTGGACGTGGAGACCTTCTCTCCCGGACCGGACCGGACCGGCTGGCGTGAGCGGCTCGGAATCCCGGAAGAGGCTCCGCTCCTTCTGAGCGTCGGACGGATGGCGACCAAGAAGGGGTTCCACATCCTGATGAAGGCCCTGCCCGGGATCTTCGCCTCCGGCGCGCACGTGGTCCTGGCCGGAGGGGGAGACCTCCTGCCGGACTTCCAGCGCGAGGCCGAACGCTTCCCCGGCCGCCTCCATCTGCCCGGCCCGGTGCTCCGCGACACCCTGCCGGACCTCTACCGGGCCGCGGACCTCTTCGTCCTGCCGGCAGTCCACGACTCGAAGGGGAACGTTGACGGCCTGCCCAACGTGATCCTGGAAGCCATGGCGAGCGGCCTGCCCGTGGTGGCCTCCGGGATCTCAGGCATCCCCCTTGCTGTCGAAGACCGGGTCACGGGGCTCCTGGTCCCGGAGAAGGACCCCGTCGCGCTGGCCGGGGCGCTCCGCAATCTCCTGGCGGACCGGGAGCTGGCGAGAGGCATGGGAGAGCGGGGGAGGCGCAAGGCCGAGGCGGAGCTGACCTGGGATGCGGTGGCGTCTCGATACCGGGAGGGATACGTGGCCGCCTTGTCCATGCCTACTTGATCCGATAGACTTCAGGAACTTCCTCAGCCTCGCGGGCTGTTGCGCGAGAGGGATTCACTCCTTTTCGGGACGGACTCATGGGGATTGACAAGCCGGACGATCGACAAGGCATGACCAAGGCCGACTTGGTCGAAGCGGTGTACGAGCGGCACGGGGGGCTGACGAAGGACGAAGCGGCGGAGATCGTGGACACGATTCTCAAGACCGTCAAGACCTCCCTCCGCCGCGGAAGGACCGTGCGCATCAAGAACTTCGGCACCTTCGAGGTGACCGCCCGGCCGGGCCGTGTCGGAGTGAACCCGGTCAGCGGGGAAAAGATCTTCATCCGCCCCCACAAGGGGCTCAGCTTCCGGCCGGCCCGGCGGCTGATGGACGTCATGGTCCCGCGCAAGCGAGAGTCCTGACGAGATCGGTCTGAATGGTGGTAAAGGCCCGGGTCCAGAAGCGCCTCTATTACAAAATCGGCGAAGCCTGCAAGGAGTTGGGCATCCAGCCCTACGTGCTGCGCTATTGGGAGACGGAGTTCCCTGCGCTCGCTCCCAGCAAGAGCCGCTCCGGCCAGCGCGTCTACAGCGAGAAAGAGCTGGAGATCATCCGGCGCATCAAGCAGCTCCTCTACGAAGAGGGCTACACGATCGCCGGGGCCAAGAAGAAGCTGGAGACCGAGCTCGCCAACGGCAGCCTGGAGGGAGAAGCCGCCCTGACTGAGGAGGCGCCGGTCGCCGAAGTTCCTGTGGCAGCTGTTCCCCGCACGCCGAGACGGAAGGCGGCTGAGCCGGCGCCCGAGGCCCCTCCTGCGCTTGACAGCGACGCGGCGGAACGGATACAAACGCTCCGCTCGGGGATTGAGAAGGCCCTCGAGGAAGCCCGCGAGATCCTCGCCCTCCTCGATTCGAAATCTCCTTGACAGCAGCACTCGGTCGGGACGTGGCGCAGCCTGGTAGCGTACCTGAATGGGGTTCAGGGGGTCCCGAGTTCGAATCTCGGCGTCCCGACCAATTCACCCCTCCAAACCACTGAAAATAAAGACTTAACCGGAGAGAGATATCTCTCGCAAAGCTGCAAATACTGCTTGAAGTGGGGGGGCGTACAAAACTCGTACAAAATCAGCCCGCATTTTTGCGCGCCTCTGGCGACGTATCGTTGGTCGGTTATTGAGGCGCGGTACCTGCGGTAGAATCTCCGCCGTGAATCCCGCTGCCTTCCGGCCCCGTGCCCCGCGTCAAACGGCGCCTTCCTGCCCGAGATGACCCTGGAGGAGCTTTATCACCAAAGCCTCGAGGCCCTCCCGCCGATCCTGCGGGGTCTGGGCCGGGAAAAGCGACTCTCCCCCGAGGATCTGGAGGACCTGCGATCCGACATCCAGGTCAAGCTGCTCGAGGACGACTACCGGGTGCTGCGACGGTGGGATAACCGTTCCAGCCTCAAGGGCTACTTGGGAACCGTGGTCTACAACATCTGGCACGATCGGGTACGCCGCGAGAAAGGCAAGGTCCGCGTGTCCACGGCCGCCAGGCAGCTGGGTCCTCCGGCCCCGGAACTCGAGGTGCTGCTCGGGCGGCAAGGGCTCACGTTCGACCAAGCTTACCAGGCGATCAAGCCTCGTTTTCCAGGCCTGAGCCGCGGCGAGGCCGAAGAGATCGCGGCCCAGCTCAACCCCAAGCCGGGCCGAATTTTCGAGAGCGAAGACGTGGTCACGCGGCAGCCAGACCTAGAGCCGGCGGGCGACAAACTCCTCGAACAGCGGGAGAAGCTCGTCAAGAAGCGCAAGGCGTTCGCCCTCATGCACGGGTTACTGTCGGAGCTTCCCGAGGAGGACCGCATCCTGCTCGTGCGCGCCCACGGCGAGGGAGTCAAGTTTTCCTGCATCGCGAGGAGCCTGGGGATCGATCAGCGGTCCCTGTATCGGCGCAACGAAAGGCTCATCACGAAGCTGAGGACGAACCTGGAGGAAGCCGGGATCCGCTGGGAGGACCTGAGCGAGGTCCTGGGGATCGACGAGCCTCCAGAGACCGCGCCGCGCGCCTGGGGCAAGTTCCGGCCGTCCCCGGCCGCCAGGCGGCTGGGTCCTCCGGCCCCGGAACTCGAGGTGCTGCTCGTGCTGCAAGGGCTCACGTTCGACGAAGCTTACCAGGTGATCAAGCCTCGTTTTCCGGGCCTGAGCCGCGGCGAGGCCGAAGAGATCGCGGCCCAGATCAGCCCCAGGCCGCACCGGCGTTTCCGGGTCGAGGGTGAAGGAGAGCTCATCCTGCCCGACGAGCCGGGCCGACTTGTCCCAAGTGCGATTCCAGGGCACACTGGATTCTGGAGAATGAAGGCCGTAACCGAAACCTGCGTCACCCCGACTGACCTCGCAGTCTTCCTGGAGGGCAGCCTCACGGGGGAAGAGCGCGACCGGATGGTCCGGCACCTGAACCATTGCCCGGATTGTTTCGAGCGCTACATCGGGGCGGCACGGCTACTCGACGCGATCGAAGAGGAAGAGGCATCGGCTGGCTAGGGGGGCCTACAAAACTTAAAATCAGCCCGCATTTTTGTGTCTCTCGATCGTGCAGGTCATGGTCGTCCTGTCGCGCCAGTCGAGATAGCCACCGAGGGGGTATCGCCGTCGAGATGTCTTGCGGCCAGCCTTGCGGAAAGGCGGGCCGTCGCCGCGCTCCGCCCAGTCCTCGAGGGTGCGCACCGAGACCTGCTCCAGGTGGGCCAACTCGCGCGAGGTGAGGTCGCGGAAGTCGCCGAGCGCCTCCAGGCACTCGCGGCGTGAGCGTCCCTCAGCCAGCCGCCGCATCAGTTCGTGGAGACCCTCTCGCAGCTCGTTCGTCATCTGTCCTTCTCCTGGGCGCCCTGGGGCACCAAACTCTGTGGACCTTCGCTGAGTAGGCCGATCTCTTCGAGCCGTGAGCGCACCCGGCTCCGGCTCACGTTCAAGATGTGCGCAAAAGAGGAAATGCACGGCTCGGCGCCTCTCCGGCGGGCAGCCTGAAGCTGCAGCTTCCAGGCGGCGGTCAGGGCGTCGTCGTCCAGGGGATTCGCAGGCCGGCCGCCCCTTCGGAGGCCGCCGCGGGCTGCGAGCGCCCGGGCGCGGGCTCCGTCGTCGACCTGGCCGGCATCGCGGAGTGCGCGCAGGCGCTCGCGTGCGGTCGCTTCCGAGACGCCGAGCTTGCGGGCGAGCTCGCGCAAGGAGAGCGGCCGGCGGCCTCCGCGTCCTTCCCGCCAGGTCAGCAGCTCAAATGGGTTTCATGACCGCAGCAGACCGGCCCCAGCGCCCGACGGGTGTACGCAGGTGGGCGAGCGTTGCAGCTTCGGCGCGGAGCTGCCGGTCGAGACGGCCGGAGATTTCGAGCCAGTCCCGCCAGCGGATCGCGCCGCCCGGGTCCGTGGTGTCGATGAGGTCCTCGATGGCGATCAGGGCGACGTCCTGGGCGCCGAAGAGGCGACCCAGGTCGGTCAGGTGGCGCAGAGATCGCGCCAGATGGCTCAAGGAGCGCACGACCACGCCCTGCACGTCCTTCGCCCGCACGCCCGCCACAAGCCGCTTGAGACCGTCTCTCCGCCCCTCGGCGGAGCGGGCGATGGTCTCCACCGAGCCCCGCACGGCGGCCGGGAACGCGCCGACCTTAGGATCATTTTCATAGCTGCGCTCCGGATTGCCGGTCGGTCCGTCGTAGTGACCGCCCGCCCCGCGCGACCCGTGGTAGATATCCTTGCTGTAGCCGTAGCTGCGTTCTGAGTCGTCCATGTGTTCTGGCTCCTTAGAGGGTATAGACAAAACAAAACAAATTGTGGTCTGCTCTGCCGAAAGCCGAGGAGCAAGGGGATGAGCAAGGGCAAGGCAGGAAGACCGGCGTCGATTCAGGGCGAGCATCTCGTTACCTTGCGCAGCATCGTTGAGGAG
>DATMER010000081.1:0-72068 GCA_035556715.1 Thermoanaerobaculia bacterium
GACTTCCTCACGCTGTGCAAGACGCCCGAGCTGGCGGCGGAGGTGACCCTCCAGCCGGTTCGCATCCTCGGGGTCGACGCCGCCATCCTCTTCGCCGACATCCTTCTCCCGCTGGAGGCCATGGGCGCCGAGTTGCAGTTCGTGAAGGGGGACGGCCCGAGCTTCCCGAATCCGGTGCGGAGCCGCGAGGACATTGCCCGCCTGCGCGCTCCGGATGTTGACGCGACCCTCGGCTACGTCTTCGATGCCATGCGCCTGGTGCGCCGCGAGCTGGAAGGAAAGATCCCCGTCATCGGCTTCGGAGGCACGCCCTGGACTCTCGCCGCCTATCTCGTGGAGGGCGGAGGCTCCAAGCACTTCGACAAGCTCCTTGCCTGGAGCTACTCCGATCCCGAAGGGCTTGCCGTGCTCCTCGACCGGATCGCCGACGTCTCCATCGCCTATCTTCTCGGCCAGATCGACGCGGGCGGCCAGGCGCTCCAGCTCTTCGACACCTGGGGCGGCCTGCTCGACCTGGAGCGCTGGCGCGCGCTCGCCCTCCCCCCGCTCCGGAAGATCGTCGACAGGATTTCCGGCCGGGTGCCGCTGATCTATTACGTCAACGGCGGCGGCCATCTCCTGGAAGGGATGCGCGAGCTGCCAGTCGACGTGCTCTCGGTCGATTGGCGCCAGCCGCTCAGCCGGGTGCGCCAGGTGGTGGGCAACCGCACGCTCCAGGGGAACTTCGACCCCGCGGCCCTGCTCGGCCCGATTCCCGAGATCGAGCGCTTGGCCGAGAAGGTGATTGAGGAAGGGCGCGGAGGAGGCCACATTGTGAATCTGGGACATGGAATTCTTCCCATGACCCCGGTCGAGAATGCGAAGGCGTTTGTCAGCGCGGTTCAGCGGATGTCCGCAGCGCCTCCGCGGCCCGTGTGAACGTCGGATCCACCGCCAAAGCCTGCTGATAGCTCTCCGCCGCCTCCTGCATCCGGCCCTGCGCAGCCCGCACCTCCCCCAGATGGAACCAAGCAGCCGCCAGGTTCGGCCGCAGCGCAACGGCGCGGGCCAGATGCACCGCGGCCTCCTCGTGAGCACCCTTCGCGGCGAGCAGCCTTCCCAGGTTGTACTCCCCCTCCGCCCGACCGGAGCCCCGGGCCAGCGCGTTGCGCGTGAGATCGATCGCCTCGTCCAGCTTGCCCTGTCCGGCCCGCGCCAGGGCGAGCCATTCCAGGAGAAGGAGATCGTCCGGCCGGCGCTCCCGCAGCGCGGCGAGCGTGACCTCGGCCTCGGCGAAACGCCGCTGTTGGAGCTGCGCCTGAGCCAGGTCGAGCCAGGGATCGGGCTCGGGCAGCCGGACCTCGTTCAGCTTCTTCTCCAGGAAGCGCGTCGCATCGTGGCTCCCCGCGGCGCGGACCACGGCGGCGGCGCGGTAGATCTCGGCGAGCGCCCCCGTCGGTCCCCCTTCCAGAATCCGCAGCTCGGTCAGGACCGGGTCCCGCTCCGCAAGAGGTGCCAGCAGCTCCGGCCCTCCAGGTCCGCGCTGGATGCGGTGATCGGTCATCAGCACCTGGACCACGTCCTGGGTCCGCCGCCGCGGCATGTGGCAGGAGGCGCAGTCGGCATTCTCGATGTGTCCCGCGGGCAGGCTCGCGTGACAGCCCCGGCAGGCGCTCCCCACGAGCACCTTCATCTCTTCCTTGGGTACGACCCGGTGAGGATCGTGACAATCCAGGCAGCCTACCCCTCCCCCGCTCTCCAGGAAGCAGCGGCTCTGACGCAGCCGGTAGGCGTGATGATTGATCTCGAAGCGCTCCGACGGGGCCTGCCCCTCCTCCTCCACGTCGACCTGGACGAGGTAGTCGGACAGCGGCTCGCCTGCCCGGTAGGAGAAATCACCGCGGCCGAACCGGCGCAGACCCGGCAAGGCGACGGACGGCTGCAGATGGCAGGTCATGCAGACCTCATCCTGCCGCGCCTTCGGCAGCCGGGCGGGATTGAAGATCGCCGCGCGGATCTCCTCAGCCGGGCCGAGGCCGCCGCTCGCGAGCCAGACGTGCTCCGCTCCCGGACCGTGGCAGCGCTGGCAGCCCAGCCCCTCGGGAAGCTCGGCCGGAAAGGCCTGCGGCGCGCCCGCAGCGTCGGCGCCGGCTGGCAGCTCGGGATAGGCGTCGTGACAGAACAGGCACTCCCTCCGCACCCGCCGCAGCACGCCCTCATGGTCCGGCCGGTCGTAGCCGGGCGGCATGCCCCAGCTCCGCGTCTGGGTGTACCAGGCGAGCGGAAGCTGGAACATCTCTCCCGACGGGGTGCGGTAGAGGTAGGTCCGGGCGTTGTTGCCCGAGCCCAGAATCCAATCGACCTCGCGCTCGAAGAGATGAATGGGACGGCCCGCCGCGTCCGTCTGCCAGCGGCGGAAGACCAGCCGCTCTCCCTGGCGGACGATCTGAAGGTGCTGGCGCGACGGAGCGTGGAAGAAGGGAGGAGCGGAGAAATCCTCGATGTCGGTCGAGGGCCGCGGCCGGAAGAACGCCCGCGCCATGCCCTTGGGCCGGTAGGACTCGGCGATCTGCGTGTGACAGACGGCGCAGGCGCGGTCCTCGACGTAGCCGGGCGCGGCGCCGCGGGTGACTGAAATCCCAAGGCCGTCCAGGTCGCGGGTGATCTTCTCGCTTTCAGGCAGATGGGGGGCCTGGCTCAGGAGCAGGGCCAATACCGGGGCGAGCGGGAGAAGGGTGAACGTGCGCATCTCACCTGCTCACAGTTTCGATCCCCTTCTCGAGCACTTCATCCCTCCCCTCCCGCACACCCTTCAGCGTCGGCACCGCGGGAACGGTAGGAAGGATACCAATGCCATGGTGTTGCGATCCATCGTGTTTCAGCACCTTCATCCCCGTCCACGAGAACGAATAGCCGCCGGGAAGCTCGAACGGGTTGACGTTGCCGTTCGTGCCCGCGGTGGGGCCGCCTACGATCTCGGCCAGCTTGTAGTGCTCGACCATCCCCATGTAGGTCTCGGCATAGCTGATCGCGCGGCCATCGGTCAGGAATGCCACCTTCCCCTTGATGCGCGGCTCCCGGGGCTCCAGGGACCAGTTGGAGAAATGAAATTCCATGCCCTGCCGGTCGGGACGCGTCACGATGGGCACGTTCCATCGGGCGCTGATGATCGGCGTGGCGGTCAGGTATTGCAGGACCACGGGCGAGAGCTTGCCCGGGTAGCCGCGAAGGTCGAAGATCACGCCTTTCGCCGCGGCCAGCTTCTCCACCGCGGCAAGGAACTCGCCGTCGTCGATGCGGCCGGTGTCCACGTACCAGATGCCGGGACGGATCTCGGAGATCTTCTCGGGCCGGGACTCGTCCGGGTAGGGGAACTTGACCTCGTACGGCAGGGAGACTTCGTACGGCTCTCCCTCGGCAGGCTGGATCTTCAGCCTGGCCGATTCTCCGATGAGGCCCCGGACGAGGCGGTTCACCGCGTTCCATCGAATCCACTGCGGAGTCGCGCCGGAGGTGAGCCGCTCGCGCTTGGCGAGCGCCTCGGCCGCGGGTACGCCGCCGATCGACAGGACGACATCGCCGGGACGGATGCGGTCCGCCTTGCCGGGCACGACCGCGGCGACTGTGAGACCATCCTCGATCCAGCGCAGGGCCAGCGGCAGCGCGGCGTACTTCTGCCAATCCTGCGACAGCAGGGCCACATGGCCGTGGCCGTCGTGAAGCTGGGCCACGAGCGCCCGCAGCGTGTAGAGGAAGGCCAGCTCGTCGCGGTCCGTGGCGGCGGAGGTCAGCGCCTCGCGCAGGGCCGCCGGCCAGTCGGTCTGGACCACGTCGAAATATGGATAGAAGTGCTGGAACACGTTCCAGGCGAGGGCCACGTCCGCCAGCCGGGTGGCGCGGTCGTTGCCGGACGGCTGCCATCCGTTCGTCGCCGGCGGAATCCACCCGTGGGACGCGGGCACGGTCTTGCCCTTTCCGTCCAGGTAGCCGTCCAGGTAGAGCGTGAGCGGCACGCGGCAGGAGACGCCGCCGCCCAGCTCCGCCTCGAAAACCTCGGCTGGCGGAGCGAGCGTCGGCGGCACGACCGGCTTGCCGGTGAGCGCGGCACAGCCGCCTTCGCGGCAGCCCGCGACGAGCGCGATCTCGTAGCCCTTCTGCCGTTCCGACCAGCTCCAGTTCGCGGGCCGCCCCTTCTTCACCGAGTCCTCCTGGTCGAACCCGGGATTCTTCAGGGGGATGGCCTCCCACGTCCCATCCGGACGGGCGGCTTCGAGCACGGCGTTGTCGACCCAGGCGCGCCCTCCGCCCCAGAGGGAGATGCCCAGGTAGAAGCCGGTGACGCTCTGCTCCAGGTCGCCGATGAGCTCGACCTCCTGCCACTCGGTGCCTCGGTACGGCCGGTCCTTCATGGCCATCGCCATCTCCTCGCCGTCCTCGTTCCATCCCTGCGTCCACAGCCCGGCCCCGCCGTGCTGTCCGAACCCCTCGGTGCGAAGCCAGGCCCGGAAGCGGATCTTCCGTCCGGCCACGAGGCTGGGCACGACCTCCTGGCCCAGGTTGGCCGCCTCGTCGAGAAGAGGCGTCTTGTCATCGATCCGGCGGCTGCGATAGATGGAGTGGGGGCTCCCCATCTCTACGCCCAGATGGTGCCAGCCAATGATTGCCGGATTGTCCCCGGGAGGCATCAGCGCTCGATGCAACTCGGGAGCCTTGCCCGTGGGAAACACCTGGACCGTGGGAGCCACGGGCCGGAAGAGGTCCTCGAGCCGGCGCGCCAGATCCTCGGGGCTCTTCGCCGCCTCCACGTCCTTGACGGCATGGATGGCAAAGGCGTTCCAGTTCGTATCCGCCGCTGCGTCGCTGGGATGGAAGTACCGGACATACCCCAACAACCGCGTGAACGCGGCCAAGTTGTCGAGCCCGCGCCCTTCGAGGGGCCGGGGAGGCAGGTCCGCCGGCTGGGCGAAGGCCGGCGCTACGAAGAGAAGGAAGCAAAGACGAGCGACCCTGAGCACGGAGACTCCTTTCGGCAAACCTTCCCGTGAGGATAGCAGCGGCGGAGATTCGCGGTACGCTCGCGCGCCATGGAAAAGCCCTTCCTCGATTACGCAGGCGGCGCGCTTCGCATGGAAGGGGTGGCGCTCGCGGAGCTGGCGGAACGGCTCGGCACCCCCTTTTTCCTGATGAGCGAATCCCGGCTGCGGGCCAACTACCAGGCCCTGGAACGGGGGCTCGCCACGGCAGGGCCGGGAACGGTCCTGCGCTACTGCGCCAAGACCAACCGTGAGACGGCCGTGCTCGAAACCATGGGCGCCCTCGGCAGCCATCTGCTGGCGAGCCACGCCGCCGAGGCGGCTCTCGCGGTCCGCTGCGGCTTTCCGCCCGAGCGGATCGCCTACGCGCGCCCCGTGCTCACTCCCGAAGAGTTGGACGAAGCGCTCGGGCTCGGGGTTCCGCTCTTCCACCTCCACCACCCGGACGACTTGGCGAAGCTCGAAGCGGCGGCAGTCCTTGCCGGCCGGCCGGTCCGGGTCTCGTTCCGGCTGCGGGGCGCGGCGGGCCTCTCGCCTCTCAGCCGGCTCAACCGGCGGCTGGGGCTCGGCGCGGACGAGATCGTCGAGGCCGCGCGGCGGGCCGCGGCGTCGCCCTGGCTGGAGCCGGCCGCGTTGAACTTCTACCTGGGCACGCAGCAGTCGTCGCTGGACGGCTTCACGCGTGTCTTTCGAGGAGTCCTGGCTCTTCTGAAGCGCGTGGCCTCGGAGGCGGGCGTGACGCTCCGCGAGGTGAACCTCGGCGGCGGCATTCCGTCGCCTACACTCCGGCGGGTGGGGCCGCGCCATGTGATTGGACGGCTACGGGACCGTCTTGCCTCCTCCCCGTCGGGGAACCTGGAAACGTTCGCCGCCCGGCTGGGAACGCGCTTCCGTGAGCTGGTCGAGACCTCCGGCCTCCCCGAGCCGCCGGTCCTCGCGGCCGAGCCGGGGAGGGCAATCGTGGGAGACGCGGCAGTGCTCATCACCCGCGTCCATGCCATCCGGGGGAGCTGGCTCTTCCTGGACGCGAGCCGCAACCACCTTCCCGAGTCGCCGCTGCTCTTCGCCCGGCGCATCCTTCCCTTATCCGGAGGAAAGGGAGCGGAGCGCTTCTGGAACCTGTCCGGCTGCACCTTGAACACCCTCGACGTGCTCGACATGCACCGCCGCCTGCCGCCGCTCGTACCCGGGGACGGCATTGCCTTCTGCGACGCGGGGGCCTACTCGATCTCCCGCGCCAGCTCCTACGCGGGGCTCTCACCGGCTGTGTATCTCCTCGAAGCGGCTGGGACGGTCCGGTTGGTCCGGCGTGCGGCAGGCGTGGAGGATCTCTGAAAGCTCTGGTCACCGGAGCCTCAGGCTTTCTGGGACGTCACCTGGTCCACGCCCTGCGGGACCAGGGCCGCGAAGTCGTGTTGCTCTCCGGAGACATCCGCGATCCGGCCTCGTACTCTCCATTGCTCGCCGCCGGGGACTCGGTCTTCCACCTCGCCGCCGTCCGCAATCATCCCCGCGTCCGAGTCCGCGACATGGAGGAAGTCAACGTCAACGCGACGGCGGAGCTGGCCCGGCGCTCCCTGGAGGCTCGGGTGGGACGGTTCGTCCATGTCTCGACTGCCTTCATTCACAAGCCCTTCGGCGCCTATACGGACTCCAAGGCGCGCGCCGTCCTGGAGATCCGGCGGCTCGCCTCCGAGGGGCTGCAGGCGGTCACCGTCTGTCCCACGATCGTCTTCGGTCCGGATCATCCTTCCCATCCCAACCGGATCACCTCCGAAATCCGCCGCCTTCTGCGCCAACGCGTTTTACTCGTCCTGGCGGGCGGCCGGCAGGCGCGCAACCTGGTTTACGTGGACGACGTGGTCCGCGGCCTCCTGGCCGCCGAGCAACGCGGCACCGTGGGAGAGGAGTACGTGCTGGGCGGCGAAGAGATCGCGCCCAGGGACTTCGGCCGGCTCGTGCTGTCGCTCGCCGGCCTCCGGCCCGTCGCCACGCTCTCGCTGCCCGCCGGACCGGCGCTGGCCGCGGCGCGGATCGCCGACAGAATGCAGCGATTGCCGACGTCCGACCCGGGGAGCGGATATGCTACCGCCGTCCAAATCCTTCTGCGCGAGTGGCGCTTCAGCTCCGACAGGGCGCGGCAGGATCTGGGATATCGTCCCCTTCCTCTGACCGAAGGGTTGTCTCATACGATCGAATGGTTGAGGGCGGCAAATGGATGTCTTGAGATGGGATGAAGCAACCCGCGACCTGCGCGAGCAGCAGCGCCGGGACTGGGATCGGATCGCCGCGTCGGTGCGCGATTTCCACGCCGCGCCGAGCACCCTGTACTACCGCCGCTGTGAGATCGCTCTGCTCGAGCGCTCCCTGGGAAGCCTGCGAGGCAAGCGCGTGCTCAAGCTGGACCTCTGGAACGAGGCGTTCAACACGCGGATCCTCGACTGGATGCGCGAGCAGGGGGCGGAGGTGGTGGGGCTCGACATCTCCCGCGTGGTGGCCTTCCGGGCACGCCGCAACGCCAAGTCGAACGGCCACGCGCCGGCCCTGCTGCGCGCCGACATCCGCGAGCTGCCGTTCGCGGCCGGCTCCTTCGACGCGGTCTACACGATGGGCACCATCGAGCACATCGACGAGTACCGCGAGGCGATCCGCGAAGTCCACCGCGTGCTCAAGCCAGGGGGCCGGGCGGTGATCGGCGTGCCGCACAAGTGGGACCTCTTCCTGCGTCCGCTCATGGTCCGCGTCCTCGACGCCTTCGGCCAGTACCTCTACGCGCCGGAAAAGTCGTTCAGCGCCGGGGAGCTGCGCCGGGATGTCGAGCAGACCGGTCTGCGGGTGGTCGAGCGCACGGGCATCCTCACCCTGCCGGGGCTCCTGCGCATGGCCGACCTCTTCTTCTACACCCGGGACATCCCCCTCTACCGGCTGAGCCCCCTCTTCCTCGCGCCCTTCCAGTTTCTGGAGACACGCTGGCGCTGGCCGGGCCGCTTCGGCTATCTCCTGACGGTCGTGGCCGACAAGCCTTAAGACATGGAAGCGTACCGACACGTGCCGGGTTTCCTCTCCGGCGAGGAGCTGGGCCGGCTCACCCGCCTGATCGAGGACCATGAGGATCTGTACACCGAGGTACACGGCCGGGGCGGTCTGGGACCGCGCTACCGGGTGATCGACGGCGACCAGATCCACGAAAAGCTGTCCGAGGTGGAAGAGCTCGGCGACCGGCGGGTACGGCCGCTGGCCGAGCAGTTCGCGGGAGGGGCCTTGCGTCCCCTCGGCAGCTCCAAGCGGTCCATGCGCGTCCAAGCTTATGAGCGGCGGGAGCATGGCTTCCGCTGGCACCTGGACGGCCATGCCTACGTGGCCCTGGTGACGCTCAAGAACACCAACGGCGGCGAGACGCAATTCATCTCGCCCGCGCTCACGCGGTTCCTGCGCTTCCTGCTCTATCCCCTCTACGCGGTCCCCCAGGTCTTTTCGATCTTTCCGCGGAGTGCCGTCACCGCCAAGGCCGGGGATCTGCTGGTGATGCGCGGAGCCCGCACGCTCCATCGCGGGATCACGCTCTCGGACCAGGGGGAGCGCATCCTGCTCGCCTACACCTTCGACTCTCCGGGCAAGAAGCCGAACCCCCTGCGCGATTGGATCGCCCGCCGGCTGAACTATTGAGCGTTCTCGCTCACCTGCTGGCCCTGGCGGTCCTGGCCGCCACCGCCTGGGCGGCCGGCTCGCTGTTCAAGCTCTCCTCGGAGCATCACGCCGTCCGGATCGCGCTCGGGCTCGCCCTCCTGGCCCATCTCGGCTTCCTGCTCGCCTCGTTCGGCCAGTTGCAGCCCGGCGCCCTGATCGCCCTGATCGTGGCGGTCCATGCCGCCGCCTTCTACCAGGAGCGCCCGCGTCTCGCCGGCCGGCTGTGGGGATTGGGTCTGATCGCGCTGGCGCCGCTCTTCGTCCTGACTCTCTACCCCCCGACCGCCTTCGACGAGATCATGTACCACCTGCCCTACGCCCGCGCCTTCGCGCAATCGGGCGGGCTCCCCGCCATGCCGGCGCTCCGCTTCCCGGTGTTCCCGGCGCTCGGGGAGCTCCTATTCGCGGAGACTCTTCTGCTAGCCGGCGACGTGGCCACCCATTTCGTCGCGCTGGTGGCGGTCCTCGCGACCGCCGGCATCCTGCTGGCCTGGGGCCGGAAGGCTTTCTCGCCGCAGGCGGGCTGGATCGCGGCGGCGCTCTGGCTGGGCAACCCGATCGTCGCCCACCTGGCCGGCACGGACTACGTCGAGCCCCTCCTGGCTCTCTTCGTCACCGGCGCGCTGTTCTCTGCCTGGAGTTTCCGCCATTCAGGAGAAAGGTCCTGGCTGCTGCTCGCCGCCGTGTTCGCCGGCTCGGCGGCGGGGGTCAAGTACCTGGGGCTCTTCTTCGCGGCGGCCATCTTCGTCGAGCTGGCGCTCGCCCGCCGGAAGGCGTTGCTCTTCGCCTTCCTGGCCTTCCTGGTGCTCGCGCCTACCTACGTCCGAATCGCGGCCCATACCGGCAACCCGATCTTCCCGTATCTGCCCGGCATCTTCGGATCGACCACCTGGGACCCGATCGCCCTCAAGCCCATGGCAGACGTGCTCGCCCCCGAGACCCTGGTCCGCTTCGTCCGCCTCCCCTGGGACGTGGTCTTCCACCGCTCGGCCGTCGGGCAGCAGCCGCCGTTCTCGCCGTTCTACCTCCTGGGCCTTCCCCTGCTCCTCGTTGGAGATTCCCGGGCGAGGCGGTTGGCAGCGATCCCTCTCGTCTGGGGAGCCGTCTTCCTCTTCCTGCCTCCGGACTCCCGTTATCTCGTGCCCATCCTGCCGCCGCTAAGCTTGGCCCTGGCTGGATCGATTCAGATCGAGAAGCGCTCCCTGCTAGCGGCGGTCTGCGCGCTGGCTTTCCTGCCGGGTTGGCTCTACGCGGGCTACAGGATCGCGCAGCAAGGGCCGCCGCCAGCCACAGCGGAGGAGCGGGATCTCTATCTCGCCCGCAAGCTGCCGCTCTACCCAGCCGTCCGCCATCTCGACCGGATCTCCTCCGTCGCCTACGTCTTCAACGCCGAGCACATGAAGTACTTCCATAAGGGAGCGTTGTATGGCGACTGGATCGGCCCGGTGAGCTACCGCCGGCTTATCCCTCTCGTCAAGAGGCCGGCGCTCCTCCATCGCGAGCTGCGGAAGCTGGGAGCGACTCACCTTCTGATGAGCAAGGGCCCACGAGCCATCCGGCCGCCCGAGACGTCCGAGTGGCACCGATGGTTCCGGCGCGTCTATGACGATCCGGCGGCTGAGGTCTTCGAGCTCTTGCCGGGAGGGTAGCAAAGCCTTTTCGCGGCTGGAATTTACTTTTGCGGGGCGTGAGAAGAGAATTCCTGTACAGAAAAACCAAATTTTCGTACAAGAAAACCTCTTCGCAGACCTGAAAAGAGAATTCTCGTACGAAAAAATCAAATTATCGCACAAGAAAATTGTTTTTCTGTATAAGAAAATCAAATTACTGTACATAAAAAGTGTTTATCTGTACAAGAAAATCAATTTTCTGTACATGGATTTCATTTTGGCTAAGCCGTGGGGCGGGTGGAAGCACCCTCGCCCGCGAATCCGAGAACGCACGGAAGGGTCTTCTCGCGTCCGGGCATGTCTCTCGCCACGCAATACAATAGGGGGACCATGAGTTTCGCTGACCTCCTGATCCTGAAGCTGGGAGCCCGCCTCACCAAGCTCCTGATCGAGTCCTGGCTCGGCAAGGGCGCCGGGACGACCATCGCCGGCGATGTAGTCGATCTCCTTAAGGGTCGCTTCCAAAGCACCGCGGACCGGAAGAAGGCGGAGCGGGAGTTTGAGGAACTTGGCGACCGAATGGCCAGAGAGCTCCTGCCGCTCTTCCAAGACGCTGAGAAGCGGGGCCACCTCAATCCGGAGGCGGTGGTGCTCGCGCTGGAGTCCAACCTTGCCGGCCTGTCGAGCTCGGCCTTCCTGATTCAGAAGGATCTCGAACCCGGGGTCATCCTAGCCGAGTTGAGGAAGGCGCGGCCGCTTCCCCCCGCCCAGTTCTCCCAGGCGGAGACCGACCTCTACGAGCGCGCACTCGAACGCTCTGCACGTCATCTGGTCGAGGTTGCCTCCCGGCTCCCCAAGTTCGAAGAGGCCTTCGCCGCCCGAAGCCTTCAGCAGCTCTCAAGGCTGACCGGCAACGTCGATGAGATCCTGGCAGGGGTGCGCCGGATCGAAGCGACCGTCGGGGAGAAGGCACAGGATGAGAAGGCGCGCGAGTACGAAATCGACTACCGGCTCGCAGTCCAACGCAACCTGGATTACTTAGAAATCTTCGGTATCGACCTGCCGCCGGAATCCCGGAGCCAGAAGCTCTCCGTCGCCTACATCTCGGTCAATCTGGAGAGCCACTTAAAAGGGGCTTTGGAGGCGCTGTCCGCTGAGGCATTGTTCGACCGTTTCAGTAAGGACCATCCGCACCTGCTGATCCGTGGAGACGCAGGCACAGGCAAGAGCACGCTGCTCCGCTGGGCTGCCATGGAGACCGCTTCGGGTAAACAGCGAATGCGCGCAGCAAATGTTGATGAGTTTTTTGATGAGGAAGAGCAGCCCCATGTCGAGTCCTCCTTCCTCACATCCTGGAGGATGCGAATACCCTTCCTGGTCCGACTCAGGCAGTGTAAGGCCGGCTCCCTCCCAAGCCCGGAGGCGTTTCCGGAGCTGATCGCTCAAGCGCTCGGCAGCCCACCCGCGGAGTGGGTGAGGTCGGTTCTGAAGGATGGGCGTGCCCTCCTCCTCCTCGACGGAGTCGACGAGATTCCGAACGCCCACCGGGAGACGACCCGGCAAGCGATCCGGGAATTCGTCACCCAGTATCCCGAGACGTATCTCGTCGTCAGCACCCGGCCCAGGGCTGTAGAGCCGGACTGGCTGGCCCACCTGGGTTTCCAGGAAGCCCGGATCAACCCGCTCACCGAGTTGGACCGGGCCAGGTTCATCGACCGCTGGCACGAAGCCGTCGCCGAAGAGCTGAAGCTGCGCGGAAAGCCGGTCGCGGACCTCCCCGGCTTGGCCGAATCTCTGAAGAAGCAGCTCGAAGACAACCCTGAGTTGGCGCGGCTTGCAACCAATCCGCTCCTCTGCGCGATGATCTGCGCGCTGCACCGGGACCGCGGTCAGAAGCTTCCCGAGAGGCAGCGCCAACTCTGCGAAGACCTCTGCCACGCGCTCCTCCATCGCCGCGAGAGGGAGAGCGGCTTGAATCTCGACGACTTCCCCGAGCCCTATCGCCGCCTTGACTACCCTCAGAAACGAGCCGCGGTCCAAGAGCTCGCGCACCATTTGGTGCTCAACGAGTACTCGTCGCTTCCGACCGAGGAGGCCCAAGAGCAGATCGGTAAGGCACTCAAGCAGTTCCCTGGACACTCGGCCGCCGACGCTCGCGTTGTCACCGACTCGCTGGTAGAGAGGAGCGGCATCCTTCGGGAGGAAAGCCCAGGGGAGATCAGCTTCATCCACAACGCGTTCAAGGAACTTCTCGCAGGTGACTACTTCGCGGGGGCGGACTCCGCTGGGTTCCTGGCCAAACATGCCCTTGATCCCGCCTGGCAACCGGTGATCCTCTTCGCAGTTGCAGCGGACCTGCGCGGTTTCGCGACGAAGATCATGGAGAGGATTCTGGAGCCCGGCTCAGGTGTCTTCAAAGCCGAGCTTCGGGCGAGGCAGCTCATGACTCTGCGCTGCCGGGCCGCAGCTCTCTACGTCGAAGAAGAACTAGATCTTCGCTTGCAGCAACTCACTGTGGACCTTTTCCCTCCCCGGAACATGGAGGATGCCGAAGCCTTGGCGACCGGTGGCAACACGGCCGTGCCTTTCCTGGTTCATAGCAATAAGCTAACTAGCAACGAGGCCGCAGCCAGCATCCGGGCTCTCCGTTTGGTGGGCACTTCTCAGGCACGCCAAGCTCTTAGGGGCTTCCTAGGAGACCGCCGCAAAACAGTAATCTCCGAATTGGCCCAGGCTGTAAATCCATTGGAGATCGAGTGGGTCCGGGAGCAATTACTTGCCGGAAAAAAGCTCCCTGTGGGAATTGCAGCTCAGGTGAGCGACCTCTCACCTCTGACAGGGCTCCACCACATATTGAGACTCGATCTGATGCAGATCCAGGTGGCAGACCTTTCTCCCCTCGCGGGGCTCACCAATCTACAGAGCCTCTCCTTGAAGGGGAACTTGGTGGCGGACCTCTCACCTCTAGCAGGGCTCCACAACTTACGAAGCCTCTATTTGACCTTTACTCAGGTGGAGGACCTCTCCCCTCTCGCGAGGCTCAACAACCTAGAGAATCTCTATTTAGCCTTTACCCAGGTAGCGGACCTCTCCCCCTTGGCGGGGCTCAGCAACCTACAGGGCCTCTATCTAATGCAAACCCAGGTGACGGACGTTTCCCCCCTCGCGGGGCTCAAGAATCTCCAGAGCCTCGATTTGGCCAGGACCCAGGTGGCAGACCTCTCTCCTCTAGCGGGGCTCACGAACCTCCGTTGGCTGGATGTTCGTGATACGCATACAGATAATCCAGAGGTGCTGAAGCACCTCGACTGCAAAATCCTGAGGGGCAAACGTTAGCCCGCTTCCCCTAGCGGGTGACCTCCTCCTCCCAGGAGAGGCCTTGGCGACCGCATCCTCGGCCGAGGCGAAGTCGGCCTGGAAGGGTGTGCGATGGGAGAGGGGGACAGGGGGTGAGGTTTCTTCCTACTCCCCGCCCGAAGATGCCGCCGGGCTCTCCAGCGCCGCCCGCCCCCGCCGCGAGAGGTACTCCTCCACGAACAGCAGCCGGTCGGGACCGGCGCGGCGGATTACGGCGAGGAGGTCGTTCATGGAGGTCACCTCCTCGAGCTGCTCCTCCACGAACCAGTCGAGGAAGCGGATGCCCACGTAGTTGCGGTCTTCCTTGGCGACCTCGACGAGGTCGTAGATCTGGCGGGTGACCTCCTCCTCCCACTCCAAGGCCTTCGAGACGGCCTCATCGGCCGAGCCGAATTCGGCCTGGGGAGCTGGAAGCGCAGGGATCACCACCTTGCCGCCCACGTCGTTGATGAACTTCACGAACTTCATCGCGTGGGTGCGCTCCTCCTCCGACTGCTGGTAGAAGAACCTCGCCAGCTCGGGCAGAGTCTCCGAGTCGAAGTAGGAGGCGATCGCGATGTACTGCATCGAGGCGCCCATCTCGTTGCCGATCTGCTGGTTGAACGCCTGAATCAGCTTCTCGTTGGCCAACATATGCCGCTCCTCCCCGTTTAGGTGGTGGGTGTAAGGTGCTGCCGGCCGATTCTAGTCCAGGAAAGCCCTAGCACTCGATCACGTTGATCGCGAGGCCTCCCCGGGACGTCTCTTTGTACTTGGTCTTCATGTCGGCCCCGGTCTCGCGCATGGTCTTGATGACCCGGTCGAGCGAGACTTTGTGGGAGCCGTCTCCGCGCAGCGCGATGCGGGAGGCGTTGATCGCCTTCACCGATCCCATGGCGTTGCGCTCGATGCAGGGGATCTGGACCAGTCCGCCCACCGGGTCGCAGGTCAGGCCGAGGTTGTGCTCCATGCCGATCTCGGCCGCGTTCTCGACTTGGGCAGGCGTGCCGCCGAGCGCCGCCACCAGACCACCCGCCGCCATGGAGCAGGCCACCCCCACCTCGCCCTGGCAGCCGACCTCGGCGCCCGAGATGCTGGCGTTCTCCTTGTAGAGGAAGCCGATCGCCGCCGCGGTGAGCAGGAAGCGGATCACCCCGTCTTCCGTGGCCGCGGGGATGAACCTGCGGTAGTAGTGCAGGACCGCGGGGAGGATGCCCGCCGCGCCGTTGGTCGGGGCCGTGACCACCCGGCCGCCGGCCGCGTTCTCTTCGTTGACCGCTAGGGCGAAGAGGTTGACCCAGTCGAGCACGGTCAGGGGGTCCTTGAGGGCGTCCTCGGGCTTGGAGGTAAGCTCCCGGTAGAGCTGCGGCGCGCGGCGCGGAACCTTGAGCCCGCCGGGGAGCACCCCTTCTTCGCGGCAGCCGCGCTCGACGCAGCGCTGCATGGCGTCCCAGATCTTCATCAGCCCGGCGCGGACGTCGGCCTCGCTGCACCGGACCTTCTCGTTCTCCAGCATCAGCTCCCAGATGTCCTTGCCCGTCTCCTCGCACAGGTCGAGCAGCGCCGCGCCGGAGAGGAACGGGTACGGGACCGCGGTCGAATCCTCGACCACCCGGCTCTCCCCGAGAGCGCCCTCGTTGACCACGAAGCCGCCGCCGATCGAGTAGTAGACGCGCTCCTCGACCGCCTGCCCCCCGGCATCGAACGCGGTGAAGCGCATGCCGTTGGAGTGCAGGGGGAGGATCTCCTTGCGGTTGAAGATCAGGTCGCTCTTCTCGTCGAACGGGATCTCGTGCCGGCCATGGATGCGGATGCGGCCCGTCTTCCGGATCTCCGAGACCCGGGCCGGGATATGCCCGGGATCAACCTCTTCGGGGGTCTCCCCTTCCAGTCCGATCAGGATGGCCTTGTCCGTGCCGTGGCCCTTGCCGGTCATGGCGAGCGAGCCATAGAGGTCGACCTTCACCCGAGACGTGGTCCCCAGGGTGCCCTCGCTCTCCAGCCGCTCCGCAAAGCGCCGCGCGGCCCGCATGGGGCCGACGGTGTGCGAGCTGGAAGGTCCGATTCCGATGGTGAAGAGGTCGAAGACACTGATCGACATGGCGGCGATTCTATCCCCGGATCAGAGAAGAGGTTCCTGAGGAGCGAAATTCCTCGGAGCCCTCACCCCCAGCCCCTCTCCCGGCCGCACGCCCGGACCCCCGGGAGAGGGGAGCGTGTGCCGTCCCATCTTGTTCCCATTCATCTCCGATTCGCCCGCCGCCCAATCCTCTTGGACCATGAGAAAGGCGGAGCCACAGATGGGGAGGAGCTTCGCGGAGTCACTCTCCCCTCTCCCGGGGTCCGGGCGTGCGGCCGGGAGAGGGGACGGGGGTGAGGGCTCCGGGGCACGGGCCTCCGTGTTATGGTTGATTCGAGCCCCCCTCGCATGTCCGATCGAGCGGAGTCCGTCCAGAAGATCGTCGAGGAGCTGCAGGCAGGCATCTCCGTGGAGGAGAACTTCCGTCTCCTCTGCGATCTCTACCATCGCCCCCTCTACCACTTCTTCTCGAAGCGCGGGTTCGCGCCCCAGGACTGCCTCGACCTAACCCAGGAGACGTTCCTCGGGATCTACAGGGGTATCGGCTCGTTCCGCCAGGATGCGCGGTTCGAGACCTGGATGTTCAAGGTGGCTACGAACGCCTTCCGGAAGCGCCTCCGGTGGGGGACGGCCGACAAGCGGACCGGACAGGAGGTTTCACTCGAAGCGGAGACGGACGACGACCGCGGGCTGGAGGAGCGGGTGCCGTCTCCCGGGCCGGTGCCTGGCGAGGGAGCGCTTCTGAAGGAGCGCGCCAGGCTCCTGCGCGAGGCGATCGAGGGACTGCCGGAGCAGATGCGGAAGTGTCTGATCCTGCGGGTGTACCATGAGATGAAGTACCGCGAGATCGGCACGGTGCTGCGCCTGTCTCCGGAGACGGTCAAGGTCCACCTGTTCCAGGCCCGAAAACGGCTCCAGACGGAGCTCGGCGACTACTTCCGGGACGCCATCCCCGAAGAGGCGGCATCATGAACCGAGACGAGACCTTGCACCAGGCGATCGAGGGGCTCCTCGACAAGCCGGACACCCATCCGGACGCGGATGAGCTCGTGGCCTATCACGAGGGCACGCTCTCCCCCGGGGATGAGCAGCGGGTCCAGGACCACCTCGTGGCCTGCCGCGAGTGCGCCGCGCTGCTCGCCGACCTCGAAGGGCTCGGCGATCCGGACTTCGGTATCGAAGAGGATGTTCCGGACAACGCGAAGGAGATCGTCTGGGAAAAGGTCCGGGAGGGGATCCGGAAGGAGCCCGCGCCCGGGAAAGTCGTCCCCTTTCAGCGGAGGGCAAGGAACCCCATCTGGATCCAAGCGCTGGCTGCCTCCCTCCTGATCGCGACGTTGGGGCTCTCCGTCTGGGTGGCCAACCTGCGAGGGCGGGTCGAGGAGCTTTCCAGCCCGCAGCTCAACGCGCCGATCCTGGACCTCTACCCCGCCGGCTCGACCCGCGGCGCAGGTCCGGGTCTCCAGATTGTCCCGGCGGACGCCCGGTTGTTCACGGTGGTCCTCAACACCGTGGGGCGTCCCGCGTTCCAGGAGTACGAGGTCGAGATCGTGGATGGCGGCGGAGACGAGGTGTGGAGGGATGGAGGCTTGAAGCCCAATCAGTATGGCTCGTTCAGCCTGACTCTTTCGAGGGATCTCCTGGGACCTGGGGAGTTTCGCGTCCGGCTCGTAGGAGTCGATCCCGGAGGCGGCCGGGAGATGGTTGAGGAGTATGCGATTCGGGTCGAAGGGTAGCCCTCGCTTCCTGGGTCTGTCTCTCCTGGCCGCTCTCGCGTGCGAGGCTCCCCAACGCCAGGCCGCGCTCCCTCCTCCCCCACCCGTCACCGAACGAAAAATCGATCCAATCCCCGGAACCTCGGTCGACGCTCGGATCAGGGGGGGCGAGACCCACGCGTATCTCCTCCATTTGGATACCGGTCGGTTCGCCGGGGTCATCGTGGACCAGCAAGGCATCGACGTGACCGTGACTCTCCGCGGTCCGGACGGCCGCCTCCTTGCCTCCGTGGACAGTCCCCAGGGATCCCGGGTTCCGGAACCGATCCCCTTCATCGCCACGGCTTCGGGGACCTGGAGGGTGGAAGTCCGGGCGCCTGATCCGAAAGCGAACGGGAGCTACGCCTTTCGGATCGAGGCGCTCCGTCCGGCTGCTCCCGAGGACCGCACCCGGGTCCGGGCCGAGCGCCTTCTTTCCCACGGGGAGGAGATGCGGCGGCGTGACGACCGGGACTCTCGCCAGCAGGCGGCGATCCAGGCGCGGCAGGCTTCGCAGCTCTTCCGCGGGCTGTCCGATCCAGGCCGGGAGGCGGATGCCCTCTACACCCTGGGCAGCGCTCTCTACTCACTTGATGGCAACGCCGGAGCCCGGGACGCCTACGAGCGGGCTCTGATGCTCTTTCGCGAGGTGGGCAGGCAGCGGGAAGCGGGCAAGATGATGAACTCCCTCGGCCGGATTCACCGGCAACTGGGCGAGCCCGGGCTGGCCCTGGAGCGCTACCGCGAGGCGCTGGCCCTCAACCGCGGCCTCGGCGACCGGCGGCAGGAGGCGACCACCCTCCAGAACCTGGGCAGGATCTATCAGCAGCTCGGGGAGACCGAGGAGGCCCTTGCCCACTACGAGCAGGCCCTCCCCATCTGGCGCAAGCTGGAAGTGCGGTCCGACGAAGCCGGCACTCTCCTCGCCCTGGGCGACCTCTACCAGCGGATGGGCGAGCCCCGGAAGGCTCTGGACCTCCTTCCCCGTGCTCTGGCTCTCTTCGACGCGGAAGGCGCTCAGGGCGACGCGGCCGCCACCTTGACCATCCTCGGAGATGCCCAGGCGCGGGCCGGGCAGGTGCGGGAGGCACTCGCCTCCCAGGGCCGCGCCCTCGCCATCCAGCGCCGCATCGGCAACCGCCGGGACGAGGGGGTCTCGCTCAACAGCATCGGCTGCTGTCATCTCCTCCTGGGCAAGCCCGGAGAGGCGCGCCGCTCTCTTGAAGCGGCCCTGGCGATCTTCCGGCAGGTCCGAGACCGGCCGGCCGAGGCCATCGCTCTCACCAACCTGGGCTTGGCCGACGAGCAACTCGGCCGTCCGCGGAAGGCGATCGAGTCCCTCGAGAGGGCCATGCCCGTGCTGGTCTCGGCCGGCTCGCGGGAGCACGAGGCCCTGGCCCTCCTGGGTCTCGCCCGAGCCCGTAGACAGTTGGGTGATCTTGCCTCCGCCCGGCAGACGGCCGAGATGGCGATCGATCGGATCGAATCTCTCCGCGGCAAGTCCGCGAGCCTGGGGATGCGCGCCTCCTTCCTCGCCTCGAAGCAGGACTTCTACGGCTTCCACCTGGACCTGCTCATGGAGCTGCACCGCCGCGAGCCGGGCGCCGGATACGACGCCCGCGCTCTGGCCGCGAGCGAGCAGGCGCGGGCGCGCAGCCTGCTGGACATGCTCGCCGAGGCCGGAGCCGGTCGGGAGGGGCGCGAGGGGATAGACCCCAAGCTTCTCCAGCGCGAGACCGATCTGGCCAGCAGAATCAACGACCTGGACCGGCGTCGGCGCGCCGACAGCACAGTGGAATCCGAGCTGCGAGAGCTCCTCACGGAGCAGGACCGGGTCCAGGCCGAGATCCGCCGGACGAGCCAGGCCATTACCGTTCCCCGCCCGCTGACCCTGCCCGAGATCCAGAAACAGGTCGTGGACAGTGAGACGCTCCTGCTCCAGTACGCCCTCGGTGCGGAGAGGAGCTTTCTCTGGGTGGTGACGCCGGATTCGCTGTCCACCTTCGAGCTGCCGCCGCGGGCCGAGGTTGAGGACGCCGCCCGCCAGGCTTACAGCCTTCTCACCGCGAGCCATCGAACCCTGGCCCGAGGCAGGGCCGATCTGGCTCTGGCCGAGCTGTCCAAGATGCTGCTCGGCCCGGCCGCGGGTCTTCTGGAAGGCAAGCGCCTGGTCGTGGTTCCGGATGGCGCCCTCCATTACATCCCGTTCTCGGCACTCCCCGCCCCCGGGACAACTGAGCCGCTGGTGGAGCGCCACGAAGTCGTGTCCCTCCCCTCGGCCTCCTCGCTCGCCATGCTCCGCCGCGAAGCGCGCCCTCCGGCTCCGGCAACCCTGGTGGTGATCGCCGATCCGGTGTTCGATGCCGGAGACCCGCGGGTATCCAGACAGGGGCCGGTCCAGGTGGCGGCCATGAGAGGCGAGAAGCTCGGCCGTCTCCCCTTCTCCCAGGAGGAGGCAAAGGCCTTGCTGGCCCTGGCTCCTCCGGCCGAGCGCCTGGGCGCCCTCGGCTTCGACGCCAGCCGCGAGACCGTGCTCAGCGGCAGGCTCAGCCGCTACCGGCTCGTCCACTTCGCCACGCATGGCATCCTCGACTCGGCCAACCCGGAGCTCTCGGGGCTCCTCCTCTCCCAGGTCGATCCCCAGGGCCGTCCGCGGGACGGCTTCCTTCGAGCCCACGAGATCTACCGTCTGAAGCTGCCGGCGGACCTGGTCGTGCTCTCCGCCTGCCGCACGGCCCTGGGCCGGGAGATCCGGGGCGAGGGATTGGTCGGGCTCACCCGGGGCTTCCTCCATGCCGGAGCCCGCGCTGTCCTGGTCAGTCTCTGGGAGGTGGAGGACCGCGCCACTGCCGAGCTGATGCGCCGCTTCTACCGCGAGATGCTCCAGGAGGGCCGTCCGCCCGCCGCCGCACTCCGGATCGCCCAGGCCTCGCTCCGCCGGGAGCCGGGCTGGGAAGCGCCCTACTTCTGGGCCGGCTTCGTCCTGCAGGGGGATTGGCAGATAAACCACGTGCCCTCTCCGGGATCTAATCCCGTCAGACGTTCCAATGGAGGATGAGATGAGACAAGAGCCCACGCAACCGAAACCGGACCCGCAGCAGCCCAAGCAGACCGAAGAGCAGGCCCCCAAACCCCCGCGCCGCTTCGGCATCGACGACAATCCCACGGACAAGAGGCCCGATCCGTGGGGCAGCGGCGGAAGTCCGCCGCCGCGGTAGGAGGCCCTCACCCCCCGGCCCCCTCTCCCGGTCCCCCGAGCACGCCCTCCCCGGGAGAGGGGGGCCGGGGGGTGAGGGCCACTAACCCATCCCCCAAAACCCTGGATCTATCCCCCTGGCAACCCCATCGACCAGATCGACCAGGAGGATGAGATGAGCGTCCCTTCCGTCACCGACTCTTCGACCACGATCCCGATCCAGACCTGGATGCTGGCGCTTCAGCCTTCCCGGAGCGAGAGCTGGGAAGGGCCCCGCGACGAGGATCTCCTCGCCCGCATCGCGCAGGGGGACCTGGACTCGTTCCAGTCCTTCTATGAGCGTCACGCCTCCCGCGTCGTGGCCTACGCCGCGAAGCTGGCCCGGGACCGCCACCTCGCCGAGGACATCGCCCAGGAGGTCTTCACCTCCGTCTGGACCAAGGCCGCGAGCTTCCGCCCCGAGCGCGGAGACGCCGCCGGCTGGCTCTACACTCTCACCCGCAATAAGTTCATCGACCACTGGCGGCGGGCACCCAAGGCCGGCACCACCGAGGAGATCGACGACCGCCGCCTCGCCGCCACCCAGGGCGAAGAGAACGACCTCCAGCTCACCATGAGGCAGGTCCTCGCCCGGGTCCACCCCGACCAGCGCAAAGCCATCGAGATGGCCTACTTCGGAGGCCTCACCTACCAGGAGACCGCGGGCGAGTTGGAGCTGCCGGTGGGAACGCTCAAGTCGCGCATCCGCATAGGGCTGCGGAACATGAGGACTCTGCTCAGCGAGCCCAGAAGAGCCAACTGACCCAAAGCAAGTCTCCCCCTCTTCCGGGGCGGTGTGCTTGGAAGGAGCGGGAGGGGGGGCCGGGGGGTGAGGGCCCCGGAATGCCCCCTCCTCCGCCCCCTGTTGTACCTGCCGGGACCATGCTCCCGGGCGATATACTGGCCTTGCCACGACCCGCCCAGGTCGCCTGGTCCAAATCGCCACCCAGGAGGAGGCTCCTTGTCCAGCCCTGAAACGCAGTCCCCGTATCACCGGGTCATCATCCTCGGCTCGGGTCCCGCCGGCCTGACGGCCGCGCTGTACGCCGCCCGCGCCGATCTGGCCCCGCTCGTGCTCGAAGGCCAGCAGCCGGGCGGCCAGCTCACGATCACCACGGACGTCGAGAACTTCCCCGGCTTCCCCGAGGGCATCCTCGGACCCGAGCTGATGGACCGCATGCGCGAGCAGGCCCGGCGCTTCGGCGCCCAGGTGAAGTTCCAGGCTGTCGTCGAGGTCGACCTGGAGCGCCGCCCCTTCACCGTCCGCACGGAGGAGGAGACCTTCCGCACCGACGCGCTGATCATCTCCACGGGCGCCACCGCCAAGCTCCAGGGGCTCCCGGCCGAGAAGGAGCTGATGGGCTACGGCGTCTCCGCCTGCGCCACCTGCGACGGCTTCTTCTTCCGCAACAAGGAGGTCGTGGTGATCGGCGGCGGCGACTCCGCCATGGAGGAGGCCACCTTCCTCTCCAAGTTCGCGACCAAGGTGACGGTGATCCACCGCCGGAGGGAGCTGCGCGCCTCCAAGATCATGCAGGACCGCGCTTTCGCCAACCCCAAGATCGCCTGGATCTGGGAAAGCGTGGTCACCGACATCGTCGGCTCCCGCGAGGAGGGGGTCAAGGGGGTCAAGCTGCACAACAAGAGCACCGGCCTCGACTCCGAGTACCCGACCCAGGGCGTCTTCTTCGCCATCGGCCACCAGCCGAACACCCAGATCTTCAAAGGAAAAGTCGAGATGAACGACGTGGGCTACATCAAGGTGGCCGAACCCAGCACGAAGACCAGCGTCCCCGGCGTGTTCGCCTGCGGCGACGCCGCCGATCCCATCTATCGACAGGCCATCACCGCCGCCGGCACCGGCTGCCGCGCGGCCATGGACGCCGAGCACTGGCTCGCGGAGCTGCACGACTGATGCGCCGCCCAACGACCCTTGGCGAGCTGAAGGCGACCGGCTACCGGCCGCGCTCCGTCAAGCAGGAGATCCGCGACAACCTCCGCGCCCGCCTGAAGAGCGGCGCTCCCCTGTTCCCCGGCATCCTGGGCTACGACCGCACGGTCGTGCCGTCCGTGGTCAACGCCCTGCTCGCCGGGCACGACTTCATCCTGCTCGGTCTGCGCGGCCAGGCCAAGACGCGCATCCTCCGCGCCCTGGTCACGCTGCTCGATCCCGAGGTCCCCGTCCTCGCCGGCACCGAGCTGAACGACGATCCGCTCGCGCCGATCTCGACCCGCGGCCACCGGCTCGTGGCCGAGGCCGGTGACGACGCGCCCGTCGAGTGGATGACCGCCGAGCAGCGCTACAACGAGAAGCTCGCCACACCGGATGTGTCCATCGCCGACCTCCTCGGCGACATCGATCCGATCAAGGCGGCCACGCGCAAGCTCACCTTCGCCGACCCCGAGGTGATCCACTTCGGGATCATTCCGCGCACGAACCGGGGCATCTTCGCCATCAACGAGCTGCCCGACCTCGCGCCGCGCATCCAGGTGGGCCTCTTCAACATCCTCGAAGAGCGCGACCTGCAAATCCGCGGCTTCCCCGTGCGCATCCCGCTCGACATCCTCATGTGCTTCTCCGCCAACCCGGAGGACTACACGAACCGCGGCAGCATCATCACGCCGCTCAAGGACCGCATCTCGTCCCAGATCCTCACCCACTACCCGCCGGACGTCCGCATCGCGGCCGACATCACCCGGCAGGAGGCCTGGACCGAGCGCGATGTCCCCAACGTGGTGGTGCCGGACGACGTCCGAGTCCTCGTCGAGGAGATCAGCTTCGCGGCGCGGGAGAGCGACCTCGTGGACCAGTCCTCGGGCGTGAGCGCCCGCGTGGCCATCTCGGCCATGGAGCTGCTGGTCTCCAACCTGGAGCGCCGCGCCTTTGCCACGGGAGACGACCCGGTCTACCCGCGCCTCTGTGATCTCCACATGCTGCTGCCCGCCATCACCGGCAAGGTCGAGATGGTCTACGAAGGCGAGCAGCAGGGCTCCGAGGTGGTGGCGCGGCGTCTGGTAGGCCAGGCCGTCCGCAAGATCTTCGACGAGCGCTTCCCCGAGGTGGGCAAGGAGCTGGGCAGCGGCAGCGAGGACGATAAAGGCCCCTATACCCGGATCGTCCGCTGGTTCTCCGAGGGCAACGCGGTGACGCTCTCGGACGAGCAGTCCTTCGCGGACTACGAGGCCGAGCTGGGCCGCGTTCCCGGCCTGACGGACCTCACGGGCAGGCTCGGCCGTACCCGGCAGGAGCGGGCGCTGGCCGCCGAGATGGCCCTGGAAGGCCTCCACCAGCACCTGAAGCTCGCCCGCAACGACATGGACAGCCAGATCAGCTACAAAGAAATGGTCAAGTTCCAGCTCCTCAAACCGCGCAAGAATGTAGGCGGCGGCCGGGGCAGCCGGGGAGACATCAACTGAGGCATCAGTACTTCTACCTCGATCCCGCGCTCATCCAGGCGCTCCTCGCCGGGATGGACCTCCTCCGTCTGTTCAACCAGCTCGTGCTGGCCACGGGCGGCGACGTGGAGGAGGCCATGGACTGGATGCGCTACCTCCAGCGCGAGGGGCACATCTCCGAAGACGTCGACCTGGAAGCCTTCTTCGCAGCCCTGGAAGACCAGCAACTCGTCAACCGGGACGGCGAGGGGGGCATGCAGCTCACGGCTGGCGGCGAGCGGCGCATCCGGCGCAGCGCCTTCGAGGAGATCTTCTCGAACCTCGACCGCTCCGGCCCGGGCTACCACCCGACCCCGGCCACGGGCGAGGGAATCGAGCGCCTCCCCGAAACGCGCCCCTACAAGTTCGGCGACGACATCCACCTCCTCGACCCCGCGCGCTCGCTCCAGAACTCCATGCGGAGGAACAAGGGCGAGTTCAACCTGGCCGAGGAGGACTTGGAGGTCTTCGAGACCGAGCACCTGACCTCCTGCGCCACGGTCGTGGCCATCGACATCAGCCACTCGATGATCCTCTACGGCGAGGACCGGATCACGCCGGCCAAGAAGGTGGCGCTGGCCTTGACCGAGCTGATCACCACCAAGTATCCGAAGGACCACCTCTCCGTGATCCTCTTCGGGGACCGCGCCGAGCAGGTGGGCTTGACCGATCTCCCTTACATCAACGCGGGTCCGTTCCACACGAACACCAGGGAAGGACTGCAGCTCGCGAGGAGCCTGCTCTCCCGTCAGAAGCAGCCGAACAAGCAGGTCTTCCTGATCACGGACGGAAAGCCCTCCGCGATCACGGAAGGCGGCCGCATCTACAAGAATCCCTTCGGCCTGGACATGAAGATCGTGAACCTGACCCTGGAAGAGGCGGACCTCTGCCGCCGCCAGAAGGTAGTCATCACGACCTTCATGCTGGCCACGGACCCGATGCTGACCCAGTTCGTGGAGAAGCTGACCCAGATCAACCGAGGGAGGGCCTACTTCGCCTCGCCCTACAACCTGGGCGAGTTCATCCTGGCGGACTACATCCGGAACCGAAGGCGGCGGATCCGCTGATCAGGGGAACAACCCGGTGACCTGGAGCCGGAAATCGGAGAGCACGACAGAGCCGACCTCATCGCCTGCGCCGCCGCGATCCAACTCGATAAACTGACCCTCTTTCCAGCCGTAGACCACGACCGTACGGGTCAAGGGGTCCACCAGCCAAAACTCCGGCACTCCCGCATCCCGGTAAGCGTTCAGCTTGATCCTGCGGTCATAGAGCCGCGTGCTGGGAGACAGGACCTCGACCATGAGATCCGGCACTCCCCTGAAATTCTTGTCTCCTCGCTGAGGCCGATTTTCCTTCCGGAAGAAGAGGAGATCCGGCTGGACAGGAGTCGCAATACCCGCTGGAAGCAGGATGTCGAAGGGCGCCATCAGCACGATCCCGAGACCGCGCTCCTCCACGAAGATGCCAATCCGGAGGGTGAGCTTCGCGATAGTGAACTGATGGTCGTAGTTTGGCGATGGCGCCACGTAGAGAACCCCCCGGATGACCTCGTAACGCCGGCCGTCGTCGGGGAGGCGCAGGTAGTCCTCATACGTCCATTCGCCCTGGGCAGGCCAGTCCTGCCCGTCCTCGAGAGATGCCAGCGGCAGTGCCGGTTCAGACATGCATGCCTCCTGCTGCGAGGCGGCCTACCGCATCGGCGGTGGGGCTCATCCCTCGAATCATAACGCGCATCTTGCCGGAAGGGAACTTCCGTCTCGCCCTCACGCCACCTTGATCACCACCACCGTCCGGTCATCCGCGGCACCGCTCCGGCCGGAGTAGCGGCGGCAGGCGTCCAGGAGACCGTCGGCAATCTCGTAGGCAGTTCCAGAGGCGAGTCCCCGGAGGACCTCCCGGACACGGTCGCCGCCGAAGTCCTCCTCGCTCCCGTTGCGGCTCTCCTCGATGCCATCCGAGCAGATCACCACCACGTCTCCGGGTTGAACTTCCAGGCGCACCTCGTCGTAGGTCCGTTCGGGCAGCAGGCCGAGGGGCAGGCCGGCCATCAGGACCGGCTCCACCTGTCCTCCCCGGACCAGATACGGGTAGGGCAAACCCGAGCTTGCCAGCGTGAGGCTCCGGTCGGCGCTGTCCACAACTGCGAAGATCATGGCCAGGAAGCGGCGGTCCACCCGGACGTGCAGCAGCTTGCAGTTCAGGTCCTCCAACACCTGCGCCGGACGGAACTCGCCGTGCGCCGCGTACTCGCGGAGCAGCCCGATGGCGAACGAGCCGTAGAGCGCCGCGGGGAGTGCCTTGCCCGCCACGTCCCCGACCGCCACCGCCAGCCGGCCTTCCCCATAAGGCAGGAAGTCGTAGAAGTCCCCGCCCAGGTCCCGGGCCGGCTCGTAGGCCACTCCGATCTGGAACCCCGACAGCCAGGGGGTCGCGCGTGGGAGCAGGGCCTGCTGGATGCGCTGCGCCATGGTCACGTCGTCCTTGAGACGCTGCTCGTCCTGCCGGACCTGCTCGTAGAGCCGCGCGTTCTCCAGGGCGATGGCCAGCGAGGCGGCCAGGGTCGAGAGGAGCTGCTCGTGCCGGGAGGTGAAGGCGTCGTACTCCTTGCTCTCCAGGTCGATCACGCCGAGCAGGCGGTCCTCGAACACCAGCGGCACCACCAGCTCCGAGCGGATGTCGATTCCGTCCTGGCAGGCCAGGTAGCGCGGGTCGAGATGGACGTTCGGTACCCGCAACGACTGCCGCAGGGCCGCCGCCGTGCCGGACAGCCCTACGCCCAGCGTCGTGGGCCGCAGGCCTGACACCACCCGGCCATCCCGCTGGAACGAGATCCATGGCTCCAGGAGCTGTTGCTCCTCGTTCCAGAGCATCACGCTGAAGATGTCGTACTCGATCAGGCGGCGGACCAGCTCGGCCACCCGCTCCAGCAGGCGGCGGCGGTCCAGGATCGAGCTCACCTCGCGGCTGACCTCGTGCAGGAGCGACAGCGTGCGCGCCTGCTCCCTCAGGTTCTGATAGAGCTGGGCCGTCTCGATGGCGCTGGCCAGGAACCCGGCCAGGGAGACCATCAGGGTCTCGTGCTCGTCCGTGAAGTGGTGGGGCTCGAAGCTGCCGATGTCGAGCACGCCGATCGTCCGGTTCTTGGTGGCGAGGGGCACCACCAGCTCCGAACGGGTGCGGTCCACGGCCCGGATGTAGCGCTTGTCCTCCTGGACATCACCGACCCGGACCGCCCGGCCCGTCTTCGCCACGGTCCCGACCAGCCCCTGCCCCATGCCGAAGCGCCAGTGCTCCGCCACCTCGGGGGGAACCCCGGCCGCCAGCTCGTAGCGCAGCTCGCGGCCGAGCTCGTCGAGCAGGAGGACGCAGAAGTAGTCGTGCTGGAGGACGTTGTGCAGCAGGCCGGCCATCCCCGCCAGCCCGGAGCGGAGGTCGGACGCGCTGTTGAGCTCCTGGATCGCCGCCAGGAGGCAGGACGTCATGTCCCCGGGCAGATAGAGGCACCGGGAGTCGCCGGCCTCTTCATCCACGTTCGGAGCCACGTTCGGAGTCGCCTCAAGCTGTTCCATGAAATCCTCGTCCAAACTTTACCAGAACCTTCAGACTAGAATGGAGGTCCAAACGAGGAGGGAGGGAGATCCGATGGTCCTGAAGAGAACGTTTCCGGTGCTCCTGCTCGCCATGCTCCTGGCCGCCTGCGGCTCCGATGCCGACGGGCCGGAGGGGACGATCATCGATCCGGCGTCCCTCAACGCCTGCGAGCTGTTCACCGTCCGCGACGCCCTGCAGTTCAACGGCAACCGGCCGGTGGCGCCCATGAGCAGCACGTTCGACGACGCCTCCAGGAGCGGCAATCCGCTGGCCTGCTCCTTCAATACCGGCACCTCCGATCAGCCGCGGGTCCTGGGACTGGAGATCCGTCCGGCGAAAACTCCACGGGCGGCGGCCCGCAGCATGGAGAGTACCCGCGACTTCCTGAAGCGGCTCTCCGGCGGCGAGGTCCAGGAGGTCCCCGGCCTGGGCGAGAAGGCCATCTTCGCGGGCGGCGACCTCCACCAGCTCCACGTGCTCAAGGGCAACCTCGTGCTCGTCATCACCGCCAGGACCGATAACTCTCCGCGGTCGATCTACATCGCCAAGCTGATCGCGCAGCGGGTCCTCGGGCGGCTCGAAGGTGGCGAGGGCGCTCAGGGCGCTCCGGTCACGGCTCAGCCGCCCTCCTAGTCCTCTGTCAGGCTTGAAATGATGGGTACACCCTCTGTGTAGGGGCACCCCTTGTGGGTGCCCTGGGCGGAGGGCGGCCACAAGGGCCGCCCCTACAGCTCCCCCGCCCGGCGGGTGATCAGGTAATCCAGGGCGATCGCCACCCCCTTGCGCAGGGGGAGGGTGAGCCCGATCACCGCCACGGCCGCGATCATCACAAGGAGCTGCCCGACCCACAGCACCCGCGGCCGGAGCAGGAACATGATCACCACGATCGTCCCGGTCAGCCCGGCCGTGCTCATGTACATGAAGAACCAGGTATCCCCGCTGCGCGCCTCCAGCGCGAGCCCGCAGACCGCGCAGCGATCGTGCAGATGGTTCCAGCCCTGGAACATCGGCGCCTGTCCGCAGCGGGGGCATCGCCCTCTCATGCCGCGGATCAGGGCGGTGAGCACACCCGGTCTCTCCATCGGGTCGAGCATAGCGCGTGGACAGGATGTAACCGTTCTCATAAACTCCATCGCGCCATGAGTCAGGACCGATTCCCGGAAGGTTTCCTCTGGGGCGCTGCGACCTCCGCCTACCAGATCGAGGGATCGCCCCTCGCGGACGGAGCCGGCCCGAGCAACTGGCAGCGGTTCACCCACACGCCCGGGCTGGTGAAGAACGGCGAGACCGGCGACGTGGCCTGCGACCACTACCGCCGGTATGAAGAGGACGTCCGGCTCATGCGCGAGCTCGGGCTGAACGCCTACCGGTTCAGCGTCTCCTGGAGCCGCATCCTTCCCGAGGGCAAGGGCCGGGTCAACGAGCGCGGGCTCGACTTCTACCGCCGTCTCGTCGACGCGCTGCTGGCGAACGGCATCCAGCCCGCCGTCACCCTCTATCACTGGGACCTGCCCGCGGCGCTCGACGACCGCGGCGGATGGCTCAACCCGGACATCGCGGACTGGTTCGCCGAGTACGGCTCGGTCCTGTTCCGGGCGCTCGACGACCGGGTGGAGATGTGGGCGACCCTGAACGAGCCCTGGGTGGTGACCGACGGCGGCTATCTCCATGGCGCCCTGGCGCCCGGGCACAAGAACCTCTTCGAGGCGCCGATCGCCTCGCACAACCTGCTGCGCGCCCACGCCTCCGCGGTCCAGGCCTACCGCGCCGAGGGCAAGCACCGGATCGGGATCGTGGTCAACATCGAGCCCAAGGACCCGGCCTCGGACAGCCCCGAGGACCTCGCGGCCACGGCCCGCGCCGAGGCCTACATGAACCGGCAGTACCTCGACCCGGTCATCCACGGCCGCTATCCGGAGGAGCTGCGGGAGATCTTCGGCGAGGCCTGGCCGGACTTCCCCCAGGCGGACCTCGACCACATCCGCCAGCCGATCGACTTCCTCGGCATCAACTATTACACCCGGAGCGTCACCTGCAACGACCCGAGCGCCCTGCCCGTGAAGGCCGGCCGGGTGCGCCAGACCCGCCACATCTACACGGAGACGGACTGGGAGGTCTACCCGCCCGGCCTCACCAACACGCTGGTCTGGATCAAGGAGAACTACGGCGACCTCCCGCTCTACGTCACCGAGAACGGGGCCGCCTTCTACGATCCCCCGACTGTCGAAGGCGGCGAGCTGTCCGATCCGCTCCGCGTGAGCTACTTCCGGACTCACCTGCTGGCCGTCCACGAGGCCATGCAGAAGGGGGTGGACCTGCGCGGCTACTTCGCCTGGTCGCTCCTGGACAACTTCGAGTGGAGCCTGGGCTACTCGAAGCGCTTCGGCATCGTCCACGTGGACTTCGAGACCCAGCGCCGCACACCCAAGGCGAGCGCCCGGTTCTACTCCGAAGTGATCCGCACCCGCGGCGCCTGCCTCTACTGAGAGGCCCCTCACCCCCCCAACCCCCTCTCCCATCCCCTCCCACCCACCGGGAGAGGGGGAGAAACCTGGGAAGGGGGCGCCCCTCTCCCGGGGGAAGGGAGTGCGATGGGAGAGGGGACGGGGGTGAGGGGTCTCTTCTCTACTGAAGTGACGGATCGGTTCCTGGTAGACCTGTCTCTACTCCGCCCGCGAGACGACCTGAAAGCTCTCTGACCGCAGCTCCCCGGCAAAGGTGAGCCCGATCCGAATCAAGGCTTTTGCTCCGCGGGAACCGGCAGCTTGACCTTGGGGAGCGCATCCGCGACGTCGGCCCAGGGCGAATCGAGCAGCACCGCCCCCTCGGGAATCGCGACGGCGAAGTCCCGCGTCTCCAGCTCCGTGTCGATCCGGATCGCGGAGTAGGTCTCGGTGATCTGCGAGGACCATCCGCCTGCCTTGACTAGGCCGCGCGCCATTTCCAGGACGCTCTTCATCGCCTGGATGGACTCTTCGGTCGCCTCGCCGCCCGAGCGCCGGATCTCGTCCGCGATCTCGTCGTCACCGGGCGACGGCAGGGAGATCTCGCTGGGGCGGACGCTGTACGATTGGCGAAGGAGAAGCAGGCGCGCCTCCGAGATCCAGAGGACCATCTCCCCCGAGGTGGGCGAGGTTCCAGCGAGCACGTAGCAAGGCTCCCCATCCACCTCCTCGCTGCGCAGGAGCCGGAGATCCGCGAGGTTCCCCAACACCCGCTGCCCCTGGAGAAAGGGAAAGAACAACGACGGGATCGTATGTGCGGCCCCTTGCGAGACCCCGGTCGCGCTCGCGAAGGCCATGACGTCATCCGGCATCTTGTAATACCGGTCCCGGAGGCGCAGGCGCGGCCCCTGCCCGGAGCTCCAGAGGTCGCCTTCCTGGGGGCTGCCGTCCGAGGGCTGCCAGACCCAGGTGATGCGGTAGTAGGCCGGCTTTGTGAGGCGGACCGACCCGGCCGTCTCATAGCGGTTGACCTTGCCGGCAGAGTCGGTGAGCTCGTGGACGGTCCGCACGCCGGATGAATAGGTCTCCATCTCCTCGTAGCGGGTGAGCATCCGGCGCAGGATCTCCGCCGCGCCGGAGGCATGTGCGGCATCCGCGAAGCTGGGGAGCAGCAGGCACAACAGGACGAGGAGCGCTCGCAGGGCCATTTCCTTGCCTCCCTCGGTCGATGACGGAGTCCGGCAATATCGTAACATCGCGCCTCGGATGAGCATCGGCCTTCTCGACCTCGCGATCCTCGTCGGCTACATGGCCGGCATGGTCGCGCTCGGCTCCTGGCTGGGCCGGGGAGCGCGCGACGTGGCCGAGTACGCCGTGGGGAGCCGGGACCTGCCCTGGTGGCTGATCCTCTTCTCGATCCTCGCCACCGAGACCAGCGCCGTCACCTTCCTGAGCATTCCGGGCTTCGCGTACGAGCGGGACTTCACCTGGCTCCAGATCGCGCTCGGCTTCCTGATCGGCCGTTTCGCGGTCGCCTTCCTCCTGTTGCCCGAGTACTTCCGGGGCACCCTCTTCACGTCGTACGAAGTCCTCGACCGCCGGTTCGGCGGGGCCACGAAGCAGACCGCGTCGGTGCTCTTCATCCTCACCCGCAGCCTGGCCGACGGCCTGCGGCTCTTCCTCTCCGCCCTCGTGCTCCAGGAGATGACGGGCATCTCCATCCCCTGGGCCGTGGCGGCGCTGGGGATCACCACGGTCGTCTACACCTACGTGGGCGGGATGCGGGCGGTGCTGTGGACCGACCTGATCCAGTTCTTTCTCTACCTGGCGGGAGCGCTGGTGGCCCTGGCCGCTATCCTTGCCCGTCTGCCGGGGGGATGGGACCAGCTCGTCGAGATGGGACAGGCGGCCGGCAAGTTTCGCGCATTCGATCTCACCCTCGACTGGAGCGAGCCCTACGGCCTCTGGGCCGGCCTGGTGGGAGGCGCGTTCATCACGCTCGGCTCCCACGGCGTGGATCAGCTCATGGTGCAGCGCTATCTGTCCGCCCGCGGGCTCCCGGCAGCCCGGCGCGCCGTCTGGGTGAGCGGGCTGATCGTGGTGGCGCAGTTCGCCCTCTTCCTGCTGATCGGCGTCGGCCTCTGGAGCTTCTACCAGCTCAACCCGCCCGCCGTGCCCTTCGACCGTCCGGACCGGATCTTCGCCCGCTTCATCCTGGACGAGCTGCCGGTCGGCATGGTGGGGCTGCTGCTCGGAGCCATCTTCGCCGCAGCCATGACGAGCTCCCTCAACTCGTGCGCTACCGTGGCCGTCAACGACCTGTATCTCCCGGGGAGGCGAGTCTCGCCGGAGCGCCAGTTGCGATTGACCCGCATCCTGACCGCGGTGTTCGGAGCGGTGCAGATCGCGGTCGGGATCGCGGGCCAGTGGGTGCAGTCCTCGATCGTGAGCAGCGTCCTGGGGATCGCCGCCTTCACGACCGGGATCGTGCTCGGGGTCTTCTTCCTGGGGATGCTCCCGCGCCGCATCAGCCAGCGGGCGGCGCTCGCGGGCCTCGTCGCGGGCTTCGCGGGCATGACCTGGGTCTACTTCGGCACCTCGCTGGCCTGGCCCTGGTATGCCCTGGCGGGATCGCTGATCACGGTCGCCGCGGGGCTCGCGGCGAGCTACTTCAAATTCCCAGGTGAAGCACGTAGAGATCGGGATTGACTGTGACGGCCTGCGTCCACTCCGCAAGGCGCCTGAGCTTGCCGACCAGCTCGTCGCGATCGAGCTCCAGCACGTCATAGGCCCCGGATTGGGGCTCCTCCTCGAAGGAGGATCGCATCTCCGGAGTGGTGTTGCCCGCTGTAGTCCATCTCGGGATGAACCGAGCGGTCGACCAGCAAGAAGTCATGGTTGAGGCTCATGGGCTAGTTGTTCTCCCGTGTGGGATGCACCCGGTTCGTGAGAAGGATGGCATAGAGCCGCCGCTCCGGGTCAAACGCCGCGGCACCGGTCTGAGCAAGGCCGAAGGATGCATCAGCGAGTTCTCCTTTCTACACCCGGCGGGAACTTATTCGGGAGAACCTATTCCCACCTATTCCACGGAATTTATTCTCCACCTGCAATTCTCCGAGCCCTGGCATCACTCCATAGATGCGGCTAAGTACACTGCGACTTTCAGCAGTGGTTTCACTCAAAGCGAGCTGGTTTCCATTACGTGGAACTTATTCGAGTGGCGCAAGCGCCGCGAGAAAGAGAAAGCCATGAACCCCGCCAAGCATAAGGTTATGGCGACACCTTTAAAGAAGGAGATTGTCATCAAAATCGCGCTCAGAACCTCGACCGGCAAGTACGTGACCGCCGTTCACAACGGATGCATTAGCGAACCCCTGGGTCTTCCCGAGAACACTACTACTGCGGCAACCGAACATCCGAAACAACTCATGCGGTGGAGAGGTAAACGACAACTGCTCACTCGAAGGATTCTCACGGCGGTGGTCGCCGCACCGGTCATGCTGTTCACGCTCCATGCGCAGGCACAGCCCCCCCCGGCCGTCCAGTCGCCGCAACCCATCACGCGTAAATATCCGGATTTCAAAAACCCGGCCCCGTCTTCCGTGAGCAAAAAAACCGGCGGGTGGTGCTTCCTCAGCTACTCGAACGAGGATTGGCGGCTCTGCAATATTCATCATCACAATCCCGCCGAGCACGGGATGCACCAGGCGGAAGATAACGAGAATATGGGTTTCCCCGGATCCGGCGCACACATCCCATGGGGGCCGTGCGGAGACTCCATCTCTGAAATCGAAGACGATCCGTGGTCGCCCGATATTGTCGAGATTCACTATGTCTACGTGAAAGGCACATCGGCGTCGACGTGCGCGCAACTGCGGGTGACAGCTCTGAGACACGATGAGAGCGAGCTCGGTTCAGATTGTCCCGGGCCTTTTGTCGTGCGCGCCGTTTGGGCGCGCGTTGGCGGCGGGGCGTTCGATCCCGCGACACAGACGCTGCCAGACGACCAACTCTATGCGGAATATGATGGCTCCAGCACCGGCGAAAGCAACGGTGCCCATGCGGTGCACTGGAAAATCAATCGCGGCTGCCAGAACGTATCAAAGGGCGCGTTAAGTGGCGTGCCGAAGGATCCGACTCGCAATCCGCAGCCCATCAAACGGCCGGGACCACGCACAACGAAGGGGGACTGACCGATTCGCGCACGCAGGGAAGGGAATCGGCGGCTGAAGCCCGCCGCTCCGGCCCACCACGAGCCGGGTGAATGTTGAAGCGGGACCTGGTACGCCTTAGTGGGCTCGCTGCTCACGGTCGCCGCGGGCCTCGCGGCGAGTTGGGCCCTGCCTGACAGACCGGCGAAATGAGCGTCCCCCACCACGTGCCCTACCAAAGCTGCCCGTCAAGCGTTGAAGGCGGCTCTTCCTGGCGGCGTTCCGGGAAGCGGCCACAGGGCCTGCTGGTCGCTAACCCCATGGGAGACATACCGACCCTGGAGGTGAACGATGTTCGCGCCGAGCGCCTTCCGTGTCACCGATCATCAGATTTCCCCCTTTGCGATCACTCGGCGTCCCCCCTAGACGGTCTGGCAGGATGGTGACCTATGGATGATCCTGACGGAGCTATGGAAAAAGCTTTAAGTGCTTTTCCCACAGCTCCTTGGACAGCGCAGACAGCGCGCTGCCACAGGCTCCACAGGCCCGGCGGCGAGAAAGGGCACCAGGAGAGAGGGAGGAGGTTGATGATCGCCCGTGGGGGAATTCGGGTGATTGATGACAGGCGCTTCCTCCGAGGGCGGCTAGGCTGGTGATGACGAGGTCGACGAGCTCGCTCGCCGGAGCCCGCGAGATCTTCAGGTGATAGTCGGGGCTGAGGCAGAGGCTGGCTGTCCCGGCGCCGGAATCTTTCGGGTGATGATCATTCAGAAGGCTCCTCCTTCTGACGAGCGGTAAGCTCGTCGGGAGGCCAATCCACAGGAAGGAGGAGCACGGTGAAAGTGTACTGCGGAATCGACTTACACTCAAACAACAACTACTTAGTCATCCTCGACGACAATCGCGAGCTGTGTTGAGCCGAAAGCTACCCAATCGCCTTGAAACGATCTTGGACTGCTTAGCTCCTTCAGGGCCAGGCCAGCGAGGTGCCGAAGTAGACCCAGGTCATGCCCGCGAAGCCCGCGACAAGGCCGGCGAGCGCCGCCCGCTGGATGATGCGGCGCGGGAGCATTTGCTCTGGCGGGATCGCTGATCACGGTCGCCGCGGGGCTCGCCGCAGCTCGAACGCCGTAATCCACCGCAAGGATGGCTCTCCTGCCGCAACTACCCCCGCGAGCCGCAAGATCCCGCTCTCCACCGCAACTTGGACGAAAGTTGCGGTAGACATGAATCGTTCACCGCAACATCTGACCACCCGCCGCATCTTCCGCAGTTCGACCGCAAGATTACTTTGTCTACCGCAAGGCCGCCGAACCTACCGCAATACCCAACTCGGTAAGCCGCAAATACCAGATTTCCACCGCAAATTCGCCAAATCCACCGCAATCAGAATTGAAGTTGCGGCAAATAGCGTCAACGCGCCGCAACACTGTCTTACCCACCGCAAAATTCCGCGACCAGCCGCAATTTGGAGATTTACATCGCAAGTTGACGTTCTCTACCGCAAGCTGCGGAGATACAACGCATCTCGGCGTGCTATCCTCCCGTTTCAGCCAGTTCACCGCAACCTGTAGGAGGGAGACCCCGGAATGAGCGCGAAGCTGTCGGTGGAGGAGGTATTGGCCAGTCTGGAGCTGCGCGCGACTTTCCATCGCGAGCAGGAGGCCGTGCACGCGCAGCAGGAGGCTCATCATCGCGAGCAGCGGGCACACACCACGCGGACGAATTGGAAAAGGTGCTGCAGAGCCTGGAGACCTTCCGGACGGCTGCCGTGACCGCGGTCGACCTCGCCAAGCCGGTCGCGGAGCGGGTCGCCGTTGCGGCCAGGCAGGAGAAGCTGCCGCCCCCGGGCCGGCTCATGACCGGCCGGCTGCTGCGGATGATCGCCCTCAACCCGCTGACCGCGAGCTCCAGCTTGCCAGCAAGGGCAAGCCCTTCCACGAAGCGCTGTATACCCGCCGCACCCGGCAACCCGGATGATGGGCGGATGATGAGCGGATGATGGGCGGATGAGCGGCCCCCTATCTGAGAGCGTAGCCTTGTGAACATCGGCTAAGGGCTCTTGAGAGCGCGGACCACGTCATCGGCCACCGCCGGACGGACCTCGCGGATGAGGTTGTTCTCCCGCGTGGGATGGACCCGGTTCGTGAGGAGGATGACGTAGAGCTGCCTCTCGGGGTCGATCCAGAGAGAGGTGCCGGTGAAGCCGGTGTGGCCGAAGGAACGGTCGGAGAAGAGCGTGCCCGCGGAAGACCCTTCGGCGGACTTCGTATCCCAGCCGAGGGCTCGATCCGATCCGGGGATGCCCGCCCGGCGGGTGAACAGCTCGATCGTCTCGCGGGAGACGATTCCACCGTTCAACATCATCTCGGCGAAGCGAGACAGGTCTCCGGCCGTGCCGAAGAGGCCGGCGTGGGGAGCGATGCCACCCATGGCGAAGGTGTTCTCGTCGTGCACCTCGCCCTGGATCAGCCGGCCGCGCCAGGGGTCTTCCTCAGTCGGCGCGATCCGGGGCCGCAGCTCGGGGGGCGGCCGGTAGCGGGTGTCGCGCATCCCCAGCGGCTCGAAGACCCGCTCCTCTACGAAGACCTCCAGCGGCTGGCCCGCCGCCTTTTCAAGGATCTCTCCCAGGAGGATGACGCCCGGGTCGCTGTAGATGGACTTGCTGCCGGTGGGATAGACGAGGTCCATGGCCTGGATGCGCTCGACGTAGGCCTCCTTGCCGCGGATCTCCCGGAAGAACGGCGCCAGCGCGGGAAGGCCGGAGGAGTGGCTGAGCAGGTGGCGCACGGTGACGTCGCCGTATCGGAATTCCGGAAGGAAGCCCTGCACCGGCCGGTCGAGGTCGAGACGCCCCTCGTCGACCAGGATCATCGCCATGGTCGTGGCGGCCACCACCTTGGTCAGGCTGGCGAGGTCGTAGAGCGTGGCCACGGTGACCGCCGGAGCGTCCTCGTCATAGGAGAGGCGTCCGAACGGGTGCAGGTGGATCAGGCCCTTCCCATCCCCCACCGCCAGAACACCGCCTGGGAAGGCGCCGCGCTCCTGGTAGCGTTCCAGGAGGCGGTCCACCTCCGCGAACTCGCGGTACGGTGGTTGGAGGACGGGAGTGCAGCCGGCTAAGAGGAAGACGGTGAGAAAGACCGCCCTCAGGGACGGACGACTACTTCCGCCGGCAGCTCGCGCACGACGACTTCCTTGCCCTGCCACCGCGCGATGATACCGCCCGGAGGCACGGCCGGGCCTGAAATCCGGTAGCGCACCCCCTCCCCCGCCGGAGACACCGAGAAGTCGAGCGGGCCGTACTCCGTCCGCAATCCCCGAACGGTCACGTCGTTCCAGGTTGGCAGGAGGCCGTCCCCCAGGACTAGCGCGCCGTCCGGCTCGCGGACGTAGGCGAAGAGGTCGAGGAAGGAGTGGAGGAACTCCGAGCCGACCCAGGTGTGGGGCATGTCGCCGATGAACTTGGGGTTCCGGGGCTCGCGCCAGACCACCTCCGCCCAGTGGTTCCAGGCGGCGGGGCGGCGGTCGTTCATGAAGAAGTCGAGCAGCTCGTGGGCGCGGTCGCGCCAGCCGAGACGGACGAAGGTGCGGATCGTCCGCAGCTCGTAGGGAGTGTACGCGTCCCACTTCCGCGTGCCGTCCCGCCGGGCGATGGACTCCCGGTAGTACCTCTCGAATGTGTGGCGCAGCTCGGCCTGCGGCAGGTCCGCGAGCTCGCCCCCCGGCGCGATGCCAATGCTGGTGGAGGTGGGATCGAAGTCCCCCTTCTCCACCGAGGCGGGGATGTACTCGGTGCCGTGCAGGGCGATGGTGCGGCGGATGGAGGCCAGGAAGTCGGTCCGGAACTCGTCGCGGATCTTCGCCCAGCCGGCTGCCTGCTCCGTCTTCCCCATCGCCTTGGCGAGGTCCGCGGCATCCTTCAGGCCGCGGAGTGCAAAGAAGTCGTCCCAGTAGGAATGGACAGGCTTGTCCGAATAACCCTCGTGGCTGATCGACTCGGGGAGGAGGCCGAAGTACGGGAGCTTCTCCGGAGTCCGGTACTCCGGGGTCCGGCGCTGCTGGCGAAGCTCGTCGATGTAGCCCACGGCTTTTTCGATGTTCGGCCAGAGCCGGGAGATGAGCTCCCGGTCTCCCGTGAAACGGTAGACCTGGGCCGCCAGGTGGAGCAGCTCGCCGTGGCTGTCGTTCTCCGGCACGGGGTCCGCACCGCGATAGTCCACGCAGCAGGGGACCTTTCCATTCTCGAACTGGAAAGGCGCGTACCAGGCAAGGAAATCGCGGGCTTCCTCCTCGTGCCCCAGGCGCAGAAGAGACGTAGCTGTCAGGGCGCCGTCGCGGATCCAGGAACGCTCGTAGGAGCGGGAGCCGGGCTGAATGGCTGGCCCATCCTGATTGATCAGAATGTAGGCGAGCGTGCTCTTGTACGTTCGGACGAGATCCTCGGCCGCGGGCAGCCGGATCTCAACGCGGTCCAGCTCGGATCTCCAGGCGCGGACGGCGTCGTCGAGCGTCCCCGGAGTCAGGGTCTCGTGCAGGGGGATCGCCACTTCCACTTCCCGCGCCTCTCCGCCAGGGATGGCAAGGTCCCAGGCCAGGGCCGCCGAGGCGTAGCCGAAGGGATCGGAGACTCGCGTGCGTTTGGGTAGATTCCGCAGGTGCTCGACGATCGAGCCCTGGTCGAACGTGGCGGCTCCGAAGCCCGAGGGCGGCACGCTCGTCTCCACCTTCTTTCCATCAACGGTGACCGATCCATCGAAAGAAATCTCCCGGATCTGTGCGACTCCGCCGGGCGGGTTGCCGAGGAACTGCCACGACGGGTTGACCTGGAACGGCCGGATCGCCAGAAGGAGCCGCGGGCGCGCGTTGGCGGCGCCACGGTTGAACACCCGATAGCGCGCCCGAAGGACCGAGGCACCCGGCTCGCCCGTGGCAAAGGCGGTGACTTCCAGGATCAGCGTGCCGCTCTCCCAGGTGACCGAGGGGATCGGCAGGTAGCCATCCGCAAGAGATTGCTTCGACCGCACGCCGCTCCAGGTGACGAGGCGGCCGTCCTGCTCCAGGAAGGGCTCGATGGAGAACCCGCCCTTGCCGCTCTCCAGCATGCCGTCCTCGTTGAAGAGAGCCTCGGCCGTGTCGCCAGGGACCCCGACCACGGTCCAGTACGACTGCTCGCCCGCGAGCCAGCGGGGATAGGAGCCTCTCGGCGAGTCCCTGGCAATCTCGGTGAAGAAGGCCTCGGGCGTGGTGGCCCACTCCAGCGGCTTCACGTCGATCTTCGGGACGCCGGAGCCCTCCAGGAACCGCAGCCGCAGATGGCGGGACTCCGTCTCGGGCAGGAAGAAATAATCCTTTCCTCCATCGCTCCCTTCGACCGCGCGGACCGTCCTCCACTCCGAGCCGTCGTCCGAGATCTGAACCTCGTAGCGCGACGCGTGCGGTCCTTTCCCCCAATCGATCACAAGACCGCCGTACTCGCGGGATTCCAGGAAGTCCATCGAGATCCCGCTCGCGGAAGAGGCGACCTGCGGCGTGCGATCATAGGGTCGCGCCGGCGGCAGAGGGCGGAGGGTCAGCTCGTCGAGCAGGACGGTGCCTTTGCCCCCGGTCCCGGCCGTGATCGCAAGCTCCAAGGCCGCTACATTGCGGATCTCTCCGCCCCCGAGCGGTCCCCAGGCGAACTGGATGTGCCGTTTCTTGAGGCGGACTTCCGTCCAGTCGCGGGGAAACTGGAAGTTGCGGCGGTTCACCCACCAGACGTTATCGCCCGTGGGATCGACCAGCTTGAATTCGAGATTGTTGACCGGCGCCTCGGCGCGCAACCGGAAGGAGATCTCGTAGTTCTCGGGCAGGGAAAACGGCAGCTCCTTGCGCGCCACGGCATAGCCCGCGCCGCCGTGGAAGTCGAAGTCCAGGCGCAGGGCCTTCCCGCTCACCCCTTCGGCCTGCGAAAGATCCAGGGAGACGCCGTCCGACGGAACCGATTTCCAGCCGGAGATCTCCTCGAAGCTGTCCAGCACCTGGGGAGACGGTGTTGCTCCCAGGAGGAAAAGGAGCAGAAGCAGAACCCTCACCCCCCTACCCCCCCTCTCCCACCTCCCCAACCCCCTCCCTGGGAGAGGGGGGAACGGATTTCCAGGGGTGTGTGGGGGCGCCCCTCTCCCGGCGAGGGGGTTGGGGAGGCGGGAGAGGGGACGGGGGTGAGGGCTCATTCCTTGACGCTTCCCATCGTGATCCCCTCGATGTACTGCCGCTGCACGGCCAGGAACAGGAGGAGCCCCGGCAGTACGGTCACCACCGCTCCCGCCATCATCAGCTCCGTATCCTGCACGTGCTCTCCGGAGAGGTTGGCGAGCGCCACCGGCAGCGTGTACTTGCTCTCGTCCGTGAGCACGATCAGGGGCCACATGAAATCGTTCCACGAGGTGAGAAACGTGAACACTCCCAGGGTGATCAGGATCGGCCGCAGCAGCGGCAGCACCACCGACCAGTAGATCCTCCACTCCGAGGCGCCGTCGAGGCGCGCCGCGTCGAGCAGCTCGTCGGGGATGCCCTGCGCGAACTGGCGGACGAGAAAGATTCCGAAGACCGTGGCGATGCCCGCGACCAGGATGCCGCCGAAGGAGTTGACGAGGCCGAGCGCGCGGATCTCCAGGAAAAGCGGCAGAACCGTGACCTGCGGCGGCACCACCAGCGTCGCGAGCAGGAGCGCGAAGAGACGGTCCCGGCCGCGGAAGCGCAGCTTGGCGAAGGCGTACCCCGCCATGGAGTTGCAGAGCAGCGAAACTCCGGTAACCATCGACGCCAGCAGCAGGGTGTTGGCGAACGTCCGCCCGAGGGCGAGGCGATTGAAGAGGACCCCGTAGTGCTCCAGCGTCGGCCGCGACGGCAGCAGGCGCGCCGGCAGGGTCATGGCCTCGCCCGCGGGCATCAGCGAGGCCGAGATCATCCACAGCAGGGGGAGCGCGGTGAGCACCGCGAGGAGCAGCAGCGCGCCGTTCACGGCCAGTATTCCCCACCGCCTGCGGCTCACGCCCCACCGCCGGCGGCTCACGCGCTCTTCCTCCCGCGGACAAGCACCTGCAGGCCGGTGGCGGCGATGATCAGCGCGAAGAGCACGAAGGCGATCGCCGCGGCATTGCCGAGGTTCCACCACCGGAAACCTTGCTGATACATCAGAAGAGTGATCGATGTCGTCGCGTACAGCGGACCGCCCCGTGTCATTACATAAGGCTCGGCGAAGATCTGGAACAGGCCCACGGTCGTGAGCACTCCCACAAACAGAGTGGTCGGCACCATCAGCGGCAGGGTGATGTTCCGGAGCTGCCTCCACGGGCTGGCGCCGTCGAGCTGGGCCGCCTCGTAGAGCGACACGGGGATGCTCTGGAGCCCGACGACATAGATCACCAGGCCGTAACCAAAGCTGCGCCAGACCGCGAGCAGGGTGATGGCCACCGTGGCCCAAGCCGGATCGCCAAGCCAGTCAATCGGCGGCAGGCCCACGAAGCCGAGCATCTGGTTGATGAGGCCGTAACGCGGATGGTAGAGGTAGCGCCAGACCACGGCCACCGCGACCAGCGTGGTCACTACCGGCGCGAAGAAAATGGTACGGAAGAGGCCGCGCCACCGTGCCAGCTTCGAATGCACCAGGAGAGCGCCCCCGAGTGACGCGGCCAGCGTCAGCGGCACGCCGACCGCGACGAAGACAAGAGTATTGCGCAGCACCTTCCAGAACAGGGGATCGCTCAGCAGCCGCGCGTAGTTCCCGGCGCCCACGAAGCGTGTGTTCCGCGGATCGGCCAGGGCGTAGATGTCAAAGTCGGTGAGCGACAGGAGGAGGGCCGCGATCAGCGGGACAGCGAAGAAGAGGCCGATGGCGCCCAGGGCGGGCGAAAGCAGCAGCCAGGCTGCCCGCTTTTCGGCGGGGGTGCCCTTCTGTTCCTCGATCCCTGCGGGAGTCACTTCCCCTCCTCCGCGGCCCGGTCCAGCATCCAGCGCCGCTTCTCGAGAATTCGGTCCACGTCGGCATCGAGAGCGGCGAGCGCCTCGTCGAGGTCCCGTCCTCCGCGCATCACCTGCTCGGCGCATTCGGCCACCCGGGTGGCGATCTGCTCCCACTCCGGCACCTTGGGCGTGGGCGCGACGCTCCCGAGCTGGTCCAGGAACGCGACTGCCCTGGGATCGTCGGCGAGCCCGGCCAGCTTCCACGCCGAAGGGCGGGCTGGCAGGTCCCCGGAAAGCTCATAGAAACGGGCCTGCTGCGCCGGCTCGTACAGGTACTCCAGCCACTTCCAGGCCGCCTCCGGATTTTTCGCCTGGCGGAAGAGCACGAGGCTGGAGCCGCCCGCAAGCGACAGCCCGGGATGGGGCATCCCCTTCTCCGGCGGGGGCAACGGCGCCGTGGCCCAGCGGTCCTGCATCTCGGGCGGCATCCGCTTGCGGAACTCGCCGAGGTTCCAGGGGCCGGTGATCACCATGGCGAAATACCCCTCCGCGAGCTGCTGGTACATGTTGGCGATGCCCTGGAGGTCGAGAGCGGGAGCCAGCTCGGAGGTGTAGAGATCGAGATAGAAGGCCATGGCCTCCTTGAAGCGCGGATCGCGGAAGGCGCCGTGCCGGCCGGCACCGTCGAGCAGCCCGGCGCCGTTCTGGAGGCCGAAGATGACCGGCTGCTGCCACTCATCAATGGGCAGCAGGATGGCGAACTTGCCGGGTCCCCCGTGCCGCTTGATCCCCTCCATGGCCGTACGCCACTCGGCCCAGCTCTTCGGCGGCCAGGGCACGCCCGCGGCGGCCACGAGGTCGGTGCGGTAGAAGAGCAGGCGCGTGTCCACGTACCAGGGCAGCCCCCAGGTCTCGCCGTCGACCACGTTGGTATCCCAGATGCCGGGGAAAGAATCCTTTCGAATGGAAGCCGTGACCCGGGCATTCAGAGGTTCGAGGGCGCCCAAGGAGACGAACTCGGGAACCCAGGTGTTGCCGAGCTGCGCGGCATCGGGCGTAGCATCGCCCACAAACGCGGTGAGCAGCTTCTCGTGCGCGGCCGTCCAGGGGATCTGCTGGACCTCCACTGTGATGCCGGGATGCCGCCGTTCGAACTCCGGCACCAGCTCGCGCACCACCTCCCCCTCGCGTCCGAACGCCCAGAAGCGGATGGCAGTGCGCTGGTCCGCGTCTCCCCTGCCGCAGGCCGCGAGCAGGAGAAGAGAGAGGGCAAGGAGAGCCCTCCCCCCCCTAACCCCCCTCTCCCGCCTCCCCAACCCCCTCCCCGGGAGAGGGGGGAACTGACTTGAGAGGGCGTGTGGGGGCGCCCCTCTCCCAGGGAGGGGGTTGGGGAGGCGGGAGAGGGGCCGGGGGTGAGGGCTCACTCCAGCCATCCGCCAGTGAACCCCGCTCGCTTCAGACCTCGCACGATGTGAGGATTGCGGCGCATCGTCTTCCAGATCAAACCGCTCCGGTGATTTTCGATCATCGCCACGATCGGTCCCTGATCAATACCGAGATAATCACCGTCGAACCATCCGACCCCCGGCACCACCTTGCCGTGCTGGGTGGCGACCTCGAAGGTCAGGCTCGGATTGAACGAATCGAGAAAACCGTACTTAGAGACCAGGTGCTCGCCCCAGCGGCGGTGCATCTCCTCGATGGCCGGGATGGCGACCTCGGGGGCGAAGGCGATCGACGAGGCCGCGGCCGTGGGCGCGATCGTGCCGTCGTCACGGATCTCCCCGAGGGCCGCGCCCCGCGCCGCGTAGGTCATGAAGCGGACCCTCCGGCCGTCGATCGCGAGCTCGCCGTCCAGCGGACCGTCGCAGGCGGTGAGCCCCCAGACGTTCTCGCCGTAGCCTCGGAACTTGCCGGGATTGTCGATGGCATAAGCGCGCTGGGAAAGGGTCGCCCGGCGCGAGTTCTCGAAGTAATCGATCCCCTTCTCCCGCATGTAGGCGTCCTGGATCCCCTTGAAGTCGATCCAGACGTGCGAGTACTGATGACCGAAGAGCGGCGCGAAGTTGACGTGCTCCTGGCCGTGGAACGTCCCCCATCGATAGGTGCTGGTCCACGCATTCCAGTCTGCGGGATCAACCGGGTGCGTGGGCGAGCCGAGCGCCAGGACATAGAGGATCATGGCTTCGTTGAAGCCGACCCACTCATGCTCGATGAAACCGCTTTCCGGATGCCAGCCCATCGAGACCCGGGGCGGCTCGGGACGCGCCCAGGTCCAGTCCGCCCGCCGGTAGAGCGTCTCGGCGAGCGACCGGATCTCCTCCTCCTCGGGATCGTCCCGGTCGAAGTATGACTGGCAGAACAGGGCGCCCGCCAGGAGCAGGGTCGTGTCGATCGTGGACAGCTCCACCTGCTGGAAGCGGGTCCCGGTCTTCATGTCGAGGAAGTGATAGAAGAAACCTTTATGTCCGGTCATCCCCCTGGGCTCAGGCCCCTGGGGCGCCGACTCCAGGAAGCGGAGCGTCTTGAGCACGCGGCTCCGCGCCTCCTCCCTCGTCACCCACCCCCGCTCTACACCGATCGGATAGGCAGTGAGGCCGAAGCCCACCGCGGCCACGCTGGAGAACGAAGGCGTGGGCCAGCGGTCCGGGATCAGCCCGTTCTCCGGCTGCGCCAGGTCCCAGAAGAAGCGGAAGGTCCGCTCCTGGATGTCGTCGACCAGGAGCGGGGCATCCATGGAGGCCGCAGCCGGAGCGGAGACCGATGGAACGGCCGGCGCGCAGCTCCAGCTCGCCACGAGCATGAGCAGGAGCAGCGCGCGCATCCTCAGAAGCCCACCCGCACGCCGCCCTGGAAGCGGCGGGTGTTGATCTGGCAGTTGGGCTGACCGAAGCGTTCGTTGACGTCAGGCAGCCGCGGCCTGGAGCTCTCGAAGCAGCCGCCGTTGTCGTGGTTGAAGATGTTGAATCCCTCGGCGATCAGGCTGACGCGGGTGTTGACGATGGGCGGCGCCTGCCACTCCAGGCGCAGGTCCGTGCTGCGGTAGGCCCAGGCATCGGGGATGATGAAGTCGTGCTTTTCCGGCCGTCCCTCGTTCCAGCGCACGGTGAACGGCGCCGTCGAGTCGTCGAAGACCGTGAACGGCACGCCCGAGCCGAGCGTGATGATCGAGGAAAGCTGGAAGTTGGCCGGCAGCGCAACGGTCCCGCTCATGATCAGCCGGTGCCGCTCGTCGTTGGTGCCCGGGATCCGGAAGAGGCTGTCGGGGTTCAGGTAGTCGAAGGCGCCGAAGGCGATGCCCTCGCCGGGGTTGTCGGTGCCGGTCTGCTCGGCTTCTGCATACGTGTAGGACAGGTTGAAGCCCCACCTGCCGTCGGCGGTGATCGGCCGGTCGAGGTTCAGGAAGAAGCCGTCGTACCAGGTGCGCCGCGACGTGGAGGTGTAGAAGAGGCGGGCGAAGCCCGGCACCTGCACGTTGTTGCCGAAGCGGTCGTCGAACTGGGTGCCCGGCGGCAGGTCGGCGAAGAAATACATCATGTTGTTGTAGCCGCGCACCCCGGAGTAGGAGAGCGAGGTCAGCCAGTTGCCGAGCTGGTGGCGGACGCCGAGCGACCACTGGTTGGACCGCGGCGGCCGCATCTCGTTGTCGACCAGGAAGACCTCGGGGCCGGGCGCCTGGCCGCTCGCGACAAGCTGCCGCAGGGCCTCGGCAGAGAGGAACTCGTCACGCCAGGCCAGCGCCGGCACGCTGCAATTGGGCGTCGGGCTGCCATCGGCCGAGAAGCAGAAGGAAAAGATTTTGTATTGCTGGCGGTACTGCTCGTCAAAGATGTCGTTGAGGACGACGCGGTCGTAGTACCGGCCCCAGCCGCCGAAGACCACGGTCTTCGCGTTGCCGCGTACATCCCAGGCGAAGCCGACGCGCGGCTGCACCATGCCGTAGTAGGGGTCGCGGTCGTCGCCGTCGGTCGTGAAACGGTCGATGTCGAGGAAGTCGCGCAGGCACCAGGTGGTCTGCCCGCCCACCGGCTGGCCGTAGGTGCGGCAGGCGTCCTCCATCGCGGCAACGAGCTCCGGCGGCGTCCGGTAGTCGTTGTTGATCATGTTCGACTCATAGTCCCAGCGCACGCCGAGGTTCAGAGTCAGGTTGTTGAAGACCTGCCAGTCGTCCTGGAGATAGAGGCCGGCCTGGGTGTTGCTGAACGCGAGCTCCGGGTCTCCGAAGCCGATGCGCGCCTGGAACGGGAACTGCCAGTCCTCGTCGCTGCGGAACTCGAACAGGGCGTTTTCGAAGGTATTCTTGCTGACCGCGTAATCCAGCCAGTTGACTGATACGCCGCTCTTGAAGCTGTGGGCGCCCCGCCAGTCGAGCGCCCAGGAGACGTCGTCGCGGAGGCCGATGCGGTCCTGCTTGAAGTCCTGGGTCGCGTCCTTGCCGCCCACGTCGAGGATGCCGATGTAGTTCAGGCGGGGCGTGGAGGAGTCGAGCGCGGCCGGGCTCCACTCCTGTGTCTGCACGGTCCCGGAAGCCTCGTTGAGGGCGTTTCCGATCACCCAGGTGTGCTTGGCCACGAAGGCGTCCGTGCCGATCTCGAAGCTCTCGGCGCCGTCGCGCGTGCGCTGCCCGCCGAAGCCCCGCACCTCCTGCTCGTCGCGGCGGTGGAACGTCGTGTAGAGCGTCTGCCCCACCGCCGGCTGCCAGGAGAGCTTGCCGAAGTAGAGGTCCGATTCGAAAGGCGAGGTCAGCACGCCCGTCTCGAACCCGGAGAGGAACTGCTGCACGTTGGCCGGCGCGGAGTCGAAGGAGCCGCCGCGGAAGACCCCGGCGTTGCGGTCCTGCTCCTGGCCTTCATAGGAGAGGAAGAAGTGGAGCCTGTCGCGCACGATGGGACCGCCCAGGGACAGGCCGATCTGCTCGCGCTCGTAGTCCGGCTTCTCGTCCCCACGCTCGCGGGAGAAGTCGTCCTGCGCTACCAGGTCGTTGTCCTGGGTGAGATAAAAGATGTCGCCGTTGAAATCGTTGCCGCCCGACTTGGTGACCGCGGTGATCACAGCCGCGGACGCCTTCTCGTACTCGGCCTTGAAGTTCTGGGTCAGGACGCGGAACTCCTGCACCGCGTTCTGCGGGAACGGATTGCCGCGGCTGGACTCCTGCATGAAGCCGCCGCCGGGGAGGATGTCGTTCTTGTACGACAGGCCATCGATGAAGACGTTGACCTGGCGGGCGTCGGAGCCGCCGCTGCGGAACTTCTGCCCCGCCGCGTCCTGGTCCTCGGTGAAGCGCACGCCCGGGGCCAGGATCGCGAGCCCCAGGAAGTTGCGGTTGTTCTGGGGCAGCGACTCGATCTGCCGCGGGGTGATGTTGGTCGCGATCTCGGAGCTCCGGGTCTCGACCAGGAGCTGCACGGTGTCGCCCACCACCGTCACGTTCTCCGTAAACACCTCGGTCGGCGAGAGCACGAGCTCCACATCCACGTCCTGGCCGATCAGCACCTGCACGGTGCGGCCCTGGGGCGAGTAGGTCGAGGAGGAGACGGTCAGGGTGTACACGCCCGGCTGAAGGCCCGGGAGAGCGAACCTGCCGTTGGCCTCGGTCGTGGTGGTCTGGCGGAAGCCGCTCTCCCTGCCTACCGCCTCGACGGTGGCGCCGGCGAGCGGTCCGGAGTCGTCCCGCACCACTCCCCCGATGGACGACGTGGTGGTCTGTGCCCACGCTCCCGGGCCGGCCAGAGCGGCCAGCAGCAGGAGCAGCAGGGCTGCCTTGATCGATCTCATACACTCCTCCTTGAAGGGATATCCGAAGATGTGGAAGAGGCTGCGCCGCACGAACCGCGGACGACCAGCGTCGTGGGGAGCACCGCGTGTTGACTCTCCTGGGCCTCTCCGCTCTCCATGACCTCGAGCAGCCGCTGGATGGCGCGCGCGCCCAGGTCGGCGATCGCGACCCCGACGGTGGTGAGAGGCGGCGTCAGGAACCGGGCGATCGGGATGTCGTCGAACCCGACCACGGTAATGTCTTCCGGGACCCGCACCCCGGCTTTCTGGAAAGCGTGCAGCAGGCCGATGGCCATGGCGTCGTTGGCCGCGAAGACCGCGGTGGGACGGGGGCTCATCCCCAGGATCTCGCGCCCGGCCCGGTCGCCCGACAGCTCGCTGAAGTCCCCTTCGAGCTCGACCGGCTCCGCGGAGAGCGATCGCAGCGCGTCGCGGTAGCCGGCCAGGCGCTCCAGGGCGTCGTTGTTGCCCGCCGGACCCTTGAGGTAGGCGATCCGGCGGTGCCCCAGCCCGGCCAGGTGGCGGATCATGGCGGACGCGCCGCCATAGTTGTCGAGATTGATCGAGTCGAACGCGCTCCCCTCGACCCGGGTGTTCAGGAGCACGATGGGCAGCGTGCCGGGGAGGTTCGCCTGGAGAGCCCGGGCATCCGCCTCGGGCGACATGACGATCAGGCCGTCGACCCGGCCGCGCAGGGCGCGCAGAACGGCCTCGACCTCGCTGCGGTCGCTGTGGGAGCTCGACACCAGGATGTGGTAGCCGCTGCGCCGCGCCGCGAGGTCGAGCCCGCGGATCACCTCGGAGAAGAACTCGCCGTAGAGGTCGGGCAGCAGGACGCCGATGGTCCCGGTCTTGCGGGTGCTGAGGCTGCGGGCCGCGGCGTTGGGCGAGTAGCCGAGCCGGGTCGCGACCTCCTGGATGCGCTGCCGCGTGTCGTCCCGGACCGGCCCCTTCTCGTTGAAGACCCGGGATACCGTGGCCACGGACACACCGGCCTCGCGGGCCACCTCCTTGATCGTGGCGGCGGGGGTCGGCGGGGTGCGGTGGAGTGGATCGCTCACGGCGGTGTAACCGTTTACATCCGCGCCGACTGTAGTCCCCCTGTTTAGCTTCTGTCAAGGACTGGTAGGCTCTCTCCGTGCCCCCGCAAGAGACCCGCTCGACCCTCCGGACCCCGGACGGCCTCTCCCTGTCCACCTGGCACTACCCCTCTCCCGCTCCCCGGGCGCGGGTGGTCCTGGTCCACGGCTACGCCGACCATGTGGGCCGCTATCCCCACGTGATCGAGGCCCTGACCGGCGCCGGATACGACTGCCACGCCCTGGACCTGCGGGGGCACGGCCACTCCGAGGGGGTGCGGGGCCACGTCCATCGCTTCGGGGACTACCTGGAGGACCTCGATCTCTTCCTGGCGGAGCTGCCGGACGACCCGCTCCCCCGCTTCCTCTTCGGCCACAGCCTGGGCGGCCTACTGTCGCTCCGCTACGTCCTGCACCGTCCGGATGCCTTCGCGGCGCTCGCGGTGAGCAGTCCGTACCTCCACCTGGCCACGGACATCCACTTCCTCAAGGAGGCGGTCGCCACCGCGGCCTCCCACCTGGCCCCGAAGCTGCTCACGAAGAGCCCTCTCGAGGCCAAGGCGCTGAGCCACGACCCCGCCATGGTCGAGGCCTACGTCGCCGATCCCCTGGTCTTCAAGACCTTCAACGCGCGGTGGTTCTTCGAAGCGCGCCACGCTCAGGAAGAGGTGCTGGAGCGCGCCGGAGAGATCCGTCTCCCCGTCCTCTTCCTGATCGGCTCGGCGGACCCCATCGCCCAGCCCGAGCGCTCACGCCAGGTCTTCGAGCGCCTCGGCAGCGAAGACAAGACCCTGAAGGTCTACGACGGGTTCCTGCACGAGGTCCTGAACGAGATCGGGAAGGAAGAGGTGATCCGGGACCTGATCGAATGGCTGGACGGAAGGGGCTCCTGAGCCGGGACCACCAGGCACATCACGAAGCCCATGAGCGGCGGGCCTCTCCTTCGGGCTCGCCGAACCTCATGGGTCCATCGTCTTTCAAAGAACTGAAGAGCGGCGAACCGGCTTCTGCTCGCCTTCCTCGAATGCCGTACCCTCCTACGAGTGCGGCCCCCCTTCCGTCTAGACGTTTCGGTCCGAAGCCTCGTATGCCTGTATCGAAGGTCAGGCAAGGAGGTGTGAGATGGCAATCCTGTTTCTCCCCATGAGCTCCCCCACGCTGCAGATGCCGAGCAGCCAGGTATCCGGCTTCGACGCGCAGCACACCGCCCTTGGGATCGACCCGGCAGGATCTCGCTCGGCAGATCCGGACACGGCTCCGTCAGGGCTGGGTGCAGCCGTTCCGCGGCCGGTCGCAAAGGAAGGCGCCGGAGCCGCTTCCGCTTCTCCTGACAGTTTCCTCCTCCGATTCCGCTCCTGATCCCGCGAAGTAGCCGGCCCTCCCCCACTGCCGGCACGTCCCCCGCTTTTCTGCTCCCTTCTCAAGCCTCCCGCCCGTCCCGCGCACCATTGACCCATCAAAAGATCGGTTGAGCCGTCGAAAATTCTATTGAGCGGTCCAGCGGAGTTTTTAGCGATCCAGAGCAACTCTGGACGGCTAAATCTTCCGTTGAGCCGTCCAAAGTTTCTTTGACGCGTTCGGTGCAACTTTTACGCGTCGCGGGAAACTCTGACGCGTCCAAAATTTTTTTGAGCCGTCAATTCTCCCGTTTAGCCGTAGAAAGTTCCGCTGAGCGGTCCAGCGGAATTTTTAACGATCCAGAGTAGCTCTGGACGCCTAAAAATTCCGTTTACGCTTCGAGCGGGCCAAACGAGCGCTCCGCGAGCTGCCGTCCGGCTTCTCCGAGACGCTCCGGGCCGGGGAAACGTATGAACGTCTGGCAGACGAGCAGGCACATCCAGGAAGAAGGCTGCAGGTTCTTTGAAAATTGAAAAGGACGGTCGGTCTCCGAGCCCAAGGACGCCGCCGTCCACCCAAAGAAGGGGGCTTGGCCTCCAGGGAAGCCGTGCATCCTTCTCCCGTCGAGGAGAGGAACGGGCTGGTTCCGGGGGAGACCGGGACGAGGGCGCGCACCCTCGAAAACTTCCCCTTCCACGAAGCGAGGTCCCGAGCCCGGAGCCGGCCCGTTGTGTTTTTCGACTCTCCCGCGTAAGGGATCAGGCGGCCCGAAGCGTGAAGAGACGATGATCTACGCGCACGTGCTGAACCGGGGTGGCGTAGAGTGCAGAGCCCGCTCGACCTTCTCCTGTGAGGAGAAGGCGTCGCGCCTTATCAAGCTCAGAAGCCGTCCTAGTGAGGTGGTCGCAAGCTCATGATTCCGTGGAGAATTCTCCTTCGGCGTCGGTGTGCATATCGGCCCATACCCAACTGTATAAGCATCCCGTGCTCACCGCTGAGAATGCGTAGCGGCCGGAGTGTCTGTCTTCTAGGAGCGTAAGTTCCTGAATGGAGGAGAGATGTACCGAGGGTGGCAAGCAGCGATGGCGGTTGCCGTCAATTTCAGGACCCGCGGTCCTCGAGCGTGTCGTATGGGTGGGTTTCCCGGTTGGATTGACACGCCTCCGGGATCGACTTAGACTGAATAAGTTGTTGTATTCCGGACGGTTGCAGGCGACGCCTCGATGTTTGAAGCGCCTTGCGATCTGGGCCTCTACGAAAGCCTGAGGCTCATGTCGACTCTGAGGTTATGCGCGCAAAATAAACTTGAACGTTTGATCCGAGTGAGTACATGACCCGTAAAACGACAGAGAGGGATTTATGATTCCGCAATCTGAGGAACCACCAAGCGACAAGGGCAATGACCAGTTGGTCAATTCTCCGGCTGGACCCTGGGAACTGCTCTTGCGAAAGTATGTTCATGTTTGGCTCTGGTCGATCCTCTTTGGAACGAGCACTGGCCTTTTGTATACTCTTACGGACTTTAGGGTCGGTGACTGGAAGGGACTTGGCTTTTTAATAACCATTCCCGCTGTATTGGCCGCCATCCTTGCTCTCCAATCTTGGTTGCACCTGTATAGTGCTCTCCGCGTTTACCTACTGCCCGAATTTACTGGGACACGTAAGCCGGACGAAAAGGTATTCTCTTGGCATCTAACTAGGTCATTTTTCTACCTTATTTTGGCCTCTGTCTTCCGTATAGCGATTGGCATCATCGATTTTGCTCTATCGACACTCGGTAGCTTATCGTGACTTGGGCAAAGGTTGTCAGGCAGGCCATTTTGCTAGGCACAATAGCCTGTTCAATTATATCTTGCCATCGCGTGACCTCGCGCTTCGACTCCTCGCGGTTCGATGTTGAAGCTGCGCTTACTCTATGCTTTGATTTGGATGATACAACTGCGCCACTACCTACCGGTATAGTACTGAGGCTTCCGGAGGAGGCGCGCGGCAAGCAGAGTTCTATAGTCCTACCGTTCTCTACCAAAGAGGTAGAGCCTAACGCGGAGGGGCTCCTCACTTGGGGTTCACTCAATGACTTGACGGCGATTACCTACGTGCCAACTGCTTCCAGCAGCATGCGCCTCGCGGTAGGGCTCAGCCCGGAGTACTCACTCTTCAGCGAAGAGGCTGACTTTGACAGGAGCGAGTTCCGGGGTGCATTAGTGCTTGTATCCAGCGGTCTTAAGAGGCGGCTTGTCTTCGACCCAAGTGTGCGGGCCGCAGGTGTTCCAGGTGAGATTACACAAGCACTCAATCCCTTGGCTCTAGGAGAGGTAGCGGTACGTCTCCCCGGTGATGCGGAGATTTTCGAGACTAGATCCGGAGCATTACCTCATAATAGAGAGAAGATAGTTCGTGGTTCATTAGTACGTTTTTACCGAAACCCCGCGCCGCAGTCATCCGGAACTTTGCAACGACTCGACATTAGGTATCAAGTACAGCCGACTAGTGCTCAGAAGACCTTGTTCGAATATGGGCTTAAGCTTTTCGTGTACCTTGTCGCCCCGCTAGTAGGACTGATACTATTAACGTCCAACAAGGTGGCGAGTGCCAAAGGCCGGAGAATTCTTATCATTATAATGGCAGTTGTCGAATGCGTGTTGCTTGGCGGACTTCTCGTGTGGGCCTTTTATATTCGGTCTGTTACAGGCCTTCAGTCACTTTTAGAAGTAGTGCTCGCCGCAGCAGGAACTGTTGTTACAGTTTTGGTGGCGTTTGTTAAGGGCGAGGCAAATGGTGCATAACCTCTATGAGGCCCCCGTTGGTCAAGGCACAGACGTTCCGTAGTCGCTGGGCGGGGGCTCCAGCTCGATAAAGGATTGCGAGTCGGATGGAGATGCTCTCCTCTGCTTGGTTTCTAACTCGGCGCCAGAATATGTGCCTGGCGAGTGTTGAAGAGAACGAGTGATTCTACCTTTCTCCCAGCCGCGGACAGCTCCTGCGGCGCCTCCCGGGTGGCCTTCTAAGCCGTGGCGAGTTGTTTGACCGTGCAGATCGTTAGAAAGTAGGACTTCCTCTGCCTATCCGGAGTTGCTCTCGGGCTTTTTGGGCGCACCTCTCCCGTCCTGCGAGCACGTAGCGCAGACGGTCGACTTGGGCCGCGGGCGATCGTCGCCAAGGAGTGATTGGGGGGGCGGCCTGGAGGGTTTGGCCGCCGTTTGCGGGGGGCACGCACGGAACGAGAAGACTCCCGTCCCTTCCCACTTTCAGATTATGCCAGCCGCAGGGGCTTGCGGCAAGCCCCGGGGCATGCCGCATAGTCCCCGGCCGTAAGTGAGAAGGAGGTGAACAGATGCGTGCGTATGTGCTTGGCTTCCAGGAGGTAGACCGAACCGACATCGGGGTGGTCGGGGGGAAAGGCGCGAGCCTGGGGGAGCTTTCCAGGCTCGAAGGGATCCGCGTGCCGGATGGCTTCTGCGTCTCGACCGAAGCCTTCAAGCGGATCATGGGCGCAGCGCCGGCGATCGGCGGCTTGCTCGATCGGTTGGCGCTGCTGAAGGCGGAAGACCGCGAGGCGATCCGGGAGCTTGCCGCGGCGATCCGCGGGGTCATCGAAGGGATCGCCATCCCTGAAGACGTCCAGGAAACGATCACCCGCTTCCTCGCCAGGCTCGGGGAGCAAGAGGCCTACGCCGTGCGGTCCAGCGCGACGGCGGAGGATTTACCGGCGGCTTCCTTCGCGGGCCAGCAGGATACGTATCTGAACGTCATCGGCAAGCCGGCGATCCTGAAGCACATCAGCCGGTGCTGGGCCTCGCTCTTCACCGAGCGGGCGGTCGCCTACCGCCTCCAACACGGCTTCGACCACCGCAAGGTCCACATGGCGGTGGTGGTGCAGAAGATGCTCCTCCCGCAGGCGTCGGGCATCTTGTTTACGGCCGATCCCGTCACAGGGAACCGAAAGGTGGCAGCGATCGAGGCTGGCTTCGGACTGGGCGAGGCCCTGGTCTCCGGCTTGGTGAACGCCGATGGCTACAAGGTTCGGGACGGCCAGGTCATCGACAAGGCGATCGCCAAGGGGCATGACCGGCAAGTGCTGACGGATGCGCAGATCGTGCGGCTCGCGCGCCTGGGCCGGCAGATCGAAGGGCATTTCGGTGAGCCCCAGGACATCGAATGGTGCCTGGTCGAGGACGAGCTCCACATCGTCCAGAGCCGGCCGATCACGACCCTGTACCCCATCCCCGAAGCGGAGGATCCAGGCAACCACGTCTATGTCTCCGTCGGCCATCAGCAGATGATGACCGACCCCATGAAGCCCTTGGGGCTGTCCTTGTTCCAGTTGACCGCGCAGGGACACATGCACATGTATGCAGCGGGTGGCAGGTTGTTCGTCGATATCTCGAAGCAGCTGGCTTCGCCGGCCGGCCGGCACATGCTCTTGAATGTCCTGGGCCGCTCCGATCCGCTGATCAAGGACGCCCTGACGACCATCGTCGAGCGGGGGGATTTCATCGAATCGTCGCCGGCTGATCCGAAAGCTCCGGGTCCCGGTCAAAGCAAGCCAGGTACGTCGCCTCCGAACTTCCAGGCGCTAATCGAGGCCGATCCGGCGATCGTCGCGGACTTGATCGCGCGCAACCAGGCGTCGATCGAAGCCCTGAAGCGGGACATCCGGACGAAATCCGGAACGGATCTGCTGGATTTCATCGTGGAAGACGTCCAGCTCTCCAAGCAGCGTTTGACCGAGCCGCAGAACTTCGCCGCTATCATGACCAGCATGAACGCTGCAAACTGGATCAACGACCAGATGCTGGCGTGGTTAGGCGAGAAGAGCCCCGCGGACACGCTCGCGCAGTCCGCACCGAACAACGTAACCTCGGAAATGGGGCTAGCGCTCCTGGATGTCGCCGACGTGATCCGCCCGCATCCGCAGGTGGTCGCTTATCTCCAAAATGCGAAGGACGACGGCTTCTTCGAGGGCCTGCTCCCGCTGGATGGGGGAAAGGAAGCCCATGACGCCCTCCGCGCGTATCTCGACAAGTACGGCATGCGGTGCGCCGGGGAAATCGACGTGACGAGGACGCGCTGGAGCGAAGCACCCACGACCCTGGTTCCCTTGATACTCAGCAACGTCAAGAACTTCGAGCCGGGGGCCGGCAGCCGGAAGTTCGAGCAAGGGCGGCAGGAGGCCTCGAAGAAGGAACAGGAGCTGCTGGAACGCTTGAAGCACCTGCCGGATGGCGAGCAGAAGGCCGAGGAAACGCAACGGATGATCAACCGGCTCCGGACCTTCGCCGGCTACCGTGAGTATCCGAAGTACGGCATCGTCAACCGCTTCTTCGTCTACAAGCAGGCCCTTCTGGAAGAAGCCGGGCGGCTCGTGCGAGCCAACGTGATCCATGAGCAAGAGGACATCTACTACCTCACGTTCGAAGAGCTGCGCGAGGTCATCCGCACACACGAGCTGGACGACCAGATCGTCAGCGAGCGCAAGGCCGAGCACGAGCGCAACCGGAAGCTGACGCCACCGCGGGTCCTCACGTCCGATGGGGAAATCGTCGTAGGTAAGTACAAGCGAACCGATCTCCCCGCCGACGCCCTTGCCGGTCTCGCCGTCTCCGCGGGCGTCGTCGAGGGACGGGCCCGCGTCCTCTCGGACATGGCCGATGCCGAGCTGGAAGCCGGGGATATCCTGGTCACCGCCTTCACGGACCCGAGCTGGACGCCCTTGTTCGTGTCCATCAAGGGCCTGGTGACCGAGGTGGGTGGGCTGATGACCCATGGCGCGGTGATCGCCCGGGAATACGGCTTGCCAGCGGTCGTCGGCGTGGAGAACGCGACCAGGTTGATCAAGGATGGGCAGCGCATCCGCGTGCATGGAACCGACGGATACGTGGAAATCCTGGCATGAGGCGGATGCCGCGCGGCCGAACGTCAGTACCTGGCCGGCCAGATCGATGTGCGCGCTGGATCGCCCATCAAGCGCGCTCGGCTGGATTTCAGCGCACCTGGCTGGCTTGCCGCATAAGCTTCTCATCCTGGCCCAAGGGCCTGAAGGCTTATCCGACACCTGGACCGCGTTGACTCCCCAGACAGGAGCGGAGTACCATTGAAGAACCTACAGAAACTGCTCGCTTATCGACATGTTGCCATCAGCCAGCAGAGACACCAGGTGTCGGTAAGGCGGAAAGTCGTGGAATATTGATCAAGCTGTTAGCCGAGAAATAGCGAGTGGGTTACGAGTGGCTATATAGACCGATTAGACTGGGGCCATCCTTTGTAGAATAGAGTGTCCCACCTGTCACCATGTCTCCGAGGATGCTGAGTATCATCTCGATGGCACAGAGAACCCAATGCCTTGCTGCGGTAGCACCTCGCAAGAGAGGACGCGCTGGCCTCATCATGCCGCGAAGACATTCCTTTCCGTCGTACAAAACAGGGACACATTGGTTGATGAGGGTGAACAGGTGCGTTTCGTTTTTCTCGCTGCTATGCTTGAGTCGCTGTTGGAAACTTCCATATTTCGTCTTCTCAGTGCACAGCGAGGCGATAGAGAGGTCGAGAAATTACTGTCGAGCGTTCATGGTGCTATGAAGATGCGGCAGCTATATGATCGTCACAGCGATACGCCTCTTGCAGTTCTTTTTCAAGGTACATACAGCGACTTTGTGCGGAAGTGGGACACGGTGATCGGCCTGCGCAATAAGTTCGCCCACGGTGAGGCAGTGAGACGCAGCCGGTGAGGGGAATCACGTCAAGCTAGTATACTAAGAGTAGCCTATGAATCTACTTGGAACTTTTAGCTTTGGCCGTATAATTAAGACGTTCCTGCCAGGGTTTGTTATTGTTTTTTCTTTGGTGCTCCTGCTGGATGCGCTGATAAGCCTAATAGGCCTGGCGCCTGGAGATTCACTCCTTAGATGGATAGCGCAAAACTCCCTACTTACCTCATTCGTAGCCATCCCCCTCAGTCTCATTTGCGGGATTTTCTCCAATATGGTTCTCTTTGTCTATTTGACTGATTCGGTTATCAGGAGGCCCTTCAGGAAGGGTAACGAAGAATTGTTCGACCTGCAAAAGGAAATTTTTGACCATCTGTACTCTAAGATCAACTCAAGACGTATCTTGCCCCAGGAGCTCTCGCGACGCCTTCGCAAATCAGAGGCGTTTGATCTCGAGTATCTGCTTTTCCCTATTATCCCGCTTGATAAGCTCATTTTCTTGCAAGAGAGTTACTGGTATTATCTTGAATTCCAGATCAATATGTGTCTCGCTACAGTACTCTTTACCCTGGGAAGTTTGTTTTGGTCGTTGACTAATTATTTCTCGCTTGGAATCACGTGGTGGCGATATCTGGCGGCGCTTGTCGTTGGCCTCCTCATAGCCACTTATCTTGTACGACTCTCTATTAGGGCGGCACGCCGTAATTACGCGAGGCACGTACAAAAGCTTCTCAACCTACTTGTAGGCTCAGTAATCTTCTGCGAGATGAAGAAGGAATCAGCGGCTCTTGACGGTGAAGGTGACACAGGTTGGCCAGAGATTGACGGTGCGTAACCAATCGCGTTAACGACCCGACTCGCTATACTGTCCCTCACTCTCTAATCGTGGAAACGCTTGAGGCGCGGGTCGAACGGCTTGAAAACGAGTTGCGCGAAACCCAACTGCTGCTATGTGAGGCGCTCAAGCGTTTGGAAGCCAGGTTGGGAGAAGATTTCGATGGCAATAGTCAGAGCGGGTGATCAGAAACAGTCACGCTGATTTTGTGGAAGCCGACTCAGAGCAAGCCCACGACGTAGCTCACCACGTGCGCCGTCGCGTGGGCGATGATCGCCGCTTCCAGTCCATATCGCCAGAACAGGTAGCCGAACAGCACTCCGAAGGCTGTGTTCACCACGATGACGAAAGCGACGATGTCCGCCGTCAATACCCCGGCCAGAACTGCCGCCGCCGGCAGATGGCCCGCGGCGAACACGAGCGAGCTCACGAGGATCGCGATCCAGACATAGCCCGCCCTCGGGGCTCCCAGCCGGTGTTGCGCGAACCGCCACACCAGCCAGACCAGCAACGTCATGAACCCCCACCGCAGGAGCAGCTCCTCCGTGATGCCGCCGTAGAGCACACGGGCGGGGAGCGACGGGCTGAACCGCCTCTGTATCTCCACGACGGCGGCAGGTGCGTAGCGGAAGGCGGCAAAGAGCACCACCCCTCCCAGCACTCCGGAGAGGAGGCCGGGCAGAAGCTGCGGCCGGAGCGCAGGCACGATCGGGCGGCCCGCCGCGGCAGCCTCGAACCCGGGCGCATGCAGGCCCACCGCCGGAGCGAGCGCAACACCCGCCCATGCGGCGAGCGCGACGAGGACAGCGCTCTGCGCGAGGCTCGCCAGCGAGATCATCCACAAGGGCGCAGGAAGGTCTTCTAGATCCTTCAAAAAGGCGGGCAGCACTGTAATCGTGATGACGACTACGCCGAGCATGCCGGCCAGCCAGAGGAGCAGACCGAGCCGGAATCGCGGTACGCGGGAGCTGTCAGCCGTCATCAGAACGAAGATACACTTTCGAATCATGAATGTCATCCAGGAAGCTGCCGTACCAGGCCCGGCTACCGAGATCCCGCTCGTCTCGCGGCGCCGGGCCGGCTCGTTTTTTCGAAGAGATGTACCTATCTATGTAGAAGGTCTCTACCCCGCCGGCCCCTCGCCGGCACTCGACCCCGGAGAGAGACCGCGGGTTCTCCTCGGGGTGCTGGCTGCAAACATCCCACGGAGGAGGATTCGTATGACTCACAGGTCTCGGATGTCCGCTTCCTGGCCGGTTGTCCTCGGCATCGCTGGTATGGCTCTGCTCCTGGCTTCCGGGCTTGCAGCCCAGATCCGTGGAGAAAACCGCGCCTTCGACGCCCGGATTGCCTTCAACCAAGGCGTCACCCCGGCAGCCGACTCGCTGCAAAGCGCGGCCGAGGCGGAGCTCCGCGCCTCGATGCCGGAGCTGCTGGTCCACCGCGATCCGGCCACGGGGGCTCTCCGCTCCCTGTACAACCCCGCCGGAGCTCTGACCGGACCCAACCCCGGAGAGCCGCTCGACGTGGCGCTCTCCTTCCTCCAGGACCATGCCGGCCTGCTGGGCCTCAGCCAGGCCGACCTGGCCGAGATCGAGGTGACCGACGCCGTCCCCTCGGAAGCGAGCGGCGCCCTCCACTTCTATCTGCGCCAGAAGATTGACGGCCTTCCGGTCTACAACGGGCAGATCCAGGTCCACCTCGACCGCGACAACCGGGTCCTGAGCGTGAGCAACGACTTCCTCCCCGACCTGGGCTTCTCCGTCGCGGAGCGCAAGCCGTCCCTGGATGCCGCCGCCGCCGTGCTCGCCGCCGCCCAGCACCTGGGTGTCTCGGCCAAGAACCTGCGCGAGACCGGTGCCGTCCAGGACGTGCAGAAGACCACGCAGTTCTCGGCGCCGGACCTCTCCAAGCAGCCGATCGAGGCCAGGCTGATGGTGCTCCCCATCCGCCGCGGCGACGCGCGGCTGGTCTGGAACTTCCAGATTTTCACGCTGGACGATCAGCACGTGTACGACCTGACGGTGGACGCCGTGAGCGGCCAGGTCTGGACCCGCTTCGACTGGGTGGCCTCGGACAGCTACCGCGTCTATCCGCAGCCGGTCGAGAGCCCAAACCACACCACTCCCCTGCCTCCGGCCGACGGCCGCACCCTGGTGAACAACCCCGCCACCGTGCCCGGGTCGACCGCCTCGCCGTTCGGCTGGCACGACACCAACGGCATCCCCGGGCCGGAGTTCACAATCATGCGGGGCAACAACGCGCATGCCTACGAGGACAGCGACGCCAACAACCTGCCTCCGGTCGTCCAGCCCGACTGCGGCGCCGGCCTCAACTGCGACTTCCCCATCAACCTGGCCGGGGCCCCGAGCACCTACCGTCCCGCCTCGATTGCAAACCTGTTCTATTGGAACAACATCATCCATGACATCCAGCAGCTCTACGGCTTCACCCCCGCGGCCGGCAACTTCCAGGTCAACAACTACGGCCTCGGCGGCCTGGGCAACGATGACGTCCGCGCCGAGGGCCAGGACGCCGGCGGCATCAACAACGCCAACTTCCTCACCCTGCCCGACGGCCAGCGGCCGCGCATGCAGATGTTCCTGTGGAACACGGCCACACCCCAGAAGGACGGCAGTCTCGACTCCGGCATCATCGTGCACGAGTACGGCCATGGCATCTCGAACCGATTGGTGGGCGGGCCGGCCAACGTGAGCTGCCTCCAGAACCTGCAGCAACCCGGCGAAGGGCTCTCCGACTGGTGGTCGCTCGTCTACACGCACGAGTGGGGCGACCAGGGGACCGACGGGCGCGGCATCGGCACCTATGCCCTGAACCAGCCCGTGACCGGCCCCGGCATCCGCGCCCAGCGCTACAGCACCAACCCGGCGATCAACACCTGGACCTATGCCAGCATCGCCGGCATGGCCATCCCCCACGGCGTCGGCTCCGTCTGGGCCCAGGGCGCCTGGGAGGTCTACTGGAAGCTGGTCGACACCTGGGGCTTCTTCCCCTACCTCTATCTCCCCAATCTCAGCTTCGGCAACATCCGGGCGATGCACTACGTCAACGAGGGGTTGAAGTTCACGCCCTGCAGCCCGACCTTCACCCAGGTCCGGGACGGCATCCTCCAGGCGGCCTCGCTCCAGTACGGCGGCGTTGACGTCTGCCGGATGTGGAAGGCTTTCGCAGGCTTCGGGCTGGGCACGAACGCCACCAGCGGCGGCCCGAACAGCACCGCCGCCGTCAACGGCTTTCTCACCCCGCCCTCCTGCGACTGCGCCCTGACCCCGTTCCGGCCGCAGATCGTCTCCGCCAACGCGACCGTGGGCAATGTAGTGACCGCGACCTGCCCGGCCGGCCGCAAGGTCGTGGGCGGCGGATGCAGCGACGACTTCACCAGCACCCGCCTGCGCACCTCGGCGCCGCTCAGCGATACGGCCTGGACCTGCGACTTCGAGACCAATCCGGGCAGCCTTTCGGCCTACGCCCTGTGCGACGACCTTCCGGTCAGCGGCTGCAAGGGTCATGAGATCGTGACCGCGACGACTGCCGCGAGCAATTACCTCCTCGCGAGCTGCCCGGGCACCAAGATGGTCATCGGCGGCGGCTGCAAGGACAACGTGGGCAACAACATCCTGCAATCGTCCTATCCCCACGAGGGCGACAGTTGGGTCTGCGGCTGGGTCAATGGAAACTCCAGCATCACGGCCTACGCGATCTGCGGCGAAGGCTCGCTCGACCTCCAGACCATCACGAAGACCGAGACGGTCAGCAACGTCGCCTTCGTCCAGTGCCCGGCCGGCAAGAAGGTCGTCTCCGGCGGCTGCAATGACCACTTCACCAGCAGCAAGCTCCAGAGCAGCTATCCCTGGAACGACGACGGCTGGGTGTGCAACTGGGACATGAACCTGGGCAGCCAGGGCGTCTACGCCATCTGCGAGGATCCGTAGTCTCCTCTAGAAACTAGGGTGCGGCCGGCTCCGGCCGCACCCTTTTACTCCGCTCATCGCCGAACTACCGTTCCATGGAAGTTCACGCTCCTGCCGGAGCCTCAACGAGCTGCTCTACGAGGAGCACGTCCTCAACGTCGCCGACGTGAACCTGCTGGCGGAGCTGCTCCGGGAGACAGGGTTCTCCGAGATCCGGATCTACGACCTCAGCGACCGCAGCCCCTTCTCCTACTCCATGGCTCCGTTCATTCTGGGGAGGTCGTAAGGTCGGGTGCCGTCCCCCTTCTCCTCTGTTGAGCACCTGACTCTATAGAGGAGAAGCCACAGCCCAATGATCGCTACACATGAAGTGACCGACCTGCTCGTCCGCTGGGGAGAGGGGGACCGCGGGGCGCTGGCGACGCTGACGCCGCTGGTCTATGCCGAGCTGCGCCGTCTGGCGGCACGGGCGCTGTCGCGAGAGCGGCCGGACCATACGCTGCAGCCCACCGCGCTCGTCCACGAGGCATTCCTGCGCCTGCACGGCGGCCGGCCGGCCTCGTGTCATGACCGGCTTCACTTCCTCTCCCTGGCTGCCCGCCTGATGCGGTGCATCCTGGTGGATCACGCGCGCTCCCAGAAGGCCGCGCGGCGGGGCGGCGGGGCCTTGAAGCTGACTCTCGAAAGGATCGAGGAGCTGGCGGCGGTCGCTTCGCCGGTCGACCTCCTGGATCTCGACGCCGCCCTCTCCGAGCTGGCAGCGGCCGACGCTCGCAAGGCCCAGGTCGTCGAGCTGCGCTTCTTCGGCGGCTTGTCGGTCGAGGAGACGGCGGACGTCCTGGACGTTTCGATGCCCACCGTGATCCTCGACACCCGCCTCGCCAGGGCCTTCCTGTTCGATCGGCTGGCCCCGGGGAGCGGACGTGCATCCTGAGCGGTTCCAACGGGTCGAACGGCTGTTCGGCGAGGTTTTGGAGCGCTCGGTGGTCGAGCGGCAGGCGATCCTCGCGGGGGAAGACGCGGACCTGATCGCGGACGTGGAGCGACTGCTGGCCGCGGACGTCCAAGCCGGACGCTTTTTGGAGGACGCCGTGGCGTCCGGGGCGGCGGCGGTGCTCCAGGATGAGACTCAGGGCGAAATCGGCCGCCGGCTGGGACCCTACCGGCTGGTCCGCGAGCTGGGCCGCGGGGGCATGGGCGTGGTCTATCTCGCCGAGCGCGACGACGAGGAGTTCCAGCACCGGGTCGCCATCAAGCTGCTCCACCGCGGCCTGGAGACCGGCGAGATCGTGGCCCGTTTCCAGACCGAGCGGCAGATCCTTGCCCACCTCGACCATCCGTCCATCGCCCGTCTGTTCGACGGCGGCACGAGCACTGACGGCCGCCCCTATTTTGTCATGGAGCTGATCGAAGGAAAGCCGATCGACGCCCACTGCGACGCCGAGGGTCTATCCCTGCGCGGGCGCCTGGAGCTGATGATCGAGGTGCTCGCGGCAGTCAGCGAGGCGCACCGGAATCTCGTGGTGCACCGGGACCTGAAGCCTTCCAACGTGCTGGTGACCGCGGACGGCCGCCCCAAGCTGCTCGACTTCGGAGTGGCCAAGATCCTCGCTCCCCTCGCGCCAGAATTGCCAGGGCGGACGGACGCCACCAGCCACGGGCTGGTGCTTCCCATGACCCTCGCCTGGGCCAGCCCGGAGCAGATCCTGGGCCTGCCGGTCACCACGGCGACCGACGTCTACGCCCTCGGCGTCCTGCTCTACCGGCTGCTCACCGGCCGCCATCCCTATCCAATCGAGGGCAGCTCCGTCCGCGAGATCGAGCGCCTGATCCTCGAGCATCGTCCCGAGCGGCCGAGCACGGCCACGCACCTGGCGCGCCAGCTCCGCGGCGATCTCGACACCATCGTCCTCGGCGCCCTCGCGAAAGAGCCGGCCGAGCGCTACGGCTCGGTCGAACGGCTCGCGGAGGACCTGGGCCTCGTCCTCCAGGGCCGTCCGATCACGTTCCGGCCCACTCCGCTCCGGACTCGCGCGCTCAAGTTCGTCCGCCGGCATCGCCGGGGGACCGCCGCCGCCGCCCTGATCTCGGCCCTCGCGCTGAGCCTCGCCGGCAGCCTGGCCGTGGGCTCGGCGCGCACCGCCCGAGAGCGCGACCGCGCCACCCAGGTGGCCTCGCTGCTCGTCGACCTGTTCGAGATCGCCGACCCGGGGGAGCGGCGAGGCAGCTCGATCACCGCCAGGGAGCTGCTCGACCAGGGCACCGAGCGCGTGCTCCACCGCCTGGGCGGGCAGCCCGAGACCCAGGGCGCGATGCTGACGACCCTGGGCCGGCTCTACGTCCAGCTCGGGCTCTACGACCGTGCCGTCGAGGTACTGCGGAAGAGCGTCGCCGTCGAGCGCCGCCGGGGGGAGGACCATCCGGACCTCGTCCTGTCCTTGCGCGGACTCGGCCGAGCGCTGGCGCTCGGCGGCCGGTTTGCCGAGGCCGAGCCGGTCTTCCACGAGGTGCTCGCGCTGGCCCGGCGGCTCTACCCCGCGGATCATCCGGAGGTCGCGATCAGCCTCAACAACCATGCCTTGGTGCAGCACGATCTCGGCCATTACGCGGCAGCCGAGCCGCTCTATCGGAACGCCGTCGAGATAGAGCGCCGGAGCGGGTCCGGGGCGGCTGTGGCGCGCTCGAACTGGGCGCTGCTGCTCATCGATCTCGGCCGCTATGGTGAAGCCACGGCCGTGGGCGGGGAGATCCTGGCGCTCCGGGAACAGGAATCGGATCCGGCCGGAGTCGCCAGCATCCTCGAGTACCTGGCCATGGCTCTCCAGGGCGCGGGAAGGCTCGACGAGGCCGAGGCGGCTGCGCGGCGCAGCCTGGCCTTGCGCGAGCGCCATCTGAGCCCCGACGATCGCGACATCGCGCGCAGCCGGAACGTGCTCGGAGCCGTGCTGCGCGACCGCGGCACCCTGGACGACGCCGAAGCGCTGCTGCGCCGCGCCCTGAACGAGCGCCGGCGCCTTCTCGGTGCCGGCCACGCCGAGGTGGCTGTCAGCCTGGAAGACCTCGGCGACCTGCTCACCGTCCGTGGACGCTACGCCGAGGCCGGACGGACGTTCACCGAGGCCAGCCGCATCCTCTCCTCCTCGTTCTCCGCCGGCCACCCGACGATCGCCCGCCTCGAGGCCGGCCGCGCCGCCGCCGAGGCCCGGGCATCCGGCTGTTCGGCTGGAATCGAAGTCCTGGAGCGCTCGCTTGCCAGGGTTCCCGCGCTCGACCGCCGGGCGGTCCGCGGAAGGCAGGTGCTCGAGGAATGCCGGAAGGGCGCCGCTCCCGGAGAACGGCGCCCGCCAGCCTGATTCAATGAGGCACGCCGGTCTCCAGGGCCTGCTCCACATCGAAGCCGAGGAACAGCGGGATCGCCCACTCATCGAGCGGATCGCCGATCGCCTCCATGCCGATCGCGGCGTTGCCGGTGAGCCGGTCGAAGCGCCCGCTGAGGTTCGAGTTGGCACCGATCAGGTTGACGATCGGATCGACGTAGGTGAATGAGGTGTTGGCGAAGCGCAGGCCGGTAAACGTCGCCTGCCCGGCCAGGGTCCCGGGAAGCGTAAAGAAGCGATGCCAGTACTGCCCGATGTTCGCGTTGGCATGGTTCACCCCGTTGACATAGCCCGGCCACCAGTTCGGGAAGCTGGAATTGCCCGCCGCGCGCAGGAGCGGGGCCACCTTGCGGATCCAGGTGCCGTCCGTGGTCGTGACAGTGAAGCCCCTGCCCGGCTCCCCCACGTTGGCGCCGTCGAGCTCCTCGCCGTAAACCTTGCGGAACTGGGCGACCGCCGGACCCGTCTGCTGCATCACCTCGCGCATCGTCCAGCCGATGAGGCCGGGACGGCAGGCCGTGATGCGCGCCCAGCCGGCGAAATTCTGGGGGATGGGGAAGAGCGCGGGCGTGATCCGCTGCACGGCGCCCGGCGGCAGGCTCGGGATGTTGACTGCCGCGATCGCGGGGCCGCCGGTGCGGGCGAAGAACTGCACCCTGACCGGTCCGATGTCTACTCCCGTCGCGTTGGCGATGCCCATCATGGTCTCGACCGGCGGCGTCGACGGGAGCGGGCCCGGCAGCGCGAACGGTCCGGTCTCGGTGTGCTCGGGGTTGAGCAGGCGCAGAGCCGGCGAGAACTGCATCATGCCGGAGCCCATCCGCAGGCGCCCGCCAGGCACGAGGTTGGACGCCCCCCCGTTTCCGAAGACGTCCACCATGAGGAAGTCCCCGATGATCGGATTGCCGTTCGAGGTCGCCGCGGTGAGCACGTCGAGGTCGAAGGGCGCGGGATTGGTCAGATAGAACGGCTCGGCGGCCGCCCAGATCGACGTGTCGAGGAACATGCCGAACGGCGCCAGGGTGACGGTCTGCGAGGTGAGCGGCGTCGCCGGGGCGATGACGCTGTTGACGGTGACCGTCGTGGGCGTCGGGTTCGGATTCATCACGCAGGTCAGGGGCAGCACGCCGTTCAGGAAATCCTCCGCCGCGGAATTCGAGGCGGGAAAAGGCCCGGCGAAGAGGGTCGTCGCGCTGTCCTGGCTCATCTGGAGCTGCTGCAGCGAGCCCTCCCCCGGAGAGAAGGCATCGGGATCGGAATAGGTCTCGCCGTTGGACAGGGTCAGGCTCCGGAAGTGATGGAGCGTGGCGCCGACGATCGGATGATTTGCCGTCACCTCGACCGAGCCGATGCCGGGCCCGAACTGGCGAAGCTGGATCGCACCCTGGACGAACGTGTCCTCGGGGCCGAGGGTGATCGACAGCGGCGCTCCCAGCGTGTTCCCCAGCGGATCCCGGTAGGTGATGGTCGCGGTCAGCGTCACCGTCGGGCTGGGATTGTTGACCACCACCGCGCTCCGGAAGTCGGACATGTCGACCGGAGCGGTCTGGTCCGCATCGGGGTTGAAGAACACGCAGGCCCCCCACTTCTGCGGCATGGGCGATCCCTGGAGGTGCACCGAGGAGTGCATCCAGTGATAGTCGTTGCTGAACGCCGGACTGGGGAACAGCGCCGGGTCGGCGAAGGTGTCCGGCGGCGCCTGGTTGGGTCCGCTCGGAATGGGATTGATGACGGCCGGGCAGACGGGCTGCGGGTCGGTGGGCTCCGGATCGCCGGGCACGGCCTGGGCTCCGGCGGCCGCGAGCCCGAGGGCTGCCTGCAGGGAGACGACGGCCAGAAGCCGCATGGGGCTACGAAGAATCATGAGGCGCTCCTTTCCGGGCGGGGGCCTGATCGCCCCGCCTCATGGAGGAACGCGGGAAAACAGTGCCGGAGAGATAAGCACACCCGAAGACGAGAGATCAGGGGATCGAGCGGGCCCGGACCTCTTCGGAGGTGAGGCCGTAGAGAGGCGGCGTCGCGATGCCGAGCAGGCCGAGCATGAGATAGATCTGGCCCCGGTGATGGATCTCGTGCTCGGCCATGGAGCGGAGCCACTTCCAGACCGGCAGGCTCGTTCCTCCCGGCGTCTCGCAACGCCGCTGGAGATCGGCCGGGCTGAGAGCTCGGAAGATGACCAGAGACTCCTGATGCATCCGGTCGAGGAAGGCGAAAGTCTCTTCATACCCATCGGCCAGCTCACGTCCGTGCCCCGGATAGCGGCTCGGGAGGCCGCGCGCGTTCTCGGCGAACATGTACCGCTCGATCGAGCCGAGATGCCGGAGGAGGTCTCCGAGCGAGAAGGCACCGGGCCGAGGCGCCCATTCGAGATGCTCGGGCGGAATCACGGCCGCCACCCGCCGCGTGCGCGCGCGGACCCGCTCGAAATAGTCGAGAAAGCTCTCGATGCCGGTTATCTCCACTTCGCCCTCCTTCACCACGGTCTCTACATTCGCGTGGTACCTCTTCGGTACCTGTCCGGGGTTTTCTCTACCTCTCGAAGCCGGCCTCCCGAGCCACCGCGTCATCGACAGCATGCCCTATCTCCGCCCTGATGAACGGCTTGACTCCTTCCCGGCCCGTCAGGCTCAGCCAAAGCGCTCCCCCATCGGGCTCGAGCTGAAGCGCAAAGCCGAAGAAGGGGCAGCAGAGTCTCTCCTTCGCGATGAAGTCCGCGGCCTTCAACACCAGAGCCGCCTCATTGGCCAGCCGGAACGAATAGCCGTCGGGAAGCTCCCGTATCTCCTGCGCGGCCCCGAAGACGGCTTCGATCGCGGCGATGTGCTGCCCCCGCTCTTCGGGTGCGATCGCGCTCATGTCGCAGGCGAACGGCGATACATGGGTGTTCTTTTCCATGACTCAGATCCCCGGCTGTCAGAGCGGTCATTCTACGATAAGGCTCTGGCCCACTGAGGAGCCCAGCCGCTTCAGGTGCGTGCTGCGGAGCTACCTGCCACTGCCATTCAAATGGGCTACCCGATACAGATTGTAAGCATGGAGGCGCCGGATCAACATCTTGCTCCGCTAACGCTAACCTGACAGCGCCTCAAGGAAGAAGCTTTGAAAGCCTTCCTCGACTACCTGGCAGGCGTTCCTATCGAGAGCGCCCCAAACATGGATTCCTTCGACGAGCGGGAGCACTGACGCAGAACGGGCAGGTGCTGGTCACCATTTTTCCAGACTTCCTACCCTGACAGATAACCTGCCTAGCCTATTACCGGCAGCGGGAACGCTCTCGAGCAGCTCCAGGTGACTGCCTGGAGCTGTTCCTGGCCGCCGTGCCCGAGCTCTACACTCGCATGGTACCTATTCGGGGAATAGCTCACTCGCCCTCCTCAAGATCCTAATCGGCTGCCTCGAGCAAAGCTCGCAGCTCAGATTCCTTCGCCGCCTCGACCAGGCTCTGCTTGTGCTCGCCGAGTTTGGCGCCGGAGGCGAGCAGGAGCCGCACGACCTCGAGATGGTTCTCGTTGACCGGACCGTACAGCAGGGGAAATCCGCCCGGCGCGGCATTCGGATCGGCGCCCGCCTTGAGCAGAATCTGGCACATCTCGAGGTTGCCTGTGCGTGCCGCCTCGGCGAGAGGCGTCACGCCATATTCATTGGCCGCTTTGACGTCGGCGCCCGCTTCGGCGAGCACGCGCACGAATTCGGTCTCCCCCGTGTCGACCGCCTCGAGGACAATCGTCTTACCGTATTCCACAGGGGGTGCGTTCCGCGCATCCGGCGCCACGCCGCCGGTGAGCAGCGCCTTGAGGACATCGAGCTGCCGCCGTTCGGTCGCGATCCAGAGCGCGGTGCGATTCGAGCCGCTCTTCACCGAGGGATCGATGCCGGCTTCGACAAAGAGCGCCGCATGGCTCGCGTCGCCTTCGGCCACCTTCTGCAGGAACGCCTCCGGCGTGAACGCGATACCGTCCTTCTCAAGCTTCTCGCGGGCTCCCGCCTGGTCGCTGCGGGCAGGAGCCGTGACCAGGACGAGCGCGGCGAGGGTGAGCAGGGCGAGCGGTGTCTTCATCGGATCCTCCTGACGGGGTTGCAAGCTGTGGCCGGTATGGTGACGAGAACGGGGGAGAAGGTCAAGAAATACGTGGGTTCGAATCTCGCCTGCCAGCTTGCCCCCACGGCGAAGAAGGATGGCTTGCGCCTGGGACAATTCACGAGAGCCATGGCGGTCGACGCGAACGGCCGCCCCGACAAGATCTGCCCGATGACGATCGCGCTCACGCCGCAGGAAGACGACACCTTCCTCCTCGGATGCGGATGGTGCAACGGTTGAGAGATGGCACTTCGCGGACCACGCATTGGTGTTAGAGTCACCGAGCTGTTTCTATTTTGAGACTGTTCATGGAAAACAGAACTGTCATCCGCTCGACGACTGCCCTCCTGGTCCTGTTGTTCGTGGCCTCGTTCATCTCCCCTGCCTTGTGCAACCAGCGGGAGGGAGAGGTCTGCTCGGAGTACTTCAGAGGCTATCTCGCCGCTATGGGATCGCTGATGTCAATACGCAATCTGAGCGCGGACCCTGAGGAATTGGCAGCCGACCCGGTAGTCGGCCTTTACGTGGCCACCGCCTGGGTTGCCAACATTCCATTCATCCTTGTCTCTCTGCAACTCCTCATTTCGCCACAGCGTCGGCGCCTGAAGTGGGCTGTCGTCGCCACCATCCTGGCCGCGGTCGATGCCTGGCTGCTACCCTTCGTGTTCATGTCCAAGAGCGGCTCGGTTCAGGACTTGTTGCTTCCAGGATACTGGCTTTGGGCATTGAGCCTGTCGTTCATGGCCGTCTGGACCTTCGCCGTGAACCGCGCTTGGAACCGTTCCCCCCTCCCATGAACTACTTCTTACGTCGGGCGTTGACCGTAAGGAGCGTAAACCAGTTACCGTCCTCCCCCTGCACGGAAGTTGTGACGACCTTCTGGTCCCGGCTTTTGAGCTCGATGACCTCCCGCACGCGGACGGACTTGGCCGGATCGAAGGGGCTGGGCATCTCCCCTTCCAGCGTCAGCGTCCTTCCCGCCGCGTCCATCGACCCCTCGTACTTCCCGATGTGCGTCGAGTTGGAGTCCACCAACGTCCCCACGTACTTCTTCTTCTGCGGGTCATAGCCCAGGGTGAGCGCCCGCGCGAACGGCATCCCGGGCGGGGTGACCTCACTCTCCGACAGAATCCAGAATCCACCGATCCGGCGGGTGTTCTCTGTTGCCTTGACCTTCAGCGGCGGATTGCCCGGCCCGGCAAACACCTCGAGGTCCGCCTCCCACTGGCCGGCGAGCTGGTGGAGCCACTCATGCTCCTTCGTTGGCGCCACCATGCCAGGCGCCTGCGCGGCGAGAGTGACCGACATGGCCAGCACCGCCGCCATGAAACCTGCGACTGCGATCTTCCTCATCGTGTCCTCCTTCGTTCAGAGGCCATTGGTCAGGCGCAATGGTACCGCATCTCGGGGAAGTGGTTGACGTGGAACATTCGGCACTTCTCACCCGGCCAAACTGGCTTTGCTATTCGAAAGATTCAGTGGGCTCATGATCCTAATCCTTTGGCCAATAAACGGCGGTTGTGAACCCACCGCCGCCGTACGCTCGCTCCATTTGCATTCTCAAATGTTCTGAGGTAAACCCAACCCGCCACCATCCAGTTGTGAGCTCTAGGTTCCCTATTCTTCGGTTCGCTCATGCACCATTCTTGTGCGCGCTTGGAGCATATTTGGCTTGGAGCATTTCCGTCAGTACAGCGCTCCTCCGCCAACGATCGATTGCGCTCGCCTCAAATTATCTGTAGAGTCTAGAAAGCTTCTAGCTCTGCCTTCACGAGCGCCTTCATAATAAAGAATTGTTATAATGCTCAACCTAGCCCGCAACCTGGACACTGGCACCCGCGAAAGGAGACCGCGAGGCTTGTACGAGGTCGAAACGGCGCCTTCTGCTGGTGAAGCACCAGCGCCGGCCGCGGCTCCCCAGCAGCCGGCCGCGGCCAGCCGCCGCCGGCCGCGGCTGGGGGGCCTGGCGTGGCAGGGAGTGGTCGGTCTCCTGGCGCTGTTCTCCCTGATCTTCATGGGCATCGCGCTGGTCATGAACACCTATGGCCGGCAGCAGGTCGCGGAGCAATCCGCCGGCAAGCTGGAGGAGACCGGCAAGCGGAGAGTGGAGGAGGTGCGGCGATGGCTCGCCAGCGAGAGACCCCTCAACCCGTCCCGCCTGCAGCGTCTCTCCCAGGCGTGGCAGGGCGAGGCCAGCGGCTACGCCTTCCTGCTCGGTCGCGATCAACGGTTCCTCTCCTTTCCCCGGCCCGAGCTGGTGGGGTTGACGAGCCGAGGCAGGGCCGAGGCCGGTGCGACGCTCACCGCCAGCGAGGTGGCGGATCGCCATCCCGGTTTCCGGCCGATCGCGGACGCCCTCCGGCGGCTGCCGGCAGGCGGCGGAGCGGCGGCGCCGGTCCGCGTCCCGGTCCGTGTCGAAGTGCCGGCCGATCTGCTCAACGGGAGGCCTTCCCTGGCCCTCCTCTTCCCGGTGTCCGGAACCGACTGGAAGCTGGTCCAGGTCTCGCCCAAGGGTGAGCTGGAACAGGCCGCCGGCCGCATCTCCCGCTCGCTGCTGCTGCTGATCTCCGGCATCCTGCTCGCCGTGCTGCTGCCCTCCTACCTGTTTCTCTCCCGCCGCTGGATCACGCCCGTCGTCACCCTGGCCGAGGCCGCCGCCCTGGTG
>DATMER010000082.1:0-20707 GCA_035556715.1 Thermoanaerobaculia bacterium
GGTGGGAGTCGAACCCACGTCCGAGAAACGCGTATCGAAGGCTTCTACGTGCGTATCCCTGATGTTTTGGTTCTCGCCGTTCGCGTTTTGGAGCAGGGCACTCCGACGCGGCGGCCAGCCTCTAAGTTATCCGGAAGCGGCCCGAGGCTGCCGCGACCTTAGATCCACTACAAGTGTCGTCCTGGAAGAGCGCCGTGGATCAGGGCTCCCCACCTGGACGTCGCGGTTATTTAGGCCGCGAGGGCGAAGTTATCGTTCGCAGTTACTTTTCCGCTTTACGAGCGGTGATCGACACGCTACCCTCGCTCCGCTTTGTTCCCCGTCGAAACCGGTACGCCCCCAAGTTTTGAAAGAACCGTGCTGCCCTCAGTATAACCGCAGACGGGGCGGGATGATTCCGCGGAGGGGATCTTATCCGTCTTCCTCCAGGCCCGCCTCCGCCTGCATCCCGACCATCGCCAGGAACTCTTCCGGGCCGCTGGTGCGCAGCCGGGTGACGACCAGGAACCAGCCGCCCAACGCCAGGATCGCGCCAAAGGCGGAGATGGGCAGGAGCCAGGGGAAGAACGGCCAGAGCACGGTGAGCAGCGCACCGGCCACCGCGATCAGGAGGATCATCACCGAGGCCATCTGGACGTAGAGGTCCGACTCCGCGGGATCGAAGACCACCCGGGCGCCGTCCTCGGCCGGCTCGACCCGCACCGGTCCGGAGACCATCCCTCTGCGCAGGCCGTGGATCACCGGCAGGTAGAGCCACAAGCCTGAGCCCGGTTCTTTCCGCAGCTCCGCTCCCCAATCGTCCGCCGCCCGGCGCAGGGCTGCCAGGGCCGCATCGGGACGATCCGGGACGTCGAGTGTGTACTCGGGCATCATCCGCCGATCAGGCCGCCTGCTCGACCAGCAGCTCGGCGAGGAAGGACTCGACGGTGACCAGGAAGCTCTCCACGTCCGGGATCTGGTTGATCGCCTGGCGGAGCTTCCGGCCGTTCGGCAGGCCGTGGGTGTACCAGCCGGTGAACTTGCGCAGCTTGTGGAGGGCGAACGTGGAGGACTCGCGCCCGGCCACCATCCGGAAGTGCTCGAGGATGAGGTCGCGGCGGTCTTCCAGGGTGGGCTCGCTCATCCGGCTGCCCGCCATGCGCGCCGAGATCTGGCGGAAGAGCCAGGGGTTGCGGGTGGCGCCGCGGCCGACCATGACGCCGTCGCAGCCGGTCTCGGCCATCATGCGCAGGGCGTCCTCGGGCTCGCGCACGTCGCCGTTGCCGATCACGGGGATGGAGAGCGACTCCTTGAGCCGGGCCAGGTGCGACCAGTCGGCCTGGCCGTCGAACATCTGGCGGGCGGTGCGGGCATGCATGGCCACGGCGGCCACGCCGTTGGCCTCGCACATCCGGCCCAGCTCCAGGTAGTTGCGCCGGCAGTCGTCCAGCCCCAGGCGGAACTTGACCGTGAGGGGGATACTGATCGCGCCGCGCACCGTGCGGACGATCCGCTCGGCGAGCTCGAGGTCGCCCATGAGGGCGGCGCCAGCGCAACCCTTGAGGACCTTGTTGGCCGGACAGCCCATGTTGATGTCGCAGATGTCGGCGCCGAGCCCCTCGACGACCACGGCGGCCTCGCGCATGGTCTCGGGATCGGAGCCGTAGATCTGGATGGCCAGCGGGCGCTCCTCTTCGGCGAAGTGCATGAGCTCCCGGGTCTTCTGGTTGCCGTGGACGATGGCCCTGGAGGAGATGAACTCCATGGACACCACGCCCACACCGCCGATCCGCCGCACGATCAGGCGGAAATCGCGGTCGGTCACCCCCGCCATCGGCGCGAGCCAGAGAGGGGGATCGACGAGGACGGAGCCCACTTGCACCATGGCGGGTATTTTAACCGGAGCTTCCGGGGATCAATTCCGCTGGCCGCCGGGAGTCACGGAATCCTCCTCCGATGGGTCGTGCTCCCCACCCATAGCGTGAGCAGCGCGGCGATGGCCGCCCACTGGAGCCCGCCAGCCACCAGGCTCCAGCCGAGCAGCGCGTCCCCCTCCAGATGAAAGAAGGTCACGGAGATGGGGAAATCCATCCAGGACAGCACGTTCGCCCGCCAGAAGTCGTCCCAGGTGCGCCAGATCCAGAGGGCGGTGGCGGTGTGGAGGATCGACGCGATCACCGCGGCGGTCAGGACCGCCCGGCGGGAGGGCCGCAGGCTCACGGCGCAGTCACCTCGGCCAGCTCGGCCACCCGGAAGCCGTAATCGGAATATCGCATGTGGGGCGGGATCGCCGAGCGGGCTGCGCACCGGCTCACCTTGATCTGATGGCGCCACGAGCCCCCCCGGGAGGAACGCCGGGTGCCGTCTGCGGCTCCCCGCGGATCGTCCACGGGAGAGACCTCGTAATAACCGGCGTTGTACCAGTCCGAGCACCACTCGTGGACGTTCTCGCCCAGGCCGAGGAGGGCCAGGGGATGGCGGGAGGGATAGGCGTCCACGGGCTCCGGGCCTTCCTTCCATCGGCGGTCGTAGTCGGGGAGCGACTCGGGGGGATCGTCCCCCCAGGGGTAGAGGACCTCGCGATCCAGCTTGGCTGCTCTTTCCCACTCGGCTTCGGTCGGCAGTCTGACTCCCAGCCAGGCGCAGTAGGCCATCGCGTCCTCCCAGGAGGGTCCGACTGCGGGCATGCGGGGGTGGGCGAAGGCGGGCTCGTCCCAGAACGGGGGGGCCGGATGCCCGCTGTCGTCGAGGAAGCGCTGGTACTCCTCCCGCGTCACCTGGGTCCGCGCCAGGCGGAACGGGCGCACGCGCACGGGATGCCGGGGGTTCTCGTTGTCCCGGGGTCCGCCCCCCATCCAGAAGGTCCCGCCGGGGATGTCAATCCAATCGGAGATCATCTCCTGTAGCATACCGCTGCCCGCGCGGTGAGAGACCCCTCATGTCCTGGTACAAGGAATGGTTCGGCGAGGAGTACCTCGAGCTGTACTCCCACCGCGACGAGTCGGAGGCCGAGGAGCACGTCGACTTCGTCGATCGCGAGCTGGGAGGAAGCGCCTGCGGCCAGGACAGAAGCGCCTGCGGCCAGGAAGGAAGACCGCGCCCCAGGGCGGTGCTCGACCTCGCCTGCGGGTCCGGCCGGCACACGGCGGTGCTCCGCCGGCGAGGCTACAGGGTGCTGGGCATCGACCTCTCTCTCACCCTGCTCGCCCGGATGAAGGCCCGAGGCCTGCCGCCCGTGGCCGGGGACATGCGCCGCCTCCCCTTCGTGGATGAGAGCTTCGACTGGATCCTCAACTTCTTCACGTCCTTCGGCTACTTCGGACGCGAGCGGGAGAACTTCCAGGTCCTGGAGGAGATCGTGCGCGTCCTCATCCCGGGCGGACGCTTCCTGATCGACCTCATGAACCCCGGGCCGGTGCTCGCCAACCTGAAGCCCCGGGAAACCCGGGACCTCGACGGCCGCCGGGTGGAGATCGAGCGCTGGTACGATCCCGAGACCCAGCGGCTCAACAAGCGGATCGTCGTCAACCCCGCCGATTCCGCTGGGGAGCATCCGCGTACGTTCCTCGAGAGCGTGCGCCTCTACCGGCCCGAAGAGGTGACCATCGGCCTGCGCTGGGCAGGCCTGGAGGTCGACGGCCTCTACGGCAACTTCCAAGGAGACCCCTACGAGCGTGACCGCGAACGCCTCATCATCCTCGGCCACAAGCCGGCCTGAGCTGCGGGTCGATCTCGCCGCGACCGGGCTGCTGCCGTCGCTGCCCTCCGCGTTTCTCGCGAACCGCGACCTGGACCTGCTCGCGCCGCTGCGCTTCCTGCCGCCCGGGCCTTCGGGGGAGATACCGCCATCCGGTCCAGCCCTGCCCGGAGCGCGGCGGGAGCTGGCCGAGGCCCTCGCCGTGGCGAACCGCAGCTATGGCAACCCGCGCGCCGACGACCTCGCCCGCCGGCTGGCCGACCCGGCCACCCGGGTGATCGCGACCGGGCAGCAGCCGGGTCTCCTGGGCGGCCCCCTCTACGCCTTCTCCAAGATGGTGGCCGCTTCGCGCTGGGCCGCCGCCCTGGAAGCCGAGGGCGAGCCCGCCGTGGCCGTCTTCTGGGTCGCCACCGAGGACCACGACTGGGCCGAGGTCTCCTCCTCCACCGTGCTCACCCCCGAGGGGCCGCGCACCTTCGACCTCGGCCCCGATCCCGAGCCGCTCATGCCGGTGGGCATGCGCACGCTCGGTCCCGCCGTGGACGGCGTTCTTCGCAGCCTGGCCGAAGCCGTTCCCGGAGACCGTTATGCCGAGTGGGTGCGGACGCTCGGCCAGTGGTACCGGCCCGACGCCCGCTTCGGGGAGGCGTTCTGCCGGCTCATGGCCTGTCTTCTCGGCGACCACTGCCCCCTCCTCCTCGACGCCATGAGCCCCGCCCTCAAGTCCGCCCAGCGCCCCTGGCTCAGAAAGCTCGTCGAGCGCCGGAAGGAGGTCGAACAGGCCCTGGAGCGCCGGGACGCGGAGATCGAGCGGCGCGGCTACCCTCTTCAGGTCCACCCACAACGCGGAGCGAGCCCGCTGTTCCTTCTTTCCCGCGGCGAGCGACGGCGGATCGAGTGGCGCGGCGAGGACGGCTACCTCCTGAGAGGCAGGGAGGATGGAGGCAGCGCCGGAGACCTCCTCCGGATCGCGGACGAGAACCCAGGCGTCCTCTCCCCGGGCGTGCTCGCCCGCCCCGCGATCCAGGATGCGGTCCTGGGCACCTTCCTCCACCTGCTGGGACCGGGCGAGCTCTCCTACATCGGCCAGGCCGCCGCGGTCCACGAGGTGCTGGAGGTGGAGTCCCCCTGGGTGGCGCTCCGCCCCCAGGCCCTGGTCGTGGAGCCCAAGCAGATGGACCGGCTGGCCGAGATGGGGCTTCCGCTCGCGACCCTTCTCGGAGAGCAACGGGAGCTCGACCGCGCCTTGGCCGAGCTGCAGGGGGACGGCTTCGTCGAGCCCGTGCGGCAGCGGATCGAGGAGGCCCTGGGCGAGCTGCGCGAGCCGGCCCTGGCGGCCGATCCGAACCTGGAGCGGCCGCTGGACAAGACCCGCGAGCAGATCCTCCGCGCCCTGGAGACCTTCGCGGACAAGGTCACGCAGTCGGCGGCCCGGCGCAACGAAACCCTCAACCGTCGCGTACATCAGCTCAGGGAAAGCTGCCTCCCCCTGGGCAAGCCGCAGGAGCGGGTCGTCGCTTCCGCCCACTTCCAGGGCAAGTACGGCGACCGTCTCGTGGAGAGCTTCTGGCAGCAGATGGGCCTCGATCCGAGGGTGCTCCAGATCGTCTGTCCCGACTGCATGGAGAGAAAAGAATGAAGCTGGATGTTCTGGCGATCGGCTCCCACCCGGACGACGTGGAGCTGGGGTGCGGCGGCACCCTGGCCCTGCTCGCGAAGCAGGGACGCCAGGTGGGCATCCTCCACCTGACCCGGGGCGAGCGGGGGACCCGCGGCACGGCCGAGGAGCGCCGGCAGGAGGCCGAGGAAGCGGCCAAGGCCCTGGGCGCGGTGGAGCTCGGCTTTCTCGACTGCGGCGACGGCGCCTTCCGCACCGGGGAGGCCGAGGAGGACGCGCTGATCGAGCGGCTCCGCGCTTGGCGTCCCGACCTGGTCCTGGCGCCCAGCATGAGCGACCGCCACCCGGACCACCACCGCTCCTGGCAGCTCGTCCAGTCGGCGAGCTTCTATGCCGGGCTCAGGAACCGCCATCCCGAGGGCGGCCCTCCCTTCCGGCCGGGAGCGGTCTTCGCCTACATGCAGCACGACTCCTTCGAGCCGAGCTTCATCGTCGACGTCTCCTCCGTCTGGGAGACCAAGCTCGAGGCCCTGCGCGCCTACCGCAGCCAGCTCTACCAGACCGGGGCGGAGAAGAAGGCTGAGACCAAAGTGGCGTCGCGGGAGTTCTGGTTGGCAGTCGAGGGGCGCGCCCGCCACTTCGGCCTCATGATCAACGTGGAGCTGGGCGAGCCGTTCTGGAGCCGCCTCCCCCTGGCGGTGAGCGACCTCTCCACCATCGTCCCCGGAGGGCTGCGGTGAGGATCGGCATCAGTTGCTATCCAACCTACGGCGGATCGGGCATCGTGGCCACCGAGCTGGCCATGGCCCTGGCAGATGGCGGCGACGAGGTCCACGTGATCAGCTACGCCCTGCCCTCGCGCCTGTCGCTGAACAGCTCGCGGATCTTCTTCCACCAGGTGGTCACTCCGACCTACCCGCTGTTCGCGGAGTACCCGCCCTACTCGCTGGCTCTCTCGACCAAGATGGTCGAGGTGGCGCGCCACCAGCAGCTCGACGTCCTGCACGTCCACTATGCGATCCCCAACGCCGTCTCGGCGGTCATGGCCCGGCAGATCGTGGCGCCTCATCCGCTGGCCGTGGTGACCACCCTGCACGGCACGGATGTGACCCTGGTCGGCAACGACCCCGCCTACCTGGAGACCACGCGCTGGGGGATCGTCCAGAGCGACGCGGTGACTGCGGTGTCCGAGTCGCTGCGTCAGACCACCATGCAGCAGCTCGGCATCCGGAACCACATCGACGTGGTGCCCAACTTCATCGACCCGAGCCGCTACGAGCAGGCGAAGGGCTTGCCGGGCGCCCGAAAGTGGGCAAAGCCGGGCGAGCGCACCCTGGTCCACATCTCGAACTTCCGCCCCCTGAAGCGGGTGATCGACGTGGTGGACGTCTTCCTGCGCCTGCGCTCCCGATTCCCCTGCCGGCTGCTGATGGTGGGCGACGGCCCCGAGCGCGGCCGGGTGGAGCAGCACTGCCGCGACACCGACGCCTGCAACTCGATCACCTTCATCGGCAGCCTCCCCCTGATCGAGGAGGTGCTGGTGGGGGCCGACCTCTTCTTCCTCCCCTCGGAGACCGAGTCGTTCGGCCTCGCCGCGCTGGAGGCGCTGAGCTGCGAGGTGCCGGTCATCGCCACGGCCGTCGGCGGTCTCCCCGAGGTGGTGGTCCACGGTGAGAACGGCTTCCTCCACCCGGTGGGGGACGTGGAGGGCATGGCCGGGTCCGCCGCCATGCTGCTCGCGGACGAGCCGATGCGGAAGGCGTTCGGGGAAGCGGGCCGGCGCCGGGCCGTTGAGGTCTTCGGCCAAGGGCCGATCGTGGCGCGCTACCGCTCGATCTACGAGCGGGTCGCCGAACAGGCCCGGGGGGGATGACCTCGTACCCGTCCCCCGCCGGCGAGTCGTGGGGCGAGGTCCGCGAGAAGGGCTCGCGCTTCCTCGCCTGGATCGGACCCGCGGCCGGAGAGGAGGCCGCCCGGGAAGCCCTGGACGGCATCGCCCGCCGCTACCCTGACGCCACTCACCACTGTTGGGCCTGGCGGCTCGGCTCTCCCCCCCGGGAGCGGAGCTCGGACGCAGGCGAGCCGTCCGGAACGGCCGGGGTCCCCATCCTCCAGGTCCTCCGCGGCGCGGGCCTCTCCGATGTGCTGGCCGTGGTGGTGCGCTGGTTCGGCGGCACGAAGCTGGGCAAGGGGGGCCTTGCCCGGGCCTATGCCGCCGCGGCCCGGGAGGCTCTGGCCGGTCTGCCGGTGGTGCAGCGGGTACCCACGGTGCGGATCGCGCTCCAGGTTCCCTACGAGCGGGTGGGGGCGGTCAAGCGGCTGATCCATCCCCCGGAGGTCGAGCTGGAGGACGAGGAGTACGGCGAGTCGGCGCGGCTGGTGCTGGCCGTCCACGAAGAGCGCCGGGACGGCCTGCGGGAGGCTCTGGCGGACCTGGGTATCGTTGTGTAGACTGCCCGGGCATGAACCCGAATATCTCTTTCCGAAAGGAGAGGCCTCGATGAGCGAGCCGACCGTCCCGCCTCCGCCGTCTTACAACCCGCCGCCGCCACCGCCGCCGTCCTCCGGAGGACCCGGACCCGCGGGGCCGGGCTCTGTCAGCCCGAACCGGACGCTGATGATCGTCCTCTCCTATCTCGGGATCTTCGCGCTGATCCCGCTGCTCGCTGAGAAGGAAGACCGCGAGGTGCAGTGGCACGCCAAGCACGGGCTCGTCCTGACGGTCGCGTGGATCGCGCTCAGCTTCATCATCGGCATCCTCGGCGGAATGCTGGCGTTCGTGGACATCGGCTGCACGGGCTGCGTCCTGCAATGGATCCTCATGGTCGTGATCCTGATTGTCCACATCATGGCCATCATGAAGGGCCTGAACGGGCAGCGGCTGATCATCCCGGGCCTGAGCGACTTCGCGAACCGTTTCTAAGGAGATCGTGATGACCACACCGGGACAACCGCAGTCCGCCAGCACCCAGGCGATCACCGCGCTGGTCGTGGGCATCCTGGGCGTCATTTGCTGTGGATTGCTCGCGCCGATCGCGTGGTACCTCGGGAACCAGGAGCAACAGGCGATCCGGGAGGGGCGCTCGCCCGCGGCCGGCCAGGGCTTTGCCCAGGCCGGTGTGATCCTTGGGATCATCGGGACGATCCTCCTGGTGCTCACGCTGCTCTGGATCTTCTTCGCGGGCGGCATGGCGATCCTCTCGGGCATGATGGGGAGCTGACATGGGTTCCCGCCGGAGCGCCTGGATCTGGGCTCTGGCGGGGCTCGCTGGCCTGGCCGGCGCGGTCTTCCTCCACGTCTGGGTCCCCGCCGCCGGGCCGGAAAGCTCGATCTGCTTCACCCGCCGCTTCCTCGGCATCCCCTGCCCGGGCTGCGGCATGACACGCGCCTTCGCTCATCTGGCCAAGGGGGATTGGGCCGCCGCTCTGGCGGCCCACCCGCTCTCTCCGGTCCTCGCGGCCGAATTCCTCCTGATCTGGATCGCCTGGGGCCGGGCTGCGCTGCGCGGCCTTCCGCTTCCCAGGCCAGCGTGGCTGGAGCGGGCCGTGATCGCCCACCTCGCCGTGCTCTGCGCCCTCTGGCTGGGACGCCTCTCCACGGGCAGTCTTCCCTGGTGAGGCCCTGGTGAGCCGCAAAAAGAAGGCGGCGATCGCCGCGCTCGTGATTCTCGTCCTTCTGGTCCTGGACCTCTCCCGTCCAGCCTCAGCCCAGGTCTCCGCGCGGGTCCTGATCGGCGCCATCGATATCTACCAGGCCACCTTCTCGAAGGTGAACCGAAACATAGGGGTGCGCTGCCGCTTCAAGCCAACGTGCAGCCACTACGCTGAAGGGGCCATCCGCGGGTTTGGAGCGCTGAAGGGGAGCGGCAAGGCGGTCTGGAGGATCCTCCGCTGCGGGCCGTGGACCCCGGCAGGGACCGTAGACCCTCCGTAGTATGCTCGGGGAATGGCGGACGCCACAGAGACCCTCGACTACCCGGGGTTCCTCCAGGATGCCTTGCGCGACATGGTCCGCCGCGTGCTCGCGCATGTGGCCGAGAACGGCCTGCCCGGGGAGCACTACTTCTACATCACCTTCCAGACCCGCCATCCGGGCGTCCGCATGCCGCCCTTCCTTCGTGATCAGTACCCGGAGGCGATCCGGATCGTCCTGCAGAACCAGTACTGGGACCTGGAGGTGGATGAGACCGCCTTCTCCGTCTCGCTCAACTTCGCGGCCGCGCGCCAGCGGCTGACCGTCCCCTTCGCCGCCCTCCTGGAGTTCCACGACCCCACCGCCAACCTCGTCATGGCCTTCGATCCGGAGAGGGAGGCCGGGGCTCCGCCTGAGCCCGAGGCCGAGCCGGAGCCAGCCGAGCCGCCCAAGCCCGGCAGCGTCATCCAGTTCGATCCCAAGCGAAGAAAGTGAACCGCCCGTCCTCCGGAGAGGACGGATCAGCGCAGGGGCCGCAGCGGTAAGTCCCTCTCCCGCAGAGACTTGTCCATCTGGCACCGGCCTTGCTGTTACCCGGGTCGGATGGAGGTATCACCATGCGTAACCTGAAGTCTCAGACACTCTTTCTGGCCCTCTTCCTGGGCCTCTCGGCGTTCGGCTGCGGGCGCGACGCCGGAGAGGGGGAGGAAGACCGGATTGCCGCTCAGCAGGACGAGATCGTTTCCGAGGACCCCGAGATCCAGCCCGAGCAGCGGGTCGTGGTCGTCGAGCCCGAGACCGGCGAGGACCCGGGCGTGCAGAGCGACCTGGAGGAGCGGGAGCAACGGCTGGCCGAGCGCCGGGCCGAGTTGGACGCCCGCGAGGAGCGCCTCCGGGGCGAGGAGCTCACCCAGCGGGAGGAGCGCCTCCGCCAGCCGGAGCCCGAGCGGCAGGCTCGCGCTCCGCGGCCTCAGCCCCAACCCCAGCCTCAGCCGCGGGTCGAGCGGCCCGTCGAGCCGGAGCCGGTAGAGACCGAGGAAACCGAGGAAATTGCCGAGGAGCCTCGCCGGAGCACCAATGAGGATGAGGAGGACCGCGAGGCAGCGGAGCTCGCCGAGGAGCGCCGGGCCCGGGAGCGGGAGGAGCGGGCGGAGAACGAAGCCGGCGATGAGCGTGAAGCCCGCGAGGAAGAGGAACAGCGGACCGAGCGCGAGGCCCCGGCCCCTCTGGTCGTGGAGGTCCCGGCCGGGACCGTGATGGAGGTCGAGCTCCTCGAAGGCCTCTCCAGCCAGACCAGCGAGCCGGGCGAGATCTTCCGCGCCCGCATCGCGTCGAACGTGGGCTCGGACGGCTCGGTCGGCATCCCGGCCGGCTCCGAGGTGGTCGGCGTAGTCACCGAGGCGGTCCCGCTGGGCAAGGTGGGCGGCCGGGCGAAGCTCGCCCTGAAGTTCACCGACCTGATCCTCCCGTCCGGCAAGACCGTCCCGATCCAGGCCTCCCTCGTGCAGCAGGGGCGCAACGAGACCGGCAAGGACGCGGCGACGATCGGCGGCGCGGCGGCTGGCGGCGCCATCCTGGGCCGGGTCCTCAACAAGAAGGACCGCTCCAAGGGCGCGGTGATCGGCGCCGTCATCGGCGCGGCGGCCGGTGCCGTCCTCGCCTCCCGGACCCCCGGCGAAGAGGTCGTCATCCCGGAAGGGACGAGGCTTGACCTCAAGCTGGACGACGGGATCGAGGTGCGGCCGAGACGGTAGAGCACGAAGGATGGCGCCCGGGTGGTGAGGCCCCCGGTGCTATCCTGACTTCATGTCTGCCGAGCCCGCCTCCGCACCGCCGTCTCCTTCCTCTCCTCCTCCCCGAGCCACGCGCTCCGGCCTTTTCGGAGGCCTCGTCTCCTCCAAGCAGGGCCGCTCCGGCCAGGAGCCCGGCGAGATGGAGGGCTCCGGGGACAAGAAGAAGGCCAAGAAGCCGCTGAGCTTCCGGGCGATCCTCCCCGACGCGGCCGAGCTGGTCCGCGCCCGCAAGGGCCGCCTCGCCCTCGGCTTGGGCCTGATGCTGATCAACCGGATCTGCGGGCTCGTGCTCCCGGGCACCACGAAGTTCCTTCTCGACGAGGTCATCGGCAAGGGCGACCGCGAGATGCTCACCCGGATCCTCTTCGCTGCGGGGGCGGCCACGCTCATCCAGGGGATCACCTCCTTCGCCCTGTCTCAGGTCCTGGGCAAGGCCGCGCAGCGCTCCATCACCGAGATGCGCCGCACGGTTCAGCGCCACGTGGGCCGGCTGTCCGTCGGCTACTTCGAGCAGACCAAGTCCGGCGCCCTCCTCTCCCGGGTCATGAACGACGCCGAAGGGGTGCGCAACCTGGTGGGGACCGGCCTCGTCGAGTTGGTGGGCGGCGGCGTCACCGCCGTGCTGGCGTTTGGCCTTCTCCTCTACTTGAGCGTCAAGCTGACCTTGATCGCAGTCGGCGTCCTCTCCCTGTTCGCGCTCATCATGCTCTGGGCGTTCAAGACCCTGCGCCCCCTGTTCCGCGAGCGCTCGAAGATCAACGCGGAGATCGCCGGCCGGCTCACCGAGTCGTTCTCCGGCGTCCGGGTGGTCAAGGCCTATGGCGCCCAGCGCCGGGAGAACCTCGTCTTCGCCAAGGGGGCGCACCGCCTGTTCCGCAACATCGCCAAGACGATCACCAGCTTCTCCCTGATCGGCGCCGCCTCAACCCTGCTCCTCGGCATCATCAGCGTGACCATGATGGCGGTCGGGGCCAACGAGGTGCTCTCGGGCCGGATGACGATCGGCTCCTTCTTTGCGTTCACCCTCTACCTGGGCCTGCTCGTCGGCCCGGTCATGCAGGTGGTCAACATCGGCAGCCAGCTCACCGAGGCTTTCGCGGGCCTGGAGCGAATCCGGGAGATCCGCAACGAGGTCCCCGAGGACTCCGGCGAGATGGAGCGCAAGCCCATGCCCCGGGTGGACGGGCAGATCGAGTTCCGGGACGTCTGGTTCGAGTACAAGTCGGACCTCCCGGTGCTGCGCGGCATCTCCTTCGTCTCCCGGCCCGGCACCTCCACCGCCCTGGTGGGCTCCTCAGGGTCGGGCAAGAGCACGCTGATCAGCCTCGTGGCCGCCTTCCACCGTCCGACCTCCGGCACGATCCTGGTCGATGGCCAGGACCTCTCCCAGACCCGTCTCCACGACTACCGCTCCCACCTCGGGGTCGTGTTCCAGGATAACTTCCTCTTCGACGGGACCGTGCTGGAGAACATCGCCTACGCCCGTCCCCATGCCTCGGACGAGGAGATCCTCCGGGCCTCCCGGATCGCCCACTGCGACGACTTCGTGCAGCGGCTTCCAGACGGATACAACACGATTGTCGGCGAGCGCGGGGTGAAGCTCTCGGGCGGCGAGCGCCAGCGCGTGGCCATCGCCCGGGCCATCCTCGCGGACCCCCGGATCCTGATCCTCGACGAGGCGACCTCGTCCCTGGACAGCGAGAGCGAGGCCCTGATCCAGGAGGGTCTGGCCGAGCTGATGCGCGGGCGCACGACCTTCGTCATCGCCCACCGCCTGTCGACCATCCGGCGGGCCGACACGATCCTGGTGCTGGAGCACGGTGAGATCGTGGAGCGTGGCCGGCACGAGGAGCTGCTCGCCCTCGGAGGCCGCTATCACGCGCTCTACACCCGCCAGTACAACCTCGAATCGAACCTCTTCCGGAACCCCGGCGAGGCCGAGCCCGAGGAGGAAGAGGAGAAGCCGGTCTCCCAGGCGGATGCCGGGGTGGCCCGGATGCCGCTGATGTCGGGAGGCGGGCGGGGGGGAATGTAGTCCCTACATCCGATTGCTGCCGATCCGCGTGAGCTGCATCGGTTTGTCCGGGGTGCCGAAGAAGCCCTCGTTGCCGGAGAGGTCCCTGGCCACCACGTAGAGCTCCACGGTTCCGTTCTGGTGGAAGCTCGACGGCAGCTCCGCCGTGTAGTAGCCCGCGTTGCGGGCCACCTCCAGCGGATACTCCCGCATCTTTCCTCCCGGCGGACGGGCCATCAGCTTGACGCTGCGGACCTCGTGGTCGTCCGTGACCCGGAAGCTGAGCTCGGCCACGGTGCCGCGGGAGTACTCCAGATGGTAGCCATCCCGGAGCATGACTTGTGGGGGAGCCCCGTCGATCTCGGAGAGCTGCGCTTCCAGGCGCTTGCGCGCCTCTTCGATCTGTGGCCGGAGGTGCGGTGTGGGCTCTACGTTCCGGAGCAGGGCCAGGGCCTCATGCGGCTTCTTGCGCCGCTCCCAGGCAGGAATCGAGGCGAGCAGCGCCTGCTGCTTCGGCTCGTTCTCCCTCGACTTGCGGTAGGTGGCGGCCCGGGCGGCCAGCCCGTCCCTGCGGCTCCAGGTGCGCTCCAGCGGCTCCAGCTTTGCCAGGGCCTCGTCGTAGCGCGCCTGCGTGGCCAGGGCTTCGGCCTCGGCCTCGATCGCCGCCGCCGCCTTGTCGCGCAGCTTCATCGGGTCGCCGATCCCGGGAGAGATGGCCTCAAGGTCGGCGAACCCCCGCAGGACTGCGGCGTGCCGGCTCTCGGCGGCGTCGGCCTCGATGAGACGGTGGAGCTCCACCAGCCGCCGCGCCCGGTCGAAGTCCGCTGAGATCTCCGCGGGAAGGGTCTCCTCGTGGCCCGAGCCGGTGGCGACCACGGACCGCAACAGTTCCAGGTCCCCCTCCTCGAGACCGCGCGCGAGGTCGGCGGGCAGCCGCTCCACCGCGAGGAGGGCGAGCGTCCCCTCCAGATCGGCCAGGCGGGCGCAGCCCTCGGGCGGGAGCGCGCTCTGCTCCGCGAAGGAGAGCGCCCGGATCACATCTTGCGCCCGCAGGTCCTCGCCTTCGGCCAGGAGCATCCGAGCCTCGTCCAGCTTCGCCATCACGGCCTGAGCCGAGGCTGGCGGCGGGATCGGCGGGGGCGGGGGACCGGACGACCCCGCCTGCTCGGACGGCTTCCGGAGCATCCACAGCCCGATGAGGATCGCGACCAGGAGCACCCCGGCCAAGGCGCCGAAGACGATCGCCAGGCGCGAGCGGTCGGGGGGAGCCGCTGTCGCGGTCCTCGCCGCTGCCGCCGGCTGCTGTTGCGGAGAAGGTGTCGGCGAGGACGAAGGCGTCCCCAGGGCAAACAGGACCTCGTCGTTGATATCCGGCAGCAGATCCCCGTCCGGGATCGGCTCGGGATCGGAAGGCGGAGGGATGACCGGCGGCGGGCTCAGGATTTCTGAAGGCGGAGGGATGGCCGGAGGCTCAGGGACCGGCGCTGCCGGCGCCGAAGCCGCCTGCCCGAGCGCCTTGCGGAGCTCGGCCCGGACCTCGCGGAAGGCGGGCCGCTCGGCCGGATCGCGCCGCAGCATCCGCTCCAGGACCGAACGCAAGGCGTCGTCGTTCTCCACCTCCAGTGCGAGCGAAAAGGGGAGCTGCACCGAGGAGGAGTCCCCGGGCTCGACCGTGGCGCCGAGCAGGTGGCAGGCGGCGACGGCGAAGGAGAAGGCATCCGAGCGGGTCGTGGCCAGTCCTCCGTGGGCCAGCTCGGGGGCGAGAAAGCGCGTCGGCTCCGGAGACGCTCCGGACCCTGCCGAGGAGGCTGGACGGAAGATCGCGCTGCCCAGGCCCAGCACCTTGACCCGCTGGCCGCCGTCCGGACCGGGCTCCGAAAGGACGAAAAGGTTGTCCGGCGAGATATTGCCGTGGGCGAGGCCCCGCGACGCCATGAACTCCAGCGCGCCGAGCGTCTGGCCCAGAAGCGCCATGGCGGCATCGGTGGGCAGCTTCCCGGCGAGGGTATCGAGCCCGCGTCCCTCCAGCAGCTCGAGGACCAGGAAGGCGCCGCCATCCTGCGTGAGGCCGGAATCGAGCACCGCCGGAAGCGAGGGGTGCCGGAGCACGCCCAGCGCCGCGGCATAGGCCTCGAAGCGCGAGGCAGCCTCCTCGAAGCCGACCGGCGACGCCTGCATCAGCTTGACCGCGACGGCCTGGCCGGATCGCTTGTCCGCGGCCCGCATCACCGTGGCGGAGCGTCCGGAGTGAAGGATCCTGGCGAGGTCGTAGCGCTCGGTGAGCTCCCGGAATTCCATGGCGGCTCCTCGCTTCCCTGGGGAACAGACTTTCAGTTGCGCCTAGTATAGAGGAGGGTCTATGGGGGTGGAAAGGAAGGAGGCGTTCCCCGGGCCGTCCCCGCCTCTTCTCCTGTCCCTTCTATCCTTTGGGTCCTTTTGTGATACCTTCCCACGGATCGAATCGGCCCGCGCGGCTCCGCCTCTCCTCCGGGAGGACCATGGAGCCGGCCGGCGGGCCTCGAACCTGAGGAATTGCCCGGCCAGTGCAGCCTTCCTGCCCTCCGGCGTCGACCGCCGGCGGCTCTCGGCTCGCGCTGCGCCTTTCTCGTTACCGGAGGATTCGGAGGAATACCATGTTCGTATCCAGACTTCTCGACCGGACGAGTCCGGCCCGCAAGAAGCTCCTGCTCTTCGGAGTGATGGCGCTCCTCGCGGCCATGACCGCGGCGCCCGCCGCGGCCAGCGAGGCCGACCTCGTCCTACCTGACTTCGACAACGTCTCGTTCCTCGGGGGCATCACCGGCTCCGCCCTCCTGCAGGCAGGCCTCCTCGTCTGCGTGCTCGGACTGCTCTTCGGGCTGATGATGTACGTCCAGCTCAAGAACCTGCCGGTGCACCGCTCCATGCGGGAGATCTCCGAGCTGATCTTCGAGACCTGCAAGACCTACCTGGTCACGCAGGGCAAGTTCATTCTGCTCCTTGAGGTCTTCATCGGGGCAGTGATGATCTTCTACTTCGGGTGGCTGCGCGACTTCGAGGCCACCAAGGTGGTGGCCATCCTGCTCTTCAGCCTGGTGGGCATCGCCGGCAGCTACTTCGTGGCCTGGTTCGGCATCCGGGTCAACACCTTCGCGAACTCGCGCTCCGCGTTCGCCAGCCTCCAGGGCAAGCCGTTCCCGACCTACGCCATCCCGCTCAAGGCCGGCATCAGCATCGGCATGCTCCTGATCAGCACCGAGCTTCTCATCATGCTGGCGATCCTGCTCTACGTGCCGCGGGACTACGCCGGCCCCTGCTTCATCGGCTTCGCCATCGGCGAGTCGCTCGGCGCCGCGGCCCTGCGCATCGCGGGCGGCATCTTCACCAAGATCGCCGACATCGGCTCCGACCTGATGAAGATCGTCTTCAACATCAAGGAAGACGACGCCCGCAACCCCGGCGTGATCGCCGACTGCGTCGGTGACAACGCCGGCGACTCGGTCGGCCCGACCGCTGACGGGTTCGAGACCTACGGCGTGACCGGCGTGGCGCTCATCACCTTCATCCTCCTCGCGGTGGCGGATCCGGCCAACCAGATCCAACTCCTGGTCTGGATCTTCGTCATGCGCATCATGATGGTCATCACCAGCGCCGTGTCCTACGGGATCAACGAGGCCATCGCGAAGTCGCGCTTCGGCAACGCCGACTCGATGAACTTCGAGACGCCGCTGACCTCGCTGGTCTGGCTGACCTCGGTGCTCTCCATCGCGATCACCTACATCGTCTCGTACCTGCTGATCCCCGAGCTCAACGGCGACCCCACCCTGTGGTGGAAGCTATCCACGATCATCTCGTGCGGCACCTTGGCCGGCGCGCTGATCCCCGAGTTCGTGAAAGTCTTCACCTCGGTCGAGTCCGGCCATGTGAAAGAGGTCGTGACCGCGTCCCGCGAGGGCGGCGCGTCGCTCAACATCCTCTCCGGCCTGGTCGCCGGCAACTTCAGCGGCTACTGGATGGGCCTGACCATCGTCGCCCTGATGGCTATCGGAGCCGGCGTGGCCGGCACCCTGCCGGTCGGTCCCGAAGCCCTGATGATCGCCCCGGCGGTCTTCGCGTTCGGCCTGATCGCGTTCGGCTTCCTCGGCATGGGCCCGGTGACCATCGCGGTCGACTCCTACGGCCCGGTTACGGACAACGCCCAGTCGGTCTACGAGCTCTCCATGATCGAGACCCTGCCCAACATCAAGCAGGAGCTCAAGAGGGACTACGGCTTCGACGCCGACTTCGACCGCGCCAAGCACCACCTGGAGGCGAACGACGGCGCCGGCAACACCTTCAAGGCCACGGCCAAGCCGGTGCTCATCGGCACCGCGGTGGTCGGCGCCACGACGCTGATCTTCTCCATCATCATGGTGCTCACGGAGGGCCTGAGGGCTGATCTCGTCACGAACCTCTCGATCCTCCACCCGCCGTTCCTGCTCGGCCTGATCACCGGCGGCGCCATCATCTACTGGTTCAGCGGCGCCTCCATCCAGGCGGTGTCGACCGGCGCCTACCGGGCGGTCGAATTCATCAAGCAGAACATCCGGCTCGATACGGGCTCCGAGAAGGCCTCGATCGAGGACAGCAAGAAGGTCGTGGAGATCTGCACCACCTACGCCCAGAAGGGGATGTTCAACATCTTCCTGGTGGTGTTTTTCTCCACCCTGGCGTTCGCCTGCCTGGAGCCGTACTTCTTCATCGGCTACCTGATCTCCATCGCGATCTCCGGCCTCTACCAGGCGATCTTCATGGCGAACGCCGGCGGCGCCTGGGACAATGCGAAGAAGATCGTGGAAGTGGACCTGAAGGAGAAGGGCAGCGCGCTGCACGCGGCCACGGTCGTGGGCGACACCGTGGGCGATCCGTTCAAGGACACCTCCTCGGTGGCGATGAACCCGATCATCAAGTTCACCACGCTCTTCGGCCTGCTGGCCGTGGAGCTGGCGGTCGAGATGGAGCGGACGCCGCGCCTGTTGGCGGCGGCGATCTTCTTCATCATCTCGACGATCTTCGTCTACCGGTCGTTCTACGGCATGCGGATTCCCGTCCAGGAAACCGAGCCCACGAGCGCCACCCGGGCCGTCCAGGCCTGATCCCCTCAAGACGGGGCGCCACCCTCAGCGTGGCGCCCCTCTGCTTCCTCCCTTGACAAAGGCACCCCGAAGACTCTCCGAGAGTTGACACAAACTTGACAGGAGGCGCCGCATGAGCTTTCCCAGCCGCTGGATTCGCCTATTTTCAACCCTGCTTATCCTGCTCGTCGCGGGCCTCGCCTGCCGCCCGGATGATCCGGATAACGGCGGCGGGGAGGGGAGCCCGACCCCTGGCACCAGCCCGAGCCCGGCTCCCGCTGCTGCCGTGAGCTGCCCGTCGAACGGCGGAGAGCTCTATCTCGGCTGCCCGTCGTTCCCGAACACGTCGGCCTCCGTCCAGCCGCAATGGGACTACTTCGCCTGGAACAGCTTCGCCGCCGCCAACTGGCCGGCGCTCGACCCGGCGAAGAACAACCAGCAGCGCGGCTTCCCGGATCTCAATCAGAGATTCACGGGCGCTGCCAGCGACTCCCTGCTCGTCTGGGAAACGTTCAAGGAAAAGCGCGAGGTCTTCTTCTATCCCCCTATCACCAAAAAGGACCCGGGCGCCTGGAACAAGGCGCCGGACTACGGACCGATCCCCAGCACTCCCCTGTGCTCCGACAGCCAGGGCAAAGCCGCCGTGCCGACCCGGCTCTTCGGCCAGGGCGGCAAGCTGGTCTACGACAGTCTCGACGAAACTCTTGAGGTGCTCTCCGAAGCGTTGGAGCCGCCGGCCGCGCTCTGCGGCGGCTTTACCAAGAACCCCTGCGGCTCGACGGGGACACCGAACTGCAACTGCGTCGTCGGGAAGGCGGTCGCGCCGCGCGTGTGGAAGGGAAGCCCGACGAAGCCGAACCCGCAGCCGGTCCTCTACGAGGTCAAGGTCAACTACGACTTCTACAACTACGTCCGGCAGAACCAGCTCTACCTGGACTCCAATGCGGCGATGTGGGCCGGCAACGCATCCACGAAAACGAGGATCAGGCTCCCCTACCGGACCAGCGCGTTGAAAGGTCCCTTGAGCGGTCCCAGCGCGGTAGAGGGGTATAACGCCAGGACCTGCATCGCGACCTATGAGAAGGCCGGACCGAACACCAACGTGACCCCCTGCCCCGTCGGCTCGATCCACATCAAGACGGCCTGGATTCCTCTCCAGAACGAAGATCCCTCGAAGTACCACACCGCGGAGGCCGCCTACTTCAAGACCGAGAACGGCAAGGCGTGCATGAGCTACGCGACCTTCGGACTGGTCGGGATCCACATCATCCAGCGCGTCCACGGGGGACAGGGAACGAATCCCGCGGCCGCGCAGGGAGGAACCTTCGTCTTCGCGACCTGGGAGCACGTCGACAACGACGAGGCCGGGTTCACGTATGCCAACTACTACCCCGGCCAGCCGCTCGGGGGTCCGCCGCAGCAACAAACCTTCTATCCCCACCCGTCCGCCGCCCTGCCGGTGAAGCGCAAGTTCCCGATCCTTCCGCGCACGCAACTGGTCAACCACCAGGCTCACAATGCGATCCGGAGCCTGAACCCGAATTCGGTCTGGCTCAACTACGAGCTAATCGGCACCCAGTTCCAGGCGGTCGACATTCGCACCCTGCCGCCGAACCCGGCGAATCCGAACGATCCCACGGGCATCGGCCAGCCCCTCTACCTGGCGAACCTCGTCATCGAGACCAATGAAGGGCTGCAGCACTTCCAGGGCCTGCCTCCCAATGTGTCCGCGGTCCAACCGTTCGCCAAAGCCACCAACCCTCCGAACAACCCCGCGTTCCTCAGCTTCGACCGCAGCCGGAGCAACGTCGTGTTCTCGCCGAACAAGGATCCAGGCGCGCTCAAGGGTTTCAACATGGGCGGCTGCATGGGCTGCCACGGCGTGACCCAGGCCAAGGGCTACTCCTTCAGCTTCGTGCTCTTCGACGGGCAGGCGGGAGCCGACGTGGACACGCAGACGAGCTTCGAGACGGCGCCGGTCATCCGAAATTGATTGGAGAAGATCGGGGCGCCTCACTTCGGTTTGGCGCCCCGCTTCTTCGCTCCCCCCGACTTCTTTCCGGTCTTCGCCTTCATCCGCTGCGTGGCGGCCAGGGATTTGCGGGCCCACTCCACCAACTCGTCCGGGGCGTCCATGACCTCGTCCGGGACGGTGTAGAACGGCATGGAGCGGCTTTTGTCCGCATAAGGCTGGAACGGCCCGATGCCCAGCACCTCGTAATCGGGCCGGTTCTCGTCGTCCGCCCGGAGGAGGAGCTGGTCGTCCGCCACGATGGCGATCATCAGCCCGTCCACATACACCCCGTAGCCGCCGAACATGAACTTGTAGGAAGCCTGCCCCAGAGGAGAGAGCAGGTCCACCACGTAGTCGCAGAATTCGTTGCTCTTGGGCATGGGGGCGAGGCTAGCACGGGGCAGGGAAGTGACTTACCTGTGTCCGGACCTCACTTCCCACGATCCGGAAGCCTCTCCGCGAGACGCGGAAGCCTCTCCGTGAGACGCGGAAGCCTCTCCGCGAGGCGCGGAGCCTCTCCGTGAGACGCGGAAGCCTCTCCGTGAGACGCGGAGCCTCTCCGTGAGGCGCGGAAGCCTCTCCGTGA
>DATMER010000083.1:0-18604 GCA_035556715.1 Thermoanaerobaculia bacterium
TTCCCGGCCTGGTTCTCAACAGAGGAGGCGGCCAGATCGCCACCGGGCCCGCCCCGGCGCGGAAGGACCTCGACACCCTCCCCCTTCCCGCCCGCCACCTCATCTCCCACTACGCGCCCCACTACTACATTAACTTCCGCAGGCCGCTGGCCCTGATGGAGACCGCCCGCGGCTGTCCCTTCAAGTGCAACTTCTGCTCGGTGTGGAAGTTCCACGAGAGCACCTTCCGCGAGAAATCCCCCGAGCGCGTGGTCGCGGAGCTGAAGGCGATCGAGGCCCCGAACGTCTTCATCACCGACGACATCTTCTGGATGAACGTCCGGCGGGGCGAGGAGATGGCGCGGCAGATCAAGGCCGCGGGCATCAAGAAGTACTTCACGGTGCAGACGCGCACGGACATCATCTGCAAGTTCCCGCATCTGATCGAGATGTGGAAGGACTGCGGCAGCCTGTCCATCTTCCTCGGCCTGGAGGCGGTCACGGACGAGGGGCTCAAGTCGGTCAACAAGAGCAACACGGCCACGAACAACGCCCGGGCCCTCGCGATCCTCAAGGAGCTGGGCGTCGGCTACACGCCCAACTTCATCGTGGACCCGGCCTGGGACCGCGAGGACTTTGCCCGCCTGCGCGACTGGATCGACGAGACCGGCGCCTACAACAGCGGCTTTTCGGTCCTCACCCCCCTGCCCGGCACCGACCTCTGGGAGACGGCGCAGGAGCAGGTGACGACGCACGACTGGGAGATGTACGACATCGTCCACGCCGTGCTGCCGACGAAGCTCTCCCTGGAGGAGTTCTATGACGAGTATTCAGGGCTCTGGCGCCACGTCCTGGAGGTGCGCTACCGCCACCGCGGCAAGCTGCGCACCTACGCCGGCCTGGGTCTCGCTCTCGCCACCGGCAAGGTGACTCTGGACGCCGTGCGCAAGGGGATGAACATCGCAAAGGTGTTCAGCAGGCCGGAGACGTTCCTCGAAGCGCATACCTGAGCCTCAGAGCCGCGGACACGCTGGGGAACAGCTCCCCCATATGAACTTGGACTCCATCTATATGACGGCGAGAAAATCTATATAGACTTGGAGCCTATCTATATGAATGACGCCGGAATCATATACTCAGGCGCTCTACGCATATGACGGGGAGGAAATCTATATAGACAGGCTCTCTGTCTATATGGATCCGGCTCCCAATCGCCGAGTACAGGCCCAGCCATATAATTTCCCGCTTCGGGTATATGGATTGAGCTCTTCTTATATAATCTGGCGCTCCGTTTATATGGATCCCGGAGCCGGCGCGCTGTTTGGGGCGGCGAGCGAGGCGAGCAGCTGCTCCAGGGCGGTGAGGTCCACCGGCTTGACCAGGTGGAAGTCGAACCCCGCCTCGACCGAGCGCCGCCTGTCCTCCTCCTGTCCCCAACCGGTCATGGCGACGAGCACCACCCGCCGGCCCTGGGATTGCTCCCGGATCCTCTGGGCCGCCTCATACCCGTTCAGCTTGGGCATTCCGATATCCGACAGGATGACGTCGGGCTTGAAGGCGGCTGCCGCTTCCACCGCCTCCAGGCCGTCGTACGCCGTGCGGACCTCGCTGCCCTGCAGGGTCAGCAGCAGGGCGAGGCTGTCCGCCGAGTCCTTGTTGTCGTCCACGACCAGGATGCGGCGCCAGGGCGGAATGGCCTGCGCGGCGCCAACCCGCGCGGCCTGAGCCTCCTGGACGGATGGATGGACCGACAGGCGCACGCTGAGCTCGCTGCCCCTGCCGGGACCGTCGCTGCGGGCCTCGACGCTGCCGCCGTGCAGCTCGACCAGGCCGCGCACGATCGAAAGGCCGATGCCGAGGCCACCCTGCGAGCGTTCCAGCGAGCGGTCCACCTGCGTGAACATCTCGAAGACCTGGGGCACCATCTCGGCGGGGATGCCGATGCCGGTGTCCCGGACCTTCACGACGACGTCGTTCCCCTGCCGCTCGGCCGTCAGCCGGATGTGGCCGCCCCGGGGGGTGTACTTGGCGGCGTTGTTGAGCAGGTTGGCGAACACCTGGGCCAGCCGGGTGGGGTCCGCGTCGAGGGAGACCGGCTCCGGCGGGAACGTCACCGTCAGCTCGTGCCCCGACGCCTCGATGAGTGGCCGGCTGGTCTCCACGGCGTTCTGGATCACCGCCGCCAGCTCGACCCGCTCCCTGCGGAGCTCGATCTTGCCGCGGGTGATGCGCGAGATGTCGAGCAGGTCGTCGATGAGGCGCACCATCTGCTGCACCTGACGCTCCATCATGCCGCGGGTCTGCTCCAGCGTCTCCCCGTTGTTTCCCGCCAGCCGCAGGAGGTGCAGGGCGTTGCGGAGCGGGGCCAGGGGGTTCCGCAGCTCATGGGCGAGGATCGCCAGGAACTCGTCCTTGCGGCGGTCCGTCTCCTGGAGGACCGCCTCCGCCCGCCTGTGCTGGAGCACGACCGCCGCCTGGTTGGCGCCGACGCCGAGGAGGAGCCGGTCGGTCTGGGCGGGGAAGTCCGGCTGCCGGGAGCCGGCGGCCACGAACCCGCAGTCACCGTCGTACCCCATGGGGGTGATCGCGAGGCGAACGGTGCCCTCCCCGACCGGGTTCGAGATCGCCGCGGCCGGGTCGGCACCGGAGCGGAGCAGGGGCTCGAGCGTCCGGCCGATCTCCCGGGCCCGGCCTGCCTCCTCCTGGCCCCGGTGCGTGCAGACGACCTCGCAGGCGACGCCCTGGGCCGGCCCCTGCACGCCAACGTAGACGAAATCCACCTGGCTCAGGCTGCGCAGGAGCACGTCGGCCAGGCTTGCGGCGATGCCCGCCGGGTCGGTGCGGCTCCACGCCGCCGACAGCGCCGAAAGGGCGGCCAGCTCGCGGATGCAGCGGCGGAGGCTCCGGGCTTCGTCGGATGGAGGAGTGGTCATCGCCGTCAGGTCAGGTCGTGGCCTGCCGCGCCTTCCGCTCCCGCAGCTCCTGCAGGAACTCGTCAGGAGGCACGAAGAACGCGTTCTCCTGAAGGATGCCCCCGATGATCACCATCGGGTGGGTACGAAGTATGTCCATCACGACGTTGGCACCAAACTGGGCCAGGTCGTACGTTCAGCAGACAGCGTCATCGTACTTGGGCAGGATGTAGTTCAGCCGCGTCTCGTACTCGACAACGTCGTCGACGCCGGGCCGGTCTTCCAGCGCCCACTCCATGTTGGCGACCAGCCGGGTCAGCGGGAAGCCCTGAGCCTGGCCGCCGTCCAGCACCTCTACGATGAGGGCGAGCATGCGGTTCTGGTCGAAGTGCCCCTCCTGAAGGTACGCATCCTCCCAGCGCATGACCTCCAGTTGACCCCTCTGCTGGGCCGCGGCCACGTCGACGCCCTCCTTCTCCAGGCGCAGCAGGTGCTGAGGGCGGTGGTTCGGATCGACGATGTGGAACGCCTTGTCGCCCTGCTGGAAGCCTTCCTTGATGAAAGGGAGGAGGACCCGGTACTCCTCGTCCTTGCTGTTGAAGAAGGCGCAGACGTGGCGGGAACGGTCGAGGGTCGCGCCAGCCAGACGGACCTGTTTCTCACTCATGGACACTGCCTTTCTATCGCCCCTTGAAGGCGCTCGTAAAAGAAGGTGTAAGCAAGGGCCGAGCCATTTCTCCACAGTCCCCGGTTTCCTTTCCCCCCGGCATCCGTGTCCAACGGGATGCCATGAACACCACAAGAGCAGCGACCGTGACAAGCTGGTGGGGAGGCGGAATGCGGGAACGATCCGACGCAGGGCAGGAGAGCCGCCTGGTGGCGGCGCTGGCGGCGGGGGACCGGGAGGCGGCCGAGCGGCTTGTTGAGAGCACGTACCGCACGGTCTTCGGTCTGCTGCGCCGGCTCTGCGGCGATCCCGACCTCGCGGCCGACCTGACCCAGGAGGCCTACAGAAAGGCCTGGGACGCCCTGCCGGGCTTTGACGGCAGGTCCCAGTTCTCGACCTGGGTCTGCCGCATCGCCTACAACACCTTCCTCAACCACCTGCGGCGGCCTCGGCGCCTCGTCTCCATGGACGAGGGGTTCGAGGCCACCGTCCCCGATCCCGCGCCGAGCGCCGACGAGATCGTCGGGCAGGCCGCGGCGGGCGACCGCCTGCGAAGAGCGGTCCTGGCCCTGCCGGAGGACCTGCGCTACACCGTGACCGCCCTCTTCTGGGGCGACCTCCCCGTCAAGGAGGTCGCCCGCCAGGAGGGGGTCACCACCGTGGCCATCCGCAAGCGCCTGAAGAAGGCGCTCCGCATCCTGGCCACCACCCTCGAGGAGGACGTCCGATGAGCCGCCTGACCGAACGTGAAGTTGCCCGCAGGCTCGCGGAGCCGCTCGACGATACCGAGCCGCCCGAGGGCCTGCTCGAGAAGATCAAGGCCGAGATCCCGCCCGTCGTCAACGTCGGGACGAAGGCTCCCGGCGGCAAGGTCGTGCCCTTCCTCGCCGCCGCCGAAACACCCCCCGCCGCGTCACGCCGCCACCGGTGGCTGATCGCCGCCTCCCTGGCCGTGATGGTCATCGGCGGGCTGTTCGCCTGGAACTTCCAGAAGAGGATGCCGCTTCCAGAGCTGGCGTCCGAGGAGGCCGTCAGCGGCGAGGATCTGCCGCGGGACTCCGCCATGCCGCCTCCGCCGCCTCCCGCCGCGGCTCCCCGTCCGCAGGCGAGCTACGACGCTCCGGCGGGACCGCCCGAGGCCGACTCGGAGACGGCGGCGGAGTTGAAGGAGCTGGGGTATTTGGGGGGGGAGCGGCGGCGCCAGGCTTCGCCGAAGATTTCGGCCCCGTCGGATCCGGTCCAGCCCATGGAGGTGGAGAGCTTCAAGGAGGAGCTCGTGATCACCGCCGAGTCGCCGCTGCTGGACGAACGGCGGATCAGCGCCGGCGCGGCGGTCGCAGAGGGAGTCGAAGGCGGTGTGGTCGGCGGTGTGGTCGGCGGCAGCCCCGGCGGTGTGCCGGGAGGCGCCCCGATGCGCTACAGCGCCAAGCAGGGCACCACGGGGGGAAACGCCGAGCCCAACGACGAAGCCTATGGCGACGTCTTCTACCGCTCGGCGGGGACCAACCCCTTCGTGGATACGGAGGAGGACGCGCGCTCCACCTTCGGGCTGGACGTGGACACGGCCTCGTACACTGTGACCCGGCGGTATCTGGAAGATGGCAACCTGCCCGACCCCGACTCGGTCCGGGTGGAGGAGTTCGTGAACTTCTTCCACTACGGCGACGAGCCACCGGCCCGGGACGACTTCGCGATCCGCGCCGAGGGGGCGCCCACGCCGTTCGCTCCCGAGAGCCACCGGCTGCTCCGCTTCAACATTCGCGGCCGGGAGATCCGGCCCGAGGAGCGCAAGCCCGCGGTGCTGACGTTCGTGATCGACATCTCGGGCTCCATGCAGGTGGAGAATCGGCTCGGCCTGGTCAAGCAGTCCCTGGAGATGCTTTTGAACAAGCTTCGCCCCACGGACAAGGTCGGGGTGGTGGTCTACGGCAACGAGGCGCGGGTGGTGCTGGAGCCGACCCACGACCTCGCCAGGGCGCGGGAGGCCATCCGCGGGCTCCAGACCGACGGCGCCACCAACGCCGAGGCCGGGCTGCTCCTCGGCTACGACGTGGCCAACCGCTACTTCCGGCCCGAGGTGAACAACCGCATCCTGCTCTGCTCGGACGGTGTGGCCAACGTCGGCAACACCGGCCCCGAGCGCATCCTGGAGCGGATCGGCAAGGAGGCCCGCAAGGGGATCGAGCTGAGCACCCTGGGCTTCGGCATGGGCAACTACAACGACCATCTCATGGAGCAGCTCGCGAACAAGGGGGACGGCCGCTACGCCTACCTGGATACCCTGGACGAGGCGCGCCGCGTCCTGGTCGAGGAGCTGGAGGGCACGCTGGAGACCATCGCCAAGGACGCCAAGGTGCAGGTCGCCTTCAACCCCGAGGTGGTGGAGCGCTGGCGCCTGCTCGGCTACGAGAACCGCGACATCGCCGACGACAAGTTCCGCGACGACACGGTCGACGCCGGCGAGATCGGAGCCGGGCACAGCGTGACCGCGCTCTACGAGGTGAAGCTCAAGCCGGGAGGGATCGGAGGCCGGGGCGACAAGCCGGTGGCCAACCTCCACCTGCGCTGGCGCTCGGAGAAGACCGGGCGGGTGCGGGAGGAGGAGAAGCTGCTCCGGCTGTCGCAGCTCGCCCTCTCCTGGGAGCGGGCGACCCCGTCGCTGCGGCTGGCCTCGGTGGTGGCGGAATTCGCCGAGATCCTGCGGGGCTCGTACTGGGCCCGGGAGTCGAGCCTGGACGACCTCTTCCGCCGCACCCAGCGGGTCTCGGGTGAGCTGGCGGGGTCCCGGCGGGCGGCGGACGTGGCCGAGCTGGTCAGCCTGATCGGCAAGGCGGCCCGGCTGAAGGGGCAGGGAGGGGAGTAGAAGAAGAACACGGACGAGCACGGACCGATACGGACGAGCACGGAGCGAATCGCCTGCGGTGTCCGAGTTGGTCCGTGTTCGTCCTACAATCCCCCTCCATGCCCCGCTTCCGCATCGTGCTCGCCAAGGAAGACTTCAAGTTCTCCGCAGCCCACTTCACCCTCTTCCCCAACAACCACGCGGAGCTCCTGCACGGCCACAACTACCGGGTCCGGGTGGAGCTGTCCGGAAGCGAGCTGGACGGGGAGGGGCTCCTGGTCGATATCGATTCGTTCAAGAAGAGACTGCGCGGGATTTGCGCGGGCCTCGACAGCCGCACCCTCCTTCCCGGAGAGAGCCAGCGCCTGGACTGGAGCCAGGACGGCGCGGCGATCGAGGTCCGCTGCGGCGAGCGGAGCTACCGCTTTCCTTCCGAGGACATCCTGGTGCTCCCCCTCGCCAACACCTCCATGGAGCTGCTGGCCCGGATGATCTGGAGCGACCTCGCCGCGGGTCTCTCCGGCTCCCGGGTCGATTCTCTGGCTGTCTCTGTCGAGGAGTCCTCCGGCCAGCGCTGCTGGTACGAGGACCGGATCTAGACCTTCATCTCCCGCCCCTTCCAGCTCGCCAGGCGGCCCCGGCGGCGGTCGGCGATCCCCAGTGCCATGAGCGCAGCCAGCAGGAGCGCGTCCAGGGGGTAGAGCAGCCCCAGGAGGGAGCCGGAGCGAAAAACGATGGAAGCCGCGGCGCCCGCGCTCCAGAGGAGGGCGGCCTCCAACCACCGGCCCGTGGCCAGGAACCCGGCCAGGGCGAGGACGGGGACGAGCAGGACCGCCAGGATGGCGGCGGCCTGGCGCGGAAGGAGTCCGAAGATGCCGCCGAGGTTGCGCCGCCAGCCGCGCCAGGTCTCCCCGAATCCCCGGTACATCCGCACCCGTAGCTCCGGCTCGCGGAAGAAGGCGGTCCGCGAGCCGCGCTGCCGCAGACGGGTGACGATGGCGACGTCGTCGATGGGCTCGTTGCGCACCGACTCGAATCCGCCGCAGGCCTCCCAGGCCTCCCTCCTGAGCAGGATGAACTGGCCGTTCGCCACGGCCGGCCCGGTGCCGGAGCCTGCCTCCTGCCAGTCGCCGAGGAGGGCGTCGAGCAGGGCGAAGACCGCCGGGGTGAGCAGCCTCTCCCCCAGTCCGGGGGTCTCCTGGGTGCCGGCCAGGGAGACTGCGTCCAGGTTTCCCGCCTTCGCCGCGGCCAGCGCGCGGGCCAGCAGGCCGTGGCCGTGGCGGGTGTCCGCGTCGGTGAGGAGAATCCAGGGGGTATCGATCCCCCGCGCTCCAACCCAGAGGGCGTGGATCTTGCCGCGCCAGCCATCGGGGAGGGGACCCGCCTCCACCAGCTCCGGACCGGCCTGCTGCGCCGCCAGCTCGCGGGTGCCGTCGGTGGAGCCGTCGTCGATCACCCGAACCCGAGCCCGCTGCGCCAGGAGGGTCTTGAGACAGGCGAGGACGTTGTCCCGCTCATCCCGGACGGGGAGCAGCACCGTGACGGTCTCGGGAGGGACGGGACGGGGAGGAGGAAGGGGCGGGGCGGTCCGCCTCTGCTCCTCCGTCCTCAGCGCCAGCCCGAGGAGACCGGCGCCGAGGAGGAGGGCACCGAGGAGACCGAGGAGGGGACCGATCGACAAGCGGGGGAGCCTAGGCTTCGGCCCTGGTGCTCAGCTTCTCCTCGACCTCTCCCGGCGTGGGGAAGCGGCCGGCCTTCTTCTTGGAGAAGATCAGCTCGTTGCCGACGGTGACCTCGAAGACGCCTCCGGAGCTGCGGACGAGCTCCGACTGGACGCCGAACTTGCGCTGGATGTCGGCCGCCAGACCGGCGGCGCGCGGGTAGTAGTTTCACATCCCGCAGTATTCAATCCTCACATGCATGTCCTGTCCTCCTTTTTCTGGACGATTCCACGACACACCATGCGCGCACCCCCCGTGGAACTCTCCTGCAGCTCCTGGACCAGCCTTGGATCGTGTCGTTCAAGATAGGAATGAAGCTATACCCCGGTCACGTTGGGTACTATAAGTGCGCGAGCGGGGCCAAACGGGACAAGAAAAAAAATTTTCCCTGGATTTCGCCTATGGCGAGGAGTACAATCGAGATTGTTCAACCATCGCTCTTCCTGGGAACCCGGACAAGAGCACGGCAAAGAACAGTTGAAAGAGGGTGTCCCGGTTAGCTCTGGTGCAGGCACGTAGTTATACAACCGTTGGAGACGTGCCCTGGATTCCGGTCTTGACCGGTGGGCAATAACCATACTGAGGATGTCAGAACGTCATGACCCTTGGAGGCAAAAAGATGAAAGGCGAGGCGCCCACGATGTCATCGAAAGAAATGGCCCAGATCCGGCAGAACCTTGAGGGGACGCCGGACATCGAGGAGGCCGCGGAGCTCATGAACCTGGCCGGGAATTCGACCCGGCTCAAGCTCCTCTACCTGCTCGACAACATGAAGGAGCTGTGTGTGTGCGATCTGGCGGAGATGCTCGGGGTGTCGGTTTCGGCCGTCTCCCAGCACCTGGCCAAGCTCAAGGCCTATGGTCTGGTCGCGCCGCGTCGCGACGCGCAGACCATCTACTACCGTCTGACCGACCACATCTTCAACAGCAAGCTGCGCGACAACTTCTTCAAGCAGTTCCAGGTCTGAGCGCACCCGCGCCCGACCCGATCCAGATACCTCGCGAGCGGCCGGCGACCCCGGCCGCTCGTTCCATTTGTACCGGTCTAGAAGGCGGGCTTCACGGCCATCAGGATGACCAGGATCACGATCAGGGTGGCGTCGACGTGGGGCAGGATGCCGGCGAGCTTGCCCGGGGCCTCTCCGGTCCGCGCCCGGCGCAGGGCCGGAAGCTGGATGATGAGGATGCTGACGAGCAGCACCAGGTAGAGTGTCAGCGACGCCTGGACCCAGCCTAGGTTGAAGCCGAACTTCCGCACCCCCAGCAGGGCGAAGCCGAGGATGCCGGCGAAGATCACGCCCGGCACCGAGAACACGGTGTGCAGCCGCGACATCAGGGCATATCCGGAGGCGTCCCCGGTCCGCTTTGCGTGGGCGCGCAGCACCACGTTGCCGAAGACCCCCGCAGCCAGCCAGAGGGCCACGATCTCGTGCAGCGCCTTCATCCAGAAGTAGGCGTTGTCGCCCATAAAGTTTCCTCCCTAGGTCGGCGGGACTCTATCGTAGAATGCGGCGCGGGAGGGAGGACCCCATATGAGCCAGCATCCTCGTCCGAAGTTCACTTACCTGGGACACGCCACCGTCCGTTGCGACCTGCCCGGGGGCGAGGTCGTGCTGATCGACCCCTGGGTGACCAACAACCCATCCTGTCCCAAGGAGCACAAGAGCTTCGACCGGCTCGATGCCATGCTCATCACCCACGCCCACTACGACCACATGGGCGACGCAATCGAGCTGGCCAAGCGCCACAAGCCGGGCAAGGTCATCGCCAACTTCGAGATCTGCGGCTGGCTCGAATCCAAGGGGGTCGAGAACTGCTCCGCCATGAACCTGGGAGGCTGCCAGGAGGTCCTCGACCTGCAGGTCATCATGGTGCGGGCCGACCACTCCTGCGGGATCTCGGACGGCGACCAGATCCTCTACGGCGGCTCGGCCGCGGGCTTCGTGGTGCGCCTGCCGGGCGGCTACACCTTCTACCACTCGGGCGACACCGCCCTGTTCTCGGACATGCAGCTCATCGGCGAGATGTACCGTCCCGAGCTGGCCTTCCTCCCCATCGGCGACCTCTTCACCATGGACGCGACCCAGGCCGCCCGCGCCTGCCGCTTTCTCGGCGTGCGCCACGTCATTCCCATCCACTGGGGCACCTTCCCCGCGCTGACCGGCACGCCCGAGAAGCTGATCAAGGCGCTGGACGACAACGGGACCAACTGCAAGGTGATCAAGCTCAAGCCTGGAGAAAAGTACTAGAACCGCACTCCTCCGCCGACGCCCACGAACCAGTCAGGGTCCGCGTCGTTGAGGCCGGTCCCGATCCGGGCGTCCACCCGCAGGTCGTTGTTGATCAGGTACGAGACGCCGCCGTTCAGGTAGTGGGTGGAGGGCCCGTCCTGGGTCTCCTCGGAGAATCCGAACCACTCCAGATAGGCGCCGAGCCGGTCGGTGAGCGAGAGGCTGCCGCTCAGGGTCGCGCCGATCTGGTGGAGGCGCTCGCCGCCGTCTATCGCGTAGTTGTAGTTCAGGTTGGAGCTCAGGGAGAACCGGGTCGTCAGCTCCCAGGCCAGGGCGAGCTTGGCCTCGGGCACCCACTCGTCGTCGGTGAGCTCGTCGTCCCCCGCGGGGATCGAGGTCGAGAGGATCAGCGACGCGGCAGGCTGCCCCGGCGCGAGGTCGCCCGGGTCCTCGGTGAAGCGCACCTTGATGCCCACGAAGGGATCCTCGATCCCGGAGAATTCATCGGACGGAGTGTCGATCCGGGTGAAGGAGCCGAGGCCGAGCCGCGTCTCCCAGCGCTCGCCCGTGCCGATGCGGACCAGCAGCTCGCCGAAGGAGGTGGCATCCGCGTCCTCGACCCGGGTCAGGGTGGTCCCCCCTTCGATCTGGTAATGGCCACGGGGAATGGTCGAGGTGCTCTCGGTGAAGTCGGGGCGGTCGGTGACGAGGGGGTCCTCGAGACCCGACCAACCGTCCTGGGCTGCTACAGCGGCGGCAAACAACATCCCTGGCACGATCAGGGCGAAGATCCGGCTTCGCATCTCTCTCTTCCTCCCGGTTGAATACGGCTTCGGAGAACTTACTACAGCTTGTGGGCGAGCTGCGCGCGGCCAGTGGTCTCCAGCACCTCGGCCCCCCGAGGGGTGAGGCGCAGGCCTTCCCCTTCGCGCTCCACCCAGCCCGAGCGGAGCAGCCCGGATAGGACCCGCCTCAGCCGCGGGGCGGTCCAACCGAAGCGCCGCTCCAGCGTGGACACGGGCACGACCTCGCCCTCCTTGCGCAGGTGGAGCAGCAGGAGCTGGCCCGAGAGGCGCCGGCCCATCCGCCAGAGCTGGAGCAGCCGCGCCAGAAGCCCGTGGCTGGGGGAGAAGAGCAGCGCCGCCAGGAAGAGCAGCCCCGCCACCATGGCCATGGCTCCCGCGATGGAAGCGTCCCAGGCCCGCGCCAGGCCGTAGCCGCCCAGGGCCGAGGCTACGCCCACCCCCACGGCCAGGCCGAGCATCGTGCCGAGGCGGTCGGTGAGCAGGTAGGCCGTGGCCGGCGGGACCACCAGCATGGCCACCACCAGGATCGCGCCTACCGACTCGAACGCGCCCACCACCGTCACCGACACCATGCTCATCAGCAGGTAGTGGATCAGGACCGGCGAGAACCCCAGCGAGGCCGCCAGCCCGGCGTCGAACGTCGAGATCTTCAGCTCCTTGAAGAAGATCAGCACGAAGAGCAGGACCAGGAGCAGGACCGATCCGTTCACCCAGAGCGCCTTGGGACCCAGGTCGGTCCCGCCGAGCGTCAATGTGTCCCAGGGCGCGTAGGCGATCTCGCCGTAGAGCACGCAGTCGAGGTCCAGATCCACCTGCGCGGCGTAGCGGCTGATCAGGATCACTCCGAGCGAGAACAGGGCCGGGAAGACCACGCCGATCGAGGCGTCCTCCTTCAGCCGCCGGCTGCGGTTGAAGAGCTCGACCAGCATCACGGTGATGACGCCGAGCGCGCCCGCTCCCAGCACCATGGGCAGGGCCGCGCGGTCGCCGGTGATCAGGAACGCGATGACGATGCCGGGCAGCACGGCGTGGCTGATGGCATCGCCGAGCAGGGCCATCTTGCGCAGCACCAGGAAGGAGCCGATCAGGGCGCAGCTCGCGGCCACGCAGCTCCCCACGAGAAGGATGACCAGGGTGGGGCTCACGAGGCGGCCCTCTGTGATCGCCGGGGTGGAATGGGGCTGCCGTGCGGGTCGCTCTCGGGGAAGCCGAGGGCCTCCTCCAGCTCCGCCACCGCCAGCTCGGACAGGGTGTGCTCCATGGCTTCGGCGTCCCGATGCACGTGGTCGCTCGGCAGTTCCAGGCGCCGGTTCAGGTAGACCTCCCAGATGCGGTGCTTGCGGACCACCTGCTCGGCCTCCTTCCGTCCGGCGGGGGTCAGGCGCAGGGTGTCACCGATCTGCTCCGCCAAGCCGTCGGCGATGAGCGGCCGCGCGCTCCGGGAGAGCTCCCTGCCGGTCTGGCCGCGCACGCCCATCAGGTGCGGCCAGGTGAGGGCCGTGGCCCAGTCCGCCTTGCGCTCGCCCAGGAGATAGAGGTCCTTGAGCAGGTTCTCGCGCCGGATGCGCTCTGCCGCCTGCCGCTCCCTCACCCGCGCCCAGAGGATCCCCCTCTGGGGGGCCAGGAGCAGGGAGACGATGAGCACGCTGCTCGAGACGAGCACGATCACCGGCCCGGTGGGCAGCCTGGACAGCGAGGCGCTCGCGAGCGACCCCACGGCACCCGACGCCGCGCCAATCCCGGCCGACAGCAGGAGCATGGCCCCGAGCCGGTCGGTCCACTGGCGGGCCGCCGCGGCCGGGGTGATCAGCGTGGCGACGATGAGCACCACCCCCACGGTCTGGAGGCCCACCACCACGACCACCACGAGCAGGAGCGTGAGGAGCACCTCCAGCCGGCGCATGGGCAGGCCCAGGCTGGAGCCGAAGCCGGGGTCGAAGGAGAGGAGCTTGAACTCCTTGTAGAAGGCCACGACGAAGGCGACGACGACGGCCCCGAGCACGGCCATGACCTTGAGGTCGTCTTCAACCAAAGTTGCGGCCTGGCCGAAGAGATACTTGTCGAGGCCGCTCTGGTTGCCCGCGGGCAGCTTCTGGATGAAGGTCAGGAGGACGATCCCCACGCCGAAGAAGACCGAGAGGACGATGCCGATGGCCGAGTCCTCCTTGATCCGGCTCCAGCGCACCGTAGCCAGGATCAGGAGCGAGCCGATCAGGCCTGCTACCAGCGCCCCGGCGAACAGGGGCAGGGGCGACTTGGTCCCGGTGATCAGGTACGCGATGCAGACGCCGGGCAGGGCGGCATGGGCGAGGGCGTCGCCCAGCAGGCTCTGGCGCCGGAGCAGGGCGAAGCTGCCCAGGGTGCCCCCCAGGGCGCCGAGGAGCGTCGCCCCGATCAGGACGTTGCGGGCGGTGAAGGTCAGCTCCATGGCCCTACTCCCCGCCCGATTCCAGGGGCCGTTTCTGGAGCAGCGCCTCGGTGGCCTGGGTGAGGACGGTCAGCTTGCCGCCGTAGGTACGCTGAAGGTTGTCGGCGTTGAACGTGGTCGAGATCGGCCCGGACGCCACGAGCCGCAGGTTGAGCAGCACCACGTGGTCGAAGTACTCGGCGACCGTCTGGAGGTCATGATGGACCGCCACGACCGTGCGGCCCGAGGCGCGCAGGTCCTTGAGCAGGGTAAGGATGGCCCGCTCGGTGGTGGCGTCCACCCCGGCGAAGGGCTCGTCCATGAGGTAGAGGCGGGCGTCCTGGGCCAGGGCGCGGGCGAGGAAGACCCTCTGCTGCTGGCCGCCCGAGAGCTGGCTGATCTGGCGGTGGGCGAGGTCGCGCATCCCCACCTTGTCCAGGCAGGAGAGGGCGGTCTCTCGGTGGTGCTTCGACGGCCGCCGGAGCCATCCAATCCGGCCGTAGAGGCCCATGGTGACCACGTCGAGCGCGCTGGTGGGGAAGTCCCAGTCCACGCTCTCGCGCTGGGGCACGTATCCGACCCAGGAGCGGCGCTTGGCATAGGTCTCGCCGAAGATCTGCACCCAGCCGGTCACGGCCGGCACCAGCCCGAGGATCGCCTTGAGCAGCGTGCTCTTGCCGGCGCCGTTCGGACCCACGATGGCGATCAGCTTGCCTTCGGGGAGGGCGAGGTCCACGTCCCAGAGCACGGGCTGGGTGCGATAGGCCACGGTGAGGTCGTGGACCTCGATCGCCGGCACTCCGGGAGCGGCCGCCGGGGAGATCTCCTCCCTCTCCGGCACCTTGATGATCTGCGGCTTCGGGTTCATGGCGTCTCTCTTACTTGAGGGCGTTTACGAGGGTCGTGACGTTGGCGCGGACCATGCCGATGTAGGTGCCCGCCGGGGTGCCGGCCGCGCCCAGGGAGTCGGAGTAGAGCTGGCCGCCGATCGCCGGGTCGTGCCCGCGCGACCGCACCGCGGCCTGCACGGCCTCGATGGAGCGCCGTGGCACGCTGGCCTCCACGAAGATCGCCTTGACCTTGCGGTCCACCACCAGGTCCACCACCCGGTCCACGTCCTTCAGCCCCGCTTCGGACAGGGTGCTGATCCCCTGGATGCCGACGACCTCCATGCCGTAGCGCCGGCCGAAGTAGCCGAACGCGTCGTGGGCCGTGACCAGGATGCGCTGCGGCTCGGGGACGGTCAGGATCTGGGCCTTGACCCAGGCGTCCAGCTCGTTCAGCTCCTTCTCCAGGGCGGCGGCGTTGGCCTGGTACTCCCCGGCGTGCTCCGGGTCGAGCTCGGACAGCTCCCGCGCGATGGGGCCGAGGGTCTTCGCCCACATGGACACGTCGAACCAGACGTGGGGGTCGTACTGCCCGGCAAACTCGGGCGGCTCGCGCAGCAGGTCCTCGGGGATCTCCTCGGTGACGGCGACCACCGGGCGGCTGCGGGCCATCTTGGTCAGGATGTCGCCCATCTTCCCTTCGAGGTGGAGCCCGTTGTACAGCACCAGCTCAGCTTCGGAGAGGCGGCGGACATCGCTCTCGGAGGCCTTGTAGAGGTGGGGGTCGACGCCGGGACCCATCAGCGCCTCGACACGGGCATGTTCGCCCGCGATGCGCTGCGCCACGTCCGCGATGATCCCGGTCGTGGTCACGACGCGCAAAGGTCCTTCAGCTCCCGCCGGAGTATCGCCGCCGCCACAGCCTGCGAGGAGCAGAGAGGATACGATGAGGTAAAGCGGCAGTTTTGACATACCAAAATCCTGCTCCTGGTCAGCCCAAATGTCAAGTGGTAGTCTTTCCCCATGCCGACGAGCACCGTCGAGGACTACCTGAAGTGCATCCTGCTGGAGCAGCGGAGCCCGGACAGCCTGGTTCCGATGGGACACATCTCCACCGCGCTCAAGGTGGCGCCGGGGACGGTGACGGCGATGGTCAAGACCCTGGCAGACAGCGGCCTCGTGGCGTACGAGCCTTACAGCGGTGTGAGGCTGACACCCTCGGGACACCAGCTAGCGGCGCACGTGCTGCGGCGGCACCGCCTCGTCGAGCTCTTCCTGGTCAAGGTGATGGGGATGGACTGGAGCGAGGTCCACTCCGAGGCCGAGGAGCTGGAGCACGCCGTGTCGGACCGGCTGGTGGACCGGATGGACGAGATGCTGGGCTACCCCTCGGTAGACCCGCACGGCGACCCGATCCCGGACGTCCACGGGGTCATCGAGCTGCCGGAGCGGCCGAGCCTGCTCACCTGCGAGATGGGGAGGCAGGTGCGGGTGGCGCGGGTGGCGGACCAGAGCCGCGAGTTCCTCCAGCTCCTGGAGCGCCGGAACCTGAAGCCGGGCAGCACCCTGACCGTGGAGCGCCGCGACGAGGCCGCGGACACGGTGGACATCCGCCGCGAGGGGGGTGGGGAGGTGAGCCTGGGGTTCCGGGCGGCATCGAAGATCTTCGTGGAGCCCTGAACGGGATCAACCCACGCGAAACCAACGGGCGCGGGCCAGCAATCCCAGCCGGGAGAGCACGCCGAGCTGGGGCGGCGCCTTGAGCAGCCCCGCGTCCCCCTCCTCGATCTGGGTGAGAAGCCGCAGCGAGGCGAGCAGGCAGAACACCGCGGCCCGCCGGTAGCCCGCGGGGAGGTCGAGCAGGCCCCGGGGCGCTCTCATCAGCCGGGGGCGGAGTCGCCCGCACTCCCGCTGGGCCGCCTCGAAGAGCCGCTGCGGGCTCGGATCGCCGCTCCACTCGTCCGGCATCTCGCTCACGGCCAGGGGGTTGCGCCGGCTCTCCACCTCAGGTCCCAGGGTCTGGAGGGAGCGGAGGCGGAGCAGGGCGCCGGCGAAGGCGTTGACCTCGCCGGGCGGCGACTTCCCGAGGAGGGCGCCGGCCACGGCGCTGGCCAGGCGCTCGGCCTCGGCGTCGGCATCCGCGGGAGTGGCGGGCCGGGGCCGCGTGGCGCGGCGGCGGGCGCAGGTGGCGATCTCGTCGAGCGCCTCGGCCGGCCAGGCGCGGCGCCGCTGCTCCCGGGACATCCTCACGAAGACCGGCTGCCCCACGGGCTGGCCGCCGAGCGCCGACTCCAGGGTGAACTGCCAGCGGTTGATCTGGGCGAGGCGCTCCCCCTCGACCCCGCGCTGCCGCGCGAAGTCGAAGAGGGTGAAGGTATAGGCCAGGAGAGTCTGGACCCGCTGCCGGTCATAGACGGGGAGGAGCACCAGGGCCGGGGCGAAGTCGCCCAGGAGGTTGCGCGAGATCTCCGCGCAAAGCTCCAGGGCGCGTTCCTCGTCGAAGTCCTCGTCCGGACGGCGCATCTCCTGGTCCAGGCGGCTGTGCGGGCTGCGCTCCTGGTTCTCGCGTAGGTTGGGTCGTTCTACATCCACCGTTCCATGCTACGCCAGCAGCCGGAGCAGCTCCCGCTGGGGCTCGCCGCCGGTGATCTCCGCCCCCTCGTCCGTCAGGGCGACGTTGATCTCGCTCCGCACCCCGAAGTCGCCGGTGAGATAGATGCCGGGCTCGATGGAGAAGCCGGTCATGGCCAGGAGCTGCCGCGTGTCGTGCGTCTCCAGGTTGTCCATGTTCGCGCCCTGGCCATGGTCGGAGATGCCGATGGAGTGGCCGGTGCGGTGGATGAACCGGTCGCCATAGCCCGCCCGCTGGATGACCCCGCGGGTGGCGTCGTCCACCTCGAACCCGCGCACCGGCTGCCGGGGGAAACGGCTGCGCACCAGCTCCCAGCCCGCGTCCCGCGCCCCGGCCACGATCCCGAAGACCTCCTGCTGCTTGTCGGTGGGGGCCGGGGCGCAGACCCCGCACCAGGTGATGTCCGCGTAGACGCTTCCCGCCGCCTTCTCCTTGGCCCAGAGGTCGATGAGCAGGAAGTCCCCCTGGCGGATCGGAGAGGTGTGATCCGGCCCCGGCTGGTAGTGCGGGTCGGCGCTGTGGGCGTTGACGCCGACGATCGGGCTGGCCTCGGCCCAGAGGCCGGCCTGCTCGAAGGCATCCAGGATGAAGCGCTGCACCGAGTACTCATCGATCTCGTCCCCCCGGCGCAGGGCGCTGCTCACCCGGTTGAACGCCTCCAGCGCGATCCGGTGGAGGTGGACGTTGGCTCGGCGGTGCCCTGCGAGCTGCTCCTGGGACCAGGTGGCGGCGAAGCGCTGGGCCAGGTCGGCGGAGGACGCGAGCTCGACCCCGGCAGCTTTCAGGAGCTCGGCGGTGCCGGCGTCCAGGCGCGAGACCGAGGGCAGCTCGTTGTTGGGACTGTACTGGGCAGCCAGGCGGCCGAAGCCGGAGACCAGCTCACCGAAGCGCTCGCGGTGCTCCTGCCATCGCAGGTAGGTCGACTTGGAGCCCGGCAGATGGTCGAGCATGGCCGGCTCGAGCGCGTGGACGAGCTTGCGCGGCTCCCCCTCGCGGGGGACGAGGTAGTAGCAGCGGCGGGTGACCAGCTTCCCCTCGCCCGAAAGCCCGAGCAGGTCGAGCCCGATCGGGTCGTTAAGCTGGAAGCAGGCGAAGAACCACCCTTCGACGCCGGCCTCGGCCAAGGCGGACTGGATCTCGGGAATCCGTTGGGCCAGCATGGGCTCTCTCCTTGGTGAACGGCCGCGATGAGCGGCGGGCCGGATGGTATCAGAGGCGGGCCCTCACCCCCGACCCCCATACGCGCTAACTTTGCCGCGTGAGAGGGCGGGGGCTCCCTCTCCCGCGTAGCGGGGGAGGGCTGGGGAGGGGGTTTTCCTTGAGCCCGAGCCCCGCGGGCAGCATCCCTGGCGACTCGGGCAAGAACCCGAGGGCCTCGGGCAGCATCCTTAGCCCCTCGGGCAGGAACCCGAATGCTTCGGGCAGCATCCTTAACCCCTGGGGCAGGCGCCTGAGCGGTTCGGGCAAGAACCCGAATGCCTCGGGCAGACGTCCGAGAGCCTCGGGAGCGTGCCCGAGCGACTCGGGAAACCGCCCGAATGGCTCGGGATGGCACCCAAGGGCCGACGAACCCTGCCCCTC
>DATMER010000084.1:0-3837 GCA_035556715.1 Thermoanaerobaculia bacterium
AGCATCAGCCAGCGGGTCGGGCCGTCGGCCAGCCCTGCTGCCGTGGAGGTCCGGCCCGTCGACTGGCAGGCCAGGGCGAGCCAGCACAGCAGCGGCAGGACGGCCCCCAGCCGGCGATCGCTTGCCATATGGTGGTTTGCAGCCCTCCTGCCGGCTCGGCCGGCTAGTTGACTTCTGGTTCGCCCACCGGCTCCGGCGCCTCCTGGATGGTGCCGAAGGCTTTCTCGTACTGCTCCAGGTTCGCGGCCAGGGCGCGGATGATCCGCTTCAGATGACCCGGGCTGGTGACGACGCGGGCCGTGACCACCCCCTGGGGAGGCAGCAGGTTGATGAAATCCAGGACGAACTCCTCGCGGGTATGGCTGATCCGCAGAAGGTTCGAGTAACGGCCCTTCAGCTCCTCGTCGCTGATCTTGACCTCGAGCCCTTTCGGGGTCTCCTGCACGGCAGATCTCCTTGTCGGTGTGCTCCGATGCTACTTCATTCAGCGTGGCCGGCGCAGGTCCGGCGCAGGTAAATCGCCAGGTCTCCCACGTTGGTCCCGGTGACGCCGGTCCGCAGGAGCGCCCCGGGGGCTTTCTCGAGGGCCGGCAACGAGTCGTGGCGGGCCAGGGCCGCCTCGGGATCGATCCCGGCCCGCCGGATCGCCTCCCACGTACTGCCCTCGATCCCGCCCTCGACCGCTGCTCCCGCCGTGCCGGTGGTCCCATCCTCGCCGTCGGTGGCGAGGGAGAGGACCACCTCTTCCTGTCCGGGAAGGCCCCGCGCGCCTGACGCCAGCTCCCGGGCCGCGGCCAGGGCGAGCTCGCCGTTGCGGCCTCCCCGTCCGTCTCCACTCAGGACGGTGACCGTGGTCTCTCCTCCCAGGACGAGGGCCACGGCCGGACCCTCGAGCGCACGGCCCCGGGCCACCAGCTCGCGGCCGGCCCGGGCAGCCTCCCCGGTCAGCTCCCCTTCGGCGACGGAGAAGCCCTGCTTGCGCGCTGCGGCGGCGACCGCCGCCGTGGCCAGCCGGACGCTCCCGATCACGACGTTTTCTACCGCCGGGTCGGCAAAGAGTCCGGAAGCAATGGTACCGGGGTCGTCCCCTGGGACGTCGGACAGGAGGAGCGCCAGCACTCGGCCCTTGGTGAAACGGAGCGCGCCGCCCCCCTTGAGGGCGGAGAGCTCCTTGCGCGCCGCGTTGACCTCGCCGATGGGGAGCCCGGAGGCGAGGAGGAGCCGATGGGCTTCGATGACGCCCTGCAGGGCGAACCCGGGGTGAGGCAGCTCCAGGCAGGCCGAGGCGCCGCCGGAGACCAGGGCGAGCAGGGACTGCTCCGGGGCGATCCCCTCCAGCCAGTCGCGCAGCCGCTCGCCCGCGGCCAGGCTCTGCCGGTCGGGCAGCGGATGGCCGCCGGTCTTCTGCTCCCAGCCGGGATCGAGGAGGGCCGGGCTGGAGTGCGGCCGGATCAGGAGCTTTTTTGGCGCAATCAACTCGCGGGCTCCGCGCGCCATGGCAGCCGCGGCCTTGCCGACCGCCAGGACTGCATCGAAGCGGGTATCCCGACGAGCCAGCTCCTCCCGCACCAGGCGCTCGGGGTCCACCGCCGCTATCGCCGTGGTGACCAGCCTTCTGGCCGTATCGAGGAGGGTGGGCATCTCAGTCCTCCCGCCAGCGCACCCCGCCGGCGAAGTCCCAGCGATGCTCCGGGAAGTAGACGCCCACCCCGCGCTCCCGCGAGCTGACGGTGAAGGTGACGACCCTGCGCTGGTAGTCGTAGGGAGCGCCGTCCCGCGAGTGGACCGCCGCGTCGACCACGTAGTCGCCGGGAGCGAGGCGCAGGGACGGGCAGGTCAGGCGGACGGTGACCTCGCCCTCGAAGGAGTCCGGGACGAGCCCGCCGAGGTCGGTGTTGGTGCCCCAGCACTCGATCCCCCGCGGCGTGGATACGGCGACGCCGAAGACGAAGTCGGAGAGCGGCTGCGCGGCCAGCGCCCGGATCTCGAACGTCGCGGGCTCGCCCGACTCCAGGTGGTAGCGCTCGCCGTCCGGGCCGAGGAGGCGGACCGAGGTGATCTCCGCCTCGCGCGAGCCCCAGCGCAGGGGCTCGCCCTCGGGGCCGAGCTCCTCCGACTGGCGCTGCTCCTTCGCGGCCTGGTGCTCCTCCCCCTCCGCCTCCGCGACCGCCTGGCGGTACGCGTCGATGACCCGCCGCGGCGTTCCGACCAGCTTCTGCACTCCGTTGTCGAGCCAGAGCACCCGGTCGCAGACCCCCTCCACCATGTCGAGCGAGTGGCTGACCAGGAGCAGCGTCCTGCCCTGGGCGAGAAACTCTTCGATGCGGCGGATGCAGCGGTGCGCGAAGGCTTCATCGCCGACCGCGAGCACCTCGTCGACCAGGAGAACGTCCGGATCGGTGTGGACCGCCACGGCGAACCCGAGGCGGACGTACATGCCCGAGGAGTAGTTCTTGACCGGCTCTTCCATGAAGTCGCCGAGGCCGGAGAACTCCACGATCTCGTCGTAGCGGCGCTCCACCTCCTTGCGCGAGAGGCCGAGCACCGCGCCGTTGATGAAGACGTTCTCGCGCCCCGAGATCTCGGGGTGGAAGCCGGCCCCGAGCTCGATCAAGGCGGCGACCCGGCCGTCCACGACGATCCGTCCGGTGGAGGGCTTGAGCATGCCGGCGACCAGCTTGAGCAGGGTGGACTTGCCCGAGCCGTTGCCGCCGATGACGCCGAAGGCCTCGCCCTTGTCGACCGTGAAGTCCACCTCGCGGAGCGCGGCGATGGCCTCGTCGCTCTTGAGGTCGGTGGTCAGGCTGCCGCCGACCAGGGCGCTCTTCAAGGTACGGAAGCGGTCGCCGGGCATGGTGCGGCGGTATAGCTTGCCCAGCCCCTCGACCCGAATGGAAGGAACAGGCTCGTTCATACCGCCTCCACCAGGGTCTCCCGCAGGCGCTCGAAGAACCAGGTGCCGATCAGCCAGCAGGCGAGGCTGACCAGTGCCATCTGGCTCCAAAGCTGGGGTGTGGGCCAGCGGCCGTAGAAAAGCACCTCCTGGTACGCCAGGGTGAACGGGGTGAACGGGTTCAGGCGCACGATCCACCAGACCGGCCTCAGATGCTGGATCGACTCCAGCGGGTAGAGGATCGGGGTCAGGAAGAAGAGCAGGGTCAGCAGGTTGGCCAGAAGGTCGCGGACGTCTTTGAAATGGACGGTGAGCGCCGCAAACCCCAGGGCCAGCCCCGAGATCATGGGCAGGTGGAGCAGCACCACGGCGGGCAGAAGCACGACCGAGAGTCCGCCGGCGCCATGGTCCGTGAGGAGCCAGCTCGCCAGCCCGGCCGTCAGGACCACGGGCAGGGCCAGGAGCAGGTGGACCAGGTTGGAGAGCACGGTGACCATGGGCAGCAGCTCGGCCGGGAAGACCGCCTTGCGGATCAGGCCGCCGTTGACGATCAGGGACATGGACCCTTCCAGCACCGAGGTCGAGAGCCAGATCCAGGGGAAGAGGCCGCTGACCACGAACAGGGCATAGGGGTCGGCCCCGGCGACCCGCGGCTGGAACACGATGCTGAACACGAAGGTGTAGACCGCGAGCAGCAGCAGCGGGTTGGCGAGCGACCAGAGAAAGCCGAGCGCCGACCCGCGGTAGCGTGCCTTGAGCTCTCGCGAGGTAAGTGTGGCCAGGAGGCCGCGGAAGCGGAAAATCTGGCCGGCGACCCTGAGCATGAGAGGGCAACTCTCTTACCCGGAGGCAGGGGGTGTCAAGCGGACCCCTCACCCCCGGCCCCTCTCCCACCGCACACCCGGACCCCCGGGAGAGGGGAGAGCGCGAGATCCACCGGCCTC
>DATMER010000085.1:0-10785 GCA_035556715.1 Thermoanaerobaculia bacterium
GCGCCTACTCCTGGGCCGCGGGCACCAGCATGGCGGCCCCGGCCGCTTCCGGCGTGGCTGCGATCATCGTGCAGCAGAACCCGGGCATCTCGCTCGGCGCCCTCAAGGCGAAGCTCCACCAGAGCTCGACGGACTCCGGCCCGAACGGCCACGACGAGTTCTACGGCCACGGCTTCGTCAACGCCCTGAACGCCTGCAACCAGTAGGCAATCCACTCGAAGCTCCTTGAAAGGGGGAGGGGAAACTCTCCCCCTTTTGCTTTTCCTGCCGTATACTTTTCCCAATGATTCGGAAGTCTTCGGCTCGCGCCGGAGCGCTCGCCGCCCTGGTGACGCTGTTCCTGCCTCCCGGCGCGAATGCCGCGCCGGAGGTGGTCACGGCGGTGCTCTCCGATGACGGCGCCCGCGGTCTTTCTCCGAAGGTCCTGTCGCGCGCGCTCGACGCGGTCGCCGCGGCCCGCGCCAGCGGGTTCTCCGGCCGGGACGACCTGCTGACCGTCATCGACTATTCGCTGCCCTCGACGAAGCCGCGGCTCTGGGTGCTCGACCTGGCGAACGGCAAGGTGCTGTTCCGCGAGCTCGTGGCCCACGGCCAGGGCAGCGGCGACAACTACGCCACGCGCTTCTCGAACCAGCCCGACAGCCATCAGTCGAGCCTCGGCCTGTTCCTGACCGCCGGCACCTACATTGGCGGCAATGGCTATTCGCTCAAGCTCCGCGGTCTGGAGAGCGGAGTCAACGACTTGGCCGAGTCGCGCTACATCGTGATGCACGGCGCCTGGTACGTGAGCCCCGAGCACGCCCGCGTCCACGGCCGGATCGGCCGGAGCTGGGGCTGCCCCGCACTCCCCAAGGAGAGCGCCGGCCCGGTGATCGACACGATCAAGGACGGCAGCTTCCTCTTCGTCTACGGCAACTGATCCCCTTTGAACCCGCGGGCCGGAACGCGGAACTCACCAAGTCGAAGGCGCACCGCGGCCCCCGGCCGCTCTTTTGCATGAAATCCTGCATCTACATTCCCGCCTCGGGCGAGGCGGAAGGAGGTTACGATGGGTAGGAAGGGTCTCAAGGTTCTGGCTCTGGTTGCATTGTCCATGGCTCTGACGCTGCCGGTGTGGGCACAGGGCGGGCGGTCGACCAATACTCGGTTGCGGGCGTTCGAGGAGGTGCCGGCGATCTCCTCGCAGGGCGACGGCCGGTTCACCGCCCAGCTCAACGGGGGGGAGACCAGCCTCTCCTACGAGCTCGACTACTCCAGGATGCAGGGCACGGTCGCCCAGGCTCACATCCACATCGCGCAGAAGGGGGTCAACGGCGGCATCATGATCTTCCTCTGCTCGAACCTGGGCAACGGCCCCGCCGGCACTCAGGCCTGTCCCCCCTCTCCCGGCTCCATCTCCGGAACGGTGGACGCCGGCGACGTGCTCGCCGTGAACGCGCAGGGGATTGCCCCGGGCGAGTTCGCGGAGGTCGTGCGCGCCATGCGCAACGGCGTCACCTACGTCAACGTCCACACCGATCTCTTCCCCGGGGGAGAGATCCGGGGGCAGCTCCGGTTCGGCCGCGGATCGTCGGGGGACGTGATCCTGGAAGGGTTTGAGGACGAGGAGCTCGAAGGCCACCACCACTAGGCTCAAAGGCCGGCGAGGAGCTCGCGCAGGCGCGCGAGCTCCAGCGGCTTCACCAGGTGGAAATCGAAGCCTGCCCTGCCCCGGTCATCTCCTGTATCCTCCCTGGGCGAAGACAGGCAAGCGGTCATGCTTCGGTCCCGGTTCACACGCAGCCCCCAGGAGCTTGGCGAGGAGTACGCCCGGCAGGGCGATTTCCCGCGCGCCATCGAGGCGTTCGGCAAGGCCGGCGACTGGCGGCGGGCGGCGGAGCTCGCCGGGAAAGTCAAGAACGAGCCGGAGCTGGTGCGGTGCTCCCTGATGGCCGGCCTGGGCAGGGTCCCGGAAGGCTACGCAGATGCCGGCGCCATGCGCACCGCGGAGCTCCTGGCCTCCCAGAAGCTGCACGACCTCGCCATCCCGCTGTTCGAGGTGGCATGGGAGCTTCACCGGGCTGCCGAGTGCGCCCTCGCCGCGCGGGACCCGATCCGGGCGGCGCGGCTCTACGAGCGTGCCGGCGACCGCCTGGAAGCCGCGTGCTGCTACCGGAGCGCGGGCAAGCCGCGGGAAGCGCTGCAACTGCTGGAAGAGGGCTCGAAGACCACGCCCGGCGGGCTGCCCTCCCCCGCTCATCAGGAAGAGATCCTCCTTCTGCGCGCCGAGCTCCTCCGCCAGCTCGGCCGCGACAGCGCCGCCACGGCCCTGCTCGCCTCGATCCCGCCGAGCCTCCGCGCCGCCGAGCTGCTGGAGCGCTCCGGACAGATCGAGCAGGCCGTCTACTTCTACCTCGACCTCGGCGAGACCGAGAAGGCGACCCGCGCGGCGGCGAAACACTCCGACCGGGACCGGCTGCTGGCGCGCATCTATCTGCGCTCCGGCCGGGCCATCGAAGCCGGCCACCTCTTCGCCCAGATCGGCCTGACCCGCGAGGCCGCCGAGGCCTACGAAGAGGGGCGCGACTGGGGCAGCGCCGCCTACCGCTGGGAAGCCGCCCGCGAGCCGAGGCGCGCCGCCGAAGCCTATGAAAAGGCTGGCCGGCTGCGCGACGCCGCCCGCTGCTTCGCCGCCGCCGGCCTGCCCGAGCGCGCCGCGGAGCTCGCCGAGAGAGCGGTCAAGGCGAGCGACCGCGCTCCGAAGCCCGCCCTGATCGGAAAGCCCGGCAAGGCGCTGGAAGCGGCCGCGCGCCATCTCGCGGCCGGCGAGAAGGCGCGGGCTGCGGCGGTCCTGCTGCAAATCGGGGCAGGCGAGCCGGACTTCGCCAGGGCCGCCGTGCTGCTGGCGCCGCTGCTGCTCGAGGAGCGCTTCTACGACGAGGCGCTCGGACGCCTGCGCCAGGTGCCGCCCGGCGACGGAGACCGTCCGCTCGCCTGCGAGCGCCATCACTGGGAGGGTCGGACCCTGGAGATGATGGGGGACTTCGCGGCCGCGCAAGAGTGCTACGAGAAGGCGCTGGCCCTCGTCCCCGGCCACGTCGAGAGCCGGCGGCGACTCGGCTGGCTGCGCGAGGGCTCGCAGCCGGCACCGCTGCCGCCGGACGACGACGTCCTCATCCGGGGCTCGCGGATCGCCGACCGGTACGAAGTGCTCTCGCTCCTTGGCCGGGGCGGGATGGGGCGAGTCTACAAGGCCCACGACCGGGATCTCGACGAGGTCGTAGCGATCAAAACCGTTCTGCAACCGGGTGGCCGCGGCGGGGGCGACGAGGCGCGGCTCTTCCGGGAAGTCCAGATCTGCCGCCGGATCAGCCATCCCAACGTGGTCAGGGTCTACGACCTGGGGCGCTTCCCCGGCGGTATTTTCGTGACGATGGAGCACCTGGAGGGGCGCAATCTCGAGCTGCTGATCGCGGAAGAGTCCCCCCTGCCCTTCGAGCGCATCCGCGCCATCCTCGCCGGGGTCGCCTCCGGCCTGCGCGAGGCCCACTCGCTCGGAGTCATCCACCGCGACCTGAAGCCGGCCAACGTCATGGTGACCGCCACCCGCGTCAAGATCCTCGACTTCGGCATCGCCTGCATGCAGGACGGGGACCCGCGCCTGACCCAGGTCGGCTTCGTCATGGGGTCGCCCATGTACATGTCCCCCGACCAGCTCCAGGGGCGCGAGCTGGACGGCAGGTCCGACCTCTACTCCCTCGGCATCCTGGCCTACACCCTGATCGGCGGGCGGGAGCCGTTCGAAGATTCCGACCCCACGGTGCTCGCCCTGAAGCAGCTCCGCGAGCCACACGCCGACATCCGCGGTCTCCGCCCGGAAACTCCCGCAGCCTGGGCCGCCTTCCTCGACCGGTTGCTCGCCAAGGAGCCGGAGGAGCGCTTCCAGTCCGCGCAGGAAGTTCTGGACGTGCTGGCGGAATTGCCCACCGCCTGAAAAGGACAGCAACGACACCAAGGACTTCAAGGACACAAGCCAGACCTTCCTGTCCTTAGAGTCCTTGAGGTCCTTGGTGTCCTTTCCGGTCCCTCCCCCCTGGGAGGGGGCGGTTGGAAACGGGGGGAGGCTAGGAGGGGGGAGCTCCGAAGGCCACGATCCTGGGGCCGCGCGCAACATACAATTAAGCAACCATGCCCACCCCGACCTCCCGCTTCGTGCTCGACGTGCGCACCGACCCGGAATCAGACATCGTCCGCCTCCGCCTGACGGACGAGCCGGGCAACACCCATCTCGGCGCCAACCAAGTGCGCCTCTCTGAGCACAGTTCAGCGCTGTGGCAGGGGCTGTTCGACACGCGCTCGTTCGTGGACACCTACGCGAACAGCGTGCAATTCACCGACCGGCCCGAGACAGCCGCGGATCTCTTCGAACGGATCGGTGTCTTCCTGGGGGAGAAGGTCCTCGGCCTCGAGATCCTGGCAGCGCTGCACGCGGGGACCTATCAGCGGTCGCTTCTGGTCCGGATCTCCCCTGAGGACCGCAACGCGGCGGCGTTCGCCCGGGTGGCCTGGGAGATGGCGCGGCCCGCGCCCGGCCAGGAGGCGCTCTTCGAGCGCAACCTCGTGGTGAGGTTGGAGACACCGGGCGTGTCCTCGACCTACACTCCCCCGCTTCCGGGTCCTGACGAGCACCTGCGGGTGCTCCTGGTCTACGCCGAGGCGCCGGGCTCGCGCCCGCTCGCCATGCGGCTCGAACGGGAGCAGCTCCTCGCCCTCTTCTACGACAAAGTGATGCCGAATCGTCGGGTGTCCGTGGACGTCCTCTGCCACGGCGTCACCCGCAAGTCCCTGAGCGAGAAGGTTCGCGACGCCGCCGGTTACCACGTGGTGCACTGGAGCGGCCACGGACACCACAACCTCCTGGAGCTCGTGGGCGAGGACGGCCGGCAGGATCTGCTGACGGGCGCCGGCCTGGTGGAGCTCTTCGAAGGGGCGGGCGGCTTCATCCCCCACCTCGTCTTCCTGAGCGCCTGCCTCTCGGGCACCCTGGCCGGGGTTCGCAACAAGGCGGCACTGGAGGCCGCGCTCCTCCATGGCGAGACGACACGCAGGTCCGCCCCGGAGCAAGCCGAGCCGGGTTACACGGGCACGGCCCTCGCGTTGCTCGACGCGAATGTGCCGCAGGTGCTGGCGATGCGCTACGAGGTGGGCGACGCCTATGCCCTCGACCTCGCCGGCCTCTTCTATCGCCGGCTGTTCGCCGACTCCCAGCCCAAGTCTCCGGCGAGCGCGCTGGCCGTGGCCCGCAAGGAGCTGCTGGACCGGAAGGCACCAGAGCACGACGCGGTCGATCACGCCACGCCGCTCCTCTTCGGCCGCGACGCGGGTCCTCTGCCGGCTCCTAAAGGTCGAAGCGATGCCTTGGCCCTCCGCCGGCCGCGTCCGCAGCCGCTGCTCACGGACAGCCGCGAGCTTGATCGGCCCGCGGAGCTGGTGGGCCGCGGCGAGCCCCTGAGCCGGCTGCGCCGGTGTCTGGAGGAGGGAAAGCCGGCCGTGGCCCTGGTCCAGGGGCTGGCCGGCCTGGGCAAGACCGCCCTAGTGGCCGAGGCCATCCACCTCTGGCATAGCCGCTTCGACGGCGTCTTCGCCTTCCAGTCGAAGCCGCTTCCGGTCTCCTTCGACGACTTCCTGCGCCGGCTTGACGAGCGGCTCGCCCTGCACAGCCAGACCTACAGGGAGCTTTGTGAGCAGAACCCCTACGCGGCGGTCCACCTCCCAGCGGGCAAGCAACTGAGCGGTGAGGCGCGCTGGCGGAAGATGCGCGACAACCTGCTCGTGGTGATGCAGAGCGAGCGCCTGCTGCTGGTGCTCGACAACTTCGAGACGCACCTCGAACGGGTGGCGGGGTCGGATGGCTACGCCTGCGAGGACCCGGAGTGGGACCGCGTCCTGCGGCATCTGGTGGAGAACCTGCCGGGGAGCGGCTCGCGTCTAATCGTGACCTCGCGCCACAAGCTGGCGGCGGTCGCTGATCCTGAGAGGGCGCTGTGGCTGCTGCTCGGTCCTCTGCCGATGCCGGAGGCAGTGCTGTTCATTCAGGGCAGCGAGGCCCTCCGCCGTCTGGCCTTCGGCGACGAGGCCGGCCGCAAGCTGGCGCTTCGGCTGCTCGAAGTGAGCCGCGGTCATCCACTGATTCTCAGCCGGCTGGGCGCCCTGTCCGATGATCCGAAGGCTCTGTCGCAGGTTCTCGACGAGCTGGAAGCCAAGGGGCTCGACCGTCTGCCGGATATCTTCGCGCCCCTCTCCGAGGCCCAACGCAAGCAGGAGCGCGCCTACCTGGAGGACGTGGCGGTCGGCTCCGTGGACCTGCTGATCCATCGCGCCTCGCCGCCCGGTCGGCGGCTCCTCTGGCTGGTGACGTTGGCCATGGAGCCCGCCACGGAGGAGCTCATCCAAGGGGTTTGGTTGGGCCGGAGTCTGGAGGAGGAGCAGACCGATCAGGTTCGTGCGCTGCTGGCGATGGAAGAGCAGCTTCCAGAAGAGCTGAGGGAGGCTCTCTCGCAGATCCCACCCGAGGTGCGAGCCGCGCTCGAACAGGAGAGCGGGGCCGCCTCCGTGCGGCCTGTCGGTCCGTTGCTCGCGGAGTTGACCGCGGCGGGGCTGCTGACCGTGGAGGAGGGGGGCGTCTACGGGTTTCACGAGCTGGTCCGCGAGCGGGCCGCCGCCTGGATCGAGGATCATCCCGAGGAGAAGGGAGGGCGGACGGAGGAACAGGTCTGGGTGGCCTACGGCGAGCGCTACGCTGCGGCGTTCAACGCCCTTATGCAGTCTGCAGGGGAAGGCTCGCGGGAGCGGGCGGTGGAGGCGGGCCGGCGGGGGATCTCTTATCTCGTCCGAGCCCGGACCTTCGACCGGCTGGGTTCCTTTGCCAGCAACGTCGTGCTTTCGACGCAGGACCCGCGGCTGCTGCGCCGGGTGATCGCCGAGCTTGAAGGGGTCGTCGAGCAGGTTCCCGCGGGCGAGGCTCGGTGGAGCCTGCGGACCTACTTGGCAGACGCGCTGGATAACGCCGGCCGCTCTGTTGAGGCGCTCCCGTTCTACGAGCAAGCTGTGGCGGAAGCCGAGGAGGCAGGGGACTGGAACGACGTGGGGTGGATATGTCAAAACTGGGCAATCGCGTTAGTAAAGATCGGCCGGCTAGACGACGCGAGGTCCACCTATCTGCTAAGCGCGGAAGCCTACGTGAAAGCCGGCTCGCCGCGGATTAATGTCCTCGCAAGCGAATGCGAGGCGCTCCGCGTCGACATCATGCAGGCTGAGGCGGAGCAAGCTCTGCCGGAGGTCGAGAGCCGCCTTGAAGAGGTCCGGAATTGGTGGCGGAGGCATCGTGAGGGCGAGCCGGTTCCGGAAGCTCCCAATCCGGCCATTCTGGCGTGGGCTCTGATTGGAGGTCTGGATATCGCTCGCGAAGCCAACCTAGCGCTGGAGCAGTGGGAGGCCTGCCTCGGCGTCCTTACCGAGATCGAAGAGACCCAGCAAGCGTTCGGCGAAGGGGAGCACGCGCTCGCTAGGACCCGCTTTAATCGGTATGGCCCTCTGCTGCGGCTCGGCCGGCTCGATGAGGCTCAGCGGGTGCTCGAGAGCTGTCTGGCTGCGTTTCGCGGGGCGAGTGATCTTGCCAGTGAAGGTGCAACTTTCTCGGCACTGGCCAACCTGTGGGACCAGCGAGGGGATCGTGAGCAGGCCGCAGGCTTGGCGCGGCAGGCGCTGGCGGTCAGTAACCGGCTTGCCAACCTCGAGGGTCGATCCATCTCGCACGGCAACCTCGCTAATTACCTTGAACATATAGGGGAGGTGGAGGAAGCGGCTCGGCATCTGCAAGCTCGGATCGTCTACGATCTCGTAACGGGTCATCGACAACTCTTGGCGACAGCCATGCACAGACTCATGTTCTTTATGAGCAACGCCGCAGCTTTGGGGAAGCGCTACGAGTTGCCCCGGCTCGCCGAGCTGCTGACGCGCCCCGAATTCGAACCGCTCCAGCGGACGCTCACGGAGTGGAACGTTCCGCTCGACGCGCTTCAGACACAGATCGATCAGCACGTCGAGGCAGTACGGCGGCGGGTGGAGGAGGAGGCTGCCGCCGGTGGCAACACCAGCCCCGAAGGAGGCGAAAGCGTCTAGCCTGGGCGCAAGCCCCTGGAACAGGGCCAGGAAATCCCCATCCCCGCAGGGGCGGTACCCGACTGGCGATGGGCGCGTTTTCCCTGGGAGCGCTGGCGTCTCGCCGGCATTCTCAAGACATTGGGCCGAAGGCCCGGCCTCTCTCGCGGGCGCGGCGACTATAGCCGGCAGGATGCCGGCGCTCCCAGGGAAAACAGCCGGCCTATACTTCTCGCTCATGGCAACTCCGAACGCACGGCTCGCTCTCGCGCTCCTGCTGTCCCTCCCCGTCGCGGCGCACGCCGCCGGCCTGGAAGACACGCTCAACTCCCGCTGGAAGGGCGGCTGGGCGGTCGTGAAGCTGCCAATCTCTTCGAGCTGCGACGGCTTCTACAACGACAACGACGTGGTGGGCGCCCGGGTCGACAGCAAGGCGCGGCGGCGTTTCGAGGCGGGCGAGTTGGTGCGGGTGGAGCGCATCGGCGCGAAGCGCGGGCGGGTGGATGTGTTCCTCGACCTGGCCGAAGCCATCCTGGAGGAGCGCCGGGACGGACCGTTCACGCTCTACGACACGCTCAACTGCCGCATCCAGCTCCGGGTGCCTATCCCCGAGCGCGCTGATTCCGGAGCCGTCGAGACGCGCTTGGCCGAGCTGCTGGAGCTGCATGGCTCGGAGCGCGAGGCCGAGGCCTCTCCCGCCTGGAACGGCCGCCGCCGCGAGCCCTTCCCCGAAAACTATGAGCAGACCCTAGCCGCCTACGAGTCCTGGAAGGCCGCGCAGACCAACGTTGCGGTCCAGGACCGCATGGACCGCGCCATCGAGGAGGCCGCCCGCATTAATGACCGCGTGCGCTCCGATCCCGAGTACCTGGAAGGCTTCGCGGCGGGGGTGGACAGGGGGAAGGACCGCCACCACGGCGACTGCCCCAGCCTCCTCAGCAGCAGCTTCAGCCCCGAGGGCAAGGGCGACGGCGACTGGAAGCGCGGCTACGAGGACGGCCAGCGCCTCGCCTGGAACCTGGAGCTGCTCCGAAAGCTCAAGGACTGCTTCGTGCCAGTGGCGTGACAGCGACTTCCACACTCCCACTGCGGCGCGGCATCCGGCAAAAAGAGGACGCCATCCGCCAAATGCGGTGCGGCATCCGCCAACTGCAGGATGCCATTCTCCAAAAGTAGGATGCCATTCTCCAAATGGCGGATGTAATTCTCCGAATGCCGCGTGCCGTCCGCCAAATGGAAAACGCCATCCGCCAAACGGAGCACGGCATTCTCCAAATGGCGGATGCCACGCTCCAAATGCCGCGCGCCGTCCGCCAAACGGAGCGCGCCGTCCGCCAGCGTAAGGGCGCGTTATGCAATAACTCTAGCGGATTCAAGGGGGCTTTTGTTGTACTCTTAAGGTACAATGTCTGATGAAGAGGCGATACGACACCGATTCAACCTCCTTGCTCCACACCTTGATGAGAGAACCCGTCGCTTGATAGCGGCTGCAGAGGCGCAGGCGATGGGGTCGAGGGGAATCTCCAGCGCATCGCGGGGCACAGGCGTGTCCCGGCAAGCCATTAGTCGGGGTATCGAAGAGCTCAAAGCTCCACCAGTAACTCGTCGCGGTGGTATCAGGCTGCCGGGCGGGGGCCGCAAGAAGACGGTCGATACCGATCCGACACTGAAGGAGGATCTGGAGAAGCTTATCAATCCGACAGAGCGTGGGGATCCGGAGTCACCCCTGCGGTGGACCTCGAAGAGCGTTCGGCGCTTGGCTGAGGAACTGAATCAGATGGAGCACCAGGTGAGTCATCGCATAGTGGCAGATCTCCTCCACTCTCTGGGATATAGCCTTCAGGCGAACCAAAAGACCTTGGAAGGAGCGAGCCATCCGGATCGCGACGCTCAATTCGAAAACATCAATCGCCAAGCACAGGAGTATCTTGCGACAGGCGACCCAGTGATTTCCGTCGACACCAAGAAGAAAGAACTAGTGGGGGTATTCAAGAACGGCGGGCGCGAGTGGCGCCCCAAGGGGCTACCGGAGAAGGTCAAGGTACATGACTTTGTGGACCCTGAATTGGGGCGCGCCATTCCTTATGGGGTTTATGATCTGGCGACCAACAGCGGTTGGGTCAGCGTGGGAGTGGATCATGATACGTCCACTTTTGCGGTGGAGACGGTACGTCGCTGGTGGCATTGGATGGGGAGAGAGAGGTATCCGACCGCCGAGCGCTTACTGATTACCGCGGATGGTGGTGGCAGCAATGGATCCCGCTTAAAGCTGTGGAAAGTGGAGCTTCAGAAGCTGGCTGATGAATTGAGGTTACCCATCTCTGTGAGCCACTTTCCTCCCGGCACGAGCAAGTGGAACAAGATTGAACATCGGCTGTTCTCCTTTATTAGCCAGAACTGGCGTGGCAAGCCGCTCGTGAGTCACGAAGTGATTGTGAACCTCATCGCGGCGACCACCACTGCGAAGGGTCTAAAAGTCCGGGCTGAACTCGATCAGGCAAAGTACCCGACGGGCAGGACGGTCAGCAAGAAAGAAGTCGCGGAAGTCAATCTCCGCCGAGATAGCTTTCATGGTGAATGGAACTACACAATCTTCCCAAGAGAAGAACTTCAAACTGAGGCACTTATTCCGTGACGCGCCCTAAG
>DATMER010000086.1:0-90297 GCA_035556715.1 Thermoanaerobaculia bacterium
GTACTCACGCCTGGAACGAACGTTGCCGCCGCCTGCTCATTCACCACGATCGCTCGTCGAAGATCGCCGCATCGTGGATCTGGCTGGCACAAGCAGGGATCCTCTTGCGCAGACTCGCGTGATTTTGTCTACACCCTCTAAGAAGTTCTTCCTTCCCATGACAGGGAGGAGACTACAAGGAGCGGGCCGATGCGGATCAACCGTCCAGGCAGAGGCGGCGGGCCTCGACGATGAAGCCGAAGAGGTACTCGAAGAGTTCGACGTGGTTCAGGGCGGCGCCAGTGTCGGCTCCCCAGGCGGTCAGGCCGTGGTCGCGGATCAGGAATCCGGGCACTGCGGGAGGAGGGGCCTCGAACCGGGCCGCCAGTTCCTCGGCGATCCGAGGGACATGGAGATGGTTCGGCAGGACCGCCAGCGAGACGTCCGGGTCCTGCTCCCAGATCCCCAGGCCCTTGAGCATCTCGAGCGGCGGCAGGCGAAGGGTGTCCCCGTCCGCTAGGCGTGCGGCTAGGTTGCCCGGAATCGAATGGACGTGGAAACAGGCCCCAGCCTCCGGGAAGAGCCGGTAGATGGTCTGGTGAAGGCTTGTCTCGGCCGAGGGACGGTCGTCCGCCCGCCCCCACTCCAGCACCTCGCCGCCCGAACTGATCCGCAGGAAGTCCGAGAGGGTCAGCCGTCCCTTGGCCTTGCCGCTCGCCGTGATCCAAAAGGTGCCGTCCGGCAGGCGCAGGGAGAGATTCCCGGCGGTCCCCATCATCCAGCCCTGCCGGTAGAAATGGCTTGCCACGCCGATTAGAATCTCGCGGGGGTCGAGGGAAGCGTCCATCCTGTCGAGACTCTAGCAAAGAGGCATCGATACGGACAGGAGGCTGCTAAAATCCTTCATCCAGGACGCGCCCCGCGGCGCGGGGGAGACTGGACCTGATGGCGCGATGTTGAGAGGATGCTCTTGATGCGGAAGGCTGGGGCCGTGCTGACGGACATCGAGGGCACGACGACCTCGATGTCCTTCGTCTACGACGTCCTGTTTCCGTACGCCGCCGGCCGCCTGGACGAGTACTGTTCGCAGCCCGATCCCGGTCCCGAGCTGGCCGAAGCCCTTGAGCGCCTGCGCCGGGAGCACGCCGAGGAGTCGGCCCGCGATGCCTCCCTGCCTCCCTTCGGCAATGGAGCGGACTACGCTCGCCGCCTCATGGCCGAGGACCGCAAGTCGACCGGCCTCAAGCTGCTTCAGGGCGTGATCTGGGAGGAGGGGTACCGCACGGGGACGCTGCGCAGCCAGGTCTTCTCCGACGTGTCCCCGGCGCTCGCGGCCTGGCGGGAGGCGGGAATCCGCCTGCGGGTGTTCTCCTCCGGCAGCGTGCGGGCCCAGAAGCTCCTCTTCGCCTACACCCAGGCCGGCGACCTCACGCCTCTCTTCGAGGGCTTTCACGACACCACTACAGGACCCAAGCGCGAGGCGGCCTCCTATGCCGCCATCGCGGAGGCGTTCGGCCTGCCGGCTGGCGAGATCCTTTTCTTGAGCGACATGCGCGAGGAGCTGGACGCCGCGGCCGAGGCCGGGATGCGGACCGGGATGCTGGTGCGCCCCGGGAACCGGCCGGCGGACCCCGGCGGGCACCCCGTGTACAGGGACTTCGGGGAGATCTAGGAATCCACGGCGCCGCGGTGCCTCATCGCACCGCGATCGCCACGCCTGCCACCACCAGCAGCCCGCCGACGAAGATGCGGGCGGTGAACGGCTCGCCGAGCCAGAGGGTCAGGCTGACGCGGATCGCCGCCCAGGTGCTCCCCCAGATGAGCACCAGGGCGGCGAGGCCCACATAGGTGAGGAGAGTCCTACGCTTCAGCGCCACACTCTCTTACGGATGACAGGCGGGATCAGTGGTACCGTTCATGCTCTCGAACCTCTTGCAAAACAGGTGCTAAAATCCGAACAGCAGTACGCGCCCAGAGGCGCGAGGAGGAGCAATCATGGCCACATTGACGTTCCCCCAGGAAAGAAAGGTCGTCGAGGATCCGCAGGAGATCTCCCGCTTCCTCGCAGGAGTCGGCATCTGGTACTCGAGGTTCGAGGGCACGGACTCGTTGCCCGAAGATGCGAGCGATGCGGAGATCCTCGCCGCGTACAAGGAACCCATTCAGAAGCTCATGGCCGAGGGCGGTTATGTGACGGCGGACGTCATCAACGTCAAGTCCACGACGCCGGGGCTGGACGCCATGCTCAGCAGGTTCAGCAAGGAGCACTGGCACGACGAGGACGAGGTTCGCTTCATCGTCCACGGTCGCGGCCTGTTCCACATCCACCCGCCCGAAGGAAAGACGTTCAGCCTCGAGGTGGTCAAGGGCGACATGATCCGCTTGCCGCGGGGTACCCACCATTGGTTCGACCTGTGCTCGGACAGGACCATCCGGGCCATCCGCTTGTTCCAGGACCAGTCGGGCTGGACGCCCCACTACACGGAGTCGGGCGAGGACGCCAGGTTCCAGCCTCTCTGCTTCGGCCCTTCCTACATCCCGGCCCACGGCCTGTAGCCCCCGGTGGAGAGCGGCAGGACCGCGTTGTTGGCCCGAGTGCGGCTGGCCGGTGGGCTAGTCGATGGCGACACATCTGCGCATACCGAGCTGGTGCTGAAGGCGCGGGATATGGCCTTGGAGCAGCGACGGTCCGCGTGGGCACCTCCGTCGCCTGCGGCATGCGTTGCCGTGAGGCCGGGGTACGTCCGTCGGTGGGCTCGGTGGGCGACTGCTTTGACAACGCCCTATGCGACTTCTTTGCGACGCCGCCGGAGTGCGAGTTGCTCGATCGTCGACGTTTCAAGACCCAGGAGGCGCGCACGGCGGTCTGGCTCAAGTAGCCCAATGACGAGTGCCGACGGTGGAGGTTGTACCAGCCCTTGAGGAGGCCGAGTTCGAAAAGCAAGAGAGAGCCGCCTAGCCATGCGTCAAGTCGAGGCTCGCTACGCGTGCAGTAGCCCTTGGGGCTGGGGGGGTTGCCCCCAAGACCCCGCGAAAAGAATAAGCGAAGACCCAAACCCTAAACTGTCCACTGAACCGGGGTAGGCACGCCCCGGCCGCCGGAGGGCGGGTTTCGCCCCCTCGTGGTCTAGGAGGGCCGCGGCGCCGAAGGGGAGCCTTGATACCCGGCCCGGTTGACCGCGCTAGGGTTGCCGACGAGGGGGAAGTGGAGATGAAGAGGGCGGGAGGTGGGGATTGGAGGACCGTTGTGGGGTCCTCCGGCCTTCTCATTGCGTTAGGGATCGCAGCGTGCTGGACATCGCTCGGGGCGTTATGAGACCTGCCTCTCGCGGGGGGTCTGCCACTGCAGACACCCTCAGAGGCGTGGTCGCAGTTAGCCCCGGGTGAGGTCCTGCCGAGCGGAGAGCCCGGCCGCGCAGGGGAGCGGCAACGCTCTAGCCGTGAGTTGCTCATCGTCTTGGTCGAGCACCTGGTCAAACTGCTCCGGTGGAGGTGCCTGCTCGGGGAGAAGCTTGGATGGTCAGGTGTTTTGGGAAGGAGCACGCTTTGACTTGCGACGGGTCTCGCCGTCTTTCTCTCTGGCGCGTTGTTCGGGGCGGAGGGCCGAGTTTTCCGCTTCTCCACAGGCGAGAGCGCATCTGCTACTAGTTCCCATACCACCTAGATACAGGAAGCTATAGGAGCGAGCGTAGACCTATGAAACGGAACGTCTAAGGGGGCGTCGCCGTTGCCGTTTCATCGGTCCGCGTTACTGGACCATCGGCTTGGCCGTTACCGTTTCATCGAGCTGGCGGGGCGAAGCCGTTACCGTTTCATGTTGAAAAGTCCCCGTTTTCCACACTACCGATAAAAAAGCAGCGGTAAAGATGTTACCGAACCATCTGGCGAAAGAGGTGTGTCCAGGCAAGAGGGGATGGGTGCATGCACGGGTCGGATGGGCCGCTGCGGGGGGTGTTACCTTTTCATCGGTAGGTTGTGACCAGGGAAGATCCTCGGAACATGAGGGCCGTAAGGAAGCGGCTTGAGTCCTTCAGGCGTAGGCGCGAGTCGAGCGGCGGTATAGTGGCGGAGTACGGTTCGCAGGTGTTTGAGAACTTTGAACTTGAAGACCCGAAGATCGGCATAGTCAGAGCCAAACTGTAGGTGTGGGTCGCTCCAGGGGACGAGCTCCGGGCGCGCTATGCGGGAGGAGCGGATGGAGCGCCAGGTGATCCAGGTATAGAGGTCGATCTCGAGCGGGGAGCAACTGCTGGATTACGTTCACGTCGATCGGGACGGGCCGAGGGCAGAGCTTCCCTCCGGCATTCGGGCCGGGTGGAGTTCCGGAATATGGCGAGAAGCCGCCGGGGTTTTCGGACTTCTGAGACGGGTGGCGCAGTAAGGGCGAGAGGCCCCGATCCGCAATCAACTGCTCCCCTGGACCGGCAAACGTAAAGCGCGAGAGGCGCGGTAACACGGCGTCTGAAGTTCCGGGAGGGTGCTGTGCGCCACCCCGGGAACCAAGAATCCGTGGCTTTCGCGCCAGCCGCTACGCAGAGCAGGCGCGAGCCCCGCATCGAGAGGCGGCGCCCGAATGAACGCGCAGCAAGCTCAGCAGCACCTCCCCGAGAAGAGTAACTCCCGGGATGGTGAAGTCACCACCTACCTGTCGACCACCAAGCAGGCCGCGCAATACCTGTGTCTTGAGCCGCAGACGCTCGAAGTCTGGATGGGGCGAGGCAAGGGGCCTGCCTTTGTGAAGATCGGAGTCTTGGTCCGCTACGAGCGGCGGGAGCTCGACACCTTCATCGAGCGGAATCGACGGCGGAACACGTCGGACCGACCACCGACCAGCCCTGAGCGAACGTCTCGGCCAGAACTGGTGTCGTCTCACGGCGGCGGCAGGCGGGGCTACTTATCGCCTCAACTCGCCTACCGCTTTTACTCCAGTCTTGGTTTAGGCGTATGCGGGTGGCTATATGAGCGGGCGCTGCGGGTAAGGAGGAATCGGGATGGCCGGTCCCGACAAATAGGTCGGAGTTCCTGAGCCTTGCTTGAAGGGCAGGGCGGGAAACCTGTTGCCGTTCGGGGTGGCAGTCGTCGACGCTTGCTTCCAAGCACAGACGTCCAGCCGGTCGTCGGACTCGTGAGCTTCGAAGATCTCGACAGTCACAACCGCGACTTCGCCTGAGGCTTCGTCAATACGTTTAGCGGCACGGGACGCTTCGCTGCCAGCGAATGATCGCGATCCCCTCGATATACTGTTCGCTCATCGATCTCTCCCGGAGGCCCCTCGGCCTATGACGCCCTTGAGCCGCTCGGCCCGTTCGCGCGCCAAGCGCAGAGCCGCCTCGCGACGATCGGCACCCGTATCGGAAGGTGGCGGGGACATGGCGCTCATTTGAGTGCTGACGGCGTAAGCATTGTAACGATCGGATCCCACGTAGAGGTCATCCTGCTCAAGCGTGATCGTGAAACCGCGAGACTCGAGGTTTTGCTGGATCTCCACTAGACGCAGGCCAATGTCATGCACCTCGGCGGCTATCTGATCGATGCGGTACCAATCGAGCTCCGTGATACCCGCGAGCACCTGCGCCTCGCTCTTTTCCACATCCAACTTGAGCAGGTTGATGCGCTCAACGCCCTCTTCCCGTAGGATGTCGCTCAAGGTGCGCAGAGGGCAGTCGAAGGTCTCGCTACGCAAGCGTTCGGCGAAGAAATCCTCGGCGTGGTGCAGTAATTCCTCAATACCAAGTACGCCGGAGCGACGTCGGTTCTCGAGGATCGCGCCGAGGGCGGCGCGTTCCTCTCGCGCGTCCGCATGGAACGAGGACATCCCGGTGGTGTTCGGGTAATACGTCAGGGAGGCTGTTCCCGCACGGTCGGCGAGAGCGAAGGGGAAGAGCCTCACCTGAGCGCCGAAACTCTCGGTATTGGCCCGCAGGAGATCAAATAACGGTGGCGCTGGCTCGAAGGCGTAAACCCGCACCCTCGGGAAGCGGTGCAGGATAGAGAGACTGAACATGCCGATGTTTGCTCCTACGTCGAAGACACAATCTCCCGGGCGCAGGGTAATACCGTGGCGGATGTAGATTTGCTTCTCGAACATGTCCTCGTAGAACTGATCCAACTCGCCCTTGCTCTGGTACGCGACCGAGAGGCCATTGGGCAGCGTGGCCCAGCGCTTGGGCCGCGTCATCGCTTTGCCTCCGTCCTTCGGCAGCGCTCCGCCAGGAAGTCGTACTGTCGCTGCATCGTGCTCGCGCCTTGACGCACGGCATGGGCTCTAATGTCTGCTGGCCCGCAATCTTGCCATACTCTTGGGAGATTCTCAGACCACCACCCGTGACCACATTGGTAACCAACGTGGCGGTCGGGGTGTGGCGGGAGGTTCTCGAGGTTCGGTGAGATATCCGACTGCAGTTTCTCGATCTGCTTCATAGATAGTACGCCGCCACTTGAAGTTTGTCCTAGTAGAGTTCGCCGCCGAGTAGCCGTAGATTCATTTATTCCCGACCTCTTGAATTTGGTTGGCGCCACGGGCACCTCGACCGACGGGCTCCAGCCAGTCCTCGGGCAGAGCGTCCGGCAGCTCCGATTCGAGCCGGCGCAACCGCGGAAACCGGGAAAATGCCGCGACCGTCATTAGGACGAGAAAACCAAGAAGAATGAGCAGCAGGGCGATGCCACGCCCCTTCCCCACGCCGATCAGTCTTGCAACGCTCTCGGAGAGAGGACCGCCCGCTGCGAGCAGCGGTTCGAAAACCCAATCGGCCAGAGGTCCGGCCCACAAGATAGCTCACCGGCAGGGTCGACCAAGCAATCATCCTGCGCACCGCGAACACCCGGCCTTGCAGATCGGGCGGGATCTTGGACTGCTAGAGTGCTTGGTTGCAACCGAGAATGATGGGTGCGGCGAACAGAGGCGCTCGAAAAGGTATCCCACCACATGCGCCGAAGCGACGAGCACCGCCAGAGTCAATACCAGTCGCCCAATTTCTTCGGTCGTCATTCGGAGACGTCGAATCACTGCCTGAAGTTGGCGCCGATGGTGCTCTCCGGATCACCGGCATGCTGGTCTTCCTGCTAGTGCAAGGCATGACTCTTATGATCGGCGGGCTCTGGCCCAGCGCGCCGCTCCTCGGCGGGGTAGGGTTTGTGTTCCGAGGCGTGGTCCTCTCCAAGCTGGCTGGCTCTCGCCGCAGGCGTGCTGACCGTCTTCTGCGCTGTCCCGATCGCTTCAATGCGCTCGGCGATAGCAGCCACGGTCGGCCGGGCGAAGAAATCGACCGCCGGAAATCGAACTTTGAAGGCCTCCGAGATGGATGCGATCATCTGCGTCGCCATGAGGGAGTGCCCACCCAGGCGGAAGAAGTGGTCGTCGCGTCCCACCTCTTCGACTTTGAGAACCTCGGCGAAGAGTGTGGCCACGGTGGCCTCGGTGGGAGTGCGTGGTGCCGCAAAGGCAGCCGTCGCCGGGCGCTCGAGGCTGCTCGGCGCTGGGAGAGCCTCGCGGTCGATCTTCCCGTTTGGGTTGAGCGGCATCTCGCCCAGCCGGACGAAGAGATTCGGAATCATGTACGCCGGAAGCTTCTGCGCCAAAACCTCTCGCAGCTCCTCCTCCAACCTGTTCCCGGCCTCGGCGGCATCAGGCCCGGCGCAGGTGTAGTAGGCGGTCAGGCGCTGGTCACCCTGCACGTGCTCCGCGGCCACGGCAACGGCTTCTTTCACCCTGGGGTGCGCGCGCAACAGCGTCTCAATCTCTCCCAGTTCGATGCGAAGGCCGCGGATCTTCACCTGATGATCCATGCGGCCGAGAAATTCGAGGGTGCCATCGGCGAGATAACGGCCGAGGTCTCCCGTGCGGTAGAGTCGACCTCCCGTCTCGCCAGCGAAAGGATCGTCGAGGAATTTCCGGGCGGTCAGGGCGGGATCGTTGATATAGCCGCGGCCAACTCCGTCACCGGCCAGGCAGATCTCGCCCACGGCCCCGATCGGTACCAGGCGCAGACTCTCATCGAGGAGATAGACCCGGCTGTTGTCGATCGGCTTGCCGATGGGCACCGAGGTTCTGGCGTAGCGGGCGAAGTCGTGCAGTCGGTAGAACGAGGACACGTCGCTGCATTCCGCGGCACCGTAGACGTTAACGAGTTCGGTGGAGCAGTCGTTCGACAGGGCCCAGCTCATCAGTCGCGATGCGGAGATGGCTTCGCCTCCGAGGAACAGGCAGCGCAGCGAGCGTACGCTCGTGAAGCGGCCGGTCTCCGCGCTTTCGATTAGCGGATAGAAGGTGCTGGGAGCGCAGTTGAGCAGGGTGATCTGTTCCTCGCGGAGAATGCGTCGAATGAGGTTGGGGTCGTACCCGTCTGGCACCAGGTGGAGCTCTCCGCCGCTCGTCAGCGGCATGGCCATGCTGCGTTGGGTGATATCGAAGCTGATTGAGCTCATCACGAGGTTTTTGTCCAGTGGTGAGATCGAGAACTCGCGGAGGAACCAGCACAGTAGGTTGGTCCAGCCGCGGTGGTAAACCGCGGCGGACTTGGGGCGGCCTGTGGACCCGGAGGTGAAGATGATGTAGCACAGGTCGTCCGGCCCGGAGTGCCGCAGCGGCCGATCCGTGGGCTCCTGGGTGATCACCGGCCATTCGTTGTCAACGCACACGACCCGTGGCTTGCGCTTAGGGAGGCGCTCGAGAAGTGTCTGCCGGGTGAGAAGCACCTTGAGCTTGACATCTTCGAGCATGGCACTCATGCGCTCGGTGGGGTACGTCGGATCGTAGGGCACATAGGCGCCTCCCGCCTTGAGGACCGCGAGCACGGCGACCACCAGATCGGCCGAGCGATTCAGGCAGATGCCGACGGGGGCGTTGGCCGTGACGCCCATTCCCTGGAGGTAGTGCGCCAGCTGATTGGCGCGCTGGTCCAGCTCGCGGTAGCTCAATCGCAGGTTCCCATCCACCAGCGCGGTCTGCTCCGGGGCACGCTCGACCTGGGCCTCGAACAGCTCATGGACGCAGTGGTCCCGGGGGTAGTCTCGCGTGGTGTCGTTCCATTCGACCAGCAGGCGGCGGCGCTCCTCGTCGGGCAACATGTCCAACTCGTCCAGCGCCGCCCGAGGATCTTTGAGACCCGCATGGAGCAGGCGCACGAAATGTTGCCCGAAGCGCTCGATGGTGGCAGGCTCATACCGCTGGGGGTTGTAGGACGCCGTGCCCCGGAGGCCCCCGGGCTTACGCTCGAAGGTCAAGGCGATGTCGTTCCCGACGTCCTCCATCTCATGGTGCAGCTCCCGGTGCTCCAGGCTGACGTCGAAGAGCGGGCAGCCGTTCGATGAGGCCTGGAGGCCCAGGTCCACGAGCAACCGGGCGAACGGGTAGCGCTGGTGGGCGTGGGCATCGAGCAGCGTCTGACGGACTCCGAGGAGGAGCTGCCGGAAGGTCATCTGTCCGTCGACATTGTTGACGATCGCGACGACATTGTGGGTATCCGCGGCCTCACTCTCCGGCTTCATCGCCGGGCAGCCGATCGCGATCGGCGAAGCTTGGGTGTAACGGTAGAGGCAGCCGGTCAGGGTCGCCATCAGCGCTGCGTGCTCCAGGAAGGGCTCGCCGCCCGTGAGCCGGGAGAGCTGCTCGAACGTCTCTCCTTCGATCTGGAACGCCACCTTGGCGTTGCGCTCCCAACGGCCCTCGGGCCGGATGCGGTCTGGTCGCGGGCCCGACGGGCGCGGGCCACCGGTCAGCTTTTCGAGCCAGTACTGGCGCTCTTCGGCCAGAGTATCGGTGCCGGCGACGGCTGCTTCGGTAGAATTCATGGATCGAGCCTCCAGTCCGCAGCCAGCGGCCGTCAGAAATTGAACTGCAGGGAGCTCAGCGGGCGCCCGGAGATCTCGGCCAAGGGCACCGGCATCGCGAGTGGGATGTCACCCACGGGTACGTCCGGGTCTACGGCGGCTGCGCTCAGGATTTTGAGAAGCGCCGCGCCCAGGTCCGCGATGCGCTCTGGGGCCCAGACTCTGCGCGAGGACAGAAGGTGCAGCGCGGCGCCCTCCTCGCGCTCCTCGCGGGCGTCCAGCCGGAGGATCAGCGCCAACTCGCGGTAGTGTGGCGCGGCGAAGCGCAGAAGCCCGTCGTCCGAGGCCGACGTCGCCTCCAGATAGCCGAGATCGAAGGTGGGGGGGGCCTTCAAGTAGCCGGGCATACGACATACGCCGGAGAGAATGATCGGCGCGAAGCTCCGGTGGGGCGCGGCGACCGCCATCCTCCGCTCTGCCGCCCGCGCCAAGTCCCGGAAGATCGATCTCTCGGTGGCGGCGAGGCGCACGGGGAAGGGCGCCCCGCTGCCGACGGCGGCGACCACGGCCGTGTCGTCTCGTCCTTCGAGCCGCAGGAGAGCCACAGCAAGGGCTGCCAAAAGGACGCTGCTGCGCTCGGTCCCGCAAGCGTGTGCGAGGCTCTCGAGCTGCAGGCGTTCGAGAGGGAGCACGGGACCTGGAGTCAAGGCTTCGCCCGCATCCGAAGCGAGCCGCTCCTTGCCGCCCGCCTGCGGAGGACTGCCGGAGAGCTCGGAGAGCCAGAACTGTTCGGCGGCCGTGTACCGGTCGGCCGAAGCGATCTCGAAGACCTCGCGGTCGACCGCCGCCGGCCGGTCGAACTGGCAGGCGCGCCGCAGATTCTCGATCACACGGGGCGACGGCTCCGGGCGCACCGGCTCGAGCATCTTCTCCCGAACCACGGCGTTGAAGCTCCGCAGGAACGTTTCGATCTGGTCGAAAGACATGCCGCGGTTCTGCAGGAGGAACAGGGAGACGAAGTTGAAGCCGGGGTCGGGGACCCACAGGGGCGTGTCGAAGGTGAAGAAGCAGCGCTCGACCAGATCGCAGGCCGTGCTCACGTCCATCGTGTCGTGGGACCAGGAGAAGTGGTAGCCCTCGATCCCGTACCTGTCGCGCTCGTTCCAGATCGGGGTGACCGGGTCGCAGTACCAAACCAGGGGACGATAGAAGTCCGGCTGGGTCTCGGCCAGGAAGTCCATGGTCTCCTGTGCGGTCGCATGGGTCTCTCCGGGGAAGCCGAAGAACAGCGAGGCGAACACCTTGATCCCCGCTTTCTTGAACATCGGCACCACGCTCAGGTAGTGGTGCTTGCGTGGGGTCTTGTGCATGTTGATCAGCATCTGGTCGTTGGCCGATTCGAGGCCGAGGAAGACGCCCTGGCATCCGGCGCGCGCCATCAGGTCGACCAGCTCGGCGTCGCAGAAATCCGCGCGGAAGAAACAGTGCCACTTGAAGCCGTAGCCCTGGCGGATCATCATGCGCATCATCTCTTTGAAGGTCGTCAGCGGCACATTGGCCGTATCGTCGACGAAGAACAGGCCTGACACCGTGCCGACGTCGCGGATGGCGTTGAGTTCCCGCTCGATGTACTCCAGGCGCGACACGTCATATTTTTCGGTGCGCAGCGGGAAGGAGCAGAAGGAGCAGGTGAACGGGCAGCCCTTGGTGATGCGCACGTTGACGTAGCTGCCGACGTCCTCGCTGGGGAACAACGAGTAGTCGATGATGTTCTCGTACAGCGCGTTGTACTCGCGCTCGGTCGGCGTGAGCACGAACTGGCCGTTCTCCCGGTAGGCGAAGTTGGGGATGTTGGCGAAGCGCTGGGAACCTTTCAGAGCCTGCAGCAGGCGGACGAGGACCTGCTCGCCTTCCCGGCTGCGCACGTAGAAGTCAGCTCCGATGTATTTGAATACCGCCTTGAGGTCGCTCTCCTCCATGGTTTCCGAGCGCTTGGCCACGTAGGGCCCGCCGACGACGATGCGGGTCTCGGGGCTGTGCTCGCGGAGGAAGTCGACGACCTCGCGGATCGGGGTGTCGTAGTTGTAGATGGTCGTGGTGACCACCGCGGCAAGATACTTGCGCGTGCGCAGCTTCTCGAGCAGCTCGTCCTTCTGCTGCTGGAACAGGTTGATGTAGTCGAAACTGAAGCCCCGGTGCGCCAGATAGGTCCCCAGGTACATCACGACCATCCAGAGAACGTCGGTGTTGTGGAACTTCCGCCAGCGCTCCGCGTCCGGCCGGCCCTCGTAATGGAAGTGATCGAGGATGTCCATGGCCCGATAGGGCTTGCCCTGGTATTCGATGAAGTTGAGGTTGAGGTCGCGGTAGTCAGGATGATCGGTGCCCATCGAACGCATCATTTGAACCTCGCGTTCGAACTGCCCGTCGTTGTATCCGATGATCAGGCAATCGGTGACCATGCCATTCCTCCTGCCTCCTGCGGCGCTCCTCCGCCTCTGTGCGCGGATCGGTCCATTTGGGCAGGATGTGAGGTCCTGCGCTTCCGAAGCTCTCTATGGAACCGTGGCTACGATCTGGAACGAGACCGTCGGGTTCACACACTCGCCCGGCGTGACGGTGCGCGCGAAGGAGACCTCCCCGAAACCGTCGAACAGACGGCGGATCTCCTTTTCGTCCGCCAGCATGTGCCGCGTGTGGTGCCTGGCGAAACTCTGGAACAGCTTGAGCAGCTCATCACGGCGGCCGTTGAGGTGGTGCGGGAAGCTGCCGGCGTTGGCTTCGAGCAGATGCCGCGCGCGCTCGGCGTAGCCCTGCCGCAGCTCCGGAGTCGTGGGACCGCCGATCATGGCCGTCGTGACCAGGGTTCCACTAGGCTTGAGCAGCTCGCGCCAGCGCTTCACGATGAGCGGCTTGTCCGAAGACTTGATGACCGTCAAGAACTCGTCTGTGACGATCAGGTCGAAAGACGCCGGAGGGATATCGCAGGTGAGCAGGTTGTCGCAGGTACACTCGATGGAGAGCCTATGACTCTCTGCATACCACTGGCATGAGCGCAACGGTGTGTGGCAGATGTCATAGATGGCGATGCGAGGATCCGCCCCGGCCGCGCGGATCGCGTCGTGCAGAGTCGCCAGCATGCCATAGTCCGCGGCGGCGGAGATGAGCACCTCGGCCTTGGGGCGCCGGCGCAGCACGTTGCTGAGTGCATCCTGATAGAACTCGTACCAGGGAGGAACCGCAACCATGTTGAGCAGCCGGAGGTACTGCCAGGTACCGTGATACCAGTCGCACCTCTCGACCGGCTGTGCATTTTTGGTTTTGGCCCACTCTTCCATGCCCCCGGAATCCTTGCAGGCACAATCGTTCGTCGACCAGCTCTCCATCAGCGGAGCTGATTCGATCAACAGGTTGCGGGTGCGCTCGTCCAGTTTGTACATGGAATCAGCTGACAGCGTGGATAACGAATTCATCGTTGGGTCCTCCCTGGTCGAAACATTCTCTGTCCAGACTCTCCGACCACTAGGGCTTCGAAGAGCCGAAGATTAGCAGATTAAAATGAGTTGGTCAAGAGAAAATATTAAAACTTTTTAAAACTCAAATAGAGGAGTACACTTCGACGTGTCATCGGCCCGTGTTGATCCTCGTCGATGCGGCAAGGGGAAACTGATGCCTTCAGTGAATGCCGAAGCTTTCGTTCGGAAGTATGATCGTCCGAACGCCCGGGTACGACTTTTCTGCTTTACGTATGCGGCGTCGAGCGCCCAGATCTTTCATCGCTGGAACGATCACGCGCCCGAGTGGATCGAGATCAGCGGCTGCGAGCTGCCCGGGCATGGCGCCCGCTTGGCCGAGAAGCCCATCGGCACTCAAGATGCGGCAGCTGTGGAGATCGCCGACACCCTCGATCCGCTCCTGGATCGGCCCTATGCACTGTTCGGACACTGCCTGGGGGCTGCTCTGGCCTACGAAGCCACTCGCATTCTACGCAGCCGGGGAAAGGCGCAGCCCGTTCGCCTGTTCAGCTCCGGCGCGCGAGGTCCCCATCTCGGCATCCCGATCGCGGATGTCGAGAGCATGGAAGATGACGAGTTCATCGAGCATATGCATAAGGCCTACTCCGCCCCGATCGAGTTTCTGCGACACCCAGAGATGCGGCCGCTGTTCCTGCCGATGGTGCGGGCCGACGCCCGGCTGACGCAGAACTACCGCTATCAGCCGGGTCCGCCGGTGAGCTATCCGATCACCGCGGTGGCTGGAGAGACAGACCCCGACGTGCAGATGGAGCACCTGGAGGGCTGGCGCCGGCATACTGATGCGAGCGTGGCCACGCGGATCTATCCGGGGAATCACTTCTTTTTCCTGGAGAGCGCGCCACGGTTGCTGGCCGACTTCGTCAGCGAGCTGGAATCGAGCGGAGTGTGAAGCCATGCGTGCCGATCTCAGCCTCCAGGAACGCTACGCCCCGGACAACCACTGCTTCGGCTGCGGTCCGGCGAATGACCTGGGGCTGCGCATCAGGTCATTCGCCACCGAAGACGAGGTGGTAGCGGAATGGACCCCTGAGCGGCATCACGAGGCTTTCGAGGGAGTGGTCAACGGTGGCGTCATTGGAGCGCTGTTCGACTGCCACAGCAGTTGGACAGCGGCCTGGTACCTGATGAAGCGCGACGGGAGCTCCGAGCCGCCGTGCACCGTCACCGCCGACTACCAGGTGCACATGGTATGGCCTACGTCGTCCGCCGGTCCGCTGCGGGTACGTGCGTGGGTGGTCGAATCGCACGAGGACCGTGCTGTCGTCGAGGCGAGCCTCGAAGCCGGGGGCCGGACGACGGCTTACTGCCGTGGCACGTTTGTGGCCGTCCAGGAAGGACATCCGGCCTATCACCGCAGGTAACCCTAGGAGTTTTCTTCACCATGCGGCCCCATAGCCTGATCGAAGCCCTGCGAAGCCGCACCACGGAGCGCGCTGGCCGGCGTGCTTTTCTTTTCCTCGACAGCCACGGAAACGAAGCCGCGGAGTTGAGCGCTGGCGAGCTCGACCGGCGCGCACGGTCCGTGGCGGCCGCCCTTGACCGCCATGGGGCGCGCGGGGAACGGGCTCTCCTTCTCTTCCCTCCCGGGCTCGATTTCGTGGTCGCCTTTCTCGGCTGCCTGCGCGCCGGGGTGGTCGCGGTTCCGGCCTATCCGCCCCGGCCCCGCCGCAGCCAACCGCGCCTCCAGGCGATCGTCCGCGATGCCCGGGCCCGCTTCGTCCTGGCGCCCTCCACGATTGTCGAAGGCGCCGGTCAACTGTGCGCGAGCATCCCCGAGCTGGAAGGCAGCGTCTGGCTGGCGATCGAGGATATCTCCTCCGGCGGAGAGGCCTGGGAAGGTCCTGATCCCGAGCCGGACGCTCCGGCATTCCTCCAGTATACGTCGGGCTCGACCTCGGACCCTCGGGGCGTCGTCGTCACCCATGCCAACCTCATCCACAACGAGGAGGCGATCCGCCTCGGCTTTGGCCAGACTGAAGAGTCGGTCGTCGTGGGCTGGCTGCCGCTTTACCACGACATGGGTCTGATCGGAAACGTCCTGCAGCCGCTCTATGCGGGCGCGACCGCGGTCCTCCTGTCCCCCCTGGCCTTCCTTCAACGCCCGCGGCTCTGGTTGGAGACGATCGACCTTTACCATGGCACGACCAGCGGCGGCCCCAATTTCGCGTACGACCTCTGCGTCCGGAAGATCGGCGATGCGGATCGCGCCGGGCTGGACCTTTCCTCGTGGAGAGTCGCGTTCAACGGCGCCGAGCCGGTGCACGCCGAGACCCTGGAACGGTTCAGCTCCGCGTTCGCCCCCTGCGGTTTCCGCAGGGAGGCTTTCTTCCCCTGCTACGGACTCGCGGAGGCGACGCTCTTCGTTGCGGGAGGCGACCCCGCAGTTCCTCCGGTGGTGCGCGCCTTCCACGGCGAGGGCCTCGCGGGCCACAATGCCTTGGAGGCCAGTTCCGAACAGGCCGGCGCTCGCTTCCTGGTCGGCTGTGGCCGTCCGTCTTCCGGGCAGCGGATCGCGGTGGTAGATCCGGCGTCAGGAGCGCCCTGTGCACCCGGCCGGATCGGTGAGATCTGGATCGCCGGGCCGAGCGTGGCTGCGGGCTACTGGGGGTGGCCCGAGGACTGCGAGCGCCTGTTCCGCGCCCGGACTGCAGGGGGCGATGGGCCGTTCCTGCGCACCGGGGATCTCGGGTTCCTGGCGGCCGATGGCGAGTTGTTCGTCACCGGGCGCCTCAAGGACCTGATAATCCTGCGCGGACGCAACTACTACCCACAGGATATCGAGCGCACGGCCGCGCGGGTCGATCCTGCCCTGCGGCCGGACGGGGGAGCGGCCTTCTCGATCGAGCGCGACGGCACGGAGCGCTTGGTGGTGGCGCAGGAGGTAGAGCACGGCCGCGCGGGTGCTCCCGATCTGGCGGAGCTCGCCGAGGCGGTCCGGCGGGCGGTCGCCGACGAGCATGAGGTCGCCGTCGAGGAGGTCGTGCTTCTGCGCAGCGGGACCCTTCCCAAGACGACCAGCGGCAAGGTCCGGCGCCAGGCCTGCCGGGCGGAGTACCTCGAGGGGAAGCTGATCGTGGTCGGACGCAGCGGTCTCGCCGCGGACCGGGATGAGCAGAAAAGCACCGTGGGCATCGACGAGATCGGGAGTCTCGATCCGGCCGCAATTCGGGCGCTGGTCGCCGCGGAGGCCGCACGCGTCCTCCGGCTCGATCGCGGAAGGCTGGCGCCGGACCGTTCCCTCGCTGAGCTCGGGTTGGACTCACTGGCTGCGGTCGAGCTCAAGACGGGGCTGGAGGAGCGGGCCGGCGTCTCGCTCTCCCTCAGCTGGCTGCTCTCGGGGGCGAGCCTCGCGTCCGTCGCGGAGGAGGTGCTGGTGGGATGGGCGCCGCGCCCGGCGGCGGGGCCGGGCGTGGAGATCGGGGCTCCCCTCGGCGAGCATCCGCTCTCGGCCGGGCAGGAGGCGCTCTGGTTCTCCGACCGGCTGGCGCCGGAGGCCGCCGTCTACAACGTGGCGACGGCCGTCCGTGTCGAGGGCGGTCTCGATCCGGAAGCCCTGGGCCGCTCCCTCCAGGCTCTGGCCGACCGCCACCCGGCCCTGCGGACCACCTTCTCCTTCCGCTTGGGCGAGCCGCGCCAGACCGTTCACGAGCACCTCGCCGTGGACTTCCGGGTCGAGCCCTCGGCGGCGAAGGCGGCGGAGATCCCGATTGTGGCCGAGGCCTACTGGCCCTTCGACCTGGAGCGCGGGTCTCTGCTGCGGGCCCGCATCTGGCCCCTGGAGGGCGGCGGCTGGCTGCTCCTCCTCGCCGTGCACCATCTGGTGACCGACTTCTGGTCTCTCGGCGTCCTCGTCCGCGAGCTTACCGCGCTCTACGTCGAGGCGGTCGGCCAGGGATCGGCGCGGCTCGCGCCACTGCCGCTCGGCTACACCGACTATGTCCGTTGGCAGCGCAACCTCCTCGCCGGAGAGAGAGGGGAGCGGCTCTGGGCCTTCTGGTGCCAGAAGCTCGCGGGGGATCTCCCCGTGCTGGAGTTGACTACGGACCGTCCCCGTCCCGCCCTCCAGACCTACGCCGGCCTCTCCTGCGGTCTGCGCCTCGCGCCCGAGCTCACGGACCGGCTGCGCGGGCTCGGCCTGGCCTCGGGAACGACGCTCTTCGTGACCCTCCTTGCCGGGTTTCAGACCCTTCTCGCCCGTTGCTCCGGCCAGGACGAGGTGGTCATCGGCTCTCCGACGGCGGGGCGGGACGCCGCCCCCTTCCTGGGAGTGATGGGCTACTTCGTCAACCCGGTGGCGCTCCGCGTCTCCAGCGCGGGCGATCCCACCTGGCGCGACCTCCTGTCGTCCGTCAAGGCGGTCTGTCTCGCCGCGTTCGAGCACCAGGACCTCCCCTTCGCCGTGGTCGCCGAGCGGCTCCATCCCGAGCGGGACCCCGGACGTTCCCCGGTTTTCCAGACGCTCTTCGCGTTCCAGAAGTCGCAGCGGCCGGAGGAGAGGAGCCTGGCGGAGCTCGCCCTCGGGACGGGGGAGGCACGGATCGCCTTGGCGGACCTCGAGCTCATTGCGGTCCCCCTGGAGGAGTGCCGCGCTCCCTTCGACCTCACACTGATGGCGGCCGATGCCGAGGCGGGTCTCCCAATCGTCCTGCAGATCAACCGCGACCTATTCGATCCCACCACCGCGGAGCGCCTTCTGCAGGCTTTCGAGAATCTGCTGCGCACTCTGGCAGAGGACCCCGACGCCCGGGTCTCCGCGGCCGAGCTCCTCGGGGATGCGGAGCGCCGGCAGCTCGAAGCCTGGAACCGCACCACGGTCGAGCTGCCGCACGGCCTCTGCCTGCCGGACCTCTTCGCCGTCCAGGCGGAGCGCACTCCGGAGCGAGAGGCCCTCATCGCCGGCAGCGAGCGCCTCACCTACCGTGAGCTGAGCCGGCGGACCGAGGCTCTGGCGCGGCGACTCCGCGTCTTCGGGGTCGGACCGGAGAGCCGGGTCGGGGTCTCCGCCGGTCGATCGGCCGACCTCGTGGTGACGCTTCTCGCGGTCCTGCGGGCGGGCGGCGCCTACGTGCCGCTCGACCCCGTTCAGCCCGCCGAGCGGCTCGCCTGGATGCTGGACGACTCCGGGGCGGAGGTGCTGCTCGTCGACGAGCGCCACGCCCCGGGCCTGCTGGCGGCCGGGGTGCCCGCACGCTGCCGGGTCGTCTTCCTCGACCGCCTCGCGGAGCTCGTCAACGCCGAGGGTGGGATTTCGGGACGGGGAGAGCCCATCCAGCCCGAGAATCTCGCTTACCTGATCTACACCTCGGGATCGACAGGACGGCCGAAGGGTGTGGCGATCGAGCACCGGAGCGCGGTGACGTTCGTGCAGTGGGCGCGGCAGGTCTTCACGGACGCCGAGCTCTCCGGAGTCCTCGCCGCGACCTCGATCGGCTTCGACCTCTTCGTCTTCGAGCTCTTCGTGCCTCTCTCCTGGGGGGGCCGGGTGATCCTGGCCGAGAACGCCCTCGCCTTCCCCGGGCTGCCGGCGGCAGGAGAGGTGCAGCTGCTCAACACCGTGCCTTCGGTTCTCGCCGAGCTGATCCGCGGAGAGGACGGGCTGGAGCTGCCCGGCTCGGTCACCACGATCAATCTGGCCGGGGAGCCCTTACCGCGCTCCCTGGTGCGAGCCATCCACGAGAAACACCCGGCGGTCCAGGTGCTCAACCTCTACGGCCCGTCCGAGGATACGACCTACTCGACGTTTGCCGTGATCCCTCCTGGCGGAGAGCAGGCGCCGTCCATCGGCCGGCCGATCGCCAACACCCGGGCCCATGTGCTGGACCGGGGAATGCGCCAGGTGCCGGTCGGCACCCGCGGCGAGCTCTACTTGGGCGGGCAGGGACTGGCGCGTGGCTATCAGGGGCGGCCGGACCTCACCGCGGAGCGGTTTATCCCGGACCCGTTCGCGACGGGGGCGCGGCTCTACCGGACCGGCGACCTAGCGCGGTGGCGGCCGGACGGGGAGCTCGAGTTCCTCGGCCGCATCGATCATCAGGTCAAGATCCGCGGCGTCCGCATCGAGCCGGTCGAGATCGAAGCGGCGCTGCTCTCGCGGCCGGGGGTCCGCGAGGCCGTGGTCCTGCCGCAAGGGGAGAGGGGCGACCGGCGGCTCATCGCCTATGTCGTCGCCGAGGCCGGCGCGGAGGTGCAAGAGAGCGCGCTCCGCGAGGCGCTCCTCGGGCGCCTGCCGCGAGCCATGGTCCCGGCGGCGTTCGTGCTGTTGCCCGGGCTGCCGCTCACCCCGAACGGCAAGCTGGACCGCCGGGCCCTGGCCCGGCTCGCTCCCGAGCCCGCGGCAAGGGGGGGAGCGGAGCCCGCGGCACCCCGCTCGCCGGTGGAGGAGCTGCTCGCCGGCATCTGGGAGGAGGTCCTCGGCCTGGAGCAGGTGGGATCCGGGGACGATTTCTTCGCTCTCGGCGGGCACTCGCTGCTCGCTCTGCGCGTCCAGGCCCGTGTGCGCGAACGGCTCGGGGCCGAGCTGCCGCTCGCCGCATTTTTCCAGTACCCCACGCTGGGAGCGCAGGCGCGACGGCTCGCTGTGCGAAAAGTGGACGCCCGCCCACCCCTTAGTCCCTCGCCGCGGCAGCGAACCGTCTTCCCTCTCTCCTTCGCCCAGGAACGCCTCTGGTTTCTTGAGCGGCTCGAGTCAGGCACGGCGGTCTATCACATGGCTGGCGGCACCCGCCTGATGGGTCCACTCGATGTCGCAGCGCTCGGCCGAGCCGTATGCGAGGTGGCGCGGCGGCACGATGCCCTCCGCGCCCGATTCTGGGAGGAGGATGCGGTGCCGGTCCAGGAAATTGCGCCTGTGACGCTGAGTTCCCCAGAGTTGCCGGTCATCTGTCTTGCGGGACTGGACCCGGCGGCGCAGGAAACCGAGGCGGAGCGTCTCGCCAGGGCCCAAACCCGGCGCCCTTTCGACCTGGAGAACGAGCCGCCGTTGCGGCTCGTTCTCCTCCGCCGGGAGCCCTGTCTTCACGACCTCCTCGTCACTTTGCACCACATCGCTGCCGATGAGGAATCGTTGACCATCCTGGCGCGGGAGCTGGCGGCGCTCTACGACGCCTTCGTCACCGGCCGGCCCCTCAGGTTGCCAGAGTTGCCGCTCCGCTCCGTTGACTTCGCCCTCTGGCAGAGGGAATGGCTGGTTGGCGAGGTGCTGGAGAGGCGGCTCGCCTGGTGGCGGAAGCAGCTGGCCGATCTCCCCATCGTCGAGGTGACGACCGACCGCCCGCGTCCGGAGGCGCGGAGCTCGAAAGGGGACGTGGTCACGACCGTTCTCTCATCGACTCTCGTCAACACCCTCACCGGCCTAGGCCGTCAGGAGGGGGTCACCCTTTTCATGGTGCTCCTCGCAGGCTTCCAAGCCGTCCTGGAGCGGATCTCGGGCCAGCCCGAGGTACCGGTTGGCTGTCCGGTCTCCAGCCGTGACCGCGAGCTGCTCCTCCCGATGATCGGTTTCCTGGTCAACACTCTGGTCCTCCGCGCGAGCAGCACGGCAGCCCCAAGCTTTGGTGGGTTCCTGCGGCTGGTCCGGGAGGTCACGGTCGAGGCGTACGAGCACAGCGATGTACCATTCGAGCTGCTGGTCCAGGCACTACAGCCGGAACGGGCCCTTGGGCGAAATCCGCTCTTCGAGTCGGCGTTCGCGCTTCAGCGGCCACCGCGCGGATGGCGGCTCGGCGATCTCACCTTCGCGCCGCGGATCGTGCCGACCGGCACCGCCAAGTTCGACCTCACCCTGTTCGGTGTCGAAGAGGAGGGGAAGCTCTCGCTCGTCCTCGAGTACGCGATGGACCTCTTCGATCGGCCGACCCCGATGCGGCTGCTGGGGCACCTCGAGACGCTGCTCGCCGCGGGGGCCGCGGAGCCCACACGCCCACTCGCTGATCTCCCCTTTCTCACCCCGGCGGAGCGGCAGCAGGTTCTGGAGTGGAGCCTGGGGGAGATCCACACACGGCCCGAGCCCTCGGCGGACCAGGAGCCTGCCGACCCGGTCGAGCGGCTGATCGCCTGGCCTATCGGCCGACCCAGGGTAAATGTCGAGGCCCACGTGCTCGACCGCGACCTGCGGCCGGTGGGAGTGGGGACTCCCGGTGACCTCTATCTAGGCGGCTCCGGTTTGGCGCAGGAAGACCAGGAGCGGCCGGACCTCACCACCGAGCGGTTCCTGCCCGATCCGTCCGGCCGCCATCCCGGGGCACGGCTTTATCGCACGGGGGAGAGGGTGCGCTTCCGATCCGACGGCCGGATCGAACGGCTGGGCCGGAGCGACGAGGTCCCGATGACGGCCCGCGGCAACCGCCGACCCGTTCCGAGGCCCGGGGAGGGCATGCCGCGCGTCCTGGTAACTCCGCGGACGCCCACCGAGGAGATGCTGGCCGAGATCTGGGCCGGGGTGCTGGAGCACAGTCAGGTGTCGATCCATGACGACTTCTTTGGTCTCGGTGGCCATTCGTTCCTGGCCGCGCGGTTAATGGCGCGAATCCGCAAATCCCTGGGTGTCGAGCTGCCGCTCTCGGTCCTTTTCACCCGCCCGACCATCGCGCAGCTGGCCGCCGAGGTCGATCGCGCCCGCCGGCTCCTGGGTTCTGGCGAAATGGAGGCCCTACTGGGCGCACCGCCCCTCATTCCCCATGCGGATGACGGCAGCGCACCCCCGCTTTCCTTCGCCCAGGAGCAGCTCTGGTTCATCGACCGGCTAGAGCCGGGGAGCCCGGTCTACAACCTGCCCACCGCTGTTCGCCTCGACGGGGCCTTGGACTGCTCCGCCCTGCGCCGAGCCCTGACGAAGCTCATCGAGCGCCAAGCCGTGCTTCGTACTACTCTGGGTGCCGCCGACGGGAGGCCGATCCAGGTGGTGGCGCGGCACCTCGCCCCGGCCCTGCCCGAGATCGACTTTATGGCCCTCGTGCCTGCCCTGCGCGAGGCCGCAGCCACGCGTCAAGTGGCGGCCGAGGCACTCGTGCCCTTCGACCTCGCGGCCGGGCCTCTGTTCCGCACCACGTTGCTGCGGATGGACGAGGACTGGCATCTATTGCTCGTCACCTTCCATCACTCCATCACCGACGGCTGGTCGCTGCGCATCTTCTACGAGGAGCTGGGGGCGCTCTACGCGGCAGCGGTCACCGGTGAAGAGCCGGCCCTCCCGGCCCTGCCGGTCCAGTACACCGACTTCGCGTTCTGGCAACGCGAGCGGCTCCGCGGCGCGGTGCTTGATCGGCTGCTCGACTACTGGCGGCAGCGACTGGCGGGCGCCCCCGCGGCCCTGGACATGCCGTTCGACCGCCCGCGCCTGCCAGTCCAGACCTACGACGGCACCTCGCAGCTCCTAGAGATAGAAGGAGAGGTCGCGGAGATTCTCCGCACCTTTGCCCGCGACGAGAGCGCGACCCTCTTCATGACACTCATTGCCGCATACGCGACGCTCTTGCGTCGCTTGAGCGGAGAGCACGATGTGGTCGTGGGGACGCCGACAGCCAACCGCGCGCATCCCGAGCTCGAGCCGCTTATCGGTTTCTTCGCTAACACCATGCCACTGCGCGTCGAGCTCTCGGGAGATCCGACCTTCCGCGAGCTCGTGGGCCGGGTTCGAACCGCGGCGCTGGCCGATTACGTCCACGAGGAGATGCCTTTCGAGAAGATCGTCGAGGAGCTGAAGCCGGAGCGTGACCTCAGTCACCACCCAATCTACCAGGTGGTCTTCGCCCTTGAGACGTCGGCGCGGCCGGACCGCCTGAACCTCCCTGGCCTCCGAATGACTCCCCTGCCGGCCACGGAGGGGACGGCGAAGTTCGATCTCGCCCTCTACATGGAAGACCGTGGCGGTCGGCTCGCCGGCTTGTTGGAGACCAACCGCGACCTCATAGACCGCTCCACGGCCGAGCGCTGGCTCAGACATTTTGCGGCTCTCGCTGCCGCAGGGGCGAGAGATCCCGAGCGGCGCCTCTCGGAGCTTCCGTTCCTCGGGCTCATCGAGCGTCACCAGTTGCTCGTCGAGGTGCGCGATAACTGCATGCGGTCCGCTCGCGGACAGCGCCGGTGGATCGAGAGCACGCTGGCGAATCTGGCTCCGTGGGTGGATGCCGGCGAGCTCTACCTCCTCGACGATACGCTCGCGCCCGTGCCCCTCGGAGTGCCGGGCGAGATTCATCTCGGGGACGGCCTTCTCGACCGCATACACCCCGACCTTACCGTGGCCCCGGAGCAACTCGTGCCGAACCCCTTCTCGGCAGTGCCCGGAGCCCGTCTCTTCCGCGCCGGTGACTGCGCCCGTGCGTTACCGGGTAGCCACCTCGAGCTCCTCGGCCGTATCGACCAGCGGGTAAGGCTCCGCGGATATCGGGTCGATCTCTGGATCATCGAGGCCACTCTCGCCGAGCATCCGGCGGTCGATGCCGCGGTGGTCACCTTGCGTGCAGATCGGCCTGGGGAGGAGCGGCTGGTCGCCTATGTGACAGGGCGTCCGGACTGCTCGATCCCTGGGGGGGAGGAACTGCGCTCGTTCGTTGGCGAGCGCTTGCCCCAATACATGTTGCCCGGCGTGTTTGTCGCACTTGGTGATCTGCCGCAGACTGCCGCTGGCAAACTCGATCTGGACGCCCTACCCGCGCCGCAGGAGAGTGAGGACCTCGGCGCCGAACCCATGGCGCCGGTGGATGATGCAGGGAAGATTGTCGCCGAGATCTGGCAGGAGCTCCTGGGCGTCCAACAGATCGACCTCCGTGACAACTTCTTTGCTCTCGGCGGCCACTCGCTTCTTCTCCTCCCACTACAGGAGCGCGTGCAGGAGCGCTTCGGAATCCATCTGCCGGTCGTCGAGCTCTTCAAGTTCCCAACCGCCGGCGCCCTCGCGGCCCACTTGCGCAAGGCGCAGGCAGCCTCCCACCCGGTGGCGCCGGAGTCGCTGACGACAAAGATCCAAGAGCGCGCTGCCCGCTCCCGGGCTGGAGGGGGACGGGGCCGCTTCGTCGAGGCTCGCCGCCGAGTCCAAGCGGCCAGCAGACCTCCGGTCCCGGCCTCCGCGCCCATTCCGATTCGGGATCCCCTCGCCGAAGAAGAGAAGGCAGACTGAGCGACACGGTTCGATCCACAAGGGAGCTCAGCGATGGAGAGTACACCTAGCAGTACATCGAACGCTATTGCGATCATCGGTATGGCAGGCAGGTTCCCGGGCGCCGAGGATCTCGATGGTTTCTGGGAGAACCTCGCCGCGGGTGTCGAATCAATCACGTTTTTTTCGGAGCAGGAGCTGACAGCTGTCGGTATTGAGGCCGAGTTGCTGGCGGACCCGGCCTACGTCCGGGCGCGTTCCGTCGTCTATGGTGCGGAGATGTTCGACGCCGCCTTCTTCGACGTGAGCCCCCGTGAGGCCGAGGTGCTTGATCCCCAGCACCGGCTACTGCTGGAGTGCGCTTGGGAGGCGCTGGAGCGCGCCGGCTACGACCCACGCCGGTTCCCTGGCCCGATCAGTGTCTTCGCGGGGGCCAGCATCAACTCTTATATGCTATCCAATCTACAGCACAACCCGGACGTGATGAGAGCCGTCGGCTTGTTTCAAGCGATGGTGGGAAGTTGTGGTGACTTCCTGGCCACCCGTATCTCCTACAAGCTCGGGCTCCGGGGTCCGAGCTTGACTGTGCAGACGGCCTGCTCGACCTCGCTCGTTACGGTCCACTTGGCGGTCCAGAGCCTGCTCAATAGCGAGTGCGACATGGCGCTGGCCGGCGGCGTGCGGCTTCTGGTGCCGCGCAAGGGCGGCCACCTGTATCAGCCGGGCGGTATCTTCTCGCGCGATGGTCACTGCCGCGCCTTCGACGCGGCAGCGACCGGTATAACGGAAGGGGAAGGCTGCGGGCTCGTCGTCCTCAAGCGCTTGGCTGATGCCCTGGCCGACGGCGACCACATCCATGCCGTGATCCTTGGCTCCGCGATCAACAATGACGGCTCTGCCAAGATGGGCTATACGATGCCGAGCATCGAGGGGCAGGCCGAGGTCATTGCCATGGCCCAGGCGCTCGCCGGAATCGACCCGGGCACGATCGGTTTCATCGAGGCCCATGGGACAGGTACGCCGCTCGGCGATCCCGTTGAGGTCGCAGCCCTCTCACGAGTCTTCTCCACTGCCGCCGAGCCCCGCCATCCATGTGCCTTGGGCTCGCTCAAGAGCAACCTGGGTCATCTCGACACGGCAGCCGGCGTGGCCTCCCTAGTCAAGGCAACTCTGGCCATCGAGCACAATCTCATCCCTCCGACCCTTCACTTCGAACGGCCCAACCCGCAGATCGATTTTGCGTCCGAACAATTCTACGTACCCGTTCAGGCGACTCAATGGCCCGGGGACGGGCCTCGGCGCGCAGGTGTGAGCTCGTACGGCTTCGGCGGCACCAATGCCCACATCGTGCTTGAGGAGGCTCCAGAGGTTCCACCCGGCAGCGTATCACGGCCGCGCCAGCTTTTGATCCTGTCGGCCCCCACGCCCTCGGCCCTGGAGAAGATCACCCAGAACCTGGCCGAGCACTTGCGGCGGCACCCTGAGATCGACCTCGCGGACGTCGCCTACACCCTCCAGATGGGACGCGTCCCGTTCGACAATCGACGCATTGTGGTCTGTGAGGATATGACGGACGCCGTCGAGGTCCTCTCGGCGCTTGACCCGAAGCGAGTCCTGACTCGCGCTCGTGAGAGCGGGAACCCGCCCGTCTTTCTTTTTCCAGGCCAAGGCGCGCAATACCCCGGGATGAGCGCCGACCTGTACCGGAGCGAGCCGGTCTTCCGCGAAGAGGTGGACCGTTGCGCGGAGATCCTACATCCGTGGCTCGGCCTCGATCTGCGGCAGGTTCTCTACCCTCAGGGACGGGACCTGGAGGAGGCGGCTGAGCGGCTCGAACAGACTGCGCTGGCACAGCCGGCCTTGTTCGTGGTCGAGCACGCCCTGGCGCGGCTGTGGATGGCGTGGGGCGTCCGGCCGGAAGCGATGCTCGGCCACAGCATCGGCGAGTACGTGGCTGCCTGCCTGGCCGGGGTCTTCTCGCTAGAAGATGCGCTGCGACTGGTGGCCGAGCGCGGGCGCCTGATGCAGGATATGCCCAGCGGGTCGATGCTCGCGGTATCCCTGTCGGAGACGGAGGTGCGGCCGCTGCTCGGAGGACTCTCCCTGGCCGCGATCAACGGACCCTCGATGTGCGTCGTCTCGGGAGACTCCGTTGAGGTCGAGGATCTGGCTGCGCGCCTCGCGGGGCGCGGCCTCCAGGCTCGACGGCTGCATACGTCGCACGCCTTCCATTCGGCGGCCATGGAGCCGATGCTCGAGCGATTTGCGGCGGCTTTTAGGGGGCTCCGCCTTGCTCCACCCGAGATCCCGTTCCTCTCCAATGTGACGGGCACCTGGATCCGGCCCGAAGAGGCGATCGCGTCGCGCTACTGGGTGCGGCACCTGCGGGAGACGGTCCGGTTCTCGGACGCCTTGGAGGTGCTCTTCGCGCGGTTCTCCTCGGTGTTCTTGGAGATCGGCCCCGGGCAGGTGCTCACCTCGCTGGTTCGCCAACACCCGAAGCGCCCCGCAGCGCTGCCAGTGCTCGCGAGCCTGCCGGCAGCGGGCGACGGCAGGCCGGCCAATGTGACGGTCCTGCGCACTCTGGGTCAGCTCTGGATGTCCGGTTTCGAGATTGACTGGGCGGGTTTCCACTCCGGAGAGCGCCGCCTGCGCGTGCCCCTGCCGACCTATCCGTTCGAGCGCCAGCGCTACTGGGTCGAGGCGGCCCCGGGCAAGGAGCAGGTCCACGGGCGTGCCGCGAACGACGCAAAGGAGGTGGCAGACTGGTTCTGGGTGCCGCTCTGGCACCAAGAGCTCCCCCCGGAAGGTAGCGAGTTGCCGGACGGCGCAGTCGCGGGGACTTGGCTGGTCTTCACCGACGAGACCGGACTGGGAGACCGCTTGGCGGCGCGCCTCAGAGAGTGTGGCGGGGAGGTGGCTATCGTGCGTGCCGGGGAGAGCTTCCAGGAGGCTGGCCGGGGGGATTTCGTAATCCGTCCCGGACAGGAGGCGGACTACAGCGACCTGCTCGATCGACTCTCTCGTGAGGGGATGGCTCCGGCGCGGATTGTTCACCTCTGGAGCGTCGTCGGGCCCGTTGAGGGCGTCGGAGCCATCGAGGACGCCGAGCGCGATCAAGAACGGGGATTCTTCAGCCTGTTGTACCTGGCCCGGGCTCTGGGCGATCGGCACCCCGCGGAGGCACGCCATCCTCTCCATCTGGGGATCGTCTCGACCGGTGTGCATCGGATTACGGGAGCGGAGGATCTCGCTCCAGCCCGGGCCACCCTGCTCGGCCCAGCCACCACCCTGCCGCAGGAGTACCCCGGGGTGACCTGCGCGGCCATCGATATCACGCTTCTGCCGCCGGGAAGCCGGGGGGAGAGGCGGCTCGTCGACCTGCTCATCGCCGAACTGGCCAACTCCACAGCTAGCCCGGTCGTCGCCTACCGCGGCACCGACCGCTGGCTGCGGGCCTTCAAGCCACTGAGTCTGGCGAGCTCCCGAGGTCCGCTGCCCCTGCGGGACGCAGGGACCTACCTGATCACCGGAGGGTTGGGTGGAGTGGGTTTGGAGCTGGCAGGCTTCCTGGCCCGCTCCGCTAGGGTCCGGCTGGTGCTTGCCAGCCGTGCATTCTTTGCTGAGAGGGAGGAGTGGCCTGTGCTGGCGCAAGGCGAGGACCGCACGGCGCGGATCGCCCGGCGGCTCCTCGATCTCGAAGCCACCGGGGGGGATGTCTGGGTCGCCGCTGCTGATGTGACGGACGCCGCCTCGATGCGCCGGCTTTTCGAGGAGGCACGCCGGCGATTTGGGCGGTTCGACGGGGTGATCCATGCGGCAGGTCTCCCCGGCGGCGGGTTGATGCAGACGCGGTCGTTCACGGAGGCAGAGGCGGTGCTCGCACCCAAGATGCGGGGCACTTTGGTCCTGGAAGAGCTCCTGGCCGGGGACGCTCCCGATTTTCTGGTGCTCTGCTCCTCGCTCAACACCCTGGTCGGCGGCCCGGGTCAAGCCGACTCCGCGGCGGCCAATGCTTTCCTGGATGCATTCGCGCAATCTCGCGCAGGCGAGTTGCCGGTCTTCTCAATCAACTGGAGCCCGTGGAACAGACAGACCGAAGAGCGCGGCCATGGCCACCGCAGCGGCAAGACACCGGTGCTTCCCCGAATCGAGGAGATGCTGGAAGGCATGGACCCGGAGCAGGCTGTCGACGCCTTCCGCCGCATCCTGGCGGGTGGACATCTCCCGCAGATCGCGGTCTCGGTCCGGTCCCTGCCTGAGGTCATGGAACGGGCGCGGTCCATGACGGCCGAGTTCACGGCCGAGACGGTGAGCCTCAATCCCAGTAGCGGGCATGCCCGCCCTGATCTGAAGACTCCTTATGTGGCGCCACGGGGGGAGGTGGAGGAAAAGCTGGCCGTGATTTGGGGCGACGTGCTTGGCCTCGACCGCATCGGCACCGCGGATGATTTCTTCGAGCTCGGCGGACACTCCCTGCTCGGTACACGCTTGGTCTCCCGGGTTCGCGAGACGTTCGGCGTCGAAGTACCGCTCGGCCAGCTCTTCGAGGCAGCCACGGTAGCCGAGTTCGCCGCGTTCGTCGAGGAGAAGCTTTCCTTGGCCGGGGCTTCCGAGCTCGACGGGATCCCCCGATTTCCTCGCAGTGGTGAGCTCCCGCTCTCCTTTTCCCAGGAGCGGCTCTGGTTCCTGGACCAGCTCGAGCCAGACAGTGCCCTTTACAACATCCCTTACAGGTTGTGGATCGGCGGTCCCTTGGTGATCCCGGCTCTAGCCGTCGCCCTCTCCGGACTCGTGGAGAGGCACGAGTCGCTTCGCACCATCTTTCCTGCCGAGAACGGGCATCCCCGGCAGGTGGTACTGCCGGCCGTGCCACTGCCCCTACCATTGGTAGACCTGCAGTCCCTGCCTCTGGAGGTCCGAGAGGAGACGGCTCTCCAACTCGCCGTCGAGGAGTCCCGGCGCCCATTCGACCTTGTCCGCGGGCCTCTCCTGCGTGCCCTTCTGGCCAGGGTCGAACCGCGGCGGCATGCTCTCATTCTGCCTTTGCACCACATCATTGCGGACGGCTGGTCGACCGGGGTCCTGCTCCATGACCTCGGCGAACTCTACGGGGCGGCCGCAGCCGGCGTCCCTTCGCCGCTTCCCGAGCTTCCCGTCCAGTACGCGGATTATGCAGTGTGGCAGCGGAACTGGCTCCAGGGGGAGGTCCTCACTACGCAACTCGAGTATTGGAAGCGCCAGCTAGCCGGGGCACCGGCGGTGCTGGAGCTCCCCCTCGACCGACAGCGCCCGGCTGAGCAGAGCTACCGCGGCGCAAGTCGCCCCGTACCCCTCTCCTCCTTCCTCTCGGAGGCGATCAGGCGCCTGTGCCGCCAGCAGGGGGCGACCCCCTTCATGGTTTTGCTCGCCGCCTGGGCGGTCTTGCTGGGACGCCATGCGGGGCAGGACGATGTGCTGGTGGGGGCTCCGATTGCTGGGCGCAATCGGCGGGAGGTCGAAGCTTTGATCGGTTGCTTCATCAATACCCTGGTGCTGCGCTCGGATCTGTCCGGAAACCCGAGCTTTGGCGAGTTGCTGGGCCGGGTTCGCCGGACGGTCCTTGACGCTTTCGCTCACCAGGATATCCCCTTCGAGCGAATCGTCGAGGAGGTGGTGGTCGAGCGAAACTTGGCAGTCTCTCCGCTCTTTCAGGTCATTTTCAATCTACACAATGCCCCGACGGAAAACCCGGAGGTGGAGGGGTTGGTGTTCTCGCAGCTCGACGTGGACACCGGCCTTGCGAAATTCGATCTCTCCCTGATCCTGCAGGAGAGCTCGGCGGGCTTCGAGGGGAGCCTGGAGCACAATGCGGACCTGTTCGATGGCGACACAGTGGAGCGCCTGCTGGCCCGCTTCGCGGCCCTCCTGGAAGCCGCGGTGGAAGATCCTTCCCTGCCAGTGGCGGACCTGCCGATCCTCCTGCCCAGGGAGCGGCAACAGGTGCTGGTGGAGTGGAGCGGGCAGGCGACTTCCTACCCGCGGGAGACCACGATCCACGCTCTGTTCGCAGAGCAGGCTGCTCTCTCGCCGGCCGCAGTGGCGGTGGTCGGGGCAGGGGAGTCCCTATCGTACGCGGAATTGGAGCGTCGGGCGGCCTGCTGGGCACACCTGTTGCGCGCCTTGAAGGTGGGACCCGAGGTACGGGTTGGCATCTGCCTGGACCGCTCGCCGGCTCGTGTCGTGGCGACGCTTGCGGTCCTGATGGCGGGGGGCGCCTATGTACCGCTTGACCCTTCTTATCCGCGGGAGCGGCTGGCATTCCTGGTGCGCGACAGCGGCGCGTCGGTACTGATGACCGAGGAACGCTGGCTGCAGGCGCTGCCGAAGACCGAGGCCGCAGTCCTCTGCCTGGACCGCGACGAACGGTGGAAGGAAGCTTTCGTCGAGATTGGAGAGGCTCCTCAGGTCTCCGCCACAGGTCTCGCCTATGTTATGTACACCTCGGGTTCGACGGGAGAACCGAAAGGGGTCGCGGTCACGCACCGGTCGGTGGTGCGCTTGGTGCGGGAGACGAGCTATGCCCATTTCGGTCCGGACGAGGTCTGCCTGCAGATCGCACCTTATGCCTTTGACGCTTCGACGCTGGAGCTCTGGGGGGCCTTGCTTAACGGCGGCTGCCTGGCCATGCCGCCGGTGGGTGTGCTATCTCCGGCCGAGTTGGGAGATCTCCTGAAACGTCACGGAGTAACGACGTTGTGGTTGACGGCGGGGTTGTTCCATCAGATGGTAGACGAGAACCTGCAGGGGCTCGCGGGGGTGCGCCAGCTCCTGGCGGGAGGGGATGTCCTCTCGGTGCCGCATGCCCAGCGGGTGTTGGCCGAGCTTCCCGGAACGCAATTGATCAATGGGTATGGCCCGACGGAGAACACGACTTTCACCTGCTGCTACCCGGTAGCAGACTCTGCAAGTCTGGAGCCCTCGGTACCGCTGGGCCGACCGATCGCCAATACCTGGGTGTACGTGTTGGATCGGAACTTGGCTCCGGTGCCGGTCGGAGTGATCGGCGAGTTGTACACGGGTGGAGACGGGCTGGCCCGCGGGTACCTGGATCGGCCGGAGCGGACAGCGGAGCGTTTCCTGCCAGACCCTTTCGGGAGGGAGGCCGGAGGTCGCCTGTACCGGACGGGAGATCTCACCCGGTGGGGGCCGACGGGGGAGCTCAAGTACCTGGGCCGGATCGATGCTCAGGTCAAGGTGAGGGGTTTCCGGGTTGAGCTTGGTGAGATCGAGGTGGCTCTATCAGCTCACCCCCGGGTTCGGCAAGCGGTGGTACTGGCTGAGGGGGAGAGCGGGGCTGGCCCGCGCCTGGTGGCCTACGTAGCGGGGGAAGCAGGGGAGGTGCCGGAGACGGAGCTGCGGGGTTTCCTTCGGGAGCGGCTGCCGGAGTTCATGCTGCCAGCTGCCTACGTGCTCCTCTCGGAGCTGCCGCTGACTTCCAATGGCAAGGTGAACAGAAAGGCGCTCGCGAGGCTGCGCCCTGAACGGGTAGCCGCAACCACCGGAGAAGAACCACGCACGCCCGCCGAGGAGCTGCTTGCGGGGATCTTCGCCGAGGCGCTCCAGGTCGAGCGGATCGGGATGCACGAGAGCTTCTTCGAGCAGGGCGGTCATTCACTGCTGGCGACGCGGGTGATTTCACGGGTGCGGGAAGCCTTCGGTGTGGAGTTGCCGTTGCGGGCACTGTTCGAAGCTTCGACCGTGGCTGACTTGGCGGATCGGGTCCACCAAACGGTGCAAAGCGCGGAAGGGGTATTCCTGCCGCCGATTGAGCCGGTACGGCGTGAAGGCGATCTGCCGCTCTCCTTTGCGCAGGCCCGGTTGTGGTTCCTCGATCAGTTGCAGCCTGGGGGCTCGGCCTATAACATTCCGGCCGCTTTTTTGCTCTCCGGGTACATCGATGTACGGGTACTAGAAACAGCGGTCAACGAAATTTTGCGGCGCCATGAAGCGCTACGTACGACCTTCCCGGCGGTCGACGGACAGCCGGTGCAACGGATTTCACAACCGTCCGAGTTTTGTGTCCCGGTCGTGGACGTGACGGGACTCGCTACTGAACGCCGGAAGGCCGTAGCGGACACCTTGATGGCCGACGAGCTTCGGCGCATGTTTGATCTGGCGCGAGGCCCGCTTCTGCGATGCCTCCTGGTGCGGCTGGAGAAGCGCGAGCATCTGCTGCTGCTGAACATGCATCACATTGTCTCGGACGGCTGGTCTATGGGTGTGCTGGTGCGGGAAATTTGCACGTTGTACCCGGCGCTACGGGCCGGCCGGACCGCAGCGCTGGCGGAGTTGCCGATTCAGTATCCAGACTTCGCCGTCTGGCAGCGTGATTGGCTGCAAGGGGATGTTCTTGCCGCGCAGCTTGAGTATTGGAAGCGCCAACTCGCCGGGGCTCCGGCGGTGCTGGAACTCCCCCTCGACCGGCCACGGCCGGCCGAGCAAAGCTACCGCGGCGCGAGACGTCACGTGGCCCTTTTCTCCTCCCTCTCGGAGGCGATTGGACGCCTGTGTCGCCAGCAGGGGGTGACCCCGTTCATGGCCCTGCTCGCCGCCTGGGCGGTCCTGCTGGGACGCCATGCCGGACAGGACGATGTCCTTGTGGGCGCACCGATCGCGGGGCGCAACCGGCGCGAGATCGAAGGCCTGATCGGATTCTTCGTCAATACCCTGGTGTTGCGCTCGGATCTGTCCGGATCTCCGCGCTTCGGCGAGTTCCTGGGCCGGGTGCGCCGGACGGCTCTCGACGCCTTTACGCACCAGGACCTCCCCTTCGAGCGGATTGTCGAGGAGGTTGTGGTCGAGCGGAACCTGGCGGTCTCTCCGCTTTTCCAGGTGCTCTTCGCCCTACAGAACGCCCCGATGGAGGAGCTGGAGGTGCCAGGGTTGGTGTTCTCGCCGCTCGACGTGGACACAGGCCTTGCGAAATTCGACCTCTCCCTGACCCTGCAGGAGAGCCGGGCGGGCTTTGTGGGGATGCTGGAGCACAACTCGGACCTGTTCGACGGCAGCACGGTGGAGCGCCTGCTGGCCCGCTTCGCGGCCCTCCTGGAGGCCGCGGTCAAAGATCCTTCCCTGCCGGTGGCAGACCTGCCGATCCTCCTAACCGGTGAGCGGCAGCAGGCGCTTGTGGAGTGGAACGACACCGTGGTGGACTACCCAGGGAATCGCTGCCTGCACGAGATCTTGGCTGCCCAGGTTCGGCGCACTCCGGCAGCACTCGCCCTGGTGGCCGGAGAAGCAGGTGCTGAGCGCCTGACCTTCGCCACACTTGATGCCGCAGCCGAGCGTCTGGCAGCGCGGCTGCGGATCCTCGGGGTCGGGCCGGAGGTGGTGGTGGCGCTTTATCTCGAACGCTCAGCGGCACTAGGGGTTGCCGTCCTGGCCGTGCTGAAGGTGGGAGGCGCCTTTCTGCCGCTTGACCTCGCCAATCCCCGGGAGCGCCTCGCCTGGGTGCTGCAGGACGCCGCGCCATTGGTGGTGCTAACCGTGAGTGGACTCGCGCCGCGCCTGCCCACTGAATCGGACGACGTCGGTGGTCAGGGTCCGCGCGTGGTCTGCCTCGATCTGCCGGCAGGGCCGGAGGCAGCGGCTCATTTGACAGCGTGGCAGGTGACGCCGGACAACCTCGCCTACGTCATCTACACCTCGGGGTCGACCGGCCGGCCGAAAGGAACGATGATTCCGCACCGTGGCGTGGTGAATTATCTGAGCTGGGCGGTTGACGCCTACCACGTCGAAGCGGGCTGCGGCGCACCGGTCCACACCTCGCTCGCGTTCGATCTGACCCTTACCAGCCTGCTGGCACCCTGGCTGGCCGGACGCTGCGCGCTGCTGGTACCCGAGGCTGAGGGAGTGGCCGCCCTTGGTTCGGTGCTGACTGGCCCGATGCCGGCAGAGACCGGCTTCAGCTTGGTCAAGCTCACACCAGCCCACCTGCAGCTCCTGGCGGAGCAGCCTGGGGCCGTCGCGGCTGGCCGCACTCGAGCGCTGGTAGTCGGCGGTGAAGCCTTGTTCGGCGAGAGCCTGAAGGCCTGGCGCTCGACGGCGCCGGAGACCCGTGTTGTCAACGAGTATGGACCCACCGAGACGGTTGTCGGCTGCTGTGTCTATGAGGCGCCGGCCGGCGTGCTCGGCAATGGACCGGTGCCGATCGGCCGTCCGATCGCCAACAGCCGTCTCTACGTCGTTGACGACCAGTTGCGGCCGGTACCTCTGGGTACCCCCGGCGAGTTGCTGATCGGCGGCGTCGGCCTGGCGCGGGGCTACCTGCGCCGGCCCGAGCTCACCGCTGAGCGCTTCGTACCGGATGCGCTGGGCGAGGTGCAGGGCGGACGGCTCTATTGCACCGGGGATCGGGTGCGGCAACGTCCCGACGGCATTCTCGAGTACCTTGGCCGTCTCGATCATCAGGTCAAGATCCGTGGCTTCCGGATCGAGCCTGGAGAAATCGAGGCGGCTCTGGCCAGCCATCCTTCGGTGCGGGACTGCGCGATCCTCATGCGCGAGGATGCGCCGGGCTCACGCCTCCTCGTCGCCTACGTCGTCCTGAATCCAAAATTGGAAATTCAAGATCCGAGATCAAACCTCCGCAGCTTCCTGAGCGATCGGTTGCCCGAATACATGGTGCCATCTGCCATCATGGTGTTGGACGCTCTACCTCTGTCGCCCAATGGCAAGTTGGACCGGCGGGCTCTGCCGGCTCCACAGCATACCCATGCGATGGATGGGAGCTATACAGCGCCGTCCAACCCCGTCGAGGAGCTGCTGGCCGGGATCTGGGGCGAGGTGCTGGGGATCGAGCGAGTGGGGGTCCACGAGAGCTTCTTCGCTCTCGGAGGGCACTCTCTGCTGGCGACACGCCTGGTTTCGCGCCTGCGCGAGGTCTTCGGCCAGGAGTTGCCTCTCCGGCTGATCTTCGAATCGCCGACAGTTGCGGCACTGGCGGAAAGAGTCGCGTCGCTGCGCGAGGGGCCGTCTGTACCCCCGATTCGGCCGGTCCCCCGCACTGGCGATCTGCCGCTCTCCTTTGCTCAACAACGTCTCTGGTTTCTGGACCGTCTGGCTCCGGACAACCCGTTCTACAACATCTTCGGCGCGGTCCGGCTGACCGGCGCGCTCGACGTCGAGGCCCTGCGCCGGACGTTTCGGGAGATAGTCCGGCGCCATGAGGCCCTGCGCACGACCTTCCGTGTGGTGGACGGGCACCCCATTCAGGCGATCGCTCCAATGCTTGGCTTTGAGGTCCCCCTGATCAATCTGCATGGCTTCTTATCCGAACAGACTGCAACGGAGAGAGTGCGGGCCGAGCTCGCGCGGCTCTCGATCGAAGAGAGACTGCGCCCGTTCAACCTCGCTCGCGGCCCTCTGGTTCGTGCGTACCTGGTGCGCCTCGCGCCCCGGGAGCACACGCTGTTGCTGAACTTTCACCACATCATTTCGGACGGGTGGTCGATGGGCATCCTCTTCCGGGAGCTCGGAGCGCTCTACCGTGCGTTTTCCGAGGGCGTTCCCTCACCCCTGCTGGAGCTGCCGATCCAATATGCCGACTTTGCCGTCTGGCAGCGGCAGTGGCTGCAAGGAGACAGGCTCGAAGCCGAGCTCGATTACTGGCGGCAACAGCTTGCCGGAATTCCAGAGGTCTTGGAGCTCCCATACGACCATCCACGGGGGGCCATCGAATCGTTCCGCGGCAGCACACAGTCCTTCGAGTTGTCGGCGGTCTTGGTGCGCGAGCTGACCGCGCTGACCCGCCGCCACGGCGCCACCCTTTCCATGACGATGCTGGCAGGCTTCAAGGCGCTCCTCGCCCGCTACTCAGGACAAAAGGACATCGCTATCGGCGTCGCGATCGCCAACCGTACCCGACGCGAGATCGAGGGCCTGATCGGCTTCTTCGTCAATACACTTGTCTTCCGCAGCGATCTTGCGGACTCTCCCGGAATCGCGCGGCTGCTGACCCGGGTACGGGAGACCGCCCTCGAAGCCTACGCCCATCAGGATCTGCCCTTCGAGCGCTTAGTCGCGGAACTGCAGCCTGAGCGGAATCTGGGCCGCAATCCGCTCATCCAGATCATGTTCGGGTATCAGAATTTTCCGCGGTCGAACGTGGAGGTCCAAGGGCTCGTCCTCTCCCCTCCCGAGGAGGGCCAGGTGCCCGCCCGGACCGCGAAGTTCGATCTCACCCTTTTCCTCGTCGAGGAGGGCGATCGGCTCCAGGGGATTCTTGAATTCAACTGCGAGCTCTTTGATGCAACGACCATGCGGCGCCTGCTCGAGCACTTCGAGAACCTGCTGGCTGCGGCCGTGGCGCATCCCGAGACATCTGTGGCGCTCCTACCCCTCCTGACGGATGCAGAGAGCCATCAGCTCTTGCGGGAATGGAATGCCACTGGCTTGACCAGTCCTGTCGCGGTGAGCCTTCAGAAGTTGTTTGAAACTCAGGTACGCGAAGATCCCTATGCTCCCGCTCTGCTCTTCCGTGAGAACATCCTCTCCTACGGCGAGTTGAACCGGCGTGCTAACCATCTGGCCCACCGTCTGCTCAACTTGGGTGTCGGCCTGGAGAGCTCTGTGGGAGTCTGTCTGGAGCGCTCACCGGAGCTGATCGTGGCGCTGCTGGGAATCCTCAAGGCCGGGGGCGCCTACGTCCCTCTGGATCCGGAATACCCGCGCGAGCGCTTGGCTTTCATGGTGAAGGACTCCGGCCTGCAGGTGATGGTCGGTGATGAGCTAGCGTTGAAGCAGCTCCCCGACCACCTGATCGCCGCGGTGGATGTGGTTCTTCTTGGTGTCGATTCGGAGTGTGTCGGCGATGTCGATGACGATCCGCCGGTCATGACCTCCGGCGACAATCTGGCATATGTCATGTACACATCCGGCTCAACCGGCCGGCCTAAGGGGGTGGCGGTACCCCACCGCGCCGTGGCTCGGCTCGTCCGAGACACCGATTATATCCAACTCGGCTCCGAACAGGTTTTTCTGCAGTTTGCACCGATCTCCTTCGACGCTTCGACCCTGGAGATCTGGGGCGCTCTCCTCAACGGTGCACGTCTGGTGCTCCCGCCTCCACATGCTTTGTCATTGGAGGAGCTGGGGCCGGCGATTGAACTGTACGGGGTTACGACTCTGTGGTTGACGGCGGGGCTATTCCACCAGTTCGTGGATCAACATCTTGAGGTTCTCCGGCCGGTGCGGCAATTGCTAGCAGGTGGGGATGTGCTCTCGGTTGCCCATGTGCGAAGGGTGCTCGCGGAGCTTCCAGACACGCGGCTGATCAATGGCTACGGTCCCACCGAGAATACGACATTCACCTGCTGCCACCCGATGCAGGGGCCGCAGCTCCTCGAGTCTTCCGTGCCGATCGGACATGCGATCGCCCATACCACGGTTCACCTGCTCGATCCCCACGGCCGGCCCGTCCCGATCGGAGTGGTCGGGGAGCTCTGGACGGGCGGGGACGGCTTGGCGCGCGGCTATCTCGGGAGACCCGGGCTGACGGCGGAGCGGTTCCTTCCCGACCCCTTCGCCGGTGAATCCGGGCGGGAGCCCGGCAGCCGGCTCTACCGGACGGGAGATCTGGCGCGCCGCCTCGCCGACGGTAGCATCGAGTTCCTGGGGCGAATGGACCAGCAGGTGAAGGTCCGCGGCTTCCGCATTGAGCCCGCGGAGGTCGAGTCCCGCCTCGGTGAGCACCCCGCGGTGCTGCAGAGCGTCGTGCTCGCCCGCGAGGACGTCCCGGGCGACCGGCGCCTGGTCGCCTACGTCGTCCAGAACCCAGCTTACGAGGTGCTGGAGAGCGGCGCGCAGACGGAGCAGGTGTCGCACTGGAGCGATCTTTTCGATGACACCTACCGGCAGGGGGCCGCGGGCGCCGAACCGACCTTCAACATCATTGGCTGGAACAGCTCGTACACCGACCTCCCCCTTCTTAGGGCCGAGATGGAGGACTGGCTGGACGATGCGGTCGAGCGGATCGCCGCGCTCGGTCCGAAGCGCGTCCTGGAGATTGGCTGCGGCACCGGCCTGATCCTCTTCCGGATCGCCCCCCGCTGCGAGCTGTACGTGGGCACCGACATCTCCGGCCAGGGGCTGGACTATATCGAGCGCCAGCTTGGCCACTCGGAACGCCTGGGCATCGACCGCTCCCGGGTCCGGCTCCTGCGTCGCTCCGCGGAGCAGCTCGACGGGCTGGAGCCCGGCACCTTCGACACAGTGATCCTGAACTCGGTCGTGCAGTACTTCCCGAGCGCCGGCTACCTGTCCGAGGTGATCAAGCGGGCGCTGGAGCGGGTGCGCCCCGGCGGCTCGATCTTCCTCGGCGACCTGCGCAGCCTGCCGCTCCTAGAGGCGTTCCACACCTCGGTGGAGCTGTTCCAGGCCACGCCGGAGACGCCGCTGGCGCGCCTCCGCCAGAAGGTCCAGGCGCGGCGGCTGCAGGAGAACGAGCTGGTTGTCTCCCCCGCCTTCTTCGCCGATCTGGCGCGGCGCCTGCCGCGGATCGGCCGGGTGGAGGTCCATCCAAAGCACGGCGGGGCGCGCAACGAGCTGACCGGCTTCCGCTATCAGGTCGTGTTACGGGTCTGCGATCCGGGCGAGAAAGGGGAGACCGTTCCCTGGCTGGACTGGCGTGTGGAGGAGCTGACGGTCGAATCCCTGCGTCGGCGCCTGGAGCAGGAACGGCCCGGGATCCTGGGTCTGCGCAACGTGCCGAATGCGCGCGTGAGCGAGGCCGCCGCCGCCGCCCGGCTGCTCCGCTGGCCCGGCGGTGGCACGGAGGAGGGGATCGAGACCGCCGGGGATCTGCGCCGCCGGGCGACCGAAGCCGCCGCCGGAGCCGTCGAGCCTCAGGACCTCTGGGACCTCGGCGCGGAGCTGTCCTACGAGGTCGAGCTGAGCTGGGCCTCGCACGGTGCCGACGGCAGCTTCGAAGCCGTACTGTGGTGGCGGGACGGCGGGAGCGGGGAGACCGGGAGGCCGGCGGCGCTCTCCGCCCTGCTGCCGCTCCCACAGCCTCCGGAGGGGCCGTCCGGCCAGCTCGCCAACAACCCGCTCCAGGGGCGATTCGCGCGCCGCATAGCCCCGGAGCTGCGCGCGTTTCTCGGCGACCGGCTGCCCGACTACATGGTGCCCTCCTCCTTCGTGCTGCTCGACGCCCTGCCGCTCACGCCCAACGAGAAGGTCGACCGCCGGCAGCTGCCCGCGCCCGACTTCGTGGGGCTGGAGGCCGGAAGGGCTTTCGTGGCCCCCCGCAACCCCACCGAGGAGAGGCTGCTGGAGATCTGGCGCGAGCTGCTGAGGGGCGAAAGGATCGGCGTCGAGGACGACTTCTTCGCCCTGGGCGGCCACTCCTTGTTGGCGACCCAGGCCGTGTCGCGGGTGCGTAAGGAACTCGGCGTGGAGCTGCCGCTGCGCACCTTCTTCGAGTCGCCGACCGTGGCGGCCCTGGCGCGGGAGGTCGACGCGCTGCTCCGCGCGGGAGGGGAGACGGAGACGCCGCCGATCGTGCCCATCCGGCGCGAGGGGCCGCTGCCGCTCTCCTTCGCCCAGGAGCGACTCTGGTTTCTCCACCTCCTCGACCGCCGGGTGCTCGCCTACAACGAATCCTCCGCCTTCCGTCTCGACGGCCGGCTGGACGAGGCCGCCTTCCGGTGGAGCCTCGACGAGGTGGTCCGCCGCCACGAGAGCCTCCGCACCGTCTTCCCCGAGGTGGACGGCTGGGCGGTGCAGCGGATCCTGCCGCCGACCTCCCTCGACCTTCCGTCGATCGATCTGCGCGGGCTGCCGGCGTCCGCGCGCGAAGAGGAGGCCGCGCGCCTGGCGCTCGAGCAGGCGCGGCACCCTTTCGACCTGATGCGCGGACCACTGGCGCGCGGGCTGCTGATCCGGCTGGACGAGACCGACCATGCGGTCGTCTTCTTCTTCCACCACATCGTCTTCGACGGTTGGTCGACCGCGATCTTCGTGCGCGAGCTGTCCGCCCTGTACCGTACCCGGACTGCGGGCGAGCCCTCGCCCCTGCCTCCCCTGCCGATCCAGTATGGCGACTTCGCCGTTTGGCAGCGGCAGTGGCTCCAGTGGGAGGTCTTGGAGCGCCAGCTCGGCTACTGGCGGGAGCGGCTGACCGGCGTTGCGGTTCTCAACCTGCCGACCGATCGCCCGCGGCGGGCTCGGCCGGCGGCGGCCGGAGACTGGCGCCCCGTCGTCGTCGCGCCGGATCTGACGCGAAGGCTGCGGGAGCTCAGCCAGCGCCAGGGGGCGACGCTGTTCATGACGGTCCTCGCCGCATTCCAGGTCCTGCTCCACCGCACCGCGGGGCAGGAGGACGTCGCTGTCGGCACGCCGATCGCCAACCGCAACCGCGGCGAGCTGGAGGACCTGATCGGCTTCTTCGTGAACATGCTGGTGCTGCGTACCGACCTCTCCGGCTCCCCGACCTTCGCGGAAATGGTGGGCCGTGTGCGCGAGATCGCGCTCGGCGCCTACGCTCATCAGGACCTGCCGTTCGAGAAGCTGGTGGCCGAGCTGCAGCCCGACCGGGACCTGCTGCACAACCCCCTGTTCCAGGTCGGGTTCCAGCTCCTCAACCTCCCCGCGACGCAGCTGGAGATGCCGGGGCTCGCGCTCTCCCCGTTGCCCTTCGAGACCCGCTTCGCGAAGTTCGATCTCAACCTGTCGCTGATTGAAGAGGCGGAGCGGATCTCCGGCTTGATCGACTACGACTCCGGGCTCTTCGACGCGCCGACCGTCGTCCGTACCCTGCACCACTTCCAGGCCGTGCTGGCGGCGGTGGCCGTGGACCCGACGGTCGTCCTGTCCGAGATCCTGTTGCTGAGCCCCTGGGAGCGGCATCAGGTCCTCGCGGAGTGGGGAGGTGCGGGACGGGAACCCTCCGCGCGGACGCTGCACGGCCAGTTCGCGGAGCAGGCGCGGCGGACACCGGAAGCCCCGGCTGTGAGCTTCGCGGGCGAGGCGCTGAGCTACGGCGAACTGGCCCGCCGAGCCAACCAGCTCGCGCGGCGCCTGCGCGAGTTCGGCGTCGGCCCAGAGAGCCGGGTCGCCCTATGCCTGGAGCGCTCCCTAGACCTCGTGGTGGGGATCCTGGGAATCCTCGAGGCCGGAGGCGCCTACGTGCCACTCGATCCCGGCTACCCGCGCGAGCGCCTGGCCTTCATGGTCGAGGATTCCGGCGCGTGCGTGGTAGTCGGGAGCCTGGAATCCGTCGGCGTGTTGCCGGACATGCCCCACACGGTCCTCCTCGACGCCCACCGCGAGGCGCTGGCGGCGCTCCCCGCCGGCCATCTCGAACCGCTGGGAGACGGGGCGAGCCTGGCCTACGTGATCTACACCTCGGGCTCGACGGGGCATCCCAAGGGGGCCCTGGTGACCCACGGCAACGCCGTGCGTCTCTTCGACGCCACCTCGGCGTGGTTTGGTTTCGGCGAGCGTGACGTCTGGACTCTGTTCCACTCCTACGCCTTCGACTTCTCGGTCTGGGAGATCTGGGGAGCGCTGCTCTACGGCGGCCGGGTGGTGGTCGTGCCGTACGAGGTGAGCCGCTCGCCGGGGCTATTCCTGGACCTGCTGACCAGGGAGGGAGTCACGGTGCTCAACCAGACCCCCTCAGCCTTCAACGAACTAGCCAAGGTGGACGAGGAGCGCGGCGGCGTGGCCACGGACCTGCGCCTAGTGATCTTCGGGGGCGAGGCCCTGGACCTGCCTGGGCTGGCTCCCTGGTTCGAGCGCCACGGCGACGCGAGGCCCCGGCTGGTCAACATGTACGGGATCACGGAGACCACGGTGCACGTCACCTACCGGCCGCTGCGGGCGGTGGACGCCCGGGGCGAGCGGCGCAGCGCCATCGGCGTCCCGATCCCGGACCTGAGCCTGCATGTGCTGGACCCGTGGCTGCGGCCGGCGCCGGTCGGGGTGCCCGGAGAGCTGGTGGTCGGCGGCGCCGGGCTGGCGCGCGGCTACCTCAACCGCCCGGAGCTGACGGCCGAGCGCTTCGTCCCCGATCCCTTCAGCGACCGGCCGGGAACACGATTGTACCGGTCCGGGGACCTGAGCCGGTTCCTGGCCAGCGGCGACCTGGAATACCTGGGCCGGATCGATCATCAGGTCAAGATCCGGGGCTTCCGAATCGAGCTGGGAGAGATTCAAGCCGCGCTAGAGGAGCATCCCGCAGTACGGCAGGCCGTGGTGCTGCCGAAGGAGGAGCCGGGCGGCGAGCGCCGTCTCGTGGCATTCTTCGTGGCCCAGCGGGGGAGTGAGCCCTCGGTTGGAGAGTTGCGCGCCATGCTCGCCCGCCGCCTGCCGGATTACATGGTGCCGGCAGGGTTTTTGATCGTAGAGGACCTGCCGCTGACCCGAAACGGCAAGGTGGACCGCAAGGCACTTCTTTCAATGGCCGGTGTCGGCCGCGACGAGATGATTGCCTATGAGTCTCCGCGCAATCAGATTCAACAGGTGCTCGTGGAGGTCTGGCAGGAGGTGTTGGGGGTGGGTCGGATCGGCATCGACGACCGGTTCTTCTCCTTGGGCGGCGATTCGATCCTGAGCATCCGCGTCTGCGCCTTGGTCCAACAGAGGGGGCTCTCCCTGTCTCTGGACCAGATCTTCGAGCATCAGACGGTGCGCGAGCTGTCGGAACAGCTCTGGGGTGAAGCGGGGAGAATGGACGAGCCCGCGCCGACCGAGCCGTTCGAACTCTTGTCGGAGCAGGACCGTCTGGCTCTGCCCGATGGACTGGAGGACGCCTATCCGTTGGCCGCCCTGCAGACGGGCATGCTGTTCCACAGCGGGTACACCGCGAAATCAACGCTGTACCAAAACGTCACGAGCTTGCGGCTGGAAGCCCCATTCGACGGCGAGGCTCTGCGCGAGGCCATCCGGCAGCTCCTCGCCCGACATCCGGTGCTACGGACCTCCTTCGATACGAGTCGCTTCAGCGAGTCTCTCCAGCTAGTCCATTCTCGGGTCGAGCCCCCTTTGGAGGTGGAAGATCTCCGCGGCCTGTTACCCGAGGATCGGGAGCGTCGCGTGAGCGAGGTGATCGAAGAGGAGCGGCACCAGAAGCTCGATGAAGCCGTGCCCCCGCTCCTGCGCTTCCGGGTCCACCTTTTGGAGGAAGGTGTCTTTCAATTCACCTGGACGGAGCATCACGCGATCCTGGATGGCTGGAGCGTGGCAACTTTGACTGCTGAGCTGTTCCGGCTTTATCGGGAGCTGCGGCTTGGCCGGCCATCGCCTCCGCCTCCAGCTTCTCTTGTGTCATTCCGCGACTTCGTGGCGCTGGAGCGCCGGTCCTTGTCCTCGGACGGGGAGCGGAGCTTCTGGCTACGTAAGCTCGAGGAAGCGCCGCGTCTGCGTCTGCCGCGCCGGTCCGGATGGCAGGAGGGACAAGAGCCGCGCATGCGGTCGCTGGAAATTCCCCTGGAAGCCCGGCTCCCTGAGCGGTTGCAGCGGTTCGCCAGTTCCCTGGGGGTGCCGCTCAAGAACGTCCTCCTGGCGGCTCATTATCGGGTGCTGGGCGCGACCACCGGGCAGGCGGACCTGGTCAGCGGCCTGGTGGTCAACGGCCGGCCAGAGGTTGAGGGGGGCGACCGGATCCTCGGACTCTTCCTAAACACCGTTCCCCTGCGCCTGCGTCTGGCCGGCGGGACTTGGACGGAGCTGGTGCGCCAGACCTTCGAGGCCGAGCAGGAGCTGAGCCCCTTCCGCCGATATCCCATGGCGGACTTGCAGCACCGGCTCGGTAGCGGCGCGCTGTTCGAGACGGCGTTCAACTACGTTCACTTCCACGTCCTTCAGGGTCTGGGGAGCGACGACGAAGTGCGGGTCCTCGCGAACACAGTGCATGCAGAGACGAACCTGCCGTTCAACATCTCCTTCCTTCTGGCCGGCCCCTTGCTCAGCCTTGAAGTTGAGTACGACGAAACCCTATTTGACGCCGCGCAAGCGGAGGCAATCTCTGCCCGTTATCCACTGGCCCTGGAACTGATAACCGCCCACCCGGGGGAGCGCTACGACGCTCGGCCGCTGCTGTCGGATCCCGAGCGGCATCAGCTTCTCCACGAGTGGAACGACACCCATGACTTGTGTTCAGATCGCCCGATCCATGAATTGTTCGACCTCCGCGCCATCGCGGCTCCGGAGGCCATGGCTGTGGTGGGTGGCGAGATCTCTCTGACTTACGGAGAGCTGCGCGCCAAGGCTTGGCGTCTTGCCGGCCGCCTGCGCTCCTTCGGGGTTGGACCGGAGGTCCGGGTCGGGCTGCTCCTCGACCGTTCGGCCGACCTGATCGTGGGGCTCCTCGGCATTCTTCAGGCGGGAGGTGTCTGCCTTCCCTTGGATCCGGAGAATCCCGAGACCAGGCTTCGTCACATTTTGGAAGACTCCCGTACGTCGATCCTGGTGACCCGCTCGGATCTGGCGCGGAGCCTCCCGTCTCCAGGGCACTCGACCGTGCTGATCGATAGCGACGACGAGGAGCTCTGGCCAAGCGCCGAGGCTGGCCGCTCGGGCGACCTCGCCTACGTAATCTATACCTCCGGCTCGACCGGCGTCCCCAAGGGAGTGCTGGTCGGCCACGGCCCGTTGGCGAATGCAATCGGATTCAGCGTCCGGCGCTACGGCCTGATGCCAAGCGATCGGGTCCTCCAGTTCGCGTCGATCAGCTTCGATGCCAGTCTCGAGGAGATCTTCTCCGCCCTGGTCTCCGGCGCGACCGTGGTGCTCCGCGACGATGCCATGCTGGAGTCGCCACGGCACCTGCTCGAAGCCGCCATCGACCTCGGGATCACCATGCTATCGCTGCCAACCGCCTACTGGCACAAGATCGTAGCGGCGTTAGCGGTGGGAGAGGCGCGCTGGCCGTCTTCCATCCGGCTGGTTGCGATCGGCGGCGAAAGGGCTCATGCCGAATCTCTGGCGAGATGGCTGGCCCTTGGGTTGGATACCGTGGAGCTGATCAACGTCTACGGACCGACGGAGGCGACCATCGGCTGTACCCACGCCACTCTCCATGGTCTTGGTGCGGCCCCCGAGTCGGGTGAGGTGCCGATCGGACGTCCCTACGCCAATGCTCGGGTGTACCTGCTCGGCTCCGATCTGCAGCTGGTGCCGCCTGGTGCCATCGGCGAGCTTTATGTGGGCGGCGACGTCCTGGCCCGTGGCTACTTCGGTTTACCCGCCCTCACGGCCTGGAACTTCGTGCCGGATCCGTTTCACGAAACCCCGGGTGCGCGAATGTACCGGACCGGCGATCTCGCCGTGCACCGTCTGGACGGCCTCCTGGAGTTCCGCGGCCGGGTGGACACTCAGGTGAAGGTCAGGGGCTTCCGCATCGAACCCGGCGAGATCGAGGCGGCCTTGAGTCGGCACTCGGGCGTGCGGGAGGCGGTGGTCGTCGCCCTCGAGTACGAGGAAGAGACGGTTCTGGCCGGCTACGTCGTGCCTGGCGAGCCACGGCCTACGGCTGGCGAGCTCCACCGGTTCCTTCGTGAGCAGATCCCGGCCTACATGATCCCTCCGACGCTGGTGCTTCTCGATCAATTGACACTCACGGTCAACGGTAAGGTGGATACGGCGGCTTTGCCGGTCCCGGAGCACACCCAAAGGCCGGAGCGGGATTCCCTGGCCCCGCGGGACACACTGGAGCTGCAACTCGTCCGCCTCTGGGAGGATCTGCTGGGTATCCGGCCCATCGGGGTGCGGGAAGACTTTTTCGAGCTCGGCGGCCATTCACTGGTCGCGGTTCAACTGGTTGCCCGACTCCAAAAAAGCCTCGGAGTGAGTCTCACCATGGCGACCTTGCTCCGAAATTCGACGATCGAAAATTTGGCGGCGGCTCTGCGCGGTGGAGAGCCTGCGCGTAGTTTGCTGGTGGAACTGGCTCCCGGTGAGGGGAGGCCGTTTCTCTGTATCCATGCCATTGGCGGGGAGGTCTTCGGTTATATCCATCTGGCGCGCAGCCTCACAGGCCATCAGATCTACGGACTGCAAGCTGCGGAGCCCGAGATTTCGGAGGCCACTCTGGAGGAGATGGCGGCCCGCTATCTTCTTTGCCTGCGGGCAGTTCAGCCTGTGGGGCCCTACTCTCTCGGTGGCTGGTCGATGGGTGGGGTCATCGCGTTCGAGATGGCTCGTCAGCTCGAACAGCAAGGCGAGGTTGTGGACTTGCTCGTCCTCATCGACTCCTTCGCGCCGGATAAAGAGAGGCGCCCGCCGCAGACTGTGACCGACAGCGACATGGTGGCGCTCTTCGCCAACGATCTCGCACGTCTCTTCGGAATCGGTTTCCTCGATCTTCCCCCGAGCTTTGGGGATCTCACCGCCGGTGAAGCCCTCGCTTGGCTCTCTGCCGAGGCGCAGCGGTCGGGGCTCTTGCCTCCAGGTCTCGAAGGGAGCGAATGGGAGCGGCGCTTTGCGATTTTTAGGGCCAATTTCCGAGCCCTCGAGCGTTACGCAGGCGGATCTTGCGCTGCTCCTGCGCTCCTGTTCAAAGCGGCCACGCCTCCCGCCGCGACAAACCACTCGGAGCCGGATTCGGGCTGGGGACGTCTATTGACGAGGCCGATCGAAGTGCACGATCTGCCGGGAGATCACTACACGCTTCTCCAGCGTCCCCTGGTCGAGAACATCGCCGCTCTCTTGCGAGATAGACTCTATACGCCTCAGTTGAGGCGGAACAAGGAAGAAGGATCTGCCCTCGTGGCCTTGGCTGCCGGTCTGAGAATGGCGGGCAGCGAGAAAAGCGCAATGATACAGGGCACCGCGATGAAGACGAGCGGATCATAAGGGCTCACGTTGAACAACATGCTTGACATCGTGTTCGCGAGGATGAAGGCGAAGGCGAGCCCCGCGAGTAACCCGATGGCGAGGAGCGCTGTACCCTTCCAAATAAAATGCCTCAAGATATCGGACCGGTCGGCCCCAATTGCCATACGGATGCCAATTTCGAAACCTTGCTGACGCACTATGTAGGCGAGAATCGAGTAGATCCCGATAACCGCCAGGACGAGAGCCGAGGAGGCGAAGAAGATCAACAGGAAGGTGTTGAGCCGTACGGCGGCCTCCTCATCGCGCCGTCGTTCCTGGAGAGTTCTGATGTCGTAGACTGGTATATCTGGGGCAATCGCCTGCATCATCTCGTTCAACTGAACGCCGGCTTGGCTGTTCTCCTGGCGCGTGTGCAGGAGGATGGATGTGGTTCTCGACCGCATCTGGAACAAAGGAAAGTAAACGTCGCGCCGAAATTCATGATCCGGCAGGAGGCGCCCGCGCTGATCGACGTCCGCGACGACTCCGACCACTTCCGCCCAGACGTCATGTGGGGGGCCTGTCCAGAACCGCTTGCCAAGGGGGTCTTGGGAAGGCCAGATCGCCTCCGCCGCGGAGCGGCTGAGGATGGCTACGAGAGGGTGTTTCGCATCGTCGTGTTCGGTGAAGTCCCGTCCCTTGAGGAGGGTGATCCCCATTTCCTGGAGGAGATTTGGCGAAACCCGGTGTTCATAGACCTTGATCTTGTCTTCCGGCGCTTCGAGCGATCGCCCTTCCGCCACAATAAACCTGAGAAAAAAGCTGGTGCCGAGCATACTTGGGGCCCAGAGTCCCGCATTCTCCACATCCGGCAAAGTTCGTGCTTTCTCAATCACCTGTTTGTACAACAGGTATGCCGGCCCATCAGTTTGGTACTGGGACGCCGGCAACTCGAAGCGGGCACTCAAGACGTCATCCACTCGGAATCCTGGATCGCTCTGGATGAGTGCGGTCAAGCTCTTGATCATGAGGCCCGCCCCGATCAGGAGAACGACTGAGAAGAAAATCGCCGAGACGACAAGGAAGTTTCTGGTAAGGGCGGTGCCTGCCGATGGGCTGTGGCCTTTACCCTCGGACTGCAGTTCCTCCTGGAGATCCACTTTCAAGCTTTTCCTGGCCGGAACTATACCGATCAGCAGGCTGATCAAGATCGAGAGAGCCACTGCGGCCCCTAAGGAGCGCAGGTCTACCGAAAAGTCAATGAAGGCCGGCAGGTTATAGGCGCTGTTGCCGAACTTGGCAAGGAGCCTGACCGCAGAAAACGCCCATCCAACCCCGAGCACGGCACCTGCCAGACAGAGGATCGCACCTTCGAGAACGAAGTGGCGAACGAGTCGGAAGCGGGTGATCCCCAGGGCCAGTCGCAGGGCGAGCTCCTTGCGTCGCTCGACAGCCCTGATCAGGAGCAGGTTGGTGACGTTGGCGCAACCGATGAGCAGGACAAAAACCGCCCCGATGAGCAGGGTCAAGATGGACAGGCGCATGTTCTCGAAGTCGAACTGGTAGGTCCGCAACGGCTCGACTCTGACCGCATAGCCTTGGTTGCTGGCCGGGAACGTGGCGGCGAGTTGTTGCGCGATCGAGCTCATCTCCTGGTGGGCCTGCTCGATAGTGACTCCCGGACGTCGGCGTGCGAACACCTCCAACCAGCGCACGGCCCGATCCTGGATGTAACCATCCCGGTGCGTCAGCCGGGCCATGGTCACCGGCACATAGAGATCGATATCCGGGTAGACATCCCGAAAATCCTCCGGCAGGATGCCGAGGACCTGGAAGGTGAGGCCATGGACCTGGATGCTCTGGCCCACCAGCTCCGGAGTTCCGCCGAAGCGGCGCTGCCAGAATCCGTGGCTCAGCACCGCCACCGCCAACGGACTTTCGGGGTTCTCCTCCTCGGGCCGGAAGCTCCGGCCCAGCACGGGCTGTGACCCCAGGAGATCAAAATAGGAGGTGGAAACGAAGCTGACGTCGACGCGCTCGGCGCGGTCGCCCCCGGTCAGGTTGAGCTGCTGGCCGTTCGAGCTGGCGGAGATCAGCTCCAGGGTCCGGCTCTGCTCCTGCCAGGAGTCCACGTCCAGGTACGAGGCCGGGAAGTCGGACCCTTCCTTCTCGATCAACATCTTCACGACCACCAGGCGGTCTCCGTGCTCGTAGGGGATCTCGCTCAGCAGCACGGAGCTGGCGATGCTGAAGATCGTCGTGGTCGAGCCGATGCCCAAGGCTAAGATCATCAGGACGGCAATGGAGAGACCAGGCCTCCTCACCACGCCCTTGAGAGCATGGCGAAGATCGTACGTGATCATGGTCACCTCCTCGCTCCTGAGAATATCGCTCTTGATCAAGAAGATTCCGTCCCGCCACTGCTAGGCTGACGCCAGACGGGCCTTGATCCGTCCTGGCTTGGCTGCCTGACAGAACGAAGGGAGGACTGGAAACGGAGGCATGGATCCTTCTAGTAGATAGAGCGTTTCTTCTTCTGTAAGAGAATATCATATCTGGCATTCTCTCGCAACTGGCGTTACCCAGGTAGCAGACTTTTGCTACCCGCCGCTCCGCGGCCCGCAGGGCCCATCTCTAAGCGGTAGCACAAGCTAGGGTGTGCGGCTGAGAGAGGGCGGAAGGAGGTGCAGCAGGTCGAAGACTAGAAATGACGGTGGCCTCGGCGGGGAGAGGGTAGTTGACTACATGGGGAGGCGGAGCCATTCGATGGGTACTACGGGAGGTAACACGCCAGCACACGGCAAGCCGCCTCTGGTGGAGGTGTACCTATGTGGTACCTATACTCCCCCTCCGCCTGCGGTGTATCGGCGCGCAAGTGTTGGAAAAAAGGAAGTTAAAATGGAGCCGACGATCGGGATTGAACCGATGACCTGCTGATTACGAATTAGCGTCGCAAGCAAGGCCAGCCGGTAGTAGTCGTTGCGTTGGGTGAACTCGTTGCCCGTGGGCCGGCTGTGGGGGAGGGTGGCTACGATGAAGGCCCGGGCGAGGAACCCAACGGAAGGCTCCGTCTGTCCGTAGTCGGGGAACAGAGTGGCTTGGAGAACCTCGCGCACCGCCCTGGGTTGTTGAGGGCCTCTCTCAGCCGGCAGGCTCATGCCGACCTCCGGCGGGGTAGCTCGGGCTCCTCGTGAAGCCCGAGCTGCTCAACGCCGAGATTTACTGAGGTAGAGCTGTGGCCGGAGCGTCGGCGCCGAGGGCCGCCCAGGCGATGCTGGGATTCCAGGCCTCTCGGGCCAGCCGGGCTGCTATGAATCTGCCGTCCGATGGGCAGCGGAGATCAATGCTGGCGCAATCGTGTGCAGATAGACGGTGTCCGTCATGCGTTTTGCGGGTGTTCCGGCGGTTTCCCCAGACCAGCCCGTGCGGATCCTGGGCAGCGACTTTCCTGCCGGGGCGAGCCTCGAAATTTGGTGGACGAGCAAGCCCTCCGGGCGCAGGGCTCGAGTAAGGGCGGAGATTTAGGCGCCACTGGAACTCGGTGCGCACAGCATCGAGGTCCGGGAGGTGGCAAGAGAGAGGTCCTGGATGGCTCCCTGTTCCTCGTGGACATGGGCGAGTCACACCAGCAGTAGACGCCCCTGCCGCCGCAGACGATATCAGGCGCAAACGATGAAGTCGGCGTCGACGCGAGACGCTGTTTGCCGCCTGGATCTGAACAGACAAGGGTAGGGAAGGGGTCGGCCTCATAGGAGCCCGCGTCACGGGCGAGCGCCCGGATCTGCATCGGCGTGGAACCGAGCGAAAATTCCAAAAACGGCTTGGGGGCGGCGGGGCCTCTTGCGACGCCCCGTTGTTTTCCTCCAGTCGTGGCACCTGCGCGGGCAGTTCAACGACGCCAGGCACGCGGACGATACGTCGCCGCTACCGAGGACGATCCAGAGCAGGATGAACCCGACCGCGAGCTTCCGTTTGACTACGAACACCACGACGCCAGCCCCGGAGCTGCCTTGCTCCCGCGCCTGCCGAGATGCAGCTCTCCTCCCACAGTCAAGCCACAGCTCCCTCCCGACAAGACTTTCTTGGTTATTATCTGGTATACTAAATATGAACCGAGGAGGATTCTTCCCTACGTCTATAGGCGACCATCTTCTAGGAGGCTCTCATGCGAAACAGTGTAGCGCTGCTTGGACTCCTGCTGTTCCTTCCCTGTGCAAGCTCCGGGCAGGGTTGTGTTGCCATTCCAGAGTGTACGGAGACCGCCTGCCACGGCTCTCCTGCCTGTGATGGCAAGGAGGTGGGCGACAACTGCGGTAGTGGGAAATCGTGTAATCCAATTTTACAATGCGCAAATGGGCAGATATGCTGTGGTTGCTCGCCTATGAACCAGACTGCCCAAGTGCAGTGCACGACAAGCGGGCTAAATGCCTCCACGCTAAGCGTCCTAGTGCAGGCACCCCAATTCCCAGGCCTCCAATATCTCGAAGCGAGCACGGCCAGGAATCTAGCGGTCAGCATTCCCTCGTTCACCCTAGGAACGACCGATCCCGTTACGGTGATCGCCACGAAGATCGATCCGAACCTGAGTGGAAGGCTTGCCCTGAGCATCTGCGGCGAGTCCTGCCGGATCTGCGATCCTGTCATCACACTGGTAATGCGTCTCCGTGGTAGGCCGGAAACGCAAACGTTCACTGGCCTGCCGGAAGAGGAAAACAAGATCGTAATCGAAACGGCAATCCAGGGCTCAACAACATCCTTATCACGGTCAACGGCGCCGCCTTCAGAGCGCCGCATCTCGATGATGAGGAGGAGCAGACCATCGACATCTCTCCCGCGATGCTTCCTGGTAACGAGAACGTGATCTCCTTTACGGCGCTCGGCAAAATCGGAGCTACTGCAACGGTGGTAATCCGCGACTAGTCTTCGCAGGGGGTGAGCTGTCGGGGTGGCCCCCGCTGGCGGGCGAGAGTTTAGAGGAAAAGCTTGATCAACCACACCGGGAGCCGGGCGACGACGGCGAGCCAGAACGCGCCGTAACCCCGGGAGAGAGTGAATCGGGCCCGCACGAGGTCGCCCTCGGCGAGGGCCTCGCAGTACTCCGCTCAGAGATCATCGGGGATCGGTTCGAGACGTCGCGCAGGTCGTCTTCGAAAAGCAGAGCTGCGCCATTCGACGGAGTCGCCGCCGGGAGCCCGCATCACGGGCGAGCGGCAGAATCGGGGGTTATCCGCGGTGGGATCGAGCGACGGGTGCTCAGGTGCACCTAGGGCGGGGGCAGCCTTCAGGCGCGACATCGTGCGGCATCTCCTTATTAAGCAGCCCTGGTTTACGGTGACGTGCTCGTCCGGGTAGACATACCCCTCTCCCGTCCCGGGCTCATCATCCGCAGCTCATTTCTGAAACGCTGGTCCCGTTTACTCGGGCGCCTGTCAAGTGCTCGAAAGAACGGTGCCGATAATTGGCAGTTCTCCAATTGGTTCGGCGAAACTCTCGCCGCGGTCAATGTGGGAAAGATTGTTGTTCCGTTGGGGGTCGGCGACGGTTTGTGGGAACTCCTGCCGCCCTTGTTGATCGGGGAGCGGCGGGGCGGAACTGCGCAGAGATGCGGCCGACGAGGACATCGAAGAGTTCGTCGCGTCTCTCGCTGGCGCTCCCGCACTCGGGTCCGTACCGACGGCTAGGCCGGTTAACATCGAGGACCCGCAGAAAGGCCAGTGGGGCTCGCTAACCGAGCGGGACGGGCGGCGGCTCTCCGCCAAGGTGACGGATGCGGGGAACGGCTGGTTTGATGTCACTCTCACCGTGGAGTCAACCATCGCAACGTTGCTCGAAGGAACCGTCGAGTTCACGTACACCCCAGCTTCCTTTCTCTTATGATCATCGGCCCCAGTGCGCGACGGCCTCGCCGTCCTGCGTCAGCGTGACGAATTAGCGTGTCAGTGGTTCGTGCGGTGCAACCTTGACAATTAGAAGCCTTGGACGCTCGCCAGCGCTTGCTCTCCCAACTCCGCGCGGGGTTGTCGTTGCATCCGCCTGCTCAAGGGTGGCAACCCGGAAGAGTCGAGGACATGGTGGCATAAGGAGGAGCTTGAGGCCCTCGGGAGTAGGCTTGAGGATCGAACGCCAGCTGAGCCAAGAGGCACGATCCGATCGTTATAACGTCTATGCCGTCCGCACCCCGATGAGCGCGATGTATCCACCAGCGCACGCTCGGACGCTAAACGCCGCGAGACGGCTCTGCGCCTGCGGGCTCCCTGTCCCGACGGAGGTCAGCTTCGGAAGCGCGCGGAGGCTGGAGCTCTCCCGGAGCTGGGAAACCGACTTCGTACGGGCTGAGCTGAGAGGTGTACCTGGGAGCCATTGCCGCGCATCTCGCCAGAACGTTTCGTCTGGGGTTTCACTACCGGAACAAGCGACTCGATGCTGCCCCCCACATGCCGCCAACCCTGCCCGCCGAGGGGGTCTTCGACCCCTTCCTCAGCCCCAGCGGAGTCGTACCGCGGGCCGTTACCTTTTCATCGGTAGGTTGTGGCCGGGAAAAAGCCGCGGAACATGGGGGGCGTACGGGAGGAGCTTGAGGCCCTCGGGAGTAGGCTCGAGTCGAGCAGAGGGATAGTAGCGGATGACGGTCTTGAGGTGCTTGAGGACCTTGAACTTGAAGACCCGAAGGTCGGCATAGTCAGAGCCGAACTGCAGATGGAGGTCGTTCCAGGGGACGAGCTCAGGGCGCGCTATGCGGGAGGACCGGATGGAGCGCCAGGTGAGCCAGGTATAGAGGTCGATCTCGAGTGGTGCGCGCAACTGTTGAATGACGTTTATGTCGATCGGAACAGGCCGAGTGGCGAGCTCATTGAAGAAGTCGGTGTTGAGGAGGAACCAGGAAGGTTCATTCTTGGCGTGGTCCCACCAGAGCTGATGCTGGTAGCAGAGGTTGTAACCGGTGTGGCCCTTGCTTCCCCGGTCGGCCATATTGGGAGCCCCCGTGGTGTCCCAATGGCAGGACAAAGAGACGCTGAGCAGGCGGTGGACCTGCTCCCGGAGGCCAGAAAGGGTGCCACGGGGGCCGGTGGTCGGAGTGATGCCGAGGGACTGTGCGAATTTGGAGAAGGATGGTCCCAACTCCAGGTAGGGGGACTTGGTCTTGACGGCTCTGGTGGTCATCCAGGCGAGGGCGAGACGAGGGTAGCGGCCGTAGGGCAGCCCGATTTCCGTCGGCGCAAGCAAGGTCAGCCGGTAGTAGCCGTTGCGCCGGGTGAACTCGTTGCCAGATGGCCGGCTGTGAGGGAGGGTGGCTACGATGAAGGCCCGGGCGAGGAACCCAACGGAAGGCTTCGTCTGTCCGTAGTCGGGGAACAGAGTGGCTTGGAGAACCTCGCGCACCGCCCTGGGTTGTTGAGGGCCTCTCTCAGCTGGCAGGCTCATGCCGACCTCCGGCGGGGTAGCTCGGGCTCCTCGTGAAGCCCGAGCTGCTCAATGCCGAGATTTACTGAGGTAGAGCTGGGGCGGGAGCGTCGGCGCCGAGGGCCGCCCAGGTAACGCCGGGATTCCAGGACTCTCCGGCCAGCCGGGCTGCTATGAAATCGGCCGTCCGATGGGCAGCGGAGATCAATGCTGGTGCAATCGTGTGCAGATAGACAGTGTCCGTCATGCGCAAGCCGGCGTGACCCAGGAGCTGTTGGACGTGCTCCGGGCTCACTCCGGCCACTGGTGCCCAGGTCCTGAAGGTATGCCGCGTGCACTTCAGCGGGACTTGCTGGACTCCCGCCTCCTTGAGGACGGCATCGAAGGCCTTGTTGAGGCGCTGCAGGTGATCGCCAGGGATATCTCCGGGGAGGACGTGGACATCCCCAGGGACGCGAGGTATCGCTTTGACGAGCTGCGTAGCTCGGGAGGCTAGCCAGATGAAGCGGCCAGGCGCTCTTCTCTGCTTGCCGCGGTCGCCCTTGGCGCGCTGGACGTGGATCCGTGGGTAGGGGTCGTCCAGGATCGCATAAGGATCCAGACACCCTGAGGGAAGGTGGCGCTTGTCGATGTAAGCCTCGGTGAGCTCGCTCGGGCGTGCGCCAGTAAGGAAGAGCAGCCGAATTCCCGCGAGGGAGCGATAGGGGAGAGGAGGGCGTGGGCGGGCAGTAAGGACCTCCAGTCGCTCGAGTGCGGCGCCGATGGCTTCGAGCTCCTGGTCGGAAAACGAATAGCCGTCGGAGCGTTCCGCATAACGGACGATGATCTCCTCGGAGAAGGGATTGCCCGGAACCATCCCCATCCTGAAGGCGAACTTGAAAGCGGCCTGCAGCTGCTGCAGGGCCCGGTTGGTAACGACAGTGCCGCCTCGCTTGGCAAGGGGGTGGCGGGAGGTGACGACCTTGGGAAGCTGGAGCTTCACCTGCTGCGCGAGCTGGGGAGTGATGTCTTGAATGGTCATCTCGCCCAAAGTCCGCCCGGCGTCGAGGGCAAAGGGGAGGATGTGAGTGTCCCAGAGCTCGCGATAGCCGGCTTCGGTACGGGGGCTGCGGTGCTCGTCCCGAGCGCTGCGCCAGTCGGCCAGGTGCTGGTCCATCAGCCCGCGAAGAGTGATCTTGCGTTGAGCCGTGGGCTGTTCCTCCTCCAGCTCCGCAACCTTCGCCCGGACGAAACGGCGTGCCTCTAGCACCTCGTCGGGAGTCATGTCGGGGAGAGCCTTGGTGACCTTGACCCAGGTGCCGACCCTCGTCCCGAACCAAACCTCCGTCCGCAGGACTCGGACGAAGCAACCCGGAATCGAGTTCCTCCCGCCCCGTTCCTGGATATAGTAGGAACGCCCGGGAGGAGGAGGGTTGTCGTAGGCCTTCCTGAGGACTGCCGCCGTGATCTCCGGAACAATGTTCTTCGCTGAACGCCCCACTCTGCCCCCCTTTTTTTGGACCGTGTACAAACGCGTGTACGTATCGTGTACAAAACGTACCACGGCAAGGGGGTATATTGGAAGGCTTCGGCTCCAGTTGATCCGGTGCAAATCGTTGAAAACAGGGCAAGGGAAGGCTTGTCACGGCAGCCTCTCCATACCCGCTGACGAATGGGGTTCAGGGGGTCCCGAGTTCGAATCTCGGCGTCCCGACCAATTTATCCCTCCCAAATAGCTGATAATAAGGAGTTAGATGGCGAGAGCCTCTTTCGCGCAAGGGCGGAAATATGGCTCCGGATGAGGGGTCGAACAAAAATCGTACAAAATCAGCCGGCATTTTTGTGCCTCTGGATTGTCAAGGTCATGGTCGTCCTGTCGCGCCAGTCGAGATAGCCCGAGGAGTTCCATGCCGTGACCCCCAAGACGGCTCGCCACGCCTTCCGCTCGCAGCTACCATCCGCCGGCGTCGAGACATCGACCTGGTATCTCGTCCCAGTCCGAATGACTGGAGGACGCACATGTTGTGCGCAAATCTGGTGTAATCTAAAGAGCGGCAGCGAAGAGCGCTGAGAGAGCCTCTGGTCATGAATCTCTCGACGGCCGATCTCACCCATCTCGTTGCGGCCTTGATCCTCCTTCTCGCCGCCGCTCACGCGGGCGGCTGTCTCTTCCGCACCTTCCGTCAGCCGGCGGTCATCGGCGAGGTCCTGGGCGGCCTTCTCCTCGGGCCCACCGTGTTCGGACTGCTCCTGCCCGAATGGCAACGGTGGGTGTTCAGCGACAATGCCGCCACCGTCACCGCCCTCGGGGCGATCAACCATCTCGGGCTCCTGCTCCTCATGTTCAGCTCGGGCGCGGAGATCCGGACGCTGGTCCGCAAGGGCGAGGCCAGGACGGTGGCGCTCATCACCTTCACCGGGACCGCGCTGCCCTTCCTTTTCGGCCTCCTGCTCCTCAGGGTCCTCGACACTTCGTCCTTCCTCGGGCCCGCCCGCAGCCCGGCCGCATTCGGGCTCGTCTTCGCCATCGGGATCGCCATTACCTCGATCCCGGTCATCTCCCGCATCCTCTACGACCTCAAGATCCTCGAGACGTCTTTCGCCCGTCTCGTCCTCTGCGCCGCCGTGGTGGAAGACATCCTCCTCTACATCCTCGTCGCCATTGCCCTTGCGCAGGTCGGCCACGGCGGCGGGCAGGCTTTCGGCCTGCCCGGCATGCTGAACATGACCGGCACCTCCCACGCCAGCCTGGCCTACTACACGGGGGTGCCCCTGATCTTCCTGGTGCTCTCGTTCCTGATCGGACCGGTTGCCTTCCGCTGGGCGAGCTCTCTGCGCTGGAACTTCCTGCACCGGGGGAGCTCGATCGGCTACCTGCTCGTCATCCTGCTGGTGGTGGTCGGCGTGGCCGCGGTCCTCGGGGTACCCCCGATGTTCGGCGCTCTCATGGCCGGCATCGTGACCAGCCAGGCGATCGAGGAGCCGGACAGGCCCCGGCAGGCCATCGCGAGCTTTTCGTTCGCCTTCTTCATCCCCATCTACTTCGCGATCGTCGGCCTCAGGCTCGACCTGATCCGCTCCTTCCCGCTGGGGTTCTTCCTGGCCTTCCTGGTCTTCGCCTGCGTGGTGAAGGCGCTCTCGGTCTACCTTGGGGCCCGCCTTGCCCGCGAGCCGCGCTCCACCGCCTGGAACCTCGCCGTGGCGATGAACGCGCGCGGCGGACCGGGGATCGTCCTCGCCTCCCTGGCTCTCGAGGCGGGGATCGTCGACGAGAGCTTCTATGCCGTGCTCGTCATGCTCGCGCTGGTCACCTCGCTGATGGCCGGCTCCTGGCTCGACTTCATCGTCCGCCGAGGCCACCAGATCCGTTGATGCGCTCGGACGTCCTCGAAGAGGTCTACGCGTTTCCCGCGTCGTTTTCCCAGGAGCGGCTCTGGTTCCTGGCGCAGATTCAGCCCGCAAGCCCGGTCTATAACATCCCCGCCGTGACGCGGCTGGAGGGGGCGTTTGACCTGCCGACGCTGGAGCGCGCCCTGGCGGAAATCCTGCGCCGCCATGAAGTGTTGCGGACCCGCTTTGCCGCGCGGGACGGTCAGCCGCTGCAACTGGTCTCGCCGGACGGCGTGGTCCCGTTGCGCTTCGTGGATCTGAGGGACCGGTCGCGGAGCGCCGCCGCGGCCGAGGCCCGGCGCCTGCTCGAGCTGGAGGCGCGCCGCCCGTTCGACCTGTCACGGGGGCCGCTGGTGCGCGCCTGCGTCCTCCGGCTCGCGGAGGAGGAGACGGTGCTCGGCGTGGTGATGCACCACATCGTCTCGGACGGCTGGTCGATGCGGGTGTTCTTCCAGGAGCTGTCGGCGCTGGTCGAGGCGTTCGGCCGGGGCCGCCCCTCGCCGCTGCCAGAGCTGCCGATCCAATACGCCGACTATGCCTGCTGGCAGCGCGAGCAGCTCCAGGGCGAACGCCTGGAAGAGCTGCTGGGCTACTGGCGGTCCCGTCTCGGCGGAGCGCCCGAGCTGCTCGCCCTGCCGACGGATCGGCCGCGGCCAGCCGTGGAGAGACACCGCGGAGGGCTGGTGTTCTTCCGCCTGGACGCAGCCTTGACGGAAGCGCTCGAGGCGCTGGGGCGCGAGCGCGGAGCCACGCCGTTCATGACGCTGCTGGCGGGCTTCCTGGCGCTGCTTCACCGCTTCACCGCGGAGGACGACCTGGTGGTGGGCACGCCCGTGGCAAACCGCACGCGTCCCGAGGTGGAGGGGCTGGTCGGGTTCTTCGTCAATACGCTGGCTCTGCGCACCGACCTGTCGGGCCCGGTCCGGTTCGGCGGACTGGTGGAGCGCGTGCGCGATGAGGTTCTGGGCGCTCTCGCCCATCAGGATCTCCCGTTCGAGAAGCTGGTCGGGGAGCTCCAGTCCTCGCGCAGCCTCGGCCACAACCCTCTATTCCAGGTGATGTTCGCGCTGCAGACCGCGGAGGAGGCCGCGCCCGGCGCTGCCGCTGGGGCCGGCGAGCCGGAGTGGGGCACGGGGACGGCGAAGTTCGACCTCTCGCTGATCCTGGCCGAGGCGCCGGAGGGGATCGCGGGGGCTTGGGAATTCAGCGCTGACCTGTTCGATCCCGCCACCCTCGACCACCTGTCGCGCCGTTTCAGGCAGCTCCTCGCGGCGGTGGTGGAGGATCCGGAGCGGCCTCTCTCCGATCTCCAGCTTTTGACCCTCGAGGAGCGGCGGATGCTGGAGAGCTGGAGCACGCCAGCCCCGGCGCCCGCGCCGGACCGCTGCCTGCACGAGCTGTTCGCGGCGCAGGCGGAGCGGGTGCCGGAGCGCATCGCGGTGGTCCAGGGCGACCGCTCGGTTACCTACGGAGAGCTGGACCGGATGGCGAACGGGCTCGCCCACCGCCTGCGCAACCGGGGCGTGGGACCCGAAACCGGGGTCGTGCTGGCGATGGAGCGGTCCCCCGAGGCGGTCGCTGCGATGCTGGCCGCGCTCCAGGCCGGGGGCTTCTTCGTGCCGCTCGATCCGGGCGTGCCTGCCGGTCGCCTGCGGTACGTCCAGGAGGACGTGAAGGCAGCCGCGGTTGTGACGCGGGCTGATGTAGCCGATTCCTCAGATACCGGCCCGCGGGTGCCGGTGGATCTCTCTCATCCCGCCTACGCGATCTACACCTCGGGCTCTACGGGCCTTCCGAAGGGGGTGCTGGTCGAGCACGGCACCGTGGTTGGCCACCTCCTGACGGTGAGCGAGGCCTACGGCCTCTCGGAAGGCGACGTCGTGCTCCAGTTCGCCTCGCTCGGGTTCGATCCGGCCATCGAGCAGATCTTCGCGACCCTGCTCGCGGGTGCCCGGCTGGTGCTCCGCGACGAGCCGCTCTGGAGCCCGGCCGAGCTCCTGGACCGGATCGTGGCCCATGGGGTCAGCGTATTGAACCTCCCGCCTGCGTATTGGCTCGAGCTGGCGCACCTCTGGGCGCACGCGCCGGAGCGTGCGCGCGGCCACCGCCTGCGGCTGGTGCTGATCGGCGGCGAGGCCATGCCACCGGAAGGGGTGCGCCTCTGGCGGCGGACCCCGGCCGCCGCGGCGCGCCTCCTCAACGCCTATGGCCCGACCGAGGCGACGATCGACGCCACCCTGTTCGAGGTCATCAGGGATTTTGACGGCCGCGTCCCCATCGGCCGCTCTCTAGCAGGGCGCACGATGCACGTCCTCGACCGGTACGGCAACCCGGCTCCTCCGGGGGTGCCTGGCGAGCTGTGCCTCGGCGGCCGGGGCCTGGCGCGCGGCTACCTCGGCCGGCCGGACCTCACCGCCGAAAAGTTCGTCCCCGATCCCTTCGCCGCCGAGCCCGGGGCCCGCCTGTACCGGACGGGCGATCTGGCCCGTCTCCTCCCGGACGGCAACGCCGACGTTCTGGGCCGGATCGATAACCAGATCAAGCTGCGGGGATTCCGCGTCGAGCCGGGGGAGATTGAGGCCGCGCTAGCTCGCCACCCCGGCGTCCGGCATGCGCTGGTCGTGGCGGTCGCCGCCGAGGATGGCGGCGTGGAGCTCGCTGCTTATGTGGTGGCCGCAGCGGAGGCGCTTCCCGATCCGGATGAGCTGCGCCGGCTCGTGGCCTCGTCCTTGCCAGCGTACATGGTGCCGCGGGCGTTCGTCCGGCTGGACGCGATGCCGACGAAGAACGGCAAGGTCGACCGCCGCGCATTGCCATCAGTATCGCTGATAACGCCGATACGGTCAGACGAGGCGCCGGCGACCGGCACGGAGGAGCGGCTCGCCGCGCTCTGGTGCGAGGTGCTCGGCTGCGAGCGCGCGGACCGCCGCGCGGACCGCAATACCAGCTTCTTCGAAGCGGGTGGGCACTCGCTCTCGGCCCTGCGTCTCCTCGCGCGGATCGCCCGCGCGTTCGGCGCGGAGCTGCCGCTGCGGGCTCTCTTCGAGAATCCGACTCTCGCCGGGCTGGCCGCCGTCCTCGGCTCGGAGTTGCGGTCGCCGGCCTCCGACATGGGCGAGCCACCGCTCGTCCGGGTGCCGAGGACGGCGGATCTCCCCCTCTCCTTTGCCCAGGAGCGGCTCTGGTTCCTCTCCAGGCTCGAGCCGGCGAGCCCCCTCTACAACGTGCCCATGCTCCTCCCGCTGACCGAGCCCCTCGACTTGGCGGCGATCGAGGAGGGGCTGCGTGCCCTGGCGCGGCGCCATGAGGTGCTCCGCACGCGATTTATCGAGCGCGCCGGGCGGCCCGTGCTGGCCATCGACGCGGAATGGAACGGCACGCTCGACCTTATCGACCTCCCGCACCTCGCGTACCTCGCGGATGCCGAGCCGGTGGCGCGTGTTGCCGCCGAAGCGGCGCGTCCCTTCGACGTGGAGGTCGGACCGCTCTTCCGGGCCGTGCTCTTGCGCCCGGCGGGCCGCAGCCCGCAGCTCCTGCTCACCCTGCACCACGTGGTGACCGACGCCTGGTCGGCCGAGATCCTTGTCCGCGAGCTGGGGGAGCTGGTCGAGGCCGCGCGCACCGGGCGCTCGCCCCGGCTGCCGGATCTGCCGGTGCAGTACGCGGACTTCGCCGTCTGGCAGCGGGCGCTGCTCTCCGGCGAGCGCCTGGAGCGCCTCACCGGCTTCTGGAGCCGCGAGCTCGCCGGCGCACCGCAGGTCCTGGAGCTGCCGGCGGACCGGCCCCGCCCGGCCGTCCCCACCTACCGGGGCGGCGCGCTCTCCTTCCCGGTCGGCGACGCGGCCGCGCAGGGGGTCCGCGAGCTCGCCCGGGCCGGGGAGGCGACCGAGTTCATGGTGCTGCTCGCGATCTTCCAGGCGCTCCTGCTGCGCCTCACTGCGCAGGAGGACCTGGTGGTGGGCGTCCCCCTGGCCAACCGTCCCCGTGTCGAGCTGGAGGGGTTGATCGGCTTCTTCTCCAACACGCTGGTGCTGCGGACGAGCTTGGCGGGGTCGCCCTCCCTGCGCGAGCTGGTGGGACGGGTCCGCCGCACCGCCCTCGATGCCTTCGCGCACCAGGAGCTCCCCTTCGAGCGGCTCGTGGAAGAGCTGCAGCCAGAGCGCCGGTTGGGGATCAACCCGCTCTTCCAGGTGCTTTTCTCGCTGCAGAAGGGGGTGCTGTCCACAGGCAGCGCCACGGCATCGCCACCGGAGACGGGCACTGCCGCCGCGGGCACCGGCACGGCGAAGTTCGACCTGTCGCTGTTCCTGATCGATCACGGCCCGGCGCTGAGCGGCGCCGTCGAGTACGCGAGCGATCTCTTCGATGACGCCACGGTGCTGCGGCTCATCGGTCATTTCACCACGCTCCTCGAGGAGCTGGTGCGCGATCCGGACCGCGCAATCGACGGGGTTCCGCTCCTCACCGGGCCGGAGCGGCGCCAGCTCGTCGCCTGGAACCTGCGGCCCGTGCCGCCGCTCGAGGAGGCGGGGCTGGATGTGCTCTTCGCTCGCCAGGCCGCGGCGACCCCCGAAGCCGTGGCGCTGGTGGGGGCGGGCGGCGAGCGCCTCACCTACGATGAGCTCGCGCGCGCCTCCTCCTCGCTGGCCACAAGGCTGCGGCGGCTCGGGGTCGGGCCCGACGTGCGCGTGGGGATCTGCCTCGGGCGCTCACCACGGATGGCGGTCGCGGTCCTGGCGACGCTCCAGGCCGGCGGCGCCTGCGTGCCGCTCGACCCCTCCTTCCCGGCCGAGCGGCTGGCCTTCATGCTGGAGGACTCGGGTGCGGCCCTGGTGCTCGTGGAGCGGGCCACGGCCGGCCGCCTGCCGGAGGGCGGGCCGCGGCGGCTCGGGCTCGATGGGCTCGATGGGGAGACCTCTCCCGAGGACGGTACGGAGGTGGAGATGCCGGCGGCACTGCCCCTGGACCGCCTCGTCTACGTCCTCTACACCTCGGGGTCCACCGGCCGGCCCAAGGGCGTGGCGATGCCGCACCGTCCGGTGGCGAACCTGCTGACCTGGCAGCTCGGCGCGTCCGAGCCGGCAGGCCCGGCGGCGACCCTGCAGTTCTCCTCGCCGAGCTTCGACGTCTCCTACCAGGAGCTGTTCCTGACCTGGCTCTCCGGCGGGACGCTGGTGCTGCCGTCAGAGGAGGCTCGGCTCGATCCGGCCGCCCTGCTGCGGCTCCTCGCGGCCGAGCGGATCGAGCGGCTCTTCCTACCCTTCGTGGCGCTGCGCCAGCTTGCCGACGCGGCGGCCGGTCACACCGTGGAGGATCTGGCTCTGCGCGAGGTGATCACGGCTGGCGAGGCGCTCCAGATCACTCCGGCCGTGGCCGGCCTCTTCGCGCGTCTGCCCGGCTGCCGCCTGCGCAATCAGTACGGACCGACGGAAAACCACGTGGTCACCGATCTGACGCTCGCGGGCGACCCGGCCGGCTGGGACCCCCTGCCGACGATCGGCCGGCCGATCCCGGGGGCGCGGATCTGGGCCCTCGACGACCGCGGGGATCTCCTCCCCGTCGGCATTCCCGGCGGCCTCTATATCGGCGGCATCGCCCTGGCGCGCGGCTATCTCGGCCGCCCGGACCTCACCGCCGAGCGCTTCCTGCCGGACCCATGGAGCCCCGAGCCCGGCGCGCGCATGTACCAGACCGGCGATGTCGGACGCTATCTCCCCACGGGCGAGATCCAGTTCCTCGGGCGCTCGGACTTCCAGCTGAAGATCCGCGGCTACCGGGTGGAGGTGGGGGAGGTCGAGGCCGTCCTCTCGCGGGCTCCGGGTGTGGCGCAGGCCGTGGTGACGGCCGGGCGCGACGCCTCGGGCTCCGCGCGGCTCGTGGCCTACGTGGTCACGGCAGAGGGGGCGCCGCCGGACGCCGGAGTGCTGGAGCGGCACGCGCGGGAGCACCTGCCTGATTACATGGTGCCGTCCCGGTTCGTCCGGCTCGCCACCCTGCCGAAGACGGCCACGGGCAAGGTGGACCGCCGCGCGCTTCCCGAGCCCGCCGGGCCGGACGACTCCGGAGAGTGTCCGCACCCGCCTCCGCACCCAGGCACCGATCGCGAGCTGGCGAGGATCTTCGGAGAGGTGCTCGGCCGGACCGGGGTGGGCGCGGACGACGACTTCTTCCGGCTCGGCGGGCACTCGCTGTTGGCCACGCAGGCCGTCTCCCGCATCCGTGACGCCTTCGGCGTGGACCTCCCCCTGCGCACGCTTTTCGAGCTCCCCACGCCCGGGCGTCTGACCGCGGCCGTTGCCACGGCGCAGCTCGCCACGGCCGATCCCGCGCAGGTCGACGTCCTCCTAGGCGAGATCGAGGGCTTGGCGGACGAGGAGGCCGCGGAGCGGCTCGCCGCCCTGGACGAGGCTCACGCGGACCGGGCGGCCTGATCGGACAGATCCGCTGCTCGGACGCGAAACTCTTCGCGGGGGCGGCGCGGGATGGCCGCCCGATCCCTGGGAACCGGGACGAGTTGCTCGACGGCCGCGCAATAGGCGGTGAACTCGGGGTTCTCGAACAGCAGGCGCACCGGTACCTCGGCGCCCAGCGCCTCGCTCAGCCGGCTCGTCACCTGGGTCGCGAGGAGCGAGTGCCCTCCCATCTCGAAGAAATCGGCCGGGCCGCCGGCCTGCGGCACACGCAGCACGTCCTGCCAGATCCGTGCGACCACCGCGGCCGTCGTGGACGGCTTCAGGGCCGGCTCAGGTCCGGGATCGGGCAGGGCCTGCGGCGCTGGCAGCGCGCGGCGGTCGAGCTTGCCGTTGACCGTCAAAGGCAGCGCTTCGAGGACCACGCAGGCCGAGGGGACCATGTGCGACGGCAGGCGCTCGGCGGCATGGCGGCGGAGCGCCTCGGCACTCAGATGCCGGCCCTCCCCGGGAGCCGCGTAGGCCACGATCCGCTTGTCGCCCGGCCGGTCCTCGCGCACCACCACGGCGACCTGCGCGACCGCGGGGTGGGAGAGCAGGACGGCCTCGATCTCCCGCGGCTCGATGCGGAAGCCGCGCAGCTTCACCTGGTCGTCCAAGCGGCGGAGGTACTCTAGCCGGCCGTCAGAACGGTACCGTCCGAGGTCGCCCGTGCGGTAGAGGCGAGCTCCGGGCTCGCCCGACCACGGATCGGGGACGAAGCGCTCGGCGGTCAGCTCGGGCCGGCCCAGGTAGCCGCGGCCGACCGCCATCCCGCCGAGGGCGATCTCGCCCGGCTCGCCGGCCGGCACCACGTTGAGATGGAGGTCGAGAACGAAGGCGCGGGTGTTGGGGAGAGGCCTGCCGACGACCGGCGGACGCGCCGTGCCGCTGTAGTCGCAGAAGGTCGCCCACACGGTGGTCTCCGTCGGGCCGTAGCAGTTGACGAACCGGCGGCCGGGAGCCCAGCGCTCCACCAGGTCTGCCGGGCATGCCTCGCCGGCCACGAGGATGGTCCGCAGGCCGGGGCCGGGGTCTTCGGGCACCTGGGCCAGCACCGACGGCGGGAACATGCAGGCGGTGATCCGGCGCCCGCGAAGGAGCCGTACGAGCTCCGGCCCCGGCATCACGTCCTCGCGGGCCGCCAGGCAGAGCGCCGCGCCCGCGCCGTACGCCAGGGCCAGCTCGTACACCGAGGCGTCGAAGCTCAGCGTCGAGAGCTGCAGGACGCGGTCCTCCGGGGTGCACCGCACGATGTGCCGCTGGGCCGCGATCAGCACGGCCAGCCCACGGTGGGAGAGCATGGCCCCCTTGGGCCGTCCGGTCGAGCCCGAGGTGTAGATGATGTACGCGAGGTGGTCCGGCGCCAGCGGCACGTCCAGGCTTCCGCCGTCGCCTTCACCACCATCCGCGGCGGGATCGCTGCCCACGCACAGCACGTCGGCGCCATGGGCCGGGAGGCGCGGGAGGAGATGCTCCTGCGCCAGGACCACCCGGGTCTGCGAGTCGGAGAACAGGAAGGCGAGCCGCTCGGCCGGATAGGCCGGGTCGAGGGGAACATAGGCCGCTCCCGCCTTGAGGACCCCTAGCAACGAGGCGATCATCTCCGGCGAGCGCTCGAAGAAGAGGCCGACACGGGTCTCGAGCCCGACTCCCCCCGCGTGCAGCCGCCGCGCGATCCGGTTCGCCCAGCGGTTCAGCTCGGCATAGGTGAGCACCCGGCCGTCCATCTCCAGCGCCGGCGCCCCGGGGCGTTGCGCGGCGTGCAGCTCGAGCCACTGGTGGAGGGACTGATGGAGGAAGATGCCGCGATCGGCGAGCGCGCCTCCCTCGCTCCAGCCCAGGATCGTGGCCCGTTCGCCGTCAGACAGCGGGCGCAGCCGCGACACGGGCCGGTCGGGGTCCTCCAGGGCAGCCTCGGTCAAAGCGCGGAGCTGCGCCGCGAGCTGGCGCGCCGTCTCCTCGTCGAACAGGTCGGTATCGTGCTCCAGCCCCCCTTCCAGGCCGTCCGCCGTCTCGGTCAGGGCGACGGTCAGGTCAAACTTCGCCGTGCCCTGGATAGCGCCGACTGCGCCAGATGCCGGGGCTCCTCCCTGTTGCTGGAGACCCGCGGCGGCCGGCGTGTTCTGGAGCGCGAGCATGACCTGGACGAGCGGGTTGTAGCTCAGGCTCCTCTCCGGCTGCAGCTCTTCTACCAATTTCTCGAAGGGCAGCTCCTGGTGGGCGAAGGCGGCGAGCGTCACCTCGCGGACGTGCGCCACGAGGGCGCGGAAGCCCGGGTCGCCGGCGAGGTCGATCCGCAGCGGGAGCGTGTTGATGAAGCAGCCGATCAGTGGCTCGATCTCGGGCCGCGTCCGGCCGGCCACGGGCGTGCCCACGGCCAGGTCCTGCTGTCCCGAGCGGCGGGAGAGCAGGACGGCGAAGGCGGCGAGGAGGACCATGAAGAGCGTGGCCCCCTCGCCCGCGGCGAAGGCCCGCAGCGTCGCCGCCAGCTCCGGCGGGAAGGAGAAGGGGAGCGTGGCCCCGCGGAACGACTGCACCGGCGGCCGCGGCCGGTCGGTAGGCAGCTCGAGGAGCGGCGGAGCCCCGCGGAGCGCCTCCGTCCAGTAGCCGAGGAGGCGTTCCAGCCGCTCGCCGGCCAGGCTCGCCCTCTGCCAGAGGGCGAAGTCGGGGTACTGGATCGGCAGCGTCGGCAGGGCGGGTGCCCGCCCCTGGGAAAACGCGTCGTAGAGCGCGGCCAGCTCGCCCTGGAGGATGCCCAGGGACCAGCCGTCGGCGACGATGTGGTGCATGGAGAGCAGGAGCAGGTGGTCCGCGTCGCCGATCCGCAGGAGCGAAGCACGGAACAGGGGTCCGTGCGCCAGATGAAACGGCCGCCGGGCCTCCTGCTCGGCGCGCCAGGCGGCCTCGCTCTCGCGCCGCGAGCGGAGGAACGAGCGCAGGTCGATCTCCTCGACGGCGACGCGGCCGGCCGGCAGCACCGCCTGGACCGGCCGTCCTGCCAGGGTGGGGAAGACGGTCCGCAGCGCCTCGTGCCGGCGCACGAGCTCGTCGAGCGAGCGGTGCAGCGCCGTCAGGTCGAGTGGACCCGCGACGCGGAACGAGGAGCTGAGGTGATAGGCCGGAATGCCCGGTGAGAGGCGGTCGAGGATCCAGAGGCGCTCCTGGGCAAAAGAGAGGGGGAGGGGGCCGTCGCCGGCGGGACGCGGCGGGATGCGCTCCCGGGCGGGCGGCTCCCGGCTGCCCAGGAGGCTGCGGAGCAGCAGCTCCCGCTGCACCGGCGACAGTTTTTCCAGACGATCGGCCAGACGGGCGGATGGTTCCATGCCGCCCGTCAAGGCATCGACACGAGCAGGAGCGTCAGTCGCGGATCGACCCCGTAGGAGGGCAGCAGGTTCCAGTTCCCGATCGTGGACTCGGCCTGCTGCGACGCCGAGATCGCCGTCGCACCGAGCGCCGAGAGGCTGCGCGGATCGAGATCGGACGCAAGCTTGCCGAAAGCCTTTTTGAACGCTGCCGTGTGCGCGCGAAACGCCTCCTCATACCCGTGCTGCGACTCGTCCCAGGCCCGCTTGATCCCGGCGACGTAACGCTGCCAGGCTTCCTCCAGGCCCTTGGAATCGGATTTGCGGGCCGCCTCCTGGAGGTACCTGGTGTAGTCCTCGTTCTCGGCCGCGCAGGCCTCGGACGCCTTCGTCCAGATGTCGGAGAGATCCTGCAGGTAGGCCGCGTAGGCATCCGCGAACGGTTGCAGCGCGGCAAGCTCCGAGGGCAGGGTGGTCTCGGCCCCGTTGCCGGTCGCCGGTGCTTTCGACGTCTTCGCGGCCTGCTGCGGGTCTGGCTGATCGGCCATGGCTCCACCTCCTTTGTTACTCAGGTTCTTCATTATACTCGGGACGGGGGGATGGAATGATCACAATGATCACGGCAATCGATCATGGACAGATCCGGGAGCTGCGGCTCGACCGTCCGCCGGCGAACGCCCTGTCCCCGGAGCTGATGTCCGCGCTCGAGCAGGCGGTGGCGGCTGCGCCGGGCGAGGGGGTCCGTGCCCTGGTCCTTTCGGGCCGGCCCGGCATGTACTCCGCCGGCCTGGACGTGCCGCTGCTGCTCACTCTGGAGCCCCCGGCGCTCGCGGACGCCTGGCGCAACCTCTATACCCTGATGCGCGCTCTCGCCGTATCCACGGTCCCGATCGCCGCGGCGATCACCGGCCATGCCACGGCCGGGGGGGTGGTGCTCCCGCTGTTCTGCGACCGGCGGTTCGTGGCCGAGGGGAGCTGGAAGATCGGGCTCAACGAAGTGCAGGTCGGCCTGCCGCTGCCGCCGGTGATCCACGCCGCCCTCGTCCGCCAGGTGGGTCCCCGGGAGGCCGACCGGCTCGCGGTGGGGGGGCTCCTGATCCAGCCTGCGGAGGCGGCGGTGGTCGGCCTGGCCGACGAGCTGGTGCCGGCCGGGCGCGTGGTGGAGCGTGCCGTCGAGTGGTGCCGGAGCCTGCTGGCCCTGCCTCCGGTCGCCATGACCGCCACCCGGCGGCAGGGGCGCGCCGATCTGGTCCGCCTCTTCGACGGCGTCTTCGAGGGCGAGCTCGACCAGGTCGTGGCGAACTGGTGGCATCCCGAGACGCAGTCGGTGCTCCGCGCCCTGGTCGAGCGGCTCAAGAAAAAATAGAGAGGTGCTTGCCGCACCTCATCACCGATGTTATCCTTCGCGAAAGACCTGTAGAGGCACGTCATCCCGACGCAAATGGAGACGGAGCCCGCTGGCCGTTCTCCCGCCTCAGGTCCGGCGGACTCGCGCGTGACGAAGACACGGAGGAGCCCTGCGGCCGGTAATCGAGACACGGAGCGGGCCAGGGAGCGGGTGGTGGTCACCGGGATGGGCCTCGTCTCGCCGCTGGGCAACTCCCCCGAAGAGCTCTGGGAGGGGCTGATCGAAGGCCGCTCGGCCGTCCGTCCGGTCACCCGTTTCGATCCTGGCCGTTTCACCTGCCGTCTGGCTGCGGAAGTGGAGGCGTTCGAGCTGCCGGACCTGGCGGGGCCGCACGCCCACGAGGCGAGCCAGATGGACCGGTTCGTCCAGTACGCCCTGCGCGCCTCCTCGGACGCGTTCGCCGCGAGCCGTCTTCCTCCGGAGCGTCTCGCCTCCGAGAGCGGCGGGTTCTACCTCGGCGTGGCCATGGGGGGGCTCGAGACCCTGGAGAGCGGCTTCCGCCAGCAGGAGGCCGAGGGCCCGGAGAAGGTCAACCCGTACATGATCGCGGCCACGATCCCGAACATGGCTGCCGGCATGGTCGCCCTGATGTTCGGCTTCGACGGGCCGCAGTACACGATCGTGGGCGGTTGCTCGAGCGGCATCCAGGCGATCGGCCAGGCGGTCGAGGCGATCCGCAGCGGCCAGCAGTCCTGGGCGCTTGCGGGCGGCACCGAGGCGGTCATCACCCCCATCACGTTTTCGGGCTTTCAGGCGATGGGGATCCTCACCCAGGCTACGGGACCCAAGGCCACTCCGCGCCCGTTCGACCGCGACCGGGACGGCATGATCGTGGGCGAAGGCGCCGGCATGCTGGTGCTGGAGAACCGCGACGCCGCGCTGGCGCGCGGCGCGCCCATTCTCGCCGAGGTGACCGGCTACGCCACCTGCTCGGTGACCAGCCAGCCCTTCTTCCAGTGCAGCGAAGCCACGGCCCACTGCATGGAGCTGGTCTTCGAGGATGCCGGGATCGAGGCCGGGGAGCTCGATTGCGTCTACGCCCACGCCGGCGGCCTGGCCGGCGACACAAAGGAGCTCCAGGCGATCCGGAAGGTCTGCGATCACCAGGCCCTGCCGGCCATCACTTCGGTCAAGGGCCACATCGGCTACAGCTTTGCGGCGGCCGGCCCCCTCGACGTCATCGCCGCGGTGCTCGCCCTGCGCGGGCAGCGGCTCTCTCCGATCCTGCATTTCACCGCCCCCGAACCGGAGTACTCCGGGTTCGACATCGTCGACCGGCCGCGCGACCAGCACCTGAGCCATGGGCTGGTCAATTCCTTCGGCCTCGGCGGAGTCACCGCCTGTCTCCTGGTGACGGAGGCGGATCATAGGAGCTGAAACCATGACACAGCCACTCGTAGCGGAAGCGTCGTCCGAGCCGATCGATCTGTTGACTGCCGATGTCCTCGACGAGCCGTACCCCGCGTACCACGAGCTCCGCTCGCGGGCCCCGGTGCAGTGGAACCCCATCTTCGGCGGTGCGTGGCTGGTCACCCGCTACGAGGACGTGGTGCCGGCCCTGCGCAACCGGAGCCTGTCGTCGCGCCGGGGTGTCGCCTCGCTGGTCGGCCTGCCGGACCACGTCAGGGCGAAGTTCTCCCAGTTTGAGGCCTTCTACACGACCTCGATGCTGACCCAGGACCACCCCAAGCACACCCGCATCCGGGCGCTGGTGACCCGGGCGTTCACGCCCAGGTCGCTCGAAGAGCTGCGCCCCCTGGTGCGGCGGGTCGTCGAGGACCTCCTCGAGCCGTTCCGGGAGGCCCGCCAGATGGACCTGATCTATGACTTCGCCTACCCCCTGCCGGCGATCGTCATCGCCGAGATGATGGGCCTGCCCTGGGAGGACCGCGACCGGCTGAAGGTCTGGGGCGACGACCTGGCCATGTTCGTGGGCGGCGGCATGAACCCGCTCGACCTCGCCGAGGCGGGCCAGCAGAGCATGCTCGACATGGCCGACTACTTCCGGGAGTGGATCGCCCGCCGCCATGAGGAGCCGGGGGAGGACCTGATCAGCAAGCTGATCCAGGAGTACGATGGCGACCGTCTCACGGACGACGAGGTGTGGTCCCAGTGCCTGCTCCTGCTCACGGCCGGTCACCAGACGACGCGCGACCTGATCGGCAACGGCATCTGGGCCCTGCTGCACAATCCGGATCAGTACCGGCTCTACCTCGACGATCCGTCGCTGCGCGACTCCGCGGTCGAGGAGTTCCTGCGCTACGACAGCCCGGTGCAGATGGCCGGCCGCATGGTCACCGAGCGGATCCAGATCGGCGGGCAGTGGATCGAGCCCGGCAAGCGGGTCATCATGATCCTGGGAGCGGCCAACCGCGACCCCGAGCGGTTCCCCGATCCCGACCGGCTGCTGGTCGACCGCCAGGACAACAAGCACGTGGCGTTCGGCGCGGGACCGCACCACTGCATCGGCGCCTTCCTGGCCCGGCTCGAGGGGCAGGAGGCGTTCGACGTGCTGCTGCGGACCTGCCCCAACATTCAAGCCGAAATCAACGAGGTGGAGAGGCAGCGCAACGCCACGTTCCGCCGCATCAAGTACCTGCCGATCCACTGGGACTGAGGGAGAGGCTCGATGAGGCGATTCCTTTCGCGGCGCGTGCAGGGCCTGGCACAGTCCGACATCCGGCGCATGAGCCGGGAGTGCGAGACGGTCGGCGGCATCAACCTGGCCATGGGCTCCTGCGACCTGCCCACGCCGCCTTTCGTGCGCGACGCGGCGATCGCCGCCCTGCAGGCACAGAAGAGCTCGTACACCTTCCCCGAGGGGGCCGCGCCGCTGCGCGAGGCGATCGCGGCCAAGTTGGAGCGGGACAACGGCATCCGGGCGGACCCGGCCTCCGAGATCATCGTCACCGTCGGCTCGGCGGGAGCCTTCGCCGCCACCCTGGAGGCGCTGCTAGACCCCGGCGACGGCGTGCTGCTCCTGGAGCCGTATTACGGCTACCACCTGAACGTCCTCCTCACGGTCGGCCTGGAGCCGCACTACCTGACGCTCGACCCTCCCGACTTCACCGTGCGCGAGGAGGAGTTGCGCCGGGCAGTCCGTCCCAACACCCGGGCAATCGTCATCTGCACGCCGTCCAACCCCTCAGGCAAGATGTACGGCCCGGAGGAGCTGAGCGCGGTCGCCCGCGTGGCCCACGACCACGACCTGCTGGTCGTCACCGACGAGATCTACGAGTACATCCGGTACGACGGCCGGCCCCACATCTCGCCGGCCAGCGTCGACGGCCTGTGGGAGCGCACCGTGTCGATCATGGGCCTCTCCAAGACCTTCAGCGTGACCGGCTGGCGGCTCGGCTACGCGGTCGCCCGCGAGGAGCTGGCGCAACCGATCCGGCTGGTGAACGACCTCCACTACGTGTGCGCTCCCACGCCGCTGCAGCACGGGGTGATCCCGGGCGTGCAGGCGCCCCGGAGCTACTTCGATTCGCTCCAGGTCCTTTACCAGGGCAAGCGCGACCTGATCTGCGACGCCCTGACGCGGGCGGGCCTGAACCCGATCATCCCGCAGGGCGCCTTCTACGTGCTGGCGGACATCCGCCAGCACGGCTACGAGAGCTCGCACGAGGCGGCCATGGACCTGCTGCGGCAGACCCGGGTCGCGGCCGCGCCGGGCACGGACTTCCACCGGGGTGCCGCCGGCCACGGCGTCATGCGCTTCTGCTTCGCCAAGGACGACTCGGTGCTCGAGGAGGCCTGCCGCCGCATCCGGGAGTTCCGGCCGGCGGTGGCCACGGTGTAGTCAGACCGCGTCCTGGATCATCCCTGTCTCTGCCTGGGCCGCGGCCCGGGCGGCCAGGATCTCCAGGAAGATCTCCTTGGTCCGGACGCGGCGGATCTTTCCGCTGGTGGTCACCGGGATCGTCCCGGCCGGGACGATCTCCACATCGTAGACGAGCAGGCCGGTCTCCTCGCGCACGCGGCGGCGGATCGCCACGTCCAGCGGCTCGGCCCCGCTCCCTCCGGCGCGGCGCTCGGGCTCCGCCATGACGCAGAGCCGCTCCGTGCCGAGCTCCGGGTCCGGGATGCCGAAGGCGGCCACGCGGGTGGGGCGCACCCCCTCGACTCCGGCCACGGCCCACTCGATCTCGGCCGGATGGTGGTTCTCTCCCGAGATGATGATCACGTCCTTCCTGCGCCCGGTGATGAACAGGCCTCCCTGGTCGAGGAAGCCAAGGTCCCCGGTGCGGAACCCGGCGGCGAGCGACTCCCGGCTCGGCTCGGCGAGCCCGGCATAGCCCGGGAAGACCGAGGGGCCGCGCACCACGATCTCCCCCTCGCGCCCCTCCGGAAGCTCGCGGCCCGCCTCGTCGACGATGAAGACGTGCGTCCCTTCGAGCGGCCGGCCGCAGTCGACCAGCACCAGCTCGTCCTCCGGGCCTTCCGGGTCCGCGACCCGCGCCTCGGCGGACAGGGCGCGGCGGCTCACCGCCCGCGTGCGGTAGCGCTCGCCGTCCGGCTTGGCCGTGGCCGCGAGCGTCGTCTCCGCCATGCCGTAGCAGGGGGTGAGCGCCGTTTCCGCGAAACCGTAGGGCGCAAGGAGGCGGTCGAACTGCTCCAGGATGCCGGCGTGCACCGGCTCGGCGCCGATGAAGGCGATCCGCCAGCTCCCGAGGTCGAGCCCGGCGAGATCCCGCGCGGTCAGGCGGTCGACGATCTGGCGGAAGGCGAACACCGGAGCGGTCGAGTGGGTGCCGCGGTAGCGGTGGACCGCGTGCAGCCAGTGCGCCGGGCGGCGCAGGAAGCTGAACGGCGTGGAGAGCAGGAGGTCCTGCTGGTAGGTGAGCGGGAGGAGCACTCCGGCGATCAGCCCCATGTCGTGGAAGAGCGGCAGCCAGCTCACCGACACGTCCCCCGGCAGGAAACCCGACTGGATCGCCATCTGCCGCAGGTTCGCGCAGACTGTCCGGTGCGGCAGCACGACCCCCTTGGGCAGGGCCGTGGAGCCGGAGGTGAGCTGGAGGAAGGCCACATCGTCGGGCAGGGCCGCCACCTCGGGAGGTCCGGCCGCGGTGTCGCGGGGAGCCTGGAACAGGTCCGGGGTGAGCGCCAGGAAGCCGGGGCCGAGCTCCCGGGATGCCCCTTCGGCGATCTCCGGAAGGGCCAGCAGGCCGCGGATGTCCAGGGCCCGCGCGAGCTGCGCCAGGCGCGTCTCGAAGGCCGACAGCGACTGCGTGCCCAGGGGCGGGCTCAACGGACAAGGGACGATGCCCGCCAGCAGGCAGCCGAAGAAGGCGGCGAGGAAGTCCTGGCCTGTGGGGAGGATCAGGAACATCCGGTCCCCTGGACGCAGACCGGCCTCGAGCAGCGCCGCCGACGCCTGCCGGGCGAGCCAGAGCAGCTCGTCGTGGGGGATTGGACGGGCCTGAAGCTCCGAATCCACCAGGATCGTGGACCGAACGGGTCTGGCCGCCGCGGCGGCGACGAGGGCGTCCGCGAGCGTACGCGCGGCAGGATGGGACACGGCTGGCTCCTCCTCACTCGTGGACAATGTACGGTATCAAAAAATATACTCTTCTCGATATTGACGGCAGGAGGCGCCATGGACCCGAGAATCGCCGACGAAGTGAGGATGCGCTTCGGCCGCCTCATGAAGATCGATCCGCAGGGGGTCGACCTCCACGCCAGGCTCGACGACGTCTACCGGGTCAGCTCCTTCAACCACTTGCGCCTCATCAACGAGCTCGAGGTGGCGCTCGGCATCGATATCCCCGAGGCCGAGGGCAAGCGCGCCTGGACCCTGGCAGAGCTGATCGAGCTCTGCGAGAGGTCCGCGGCGTGATCCTGGCAGGGACCGTCGGCCGCGAGAAGAGCTGCATCGCCCTGTTCGAAACCTCCGGGGGAGATCTCCGGCTGCTGCGGTCGGCGACCGTGCAGAACGACGAGTTCCCCGGTCTCCGCCCGGTGCTCCGCCGCTTCGTGGCCCAGGACCTGGCCGCCCTCCGGGCCGGCTGCCTGAGCGTCGAGGGGGAGCCGCCCTGGCCGGTCCTCGATCGCGATCTGGCCGCCGCCCTGGGCCTGCCGGAGGTGGAGCTGATCGGTCCGGCGGTGGCCTGCGCGGAGTGGCTGCCCTTTCTCGATCCGGAGGATCTCGTCCCCCTCACCCCAGAGGCCAGCGCCCTGTCAGTGGAAGGGATCTGGATCGGCCTGGGCAGGGAGCCCGGCCTGGCCCGGGTGAGCCGCGCGGGCGCCGCGCCGCTCGAAGTGGGGGGCGACCTGCCGGGGATCTGCCAGGAGCTGCGGAACGGCTCCCTGGCTCCGCTCGCCGCTTGGCTCGGCGGGCTGGCGCGCTCGGCGGGGGATGCCAGCCTCTACCTGGGAGGCGAGCTCGCCCGGAGTACGTTCTCTTCCTCGGCCGGGGAGCTGCGCGAGCTGCTGCGGGCGGCCGTACCGCCCGCGGTGAGCGTCTGTCTCGTAGACCGGTCGCCGAACCCCCTCCAGGGAGCGGCCCGGCGCGCGGCCCGGCAGCGGGAAATCGCGAGGGCAATCTCGAGGGTAATCGCGGTGGAGGCTTGATGACCCTGGAAGAGCACCACCGGCAGCTCGAGCAGATGTATCACGGCGCTCCGTGCAACGAGTACTACGCCCCGCGGATCACCATCGGCGACGGCGTCTGCGACCTGGTGATCCCCGTCCATCCGAAGCTCTTCCACCCGGCAGGCGCGGTCCACGGCTCGGTCTACTTCAAGGCCCTGGACGACGCCTCCTTCTTCGCTGCCAACTCCCTGGTCGAGGGGGTGCTGCTCCTCACCGCGAGCTTCCACGTCACGATGATGCGCCCGGTCTCCTCGGGCGAGATCCGCGCCCACGGCCATGTGGTCCATGCTGCCAGCCAGTTGCTGTTCGCCGACGCCGAGGCCAGGGATTCCTCGGGGCGGGTGGTCGCGCGCGGGAGCGGCACCTTCGTCCGCAGCCGGATCGAGCTGACGCCCGGGCTCGGGTACCGTCTGCCCGGCTGACCGGGGCTTTCCCCGCGTATCCATATAATCTTAACCACCATTCATATGATACGGCGCAAATCTATATAGACTTGCCACGTAACCATATAAACGGGGAGAGAATTATATAACTGTGCTCTCTGTGTATATAATCAGCCGGGAATCTATATAGACAGTCTGTCTGTCCATATGAATGCGCCTCCGAACGGGGGACTGGCGGCCAGAACATATAATTCCAGGCTCAGAACATATGATTTCGGCCGTTCTTATATAGATAGGAAGGAAGTCTATATGATCAGGCCGTCCAACGGCCTCGTAGAGCGGGTGAGCTCGAGATCGGGCGGCTAACCGCCTGCCCTGGCTGCCGATTGCATCTCCAGGAAGATCTCTTTCGCGCGGGCTCGCCGGACCTTGCCGCTGGTGGTCACCGGGATCGTACCGGGAGAGACGAGCTCGACGTGGGAGACGACCAGACCGGTCTGCTCCCGGACGCGACGGCGGATCGCCGCCGCCGGCGTCTCTTCTTCCGTCTCACTCCGGCGGTCGAGCTCCGCCAGGATGCAGAGCTTCTCCGTGCCGAGGGCCGCATCCTCGATGCCGAAAGCCGCGATGCGGGGGGCGCGCCCATTGTTGCCGGCCCCGGCGGTGTTGCCGGCGGCGGCCCACTCGATCTCCGCCGGGTGATGATTCTCGCCGGAGAGGATGATCAGCTCCTTTCTCCGGCCGGTGATGAACAGCTCGCCCCCTTCGAGGAAGCCGAGGTCGCCGGTGCGGTATCCGCGGGCGATCTCCTCCGGGTCCGGGTCGGAGAGGCCGGCATAGCCGGAGAACAGCGACGGACCCTGGATCGCGATCTCGCCCAGCCTCCCAGAGGGCAGCTCGGCGCCGTCCTCGCCGAGGATCGCCACCCGCATCCCCTGCACGGGCCGGCCGGAGGAGACCAGCACCAGCTCGTCCCCGCCGCCGCCGGTCGCCGCGGGAGCCGCGATCCGCGACTCGCGTGCCAGGAGGCTCCGGCTGACCGGACGCAGCCGGTAGCGCTCTCCCATCGGCTTGACCGTGACCGCGAGGGTCGCCTCCGCCATGCCGTAGCAGGGGACCAGGGCGGTCGCGGCGAGGCCGTGCGGCCCGAAGCGGCGGTCGCAGCGCTCCAGCACGTCCGCGTGCACGGGCTCGGCGCCGATGAACGCCACCCTCCAGCTCCCGAGGTCGATCCCGGCGAGGTCCCGGTCCGTGGCCCGGTCGGCGAGCTGGCGGTAGGCGAAGACCGGGGCGGGCGAGTGCGTGCCGCGGTAGCGGTGGATGGCGTGCAGCCAGTGGGCGGGCCGGCGCAGGAAGGCGAACGGCGTCGACAGGCAGAGCTCCAGCCCGTAGGCCAGGGGGAGGAGCAGCCCGGCGACCAGCCCCATGTCGTGGAAGAGAGGCAGCCAGCTCACCATCACGTCGCCCGCCGACATCTCCGAGGCATGGGCGATCTGCCACAGGTTCTCGAGCACCGCGCGGTGGGTGACCATGACTCCCTTGGGCAGCGAGGTGGAGCCGGAGGTGAGCTGGAGGAAGGCGACGTCGTCCGGCGCCGGCGCGAGCTCCGCCAGGTCCGGGCCGGACCCCTGGAGGGGAGCGCGGAGGCGGTCCGGGGTGAGCGCCAGCACGCCTTCGAGTTCCTGCCCGGCCGGGTCGAGGAGCTCCGGGGAGGCCACCACGCCGCGGATGCCGAGGGTGCGCGTGAGCTGCGCCAGCCGCTCCAGGAACAGCGCCGGCGACTGGGAGCCCTGGGGCGGGCTGAACGGGCAGGGGACGATGCCGGCGAGGAGGCTGCCGAAGAACGCGGCGAGGAAGTCCGGCCCGGTCGGCAGCACGAGGAAGAGACGGTCGCCGGGGCGCATCCCCGCGTCGAGCAGGGCGGCCGCGCTCTGGCGGGCGAGCGCCAGCAGCTCGTCATGGCCCAGGGGACGAGGCTGCAGGTCCGATCCCAGGAGGATGACCGAGCGGAGGGGCGTGGCCGAGGCGGCCGCGAGGAGCGCCTCCTGGAGCGTGCGCGCGGGGGGGCGGATCACCGTTGTCGAATCAAACAACGACTTAAAGGTCTTGTCAACTCTCAAACTCAGGCGTACACTCAAAAACCATCACATTGCCTCGGAGGTAACACCTTATGCGAGGGCTCGGGATCGTCAGGCCGGATTCTCCTGTCTCCAAGCGGTCGAATGGCCACAAGCCTCGGGTCGCAATCCTCAACTCCTACAACATCCCGCCGGGGAAACCGGGCCGCGAGTCCAAGCGCGTGCAGAACTTCCTGCAGGCGATGGCCTCGCGAGGATGGATCGAAGACCGCGACTTCGAGCTCGTGCTCCTGGACATCGAAGAGCGCCCGGCCATGCACGCCGCAGCCCGCGAGGTGGTCAAGGAGGGGGTCGACGTGATGGCGGCCTTCGGCACTCCGAACGGAGTGGCCGCGGCCGCGGCGACCTCCGAGGTCCCGATCATCTACTGCGGCGCCCACCCCGAGGGGATCGGCCACGACACTCTCGGCGCCGATCACATCACCGGCAAGATCATGGCCCTGCCCTTCACCTCCAGCTACAAGAACTTCCGTTTCATCCGCACCTTCCTCCCGCACGTGAAGTCGGTCTGCACCGCCTTCTTCGAGGACACGGTGTTCGTGCGGCCGGAGATGCGCGAGCTCCACCGCGCGGCGCGCGACCGCGCCGGCCGGCGCGTCTGGCTCTCGGGCAACGAAGGGTCGGTGGGGTTCCGCACGCTCGCCGGGCTCGGCCAGATCGTCGGGATCGACTACCGCGAGCTGGTCTTCTCGGATGCCGGCGAGCTCGACCGCGCGATCCAGGAGATGGATCCCCGGACGAGCGCCTTCATGAACTACAACGAGCTCCTGCACTGCCCCGGAGCCTTCGACATCGTGCTCAGCCGGAGCGCCGAGATGGGCTTTCCGACGATCTTCAACAACAACGCCCAGGCGGTCACCCTGGGCCTTCTCGCGGGCATCGCCGCGGACTGGGCCAAGCTGGGCCAGCAGGCTGGAGAAATCGCGGCGAAGATCCTCGAAGGCGCGCACCCGCGCGACTTCCCCCGCGAGATCCACGCCGACCAGGTGGCCTGGATCAACCTCGACACTGCACGGCGCCTCGGGCTCGAATTCGACAATGAGGTGCTGGGTTATTTTGACCTTCCGATCACCGGAAAGGTCGACACGCTCTGCATGTGAGATCGCCCCGGCGGTCTCGCGAAGAGGAGGCACAATGGACCCGAGGATCGTGGAAGAGGTGAAGGAGAAGTTTAGCGGGATCATGGGCATCAGCCCGGAAGGGCTCGATTTCGATGCCCGGCTCGACGATGTCTACGGCGTGACCTCCGTCAACCAGATGCGGTTGATCTCAGAGCTCGAGATTTCCCTCGGCATCGAGATCCCCGAGGCCGACGGCAAGGGCGCCTGCAGCCTTGGCGAGATCGCGCGCCTGTGTGCCCAACACTCGATGCCGGACGTGCGAGTCGCCGGGAGGGCCTGACCCATGGGAGCCAAGAAGAAGATCCTGATGACGTCGGTCTTCCGGCCCTACGCGTCCAAGAACAGCAAGTACAACAAGGACGGCGACGAGGAGTGGCTCGACTACATGGCGTCGCGGATCTCCCGCGAGCCCGGGCCCTTCATCATGAGCTCGTACATGTCGGGGACCGCCCTCACCCTGATGGCGGCCAACCTCGACGCCGACGTCACGGTCATGGGCCATCCGAGCCTCGAGGAGTACGTGGCGGAGCTCAAGAAGCAGCCCGACTTCGTCGGCATCACCTTCCTGATCAAGGGGCTCGGCAAGCTGTTCCCGATGATCGCCCTGGCGCGCAAGCACGCGCCCAAGGCGAAGGTGGTCATCGGCGGCTTCGGCACCATGCTGCACAACCTCGGGAACCACGGCGCCGACTACCTCTGCAAGGGAGAGGGCATCTCCTTCTTCCGCAACCTGATCGGCCAGAACCCCGAAGACCCGGTGCGGCAGCCCGACGTCCTCGGCGACGTCACGCTCAAGTGCTTCCGCGACTATCCCTACCTGCCGCGCGCCCGCTACGCCGAGCTGACCCACGGCTTCGGCTGCCCGCACAAGTGTGAGTTCTGCACCACGTCGGCCTACTTCGGCTACGTGCACATCCCGTTCGCCCACGGCCGGGCCATGTACGACACCATGGTCGACATCCACGACCGCAAGGGCATCAGCTACTTCTACATCTATGAAGAGGACATGTGCCTCTACAAGAAGAGCCTGGATGCCTGGGGCGGAGCGATCCGGGACGATCCCGACCGCACCCTGTTCTGGCACTGCTTCTCGACGGTGAAGTCGCTGACCTCCTGGGACCTCGAGGAGCTGGTGGCGATGGGGCTCACCCATGTCTGGATCGGCATCGAGTCGATCAACTCGCCGTTCTCGAAGAGCGTCGGGCGCGACAACCTGAGCCTGTTCAACGACCTCCAGAGCCTGGGGATCACCACCAGCGGCTCGATCATGTTCGGCCAGGACCACCAGACGCCCGCGACCCTGCAGGACGAGCTCGACCACGCGGTCCAGCTCTATCCGTCGACGTTCCAGGCGAGCGTCCTGATCCCCTCCGACGGCACCCAGCTCCGGGCCCGCCTGGAGGCCGAGGGGCGGCTGCGCAAGGCGGACTACTGGGATTCGGATCTGTACTCGGAGGTCATCATCCACCCCGAGTTCAAGCCCGGACAGCTCCGGGACGCCGTCTTCTGGGCGTACGACGAGTTCTACAACCGGACGGGTCCGGCCATCCACCGCCTGGCGCGCCACTGGATCACCGGCGCGAAGCGGCTCAAGAAGAGCCCGAACGCCGGCCTCCGCCGCCGGGGCGACGTGCTCGCCGAACGCGCCCGTGTGGCGCGGACGATCCTGCTCGAGACCATGAGCTACCTGCCCAACAACGAGGTCCGGGAGACCGTGGGCGAGACGCTCGGCTGGATCAAGGACGAGGTCGGGGCGCCGACCTCGGCGGAAGAGGCGCAGAGCCGCCTGGTCAAGTCCATCTTCGACATGGAGATGGCCAAGCGGCAGGTCTATCCCATCGAGCCCATCGAGCCGGATCTCAAGTATCGCCGCTGGCTCTCGGGCGAAGAGGTGCCGACCCGCTTCGTGCACGCGGCCTAGACATCTTGAACCTCAACGAACCCATACGCCGGGTCGCGCGGGACCGTCCCGCCGACCCGGCCGTCGTCGACGGCGACCGGACCTACTCCTTCCGCGACCTCTGGTCGGCGGTGAGCCGGATGGCGGAAGCGCTGCGCGCGCGCGGGCTCCGGCCCGGCGACCGGGTGCTCCTGTGGATGCCCAACGGCGCCGGCTTCCTCGCCGCCCATTTCGGGGCCATGGCCGCCGGCCTCGTCTCCATTCCCGTCAAAGCCGAGAACGGGCCGGCCGAGCTCGAGTTCATCCTCGGCGACAGCCGTCCGCGCCTGATGATCGCCGACCGCGGGCTCCTCGCCCGGCTTCCCGCCGGACCCCCGCCGGACCTGGAGTGCCTCGTGCCCGACGAGGTCCTCCCCGGCGTGCCCCCCCTGCCCCCCCTGGACATCCCTCCCGAGGAGGTCCCGGACGATCATCCCGCGAGCGTCATCTACTCCTACGTGTTCGGCGAGGGCCGTCCCTACGGCGCCGTGCTGACCCACGCCAACCATTACTACATCGGCGTCTTCTGCGCGCCCTTCTTCAGGGTCGATCCGGGGGACCGCATCCTCATCGTGCTCCCCATGCTGCACGTGTTCCCCATGGGAATGGGGATCCTCCCGGCCTTCTACCAGGGGGGGACCATCTACTGCGGCGACGCGCTCCGTCCGCGCACGCTCCTCGAGACCATCTCGCGCGAGCGCATCACCCACATCCCCGCGGTGCCGCAGGTCTTCGACCAGCTCGCCCGGTCCCACCGGCCGGACCGCTACGACCTGGGCTCGATCAAGAACCTGACGAGCGGCGCCGACTTCCTGCCCGAGGAGATCCACCGCTCCATCCAGGAGACGCTCGGAGTGACGGTAATCCAGGGCTACGGCATGACCGAGACCTTCCCCTCGGTCTGCAACCCGCCTGACGAGCGCAACCGCCCGGGCACCCTCGGGGTCGGCGTCCATGCCGACATCCGCTACCGCATCCTCGACCGGGAGGGCCGGGAGCTGCCGCCGGGGCAGGTGGGGGAGATCGAGATGCAGACCCCGTGCGGCATGGCGGGCTACCTGGACGCGCCCGAGGCCTCGGCGCGCATGCTCCACGACGGCTGGGTGCGGTCGGGCGACCTCGGCTGGGTGGACGAGCAGGGCTACCTCCGCTTCGACCGCCTGATCAAGCCGATCATCAATCTCGCTGGCAACAAGGTCGATCCCCTGGAAGTCTCGCGGATCATCGAGCGCTGCCCGGGGGTGGCATCCGCGGCGGTCTCCGCGCTGGTGGCTCCGGTGAACGGCGGCCTGCCGAGCGTGGCCCTCAAGGCGGACGTCGAGCTCGAGCGGGGCGCCCAGCTCGAAGACCGCGACATCCGGGCCTATTGCCGAGCCTGGCTCGCCCCGTATAAAGTTCCCCAGAAGATCGAGCTGCGCCGCGCCTGAGCGGCGGGGAGAGGGCTCCCGGGCCGGTCTCCTCACCTTCCCTCTCCCGCTTCAATCGCTTAAACTGGAGACTTCGCACCGGATCGCCGCGCTCGATCCCCTGGAGATTTGACGTATGAAGAAGCGGATGATTTTGATGTTGATCGGAGTGGCAGTCTTCATCGCAGCGCTCGGTCTGGTGAAAGCCCGCCAGATCCAGTCGGCGAGCGCGCAGGGGGCCTCCTTCCAGCCGCCTCCCGAGGCCGTGACCACGGTCGTCGCCCGGCAGGAGGTCTGGCCGGCGACGCTCCGCGCCATCGGGACGGTGGTCGCGGCCCAGGGCGTCACCGTTAGCGCGGACCTGCCCGGCATCGTCGAGAGGATCACCTTCCAGTCCGGCAGGACGGTCCGCGCCGGCGAGGTGCTGGTGCAGTTGGACACCAGCCAGGAGCGGGCGCAACTGGCCGCCGCCGAGTCGCAGCGCGACCTCGCCCGTCTCAGCCTCGACCGGATACGCGGCCTGTCGGACCAGGGGATCATCTCGCGGGCCGACTACGACCGGGCCGCGGCCGAGGCCAGGCAGGGGGAGGCGAGAGTGGGCGAGATCCGCGCCACGATCGAGCGCAAGATCATCCGCGCGCCGTTCTCGGGGGTCCTCGGCATCCGGAAGGTCAATTTGGGCCAATATCTGGCGGGCGGGGATCCCATCGTGTCGCTGCAGTCCCTCCGCCCCGTCTACGTGAACTTCTCCGTGCCGCAGCAGGCGGTGGGCCGGCTGCTGCCCGGCACCGAGGTGCTCGTGACGGCCGAAGGCCTGCCGGCCCTCGAGCCGGGCAGGATCACCGCCATCGACGCCATCGTCGACGAGGCCACGCGCAACGTCCAGGTCCAGGCCACTTTCGCCAACCGGGACGGCCGGCTGCACCCGGGCATGTTCGTCGAGGCGCAGGCCAGCCAGGGGGAGAGCACCCCGGTGGTCGCGCTGCCCGCCTCCGCGATCAGCTACGCGCCGTACGGCGACTCCGTCTTCATCGTCGAGAACGTCAAGGGCCCGGACGGCAAGCCCTACCGCGGGGTGCGCCAGCAGTTCGTCAAGCTGGGCGGAGCGCGCGGCGACCAGGTCGCCGTGGTCTCCGGCATCAAGCCGGGAGAAGAGGTGGTCAGCTCGGGCGTGTTCAAGCTCAGGAACGGCGCCGCTGTCCAGGTCAACAACAAGGTCCAGCCGGCGAACAGCGCCGCGCCCCGGCCGGAGGACAGTTAAATGCCTGTCCAGAGGACAGCTAGATGAAAATCACAGACATCTTCATCCGGCGGCCCGTGCTGGCCGTGGTGGTCAACCTGCTCATCCTGATCGCCGGCCTGCAGTCCATCCGCTCGCTCAGCGTGCGCCAGTACCCGCGCAGCGACGTCGCGGTGATCAACGTGACGACCGCCTATGTCGGGGCCAACGCCGACCTCGTGCGCGGCTTCATCACCACGCCGCTGGAGCGGGTGATCGCCAGCTCCGACGGCATCGACTTCGTGGAGTCCTCGAGCACCCAGGGCCTGAGCACGATCGCGGTCCACCTGAAGCTCAACTACGACACCAACGCCGCCCTGACCCAGATCCAGTCGAAGGTGGCGCAGGTGCGCAACACGCTGCCGCCGGAAGCGGAGGCGCCGGTCATCAACCTCGCGACCGCGGACAGCGACTTCGCGGGCATGTACATCGGCTTCTCGTCGGCCGACCTCGATCCCAACCAGGTCACCGACTACCTCACGCGCGTGGTGCAGCCCAAGCTCACCGCCATCAGCGGCGTGCAGCGCGCCGATATCTTCCCGGAGCGCGTGTTCGCCATGCGGGTCTGGCTCAAGCCCGGGGAGATGGCGGCCCACGGCATCGCGCCCTCCGCGGTGCGCGACGTGCTGGCGGCGAACAACTACCTCGCCGCGCTGGGCAGCACCAAGGGATCGATGGTGTCGGTCAACCTGACGGCCAACACCGACCTGCAGACGGTGGAGGAATTCCGCCAGATCGTGGTCAAGGAAGAGGACGGCGTGGTCGTCCGGCTCGGCGAGATCGCGGACGTGGTGCTCGGCGCCGAAAACTACGACACCGACGTCCGCTTCAACGGCGAGGACGCCACCTTCATGGGCATCTTTGTGCTGCCCACGGCCAACACCCTGGACGTGATGAACCGCGTGCGCGAGGCCATCCCCGAGATCGAGGCGCAGCTCCCGGCGGGGATGAAGGTCGGCATCCCCTACGACTCGTCGGTGTACATCCGGGACTCCATCCGCGAGGTCCTGAAGACGCTCGGCGAGACGCTGCTCATCGTCATCGTGGTCATCTACCTCTTCCTGGGCTCGGTGCGGTCGGTGATCATCCCGGTCGTGGCCATCCCGATCTCGCTCGTCGGCGCGATCTTCCTGATGCTGGCCGCCGGCTTCACGATCAACCTCCTGACCCTCCTCGCCATCGTGCTCTCGGTCGGCCTGGTCGTGGACGACGCCATCGTCATGGTGGAGAATGTCGAGCGCCACCTGCACGAGGGCAAGACCCCCTTCCAGGCGGCGACCGACGCGGCGCGCGAGCTGGTGGGTCCGATCGTGGCCATGACCATCACCCTGGCGGCGGTCTACACCCCGGTGGCGATCCAGGGCGGCCTGACCGGCTCGCTCTTCCGCGAGTTCGCCTTCACGCTCGCCGGCGCGGTGCTCGTCTCCGGCGTGGTGGCGCTGACCCTCTCGCCGATGATGGGATCGAAGCTTCTGCGCGAGGGCGACACCGAGCGCGGCTTCGCCGGCTTCGTCAACCGGCGCTTCGAGTCCGTCCGCCGCGTCTACTCGCGCATGCTCGAGGGGACGCTGGCCTACCGGCCCGTCGTGCTCACCCTGTGGGCGATCGTCCTGCTGATGATCGTGCCGCTCTACCTGTTTTCCCAGAAGGAGCTGGCGCCGGCCGAGGACCAGGGCATCGTCTTCGGGATCATCCAGGCCTCCGCGAACTCGACCATCGACCAGACGCGGATGTTCACCAACGAGATCAACCAGGTCTTCGAATCCTTCCCGGAGACGGACAGCACCTTCCTGATCACGTTCCCGACGGGAGGCTTCGCGGGCATGGGGCTGAAGCCGTGGAGCGAGCGCGACAAGACGAGCATGGAGGTCCAGGTGGGGGTGTCGGCGGAGCTGTCGAAGATCGCGGGCGTGCGGATCATTCCGATCACGCCGCCGGCCCTCCCCGGCGGCGGCGGAGGGCTGCCGGTCGACTTCGTGATCGCCTCGACGGCCGAGCCCCAGCAGCTCATCGAGATCGGCAACCAGTTCGTGCAGAAGGCGTTCGCGAGCGGCCTCTTCATGTTCGCGGACGCCGACCTCAAGTTCGACCAGCCGCAGACGGAAGTGGTCTTCGATCACGACAAGGTGCGTTCGCAGGGAGTCGACCTGGCGCAGGCCGGCCGGGATCTCTCGACGCTGCTCGGCGGCAACTACGTGAACCGCTTCAGCATCCAGGGGCGGAGCTACAAGGTCATCCCGCAGATCAAGCGCAGCGAGCGCCTGACGCCGGACCAGCTCTCCGACATCTACGTCACGGGTCCCGAGGGCCGGCTGGTGCCGCTCTCCACCTTTGCCACGCTGCGGACCACGACCGAGCCGCGCGAGCTCAAGCGCTTCCAGCAGCTCAACTCCGTGCGCATCCAGGGCGTGATCCCGCCGGGGGTCTCGCTCGACCAGGCCCTGGTTTTCCTGGAGCAGGAGGCCCGGCGCAGCCTGCCCCAGGGCTTCACCTACGATTACGCTGGCGAGTCGCGGCAGCTCCGCACGGAGGGAGGGAAGTTCCTGGGGACCTTCCTGCTCTCGGCGATCCTGATCTACCTGGTGCTCGCGGCGCAGTTCGAGAGCTTCCGCGATCCGTTCATCATCCTGGCCGGGTCGGTGCCGCTGGCCCTGGCCGGGGCGCTGCTCTTCTCCTTCCTGGGCTTCACCACGCTGAACGTCTACAGCCAGGTGGGCCTGATCACACTGGTCGGCCTGGTGGCGAAAAACGGCATCCTGATCGTGCAGTTCGCCAACCAACTGCAGGAGACGGGGCTGGACAAGCTGCGGGCCGTCACCGAGGCGTCCACGACGCGGCTGCGGCCGATCCTGATGACGACCGCGGCCACGGTGGTCGGCCACATGCCGCTGGTCTTCGCGAGCGGGCCGGGAGCCGGAGCGCGCAACAGCATCGGCATCATGCTGGTGAGCGGCATGATCATCGGCACGGTCTTCACGCTCTTCGTGGTGCCCTCGATCTACGTCCTGGTGGCGCGGACGCACAGGGCCGAGCAGGCGGTGGAGGAGCAGGAGACGGAAGGCGATGTCGCCGGAGTGCCGGCGTAGGGTCCGGCGGAGGATTCCGGCATGATCCTGAAGACCCTTGCCTTCCTGCTGCTCGCCGCGAGCGGTGTCACTACGGAAGCGCCGGCCCCGCCCGTCGCAGCCGTCAAACCCTACGACGTGGTCTCGCCCCACGGCACGCGCAACGACCCCTATTACTGGCTGCGCGACGACACGCGCTCCAAGCCTGAAGTGCTCGACTACCTGAAAGCCGAGAACGCCTACTACGAGGCGATGAGCGCGCCGTACCGGGAGCTCACCGAAACTCTTTCCAAAGAGATCGTCGGGCGGCTCAAGGAGGACGACAGCACGGTCCCGTACAAGGACAAGGACTACCTCTACTTCGCGCGGTTCGAGGCCGGGAAGCAGCACCCGATCCACGTCCGGCGGTCGCTGGATTCGGACAAGGAACAGGTCCTGATCGATGGCAACCGCGAGGCCGAGGGAAAGGAGTACTACAGCCTCGGCGCCCGGGCCGTCAGCCCGCGGCAGGACCTGCTTGCCTTCACCGAGGACACCCGCGGCCGTTTCCAGTTCACACTGCGCTTCCGCGAGATCGCGACCGGCCGCGACCTGCCCGAGCGCATCACCGGGCTGAGCCGCCCGGTCGTCTGGGCAGGCGACAACCGGACCGTCTACTACGTCGAGAACGATCCGGTCACGCTGCTCTCGACGCGGGTCAGGAAGCACGTGCTCGGAACGGACCCGAAGTCCGATCCGGTCGTCTACGAGGAGAAGGACACGTCCTTCTATCTCAACGTCGGCAAGACCGGCGACGAGCGTTTCATTCTGATCCGCCTCGGGAGCACGGTGGCGAGCGAGCTCCGCTTCATCGAGGCGGGCGACCCGTCGGCGGCGATGCGCGTCCTTGCGCCCCGCGAGAACGGCGTGCTCTACGAGGCCGACCACGTGGGCGGACGCTGGGTGATCAAGACGGACTGGAAGGCGCCCAACTTCCGCCTGATGAAGGTAGCCGACGGCAACGTCGGCGGCGGCAAGGCGGAGTGGCAAGAGCTGATGCCCCACGACCCCAAGGTCTTCCTCGAAGATTTCGCTGTATTCGAGGACTACCTGGCGATCGGCGAGCGGAGCGACGGTCTGCTGCGCGTGCGCTACGCGCCATGGGCCGATCTCGGGCGCTGGACGTACGTCCCCTCCGAGGCGGCCTCCACGCAGTACTTCCAGGTCAACGCCGAGCAGGACACTCCGCTCCTGCGCTACGCCTACACCTCCCTCGCCACGCCCCATTCGGTCTACGAGCTCGACATGCGCACCGGGGTGCGCAAGCTGCTCAAGCGCGAGCCCGTGCCCGGCTACGATCCCGCCGGCTATGCCACCGAGCGCGTCTGGGCCACGGCGCGTGATGGCGCGCGGGTGCCGGTGTCGCTCGTCTACCGCAAGGGTTTCGCGAGGAACGGCACGGCTCCGTTGTACCAGCAAGGATACGGCTCCTACGGCGCCGCCATCGATCCGGCCTTCAACATGACGGTCGTCTCGCTCCTCGACCGCGGCTTCGTGTACGCGCTCGCCCACATCCGCGGCGGTCAGGAGCTGGGCCGCGCCTGGTACGACGACGGCCGCTTGCTCAAAAAGAAAAACACCTTCACCGATTTCATCGACGTCACCGATTTCCTGGTGCGCGAGAAGTACGCCGCGCCGGACAAGGTGTTCGCGAGCGGAGGCAGCGCCGGTGGCCTGCTCGTGGGCGCGGTGGCCAACATGGCCGGAGAGAAATACCGCGGCATCGCGGCGCACGTGCCCTACGTGGACGTGGTCACCACGATGCTCGACGAGACGATCCCGCTCGTGACCAACGAATTCGATGAGTGGGGCAATCCCAAACAGAAAGAATATTACGACTACATGCTGTCGTACTCGCCCTACGACAACGTGCGCGCCCAGCGCTACCCGGCCATGCTGGTGACGACCGGGCTCCACGACTCCCAGGTCCAGTACTACGAGCCGGCGAAGTGGGTCGCGCGGCTGCGCGCCATGAAGACCGATAAAAATCCGCTCCTGTTCAAGATCAACATGGGGGCCGGCCATGGCGGCCGCTCGGGCCGTTTCGAAAACCTGAGGGAAATCGCGGAGGAGTACGCGTTCTTCCTCCACCAGCTTGGGAATGAGGGCAAGCAGACGCTCCGGATCGACAACGCGCGCCTGGTCGACGGCACCGGAGCGCCGGCGCGCACGGGGAGCCTGCGCATTGCCGGCGACCGCATCGCTGCGGTCGGAGACGTGGAGCCGCTCCCGGGCGAGCCGGTCTTCGATGCCAAGGGCCTCGTCCTCGCGCCCGGGTTCATCGACACCCACTCGCACGCGGACTCGGACCTGCTCGAGATGCCGGACGCGCTCGGCGCGGTGAGCCAGGGGATCACCACCGTCGTCGGCGGACAGGATGGCGGATCGGCCTTCCCGCTGAGCGATCTCTTCGCGCGGCTGGAGCGCGCGCCGCCGGCAGTCAACGTGGCCTCGTACTCCGGGCACGGCACCCTCCGCGAAAAGGTGCTCGGCGGCGACTTCCGCCGCGCCGCAACCGCGAGCGAGCTGGCCGAGATGTCGCGCCTGCTCGAGAGCGACCTCGAGGCGGGAGCCCTCGGTCTCTCGACCGGGCTCGAATACGACCCCGGGATCTTTTCGACCCGCGACGAGCTGCTGGCCCTGGCCCGGGTCGCCGCGCGGCACCACGGCCGCTACATCAGCCACATCCGTAGCGAGGACCGGAGGTTCTGGGAGGCGATCGACGAGATCCTCGCGATCGGCCGGGAAGCGAAGCTCCCCGTGCAGATCTCACACATCAAGCTCGCGATGCGATCACTCTGGAACGAGGCTCCGCGCCTCCTCGCGCTCCTCGACGATGCAAGGTCGCAGGGGATCGACGTCACGGCCGACATCTACCCCTACCTCTACTGGCACTCGACACTCACGGTGCTCTTCCCGGAGCGCGACTTCGAGAACCTGGAGACCGCCCGGCAGGTGCTCGCCGAGATCGCGCCGGCCGACGGATTGTTGCTCGGCCGCTACCTTCCGAATCCCGCCTACGCGGGACGCACCGTGGCCGAGATCGCCAAGGAACGCGGCGAAGCGCCGGAGAAAACGCTGATCGCGCTCATTCGCGACGCCGAGGCGCTCCGCCGCCAAGGTAAGGAGGGAGTTGAAAGCGTCATCGGTACGAGCATGATCGAGGGCGACCTCGAAAAGCTCCTCACCTGGCCGCACACCAATTTCTGCACCGACGGCG
>DATMER010000087.1:0-9677 GCA_035556715.1 Thermoanaerobaculia bacterium
GTACTCACGCCTGGAACGAACGTTGCCGCCGCCTGCTCATTCACCACGATCGCTCGTCGAAGATCGCCGCATCGTGGATCTGGCTGGCACAAGCAGGGATCCTCTTGCGCAGACTCGCGTGATTTTGTCTACACCCTCTAAACCACCATCCACAAAGGGACTCCGGGGAAAACCCCCGGAGGACGAGGGCTGGCTCGGCCCTTGCAATATCTGACCTGCGCAGTACGCAACAATTTGATTGGACGATCGGGCTCCGAGTGATCGCTTCGGGATTCGGCTCCGGGAAAGGGATTCTCCGATGGATCGTTCAGATGGATCGGACCGCGTTCTCCTCACCGTCGGCGTCGAGGATTACTACCAGGTGGGCTCCTTCGAGGGGCTCATCCACCGGGAGAACTGGTACCGGTTCGAGACCCGCATCGCCCGCAACACCCGCAAGGCCCTCGACCTCTGTGACGCTTTCGGCATCCGCGCCACGTTCTTCGTGCTGGGCTGGGTCGCGGACGCCATGCCGGAGGTCGTGCGCGAGATCTCTCAGCGGGGGCACGAGGTCGCGAGCGGAGGTTACTGGCACCGCACGATCCGTCAGATGACGCCGGCCGAGCTCCGCGAGGACCTGCGGCGCTCCCGCGAGGCTATCGAGCGTGCGACGGGCCTCCGCGTGCTCGGCCACCGGGTGCCCCACTTCCTGAGGCCTGCGGACCTCTGGGCCCTCGACATCGTGGCCGAAGAGGGCTACGTCTACGACTCCAGCGTGCGCCCCATGCTCCGCAGCTTCGCCGGGGAGACCTGGCGGCACACCGTGCACCGGCACGCCGCGGGAGGCCGGGTCCTCTGGGAGATCCCTCCGTCGTCCTGGAAGGCTTGCGGTCTTGCCCTTCCGCTGGCGGGGGGCAACTGGTTCCGGCAGCTCCCCCACACCCTGGTCAAGCCGCTCGTGCGGAGCTGGCACCGGCGGCACTGCTCCCCCTTCGTCATGTACTTCCACGTGTGGGAACTCGATCCCGGGCAGCCGCTGCTCAACACCGGCTCGCTTCTGACGCGGGTCCGCCACTACCGCAATCTCGACAAGATGGAATGGGTGCTCAAGGACTACTTCCGCACCTTCCAGGTCATGAACGTAGCGGAGTACCTTGGGCTGGAGTACGCCGCCGCGCCGCATAGGCCGGAACCCATCGCCCCGGCCGTGGCATCGAGATCACTCAAAGCCCGCGTGCCGGTGAGCCTCGTGATCCCCTGCTTCCACGAGGAAGGGTCTCTGGAGTACCTGGCCAACACGCTGCGCAACGTGGCGGCTTCGCTCGGCCGGGACTACGACCTCTCCTTCCTCTTCGTGGACGACGGGAGCAGCGACCGCACGTGGGAGGTGCTCGGGCGGCTCTTCGGCTCCCGGCCCGACTGCACCCTGATCCGGCACGAGCGCAACCGCGGCGTGGCAGCCGCGATCCTCACCGGCATCCGCGCCGCTAAAACGGAGATCGTCTGCTCGATCGACTGCGACTGCACCTACGACCCGCACGGCCTGGCGGAGATGATCCCCCGGCTCGCGGACGGCGTGGACCTGGTCACGGCCTCGCCCTACCACCCGGAGGGCCGGGTGCTGAACGTGCCAGCCTGGCGGCTGTCGCTCTCCCGCGGGGCCTCCTTCCTCTACCGGCGGGTGCTGCGGCAGAAGCTGCACACCTACACGAGCTGCTTTCGCGTCTACCGCCGGCGGGCGATGGCCGACCTCGTCCTGCGCGAGGAGGGCTTCCTGGGGGTCTCCGAGATCCTCGCCCGGCTGGACCTCCAGGGCTCGACCGTCGTCGAGCACCCCGCCACGCTCGAGGTACGGCTCCTCGGCCAATCCAAGATGAAGGTCCTGCGCTCCATCGCGGGTCATCTCCGGCTTCTCGTCCGGCTGGCTGCCCTGAGGCTTCTTGGGCGGCGCCGGCTCCGCCCATCGGCACCCGGCCTTCAACCCTCGTCTTCGGGAGCTCACCATGATTGACATCTCTCTCCCTTCCGATCAGGACGCCTCCGGACGGAGCTTCGGCGAGGAGGAGCTGGCCCTGCTTGCCCAGGTCCTGCGCAGCGGCACGCTGACCAGCACCAGGGGAACGATGGTGCGCGGGCTGGAGCACCGCTTCGCCGAGACCCTCGGCGTCCGCCACGCCCTGGCGTGCTCCTCCGGCACCGCGGCCTTCCACACCGCGGTCGCCGCGGTCGACCCCGAGCCGGGCGACGAGATCGTCACGTCCCCCATCACCGACATGGGCGCGATCTCGCCGATCCTCTACCAGGGGGCCATCCCGGTCTTTGCGGACGTCGACCCCGCGACCTGCAACGTCACGGCCGCCACGATCGAGCCCTGTCTCGGTGAGCGCACCCGCGCCATCGTCGTCACCCACCTGTTCGGGAACCCCTGCGACATGGGCCCCATCCTCGAGCTCGCCCGGAGCCGGGGGATCCCGGTCATCGAGGACTGCGCGCAGTCGTTCCTCGCCCGCGACCAGGGCCGGATGGCGGGGACCATGGGCACCCTTGGCGTCTTCAGCCTGCAGCAGGGCAAGCACGTCACGTGCGGCGAGGGCGGCCTGGTCGTCACCCAGGACGATGCCCTCGCCCGCCGCATGTTCCTCTTCGTCAACAAGGCGTGGGGCTATGGCGAGCCGGCGCCGGACCATACCTTCCTCGCCCTCAACTACCGCCTGAGCGAGCTCCAGGGGGCGGTCGCGCTGGCGCAGCTCCCGCGGCTGGAGTCCTTCGTCGAGCGGCGGATCGCCAACGCCTCCCGGCTCGACGGCACACTGCGGAACCTGCCGGGGATCGCCACGCCGCTGGTCCGCGCCGGGAGCGTCCACTCCTACTGGCGCTACTGCCTGCGGGTCGATCCCGCGATCGTTCCGGGCGGCGCCGTGGCCCTGGGCGCCCAGCTCCAGCGCAAGGGGATCGCCGCGGCGCCGCGCTACATCCAGAAGCCGGCCTTCGAGTGCGCGGTCTTCCAGCGGCAGCAGACCTTCGGGCAGAGCCGCTGGCCCTTCACCCTGGCGCGCCCCGAGGTCCTCGACTTCCGCCGCTCCCGCTTCCCCGGCGTCTCCGAGGCCCTGGACCGGATCCTGGTCCTCCCCTGGAACGAGCGCTTCGAGCCGGGGCACCTGGACTTCCTCGCGGAATCGATCCACGAGGCCGCCGGCCATCTCGTCCAGGAGGCAGCATGAGCGACCCACTGCGGTTCGGGCTGGTGGGGGCGGGGCGGATCGCCGACTGTTATGCCCAGGTATTCGAGAAATCGGAATGGGCCAGGGTGGCCGGCATCGCGGACGTGCGCCCCGAGGCCGCCGGCGCCCTGGCCGGGCGGCTGGGCTGCCCGGCCTTCGATTCCTGCAGGTCCATGTCGGCGGACTGTGCTCTCGACGCCGTGGTGGTCTGCACGCCCCCGGCCACGCACCCCGAGATCGCCCGCCACTTCCTGCGGCGCCAGATCCATGTCCTCTGCGAAAAGCCGCTGAGCATCGACTTCCGCAGCGCCCGGCTCATGGCGCACGAGGCCCTCCGCTCGGGCGCGATCCTCACCCTGGCGTCGAAGTTCCGCTTTGTCGAGGACGTGGTCCGCGCCCGGCGCCTCGTGGAGTCGGGAGCGATCGGCGGCCTCGTGCTGGCGGAGAACTCCTTCACCGCGCGCACCGACATGTCGGCGCGCTGGAACTCCAATCCGGCCTTGAGCGGCGGCGGCGTGCTGATCGACAACGGCACCCACTCGGTGGACCTCATGCGGTTCTTCCTCGGTCCGCTCGTGGACGTGCAGATCGTCGAGGGGCCGCGCACCCAGGGGCTGGCCGTGGAGGAGACCGTCCGCCTCTTCGTCCGCAACCTCGACGGCGTGCTGGGGAGCATTGACCTCTCCTGGAGCCTGGGCAAGGAGGCGGAGAGCTATCTCACCCTCTACGGCACCGAGGGCGTCCTCACCGTGGGCTGGAAAGAATCCCGCTACCGAAGGGCCTCGAATTCGGACTGGATCTCCTTCGGCACCGGCTACGACAAGGTCGAGGCGTTCCGCTCGCAGATCGAGAACTTCACCCGGGCGATCCGGGGCGAGGACGTCCTCCGGGTCGGGATCGAGGACGCGCTCGCCTCGGTGGAGGTGATCGAGGCCGCCTACCGCGCCCTGCACGGCAGCCGCTGGACCGCGGTCGGCGCGGATCGCCTGCGCAGATCCCGCAATCTTTCCCTCGTGGCCCTGGTCGCGGGCGGACGGGGCTGATGGGATTCGTCCATCCCACGGCTCTGATCGAGGAAGGGGTCGAGATCGGCGCCGGCACCTCGATCTGGGACAACGTCCACATCCGGCGCGGCGCCCGGCTCGGAGAGGAGTGCATCGTCGGCGAAAAGACCTACATCGCCGGGGACGTGCGGATCGGCCACCGCGTGAAGATCAACGCCATGGTCTACATCTGCGCTGGCGTGACGATCGAGGATGGGGTCATGGTCAGCGCGGGCTCCATTTTCACGAACGACCGCTTCCCGCGGGCGACCACGCCCGACCTGAAGCGCCTGCGCCCCTCGGAGCCGGACGAGCACACCCTCCCCACCCTCGTCCGCGAGGGGGCCACGATCGGCGCCGGCTGCACCCTCGGCAACGACCTTGTCATCGGCCGCTTCGCCATGGTCGGCATGGGCTCGGTCGTGACGAAGTCCGTCCCCGACTTCCACCTCGCCCTCGGCCATCCGGCCTCCCCCGTCGGCTGCGTCTGCCGGTGCGGCCAGCTCCTCCTGCGTTTCGAGGGGAAGGACGGCGGCTTCCGGCCGGCGGCCTGCCCGGCGTGCGGCAGGAGCTACGCGGTGCGGAGGGGCGAGGTCCGGGAGGATTGAATGAGCCGCTGGGCCGTGGTCGGCGGGGGCCTCCTGGGCATGACGCTCGCGCACCGCCTCGCCCGGGCGGGTCAGGCGGTCACGCTCTTCGACGCGGCCGGGAAGCTCGGCGGCCTCGCTTCGGCCTGGCAGCTCAACGGAATTGTCTGGGACCGCCACTACCACGTCACCCTGCTCTCGGACACTCATCTGCGCGATCTCTGGGCCGAGCTGGGCCTGGAGAGCGAGCTGCGCTGGGCCGAGACCCGGACCGGCTTCTATACCGGCGGCCGGCTGCACTCCATGTCGAACGCCCTGGAGTTCCTGCGTTTCCCTCCCCTGGGGCTGATCGACAAGCTGCGCCTGGCCGCGACCATCCTCCACGCCTCGCGCCTCAAGGACCCGAGTCCGCTGGAGGTAGTGCTGGTGAGCGACTGGCTCCGGCGCTGGTCCGGAGAGCGGACGTTCGAGAAGATCTGGCTGCCGCTCCTCAAGGCCAAGCTAGGCGAGCGCTACCAACAGACCTCCGCCGCCTTCCTCTGGGCCACCATCGCCCGGATGTACGCCGCCCGCCGGACCGGCCTCAAGAAGGAGATGTTCGGCTACGTCCGCGGCGGCTACGCCCGGGTGCTGGACCGCTTCGCCGAGACGCTCGCCGCTGAAGGAGTGGAGATCCGCACCGGGCATGCCGTCGAGCGGATAGAGAACGGAGTCCGCGTCGATGGCGAAACCTTCGATCAAGTGGTCGCTACCGTCCCCGCCCCGGTCGCGGCCAGGATCTGCGAGGGGCTGACGGACGACGAGATGGCGCGGCTGCGGGGAGTCCAATACCTCGGCATCGTCTGCGCCTCCCTGCTCCTCCGGAAACCGCTCACCGGATTCTACGTCACCAACATCACCGACCCCGGCATCCCCTTTACCGCCGTAATTGAGATGTCCGCCCTGGTGGACCGCGCCGAGCTCGGCGGCCACGCCCTGGTCTATCTCCCCCGGTACGCGGCGCCGGACGATCCGGTCTTCTCCCTCTCCGACGACGAGATCCGGGAGACCTTCCTCCCCGCGCTCCAGAAGATGGTCCCGGCCTTCGACCGCAACGACCTCCTCGCCTTCCGCGTCTCCCGCGTGAAGCACGTCTTCGCCCTCCCCACGCTCCACTACTCCCGCACGCTGCCACCGATGACCACATCGGTCCCCGGGCTCCACCTTGTCAACGCAGCCCACATCGTCAACGGCACCCTAAACGTCAACGAGACGATCCAGCTCGCGAACCGGGCGGCCGAGCGCTTCCTGCAATGAAGTGGCTCGCCGGCGTGCTCCTGGTCCTCGCGCTCGCGCAGGCCCTGGCCTGGCAGCCGAGCGAGCCGTTCTTCAACAACGACGAGACCCGCCACGTGATGACCGGGGTCTTCTTCCGCGACTTCCTCCTCGACCTGCCGCTCGACCGCCTCCGGCCCTATGCCGTGGAGTACTACCTCCAGTATCCGGCGCTCGGTCTGCTCGTCTGGCCCCCGCTCTTCTACGGCATCGAGGGCCTCTTCATGCTCGTCTTCGGCACCTCGTTCCTGGTGGCGAAGGCGCTCGTCGGGCTCTTCGCAGCGATGGCCTGCACCTACCTCTTCCTGCTCGTCCGCCGGACCCACGACACGGCTGCCGGATTCATCGCGACGCTCCTTTTCGGCCTCGCCCCCATGGTCTTCCAGTTGAGCCGCCAAGTCATGCTGGAGATGCCCGCCCTCGCCTTCGCCCTGGCCGCGGTCTTTCATTTCGTCCGCTATCTGGACCGGGAGCGCCGCTCCGATCTCTTCCTGGCGGCGGCAGCGTCGGCGGCCTTCGCCCTGACCCGCTACGATGCCCACTTCCTGCTCCTGTTCTTTGGCATCTCCATCCTGACCCTGAGGCGTTTCGACCTGCTCCGCCGCCGCGAGGTCTGGCTGGCCGCCCTTCTCGCCCTGGCGGCCGTGGTGCCCCTCTATCTCCCGATGCTCCGGGAGTTCGGCCAAACGCACTTCCGGGTAACGGTCGAGGGTGGTCCAGGCCTCGGCGGGCTCGGGTACTACCTGGAGAACCTCCCCCGGCAGATCGGCTGGGCCGTGCTCCTGCCCGCCGTGGCCGGCCTCCTCTCTGCCCTGAGGCCGGAGCGGCGCCGCGCCTGCTGGCCCTATCTCGCGCTCGCCGCGGCAACGTGGCTCGCTTTCGCCTTCCTCAAGGAGCTGCAGGTCCGCCACACGATCTACTGGGTCCCCGCCTTCGCCCTGTTCGCGGTCGAGGGCATCCACTGGATCCGGCAACCCCGGCTGCGGAACGCTCTCGCCACGGTTGTCGTCGGCCTCGCGCTCTGGAGGGCCGTGACGATCCAGGCCCCCTACGTGAGGGGGTACGAAGCCGTGGCGCGCTACGTGGTCGAGACCTCCGGCTCCCGTTTCGCCTTCATGGACGGCTTCCTCAACGGCGCCTTCATCTACCACGTCCGCCGGCACGACCCGGGCCGCCGCCTCTGGGTGCTGCGCGGCGACAAGCTCCTCTATGGAGTGCTCAACGATCCGCGAGGAGGCTACAAGGAGTACGCGGGAGGAGAAGCCGGCATCCTCGAGACACTGTTCCGCTACGACCCGGAGCTGATCGTGGTGGAAGAGCCCCAGGTGGCCTACCAGATCGCCATGGCGGAGCGGCTGCGGCAGACCCTAGCCGCCCATCCGGAGCGCTTCGAGCTGGTGAAGACCTTCCCCGTCGAGAGCAATGTTGCCGCCTTCAAGGACGTGCGCCTCGATGTCTATCGGAGCCGGGTCCGCAACCCGAGCCCGGTCCGGAGAGTCTCCTTCGAGATGATGGGGCTCGGCCGCTCGCTCGGGGCGGAGGTGCCTTAGAGAGTGTCTGGAAAGTTCCTTCTTGAGGCATCCGCGGCCTTCGGCCCTCACCCCCGTCCCCTCTCCCAGCCGCCCTCCCGGACCCCCGGGAGAGGGGGGCGCGTGACGTCCCACCTTGTTCCCATTCGTCTCCGCCTCTTTCCTTCCCTCACCGGGAGGCTCAAGAGGGCGGAGCCCCTGTTGGAGAGGCAGTTGGCGCAGTCACTCCCCCCTCTCCCGGGGGTCCGGGAGGGCGGCTGGGAGAGGGGACGGGGGTGAGGGCCGAAGGCCACGGACTTTCCAGACACCCTCTTAGAGGGCGGTGCTGCCCCTCGAAGGGCGGAAGCCGTCCCTCAGTGGGCGAAAAGATTCACATCGCACCCGACTTCGACGCCCCTCTTCCGGACGAGGTCCTGGCCACCTTTGGTGGAGAGAAGTAGTTCGAGGTTTTCACCTCCCCGCAAACACCGGCTGCCGCTCCCGCAGACGGGCGCTCCGCTCCAGTCGCTCGGCGTGCTCCCCCATGGGAACCACCTCGAACCTCTTCGTCAGGGCGTCCAGGTGCTCCCCCACGCGCTCGATCTTCCAGGCGCCCGGGCGGCGCATGGCCGGGAAGAAGGAGAGCGCGTCCGTGTCGTCGCCCCCCAGAAAGTCGAGCGGATGGAGCAGGATCGACGGCTGTACCCCGGTCAGGCGGCAGAGGCGGAGGGCCGTGTTGAAGTAGAGCCTTCCGAGTGCGGGTGCGATGAGGTCCAGGTAGAGCACGTAGCTCAGGTGGATAGGCGTCCGGAGGAGCGGCAGGGTCGTGACCGGGATCTCGATCAGGCTCCCGTCTCCGATCCTCCACCGGTAGGGCCGGATCGGCCGGAGCCCCTCTCCCCATGTGCCGAACAGGGCGCTCCTCTGCCGCCGCTGCTCCTCGGTCAATCCCGAGGTACGGAAGTAGTAGGCCCTGGCGAGCGGTCCCAGGAAGGTCGGCAGCGTGCTCCCGTCATACCGGTACCCCCGACGGGCGAGCACCCTGAGCGTGGCTTCGGACAGGCTGAAGCCCGGCCCGCGGAACCCCACGGGCCGCTGTCCGGTAGCTCCCTCGATCGCCTCCTCGGCCCTGGCCAGCTCCTCCTCCAGCTCCACCTCGGAGTACAGGTGGAGCCAGGACTCGTGCCGGAACGAGTGATTGCCGATCTCGTGACCCGCCGCGGCGATGGCCGCCAGCGCCGCCCGGTTCTCCTCGCGGACCGCGTCCTGCCCAACCACGAAGAAGGTGATCCGCAGCCGCCGCTCCGCCAGGAAGGCCAGGACCCGGGGAACGACCAGATCGAGATAGGAGGGCAGCGACTCCCAGCCGGGATCGCCGTGGATCTTCAGATACGACCACAGGTTATCCAGGTCCAGCGACAGGCTGGCGAGGGGGCGGCTCACGATGCTTCGAGTGTACTGCTTACCCGGCCCAGCCGTTCCGCACCAGGGAGCGGATGATTTCCGCGCCGCGGTGGCCCCAGACCGGGTGGAGCTCGCCGGAGAGCCGCTCGGCCAGATCGAGCGCGACCCGGGCGGGGGTGCGACCGGTGCGGCGAGCCCCGGCCCACCACGCCGGACCTGAAGCGCCTGCGCCCCTCCGAGCCCGACGCCTCCGCCCGGGAGGGGGTAAACCCGGGTAAACCCCTCCCCTACATTTGAGAAGCGCCTTCCTTTTCCGAGGTACGCGGCGGTTGCTTCCTGCCATCGCCCACCCTTTCGTCGCGTCAGCCTGAACCAAGCCATCCGGGAAGACGCTCAACTCGCGTCATCCCTGTTCCAAGGCTTGACGGCCAGAGGTTGTCTGTCGCGACTAGATCACACGGCTCCGGACACGAGATTTCAGCCCGAGCCGCAGCCGCCGGATGTCGCGACGGAGGTTGGAGACGCGAGGGCGCAGAGCATAGCCGTGGCAGCAAAGCCCATCGTGACGCGACTCCGGTCTTCGTCGCGTCAAAAGGGTTCAAGCCGTCGCGACCAGGTTCA
>DATMER010000088.1:0-41073 GCA_035556715.1 Thermoanaerobaculia bacterium
GGAGAGCAGTACGCCCTGCCCGACGCGGTGGGCCGCCTGAGAGCGATCCGCAAGCAGCCGAAGAAGGGGACACTGGTCTCGGTGAGCGCCGTTGATCCCTTGAACCTGATCGGCATCGCGACTCCGGGTGAGCGCCTCCCCGCCCTCTCCGGCAACCGCCTCCTCTACCGCGACGGCGAGCCCATCGCCGTGCTCGACGGCAAGGAGCCCCGCTTCCTGGTCGACCTCGACACTGCCACCCGCTGGCAGGCGCAGAGCGCCCTGGTCCGCCGGAGCGTGGCTCCCAAGCTCAAGGCGTACCTGGGACGGTCGGCGTAAAGAGAGGGGCGGCAGGGCCGCCCCTCTTCGCCGTCAACGTCGGTCGCGGCGGTTCCCGTAGAAGCGGGAGTCGTTGTAGAGGTCGTGCTCGTAGAAGTCGCGGTTGGGATCCTGGCGGTAATCGCGGTCGAAGTGCTGCCGCAGGTTCGTCTCGTGCTCCCGGTTGAACGTGTTCCGGTCATAGCCGGGGATGCCCGAGACCAGGCTGTGGAGCAGGTCGACCGTGACGCGGTCGTCCTTCTCGTGGAGCTGGGCCGAGCCGATGGGGATGAGGATGTTGTCCCGCTTGGTCCCGGGACCCGTGCCGCCGCCCGCGAGGTTGCGCAGGTCGTTGTCCAGGTCGATGTCCAGATAACGGACCCTCATCGCCGCGGTATCGACCAGCAGGTCGTCGACCTTGCCTATGCGGCGGCCGTCATTGGACAGCACCTCCCAGCCGCGGACGTCGGGATCGCCCTTGGCCACCTGGAAGTCTTTCAGATCCTTGAGGGGGACGACCCCCTGGTCGACGGCCGTCGTACTGCCCCGGTTCAAATCCTTGTCGTGTCTCATAGTTCCTCCTAGCAGGCGGCGAGGGCTGTCGTGACGTCCTCGATAATCAGCTCGATCGCCGATACGGTGGTGTCGATGTCGTCAGTGTCGTTATCCATGGTCTCGGCAAGGGCCCAGATGACCAGGGCCAGCAGAAGGATCCCGAAGATCCAGGGCAAGAGGCTCGTGCGTTTCCGTTCGACTCGAATTTCGGCCATGGTGACCTCCTCGAAGTTGGAGTCGGAAACCAAGCGCCGGGAGCCGTTCCCGGCCTGAAGGGGGAGGTTGCAAGGGACGGGCCGGAAAGTTACGCCTCGATTCCGGCCACCAGGCTTCCGAAGCGCTCCAGGTCGACGTTGCCGCCGGAGAGGACGACTCCGACCTTGCGGCCCGTGACGCCGGGGATCTTGCCGTGGAGCAGGGCGGCAAAGCCGGCGGCGCCGCCGGGCTCGACGAGGAGCTTCATGCGCGCGGCGAGGAGCGCCATGGCCCGGCGCAGCTCGAGGTCGCTCACGGTCACGATCCCCTCGGTCAGGTTGCCGATGACGGCCAGGGTCCGCTCCGCCGGGCGCGTGGTCTGGAGGGCGTCGGCGATCGTAGCCGGGAGCGGGATCGTCACCGGTTCCCCCTTTTCCAGCGACCTCTTCACGTCGTCTCCCGCCTCGGGCTCGACGCCATAGAGGCGGATTCCGGGGCTGGTCCCCTGCGCGGCCAGCGCCACGCCAGAGAGGAGACCGCCTCCTCCGCAGGGGGTGACGATCACCTCCAGGTCGGGAACGTCCTCCAGCAGCTCCAGGCCGAGGGTGCCCTGGCCGGCGATGACGGCGTCATCGTCGAAGGGCGGGACGAGGGTCGCCCCCTCCTCGTCGACGAGCTTGCGGGCGATCGCCTCCCGGTCCTCGCCGCCGATCCGGTCGTAGAGGACGACCCGGGCGCCATAGCCGCGGGTAGCGGCCACCTTGGCGGCGGGGGCATCCAGGGGCATGACGACGGTGGCGCGGATGCCGAGCTCGCGGGCGGCCAGGGCCACGGCCTGGGCGTGGTTCCCGGAGGAGAAGGCCACGACTCCGCGGGTCCGCTCCCCGGGCGTGAGAAGGGTCAGACGGGAGAAGGCGCCGCGGGCCTTGAAGGCGCCGACCCGCTGGAAGGTCTCGCACTTGAAGAAAACGCGGCAGCCGACGCGCTCGTCGATCTGCCGCGAGGTCAGGACCGGGGTGCGGTGGACGTGAGGTGCGATCCGCTCGCGGGCGGCACGCACATCCTCAACGGAGAGCGTGGTGGGCATGGCGGCAGATGCTACCGCATGTCCGCTGTTCCCCCTCTCCCCCGGCACGGTGGAGAGGGCCGGGGAGAGGGGGAACGGGATCAATCTCAAGGCTTGATCGCCAGCGCCGGCTGCCAGCCCGGGTTGACGCCGTCGTCCGAGTAGGCGCCCCGGTAGGTGTTGAGCTTGGGGATGCCGTTGAAGTCCTTGTCCCAGTCCAGCAGGCTGGAGAGGAAGCTCAGGTCCACGCCCGTGCCCAGGACCTTGCCCGGGATCGGGAAGAGGTCGAGGCCGCCGCCCAAGGGGCCCATGGGGTTGTTCAGGTACTGGCCGGCCGCGGAATAGACGCCGGTGAGGTTGCCGACCTGCTGGCCGCCGGTCAGGGGCTTGGCCGAGAAGACGACGTTGCCGCGCACCCGCTGCGGGTAGGCCGGGTCGCCGTTGAAGATCGCGATCCCCTCGCTGCTCGATACGACCGTGTTGTTGAAGACGTCGATCCTGCGCGGCAGATTGTTGTGCTTCTGGATGCGGATCGCCCGGGGGCCTCCCCGGTTGACGAAGAGGTTGTCGTGAAGGGCGATGTTCCCCTCGCCCTGAAACAGGGCCTCGTTGGGATTCTGGTAGAAGACGTTGCCGTAGATCTGGTAGACGTCCGACGAGCCCGCTCCGGTGAGCGGCCAATGGCCCACCAGGACGTTGGGCCGCGCGCCGGTGCCCGTGGCGCCTCCCGTCTCCTTGCTGAAGACGTTGTGCCGGATGATCGTCGTGCCGTTCGTCGGGATTCCCAGACTCGCGGCGCGGCTCGTCTGGTGCTTGATCTGCATGTTGTACTCGATGCTGCTGTGCACCACGTTGTGCTCGATCAGGCCGTTGACGAACTCGGCTGTGCCGTCCGGCTTGCCCAGGTACAGGCCCACGCCGGCCCGCTCGATGACGTTCTTGCGGATCACCCAGTTCCAGGCCTTGCCCTTGGTGCTGATGGCGTTGCGGCCGGGGACCTGAGCGTAGTTCTTGAAGCGGAGGTTCTCCAGCGTGATGTGGTGGGCGTAGGTCGAGCTGGCCTCCACCTTCGCGCCGTCGCCCAGGAGGTTCAGGCCGTCCAGCGACAGGTTGCGGAACACCATGTAGCTGACGTTGATCAGGCTGATGGTGTTGAAGTTGTTGCTCCCCTGGAACAGGGCGGGAGCGCCGGTGGCCGGACCCTCGATCACGATGCACTTGCCAGGCTGGCCGTTCCTGTTCGAGATCCGGAGCTGCTGGGTATAGGTGCCGGGGGCGAGGAGCAGGCGGTCCCCGGGCTGGAGCGTGGTCAAAAGGTTCTTGTAGGTCGACGGATTGGCCTGGATCGTCCGCAGGGGAGCAACACCATTGCAACCGCCGATGATCTGATCGAGAGTCTGCGCCTGGAGGGCTGGGGCCAGAAGCAGGGCGGTCACAAAAATCCGTAGCAGAGCTCGTCTCATAGCAAGTATCTCCCAGGTTGTGGAGCGAACCAGTCACGCCCGAAAACTTTTGACGGGTGCGCATTATTCCACTGCCTGAGCGGATTTGAACCCCAAAACGAGCAGGAAGTAAAAAAGAGGGTGCTCCAAGCCGGAGCACCCTTGTAAAAAAGTTGAGATCGCCCTGAAGCTGCGCGGTCAGCGGCCGCGGGTGGTGGGTAGCGAAGCTTCGCGCCGGCCGCGGTAGAAGCGGTCCTCGTCATAGAGGTCGTGGTCGTAGAGGTCGCGATCGGCGGAGGGGGCGAAGGACGGGTCGAACCAGCGCCGCAACCCCTGCTCGTAGTCGGGGTTGACCTCTCCGGGCACGTAGGCAGGCAGGTCGACCGCGTCTTCGGCGCGCAGACTGGGGAGGATCACCCGGTCCTGCTTCTCGTCGAGCTGCGCCTGGCCGACGGGGAAGACCACATGGCGCTCGCCGGGGTGGTGCCGGTCGTCCAGATGGCGGTCGGCGGTCATGCGGTTCTCGGTGTCCGAGAGCGTGGCTCGGACGAGGTACTCGGTCGTGGAGGAGGAGCCCAGGTTTGGGTCGATCTTCCCGGCGGGGACGGTGGCATGGCCGATCACACCACTCTCGGGACCGGCCAGGGGATCGAGCTCTGGTGCCGGGTCGGGGTCTACCTGGCGCTCCCCCTGGTCGGCGAGCCCGGTCGGGGTCCCCTGGCGGTAGAGGCCGCTGTCGAGCTCGATGTCCAGGTAGCGGACCTTGCCCGCGGCCTCGTCCACCAGGAGGTCGTTCACGGTCCCGATCCGGCGTCCGTCCCCTCCCACGACCTCCCAGTCGCGGACGTCCGGGTCCCCCTCGGCTACCTTGTAGCCGCGCAGGTTCCGCAGGGGAGTGACGCGCGAGCGCTCCGTATCGCTTTCGTTCCTCATGGATTGCCTCCTTCCAGCCCACCCCTACTGCAAGGGGCGGGCCGGAAGGAGGTCTTATTTCAGCTCGATTTCAGCTCGGTTTCAGCTCGGCAATGGCTCCGTTCCGCCGGAGCTGGAGGACCTGGACGTCGGGGTCGACGACGACCTTCTCCGGGTCGAAGGGGCAGAGGAGCGTGACCGTCCGCGACTCCCCGGCGCCGAGGGTGACTGTGGCGCGGGCATCCCGGTATCCGGCGCCAGCGGGACCGGGCTTGCCGTCCTCGGTGTAGCGCTCGCCCCGAGTTGCTGCCAGCTCGATCGGCATGCGGCCGGTGCCGGCGTTCTTGACCTGCACCGTGACCTTCCACTTCCCGGCGGTCTTCTCCTTGCGGGCTCCGCTCAGCTCGTACTCGGGCAGGACCACCTCGTGGAACCACTGCTTCGCGAAGGCATCAAAAGCGGCCGGGTCGGGCGCGAAGGGACGCATCGTGGCCAGGAAGTCCTGGAGGACCGGGTGGTCCGGTTTGCCGGCCCAGTCGCGCATGAACTGCTGAATGCCGGCGAGCGCCCGGTCCCTACCCATGTGCCGCAGAAGCATCCAGAAGACCCAGCCCCCCTTGTCGTAGGTGACGGTCTGGTCCCCCTGGCGAGTGCCGTCGATCCAGACCAGCGGGCGCTCGGCGTCGGCCCGGCGGTCCTCTCCATAGTTCTCCTCGATCCGCTTGGCGGCCTCCATCCGGGCGCGGGGACCCTTGACCTGCTCCAGGAGCAGCAGGGTCGAGAAGTGGGAGGTCCCCTCGGAGAGGATGTTCCCACCGGGACCCTTGCCCGGGGTGAGGAGGTTGCCCCACCATTGGTGGGCAGTCTCGTGGGCGGTGACCAGGAACACGGCGTCGGTCTTGACGTCGCTCTCGGTGAGGAAGCCGATCCCCTCCGAGAAGGTGATGTTGGTCGGGAAGCCCTGGGCGTAGCCCGCCAGGTTGGGAAACTCCGAGAGCTTCAGCTCCCGCCAGGGGAAGGGGTGGAACCATTCGGAGAACCATCGCCGCGAGGCGTCGAAGGCGGCGCTCATCTCGCCGATGTTGTACTCGTGCTCCGGGTGGTAGTAGATGACCGTGCCTTTGCCCCGCTTCTCCTTCCAGCGGCCGCCCACCACGTTGAAAAAGCGGACCGGGTGGTCGCTCTCCCAGACCGAGGTGCGCAGGCCGTCTTTCACGGTATCGCTCACCCGGGTCCCCACCGAGTTCCAGGTGTAGCCGGCCGGGCCGGTGATCCGGATGCGGGTGGGAAAGGCGCGGTTGAGGCCGAAGAGCGAGTCGGTCTGGCCCTGGTAGTAATCGTCGGGGTAGACGCGCGGCTCGTAGTCGTTCTCCCCCTCCTTGATGCCCCGCTCCTCGTCGTAGCCCACGAGGGGCACGAAGGTGGGGCGGAAGCTGGTCAGCACCACGCCCGAGGGGAGGATGAACTCGGGCATGCCGCCGCCGTTCTTGGTGATGCCGTCGGGGAGCTGCCCGTCCATCTCGAAGCCGACGCGGACCCGGCCGCCGGGCGGGAGCGGGACCTTGAAGACGTGGAGGCCCGAGCGGTCCTCCGGCTTGTAGGGCTTGCCCCTCAGCGTCCACTTCAAGTCCTTCCAGTGCATGCCGGCGGTGAGGGCGAAGCGGGAGAGGGGGGCGTCCCGGTCGTTGACCAGCTCAAAAGTGCCGCGGCTATGGAAGCCGTGGCTCTCTGGCTCGATCTTCAGATCGAGATCCATGGCGGCGAGGGCCGGTTGGGGGGCGTCCTTCCAGGTAGCCAGGTTCTGCTTCCAGTAGTCCCGCGCCTTCTTCTCCCGGTTCTCTCCCTCGAAGCCGTCGAGCACGGCGAGCCAGAGGAGGACGCCCGTCACCAGGGGCACCAGGGCGAAGGGCGCCAGCCGCAGGAGCCGGCGGGCCGCCCCGGCGCCCTGGATGCGATGGAGGACATTGATGGCATCCGCCTGCCGGCGGTCGAAGGCGCGCACCGCCAAGGCGATGAAGAACAGGGCGAGGCCGAGGGCGAAGGCCCGGTTCAGCACCAGGGCCTTGCGGTCCAGCTCCAGGGCGCCCATGTCGGTCCAGCGCACCGCGCTCCAGACCATCCAGTTGCCCACCCAGTTCATCTCCCCGGTGAACTGCTTGAACAGGGTGAAGACCAGCACCCCGATGCAGACACCGTAGGTCACGAAGCGCGCCTTGGCCACGGCCTGGACGCAGGTGACGAACGACGTCCAGAGCAGCAGGGTGGGGAGGAGGAGCAGCCCCCAGATCAGGAGAAAGGGTCCGGGGCTCAGCCCGACCTTGCCCTGGGCCAGGAGGGCGATGGCGCAGCCGACGAAGGCGGCGGCCAGCACGACCGCGCCGACCAGGCTGTTCGCCAGCGCCTTGCCGAACAGGATCGACGCGGTCGGGATCGGTGCCGAGTAGGCCAGGGAGGAAAGGCCGGTGGACCGCTCCCGCTCCAGCGACTCGGCCGTGTAGAACATCAGGAGCAGGCAGAGCAGCGAGGTCAGTATGTTCATGCTCGCGACCGCGAGCTGGCCCGGGGTGAGCAGGATCCGGGTCTGGAACGCTCCCAGGGCAAGGGTCGCGTTGCCGATGGTCTGAAGCAGGATGAGCACCCCGAAGAGATAGATCGCGGGCGTGGACAGGAGGCTGCGCGCCTCGGCGCGGGCGATCCGGAGCGTGCCGGCGACCAGCCCCGCGGGGCGGAGGCTCATGCCCAGGCCCGAAAGGGGGCGCAGTGTCTGCGGCAGGGCCACGAAGTCGGTCGGCTCCTGGCCTGGAAGCTGGCGCCTGCGCCGCAGCCGCCTCGGCTCCCGCACCGTGCCCCGAACGGTCCTGCCCAGGTGGCGCTGCGCCAGGACCACCCCGAGCAGGCCCATACCGAAGAAGGCCAGCCGGGAGAGGACGAACGGCACGTCCAGCCCGATGCGGGTCTCGTTGTAGAAGCGGGCGCCGCGGTCGAGCTTGAGCCAGGTCTCGTTGAGCCAGCGGAAGCCGCCGGGATCGATCAGCATCAGCGCTCGGTTGATCCGTGGGTCGAGCCAGGTGGGGCTCCAGTCCCAGAGGAAGAAGCCGCAGAAGAGGAGGATCGCCACCGGGAACAGGAACACGGTCATGGGGCGGCGGAAGCGCTCGCCCAGGAAGAAGGAGATGCCGGCGAAGAAGACGAGCGCCGGCAGCGCGAAGACCACCACGGGCCTCAGGTAGTTCGCGAGGTCGAACGGCCCGCGGATCTCCGCGGCCTCGGCGCTGGGCACCACGTGGTTGAAGAAGACCGTGAACAGGATGTGGAGGCCCAGGGCCAGGAGGAAGCCCACGAAGATCCCCAGGAACTTCCCCCACACGTACTCGCCCGGTCTCAGGGACGTCGCGTGCAGGATCTCACCCATCCGGAATTCGTCGTCCCGGATCACCGACAGGCCGGAGGCGATGGAGAGGAAGAACGAATAGACCAGCGTCACCAGGGCCAGCAGGACGAAGGCGAAGCTGAACTCGGAGGTGAGCCAGGCCTTGGTGCCGCCGACCGAGGAGTCGCCCGAGGCGATCTGGACGTCGCCGGTCGACATCCCCCAGCTCATGAGGAGGAGGAGGGCAACCAGGAACCAGAAGAGGGGACGTCCCAGGGTGTGGACGAGCTCCTGGGCGAAGATGGTGCGGGCGCGGGCCGTCATGAGCTCACCGGTCATCCCGCCACGGCCTGGAGCGGCGCCGGAGAGGCCGGGGAGGGCGCCTCGTCCTGCATCAGCAGGAGGTAGGCGTCTTCCAGGGTGGCGGGGACCGGCTCGAAACCGGCCGGCGCCTGGCCCGCGGGCTCGTAGATCCGCACCCGGTTCTTGCCTTCGACCAGGATGGCCTGGGTGACGCGCAGGCGCTTCTTGATCTCCTCCAGCTCGTCGGCGGCGACGCGCCCCTCGAAGATCTTGCCGGTGATGGCGGAGCGGGACTCGCTCGGCGAGGTCTGGGCCACCAGGCGGCCCTTCCGGATGACCGCGAACCGGGGGCAGAGCACGGCCACGTCTTCCACGATGTGGGTCGAGAGGAGCACGATGCGGTCCGCGGCCAGCTCGGCGAGCAGGCGGTAGAAGCGGAGGCGCTCCTCCGGATCGAGACCGGCGGTGGGCTCGTCCACGATGATCAGCCGCGGGTCGCCCGAGATGGCCTGGGCGATGCCGAGACGCTGGCGCATGCCGCCCGAGTAGGCCCGGACCTTCCTTTTCGCGGCGTAGGTGAGGTTGACCCGGTCCAGGAGCTCGGCCACGAGCTTGTCGAGCCCGCCGGGGGCCTCGACCCCCTTGAGCTTCAGCAGGTAGGTGAGCATCTGCTCGCCGGAGAGGTGGGGATAGAAGCCGAAGTCCTGCGGGAGATAGCCGAGCCGCGCCCAGAGCCACTCGGGCGTGGCGAGGACGTCGGTGTCGTCCAGGGAGACCTTCCCGGACGTGGGCTCCAGCAGGCCGGCGAGGATCCGCATCAGCGTCGTCTTGCCCGCGCCATTCGGGCCGAGCAGGCCGAACATCCCTGTCGGCACGTCGAGGCTGATGCCCTGGAGGGCCGTCACCGGGCCCGGATAGACCTTCACGAGATCGCGGATCGTCAGCATAAGCAAGGGTCCTTTCTCGAGGGCACCGCGGGTATGAGAGATATCCCGTCACCCGAGCAATACGGGGAAAAGGGCGTTCAGGTTACGGCGCAGATGGATACGATCGACCAGCTTGCGTCCATCCACCGCAACGTACCGATCTGCGCCGCAACTCAGGCATCCCTGCCGCAACCTTCGCGTATACACCGCGATCTTCCGATACCCACCGCAACGTCTGGATGTACGCCGCAATGGATCGATTCAGCCTCCGTGAATATCGATTCCTGTCGCAACTCACGCATAGCTGCCGCATCTGACTGGAATCCACCGCAGCGTGCTGGTCTCCGCCGCGACTCAAGGAAATCTGCGGCGTCCTTCGGATCTCCACCGCAACTTCTGGATGTTTTGCCGCGAAGGGGCAGCGCCTAGAAGTAGAACCACCAGATCGACACCGACGCTCCCGCCCAGAGCGCCGCGGCCCAGCCGGCGAGCCAGACAGGTGACAGTTCCAGGTAGACCAGGCGGCGCCGGAGGCTCCTCAGCATCAGCAGAAAGCTGGCGGTCACCGAGAGGAGGAAGACCCCCGCCATCCAGCGACCGTCCAGGAGCGGCGCGAGGAGCATCGAGGGGACCAGGACGAGCAGACCGCCAGCCATGACCATCCCCAGATGACCCAGGAAGGGGAGCCGGGTCTCCCGCTGGAGCGCGAGCGCCGCCAGGACCAGGAGGACCCAGCCCGAGCCCGCGGCGAACAGCATCCGGATCGCTCCCTGGATGGGGGACGCCAGCCCGGTCTCCGCAGCCACCACGGCTCCGAAGAGGGTGGTCATGCCGACGGCGAAGGCGAGGAGGAGGATGATCAGCGCCAGCAGCCATCGGGGACGGTACTCCGGATCGCAGGCGCAGGCGAACGCAGGCCCCCGGCGGGGCGGCGCGATCGTCCGGCGGTTGTAGGCCACCAGGTGGTATCCGGCGGTCAGGACCGGGTGGAGCCAGGGCCGGTCCAGGAGCCGCGCCACCCAGCCGGCGCGGGTCTCCCGCAGGAGCCCGAGGATTCCGGGGATGCCAGTCCGGATCTTGCCGGAGGGATCGATCACCGCCATCTCGTTCTGCATGCCCGCTGCGAGGAGCCGGTCCGCCATCTCCCCCTCGAAGGACTGGAACGGCCGGCGGCGCTCCTCGGGCAGGAGCCCAGCCCGGACCAGGAGGGCGCTCGCCGCCTCGCACATCGGGCAGTCGCCGTCGTAGACCAGGATCTTGCTCGTCATGGATGGCCTCGCGCACCTTCATCATAGCGGTGGAGAGGGAACATCGCCGCGGCGGTCCCGGTTTTCCTCTCGGAAGGAGAGACTCTCATGAAGCGAAGCCTTGCTGCCCTTGTATTCCTCAGTCTGACGCTCCCCGCTTTCGGCCAAGAGTCCGGAGACCCCGCCTGGCGGAAGGAAGTCGAGGCCTTTCGCACGGAGCGGGTCGAGGGCCTCAAGAAAGAGGACGGCTGGTTCACCCTGGTCGGCCTGGCCTGGCTCGACGAGGGGGAGAACCGCTTCGGCAGCGACCCCGAGAACAAGGTCGTGCTCCCCGAAGGCAAGTCGCCCAAGGTGGCGGGCGTGCTCGTGCGCAAGGGAGACAAGGTCTCGGTGCGGGTGGAGCCGGGGGCCAAGGTGACCAGCGGCGGCAAGCCGGTGACCGCCATGGACCTGGTGGCCGACACCGACGGCGAGCCCACCGTCCTGGAGATAGGCCCGGTGAGCTTCTTCGTCATCAAGAGAGGCGACCTCGTGGGCGTCCGGGCCAGGGACCGGGAGAGCGACGCGCTCAAGGCCTTCCACGGTCTGGACACCTACCCGATCCAGCCCGTCTGGCGGGTCGAGGCCCGCTTCGAGCCCTACGATCCGCCCAAGCCGGTCAAGATCCCGAACATCCTCGGCCAGGTCTCGGACTCGCCTTCGCCCGGGGCGGTGGTCTTCGACTGGCAGGGCAAGACCTACCGGCTCGACACCCTCGGCGATCCCAAAGAGGGGCTCTCCCTGATCTTCGCCGACCAGACCAACGGCAAGGAGACCTACGGCGCCGGCCGCTTCCTCGAGACCGGCCCGGTCAAGGACGGCAAGGTCATGGTCGACTTCAACCTGGCCTACAACCCGCCCTGCGCCTTCACGGCCTTCGCCACCTGCCCGCTGCCCCCCTCCCAGAACCGGCTGGCCCTCAGGGTCGAGGCGGGGGAGAAGAGGTACGCCGGCTTCGCGCACTGAGGGTTGATCCCATCCCCCCTCTCCCCGGCCCTCTCCCCCGTGCCGGGGGAGAGGGATCTCTGGCACGCCCTTTGCGCCTCATTTCCAGGATCGGCCGGCGAGCGGCCGGCCCTGGATCAAGGAGGTGTGAGACATGCAGGTTCCCCTGGAGCTTTCGACCCGACTGATCACCCTTTCGCCCGCGCTCGAAGCCGAGCTGCGGAAGCGCGCCGCCAAGCTGGAGCGGTATTACGACCGGATCACGAGCTGCCGCATCGCGGTGGAACGGCCGAGCAACCATCACAATGAGGGCGGACCCTACAGGGTGCGCGTGGACATTACCGTGCCGGGGTCCGAGCTGGTCGCGAACAAGGAGGCGGACGACCTCAACGCAGCCATCCGGGATGCCTTCCAGGCTGCCGAGCGCCAGGTGGAGGAGTTCTCCCAGCGCCGCCGCGGCGAGGTGAAGACCCCCGCGGGACCCCCGGAGGGACGGGTGGTGCGTCTCTTCCCCGAGGAAGGCTTTGGCTTCCTCGAAGCTCCCGACGGCCGCGAGGTCTACTTCCACCGCAACTCGGTCCTCGAAGGCTTCGAAACCCTGGAGGTCGGCTCGGAGGTCCGGTTTGCTGAAGAGCAGGGGATCGAAGGCCCTCAGGCCAGCACGGTGAGCCTGGTGGGCAAGGGGGACTGACTCAACCTCACAACCCGAGCAGGTACTCGGCGAATACCTCGTTGAAGAGGGCGCCGGGACGCTTCTTGCGGAGGATCTGGACGGCCTCGGGCCCCGGCACGCCCATGTAGTGGAGGATCAGGCCCGCCACCAGGGCCGAGCGGTTGAACCCCATGCCGCAGTGCGAGAGCACCTTGTGCCCGCTCTCGACCATCGAGGCCCCGAGGCGGGCCACGGCCTGGAGCTTGTGCATGTCGGGCAGGTCCTCGTCGAAGATCGGGTAATACAGATAGAGGACATGGTTTGGCATCGTGGGGATGCAGTGGTCGAGCCCCCCTTCGAGGTCGATGACCACCGTGATCCCGTGCTTCGCCACCGGCTCCCAGTCCTCGATCTTGGGAGACAGGAACAGACAGCCCTTGTCGTCGATGCAGATGATGTCCATGGGAAGCCCTCCGGGGAAAGTCTACCCCGGGAAATGGAAGCCGGCGCCCGGCCACCCCTCTTTGGAGTAAGCTGTACCTACAACTTTTCTACGAGGAGAGTGTGACATGCGTGTCCCGGCTGTCCTGAATCTCAGTCTAGCTCTGGCCCTGCTGCCCGCCACGGCCATGGCGGGGGTGGTGAGCCTGTCGAATCAAGCCCATAAGACGGAGACCCATAAGGCGGAGAAGTACTGGACCGCGGAGCGGTTGGCAGCGGCCCGGCCCCTGCCCATGCAGCAGTTGGATCGTGACCCTGGCGCCATTCAGGAAGCCCTCGAGGCGGAGGAGCCCGCCGGCCGTCCGGTCTTCGGCGAGGGCCGCGCGCCGGTCGCGGGCGTCCGCCCCGACCCGGCGAACCGGCTGTTCGAGCCGCATGACCGGGAAATCGACCGGGAGGTCGCGGCGATGTTCTCCGCGCTGGAGGAGGAAAACCGCTCGGTCGCCGAGCCGGTGTCGGGCAACTCCGGCGCGTACTTCACCAGCTCGCGGCTCGTGCCCTTGTCAGCGGACCGGAGCTACCCCTACACCACGGTGGGTGTGCTGTTCTTCACCATCCCCGGCAAAGGGGACTTCTACTGCACGGCGTCGGTGATCCGGAAGCGGATCATCGCAACGGCCGGGCAGTGCGTCCACAGCGGCACCCAGAACCCGGGCTTCTACGACAACTTCGAGTTCGTGCCGGCCTTCCGGGACGGCGTGGCCCCGTTCGGCACCTGGGAGTGGGAGTTCGTGACCGTCGCCACGGCCTGGACGGGCGGCGGCGGCAAGCTTCCGAACGCAGCGGACTACGCGCTCATCGAGGTGGCGGACCGGGTGATCGACGGCGTGACCCGCAAGCTCGGCGACGTGGTGGGCTTCCTCGGCTACCAGACCCAGCGCCTGCGCCCGAACCACGCGCACCTGCTCGCCTTCCCGAGCAACTTCGACGGCGGCAACAAGATGCACCAGGTCACCGCCAAGGACTTCAAGGCCGGGAAGTCGAGCAACGTCGAGTACGGCTCCGACATGAGAGCCGGCTCGGCGGGCGGGCCGCTGATCCAGGACTTCGGCGACAACCCCGCGCTGGCGCGGTGGATCGGCGCCATTTCCTACTACACCAACTCGGCCCCGGTGAAGACGCAGGGGGCCTCGATCCCGGACTCCCGCTTCACCACCTTGATCAACGGCGCCTGCGCCCACCGCTCGGGCAACTGCTGACCGCTGCAAGGCTGATAACGATGTAGCGGGGAGGGGCTTTGCCCCTCCCCGGGTTCTCTGTCCCCGAATCGTCAGGCTACGTCGATCCTCCGCAGGTGCTGGTCGATCATGACCGCCGCGATGTTGCCCGTGCCCATGGCCACGGCCACCTGCTGCGTCATGGGACGGAGGTCGCCCCCGATCCAGACGCCCGGGACGTTCGTATCCCCGCGCTGCGACTTCGGTTGGGCGTGATATCCCGTGGGAGCGATCTCCACGCCGAGCTGCTGCGCCAGGTCGGTCCGCCCGCGGGCCGGGCTGGAGACGTAGAAGGCCTCCGCGCTCACCGTCGTGCCGTCCTCCAGCTCCAGGCCGGAGAGCATCCGCTTGTCGCGCGGGTCGCCGATCAGCCGCCGGATCTTCCCCGGGATGACCGCGATCCCCTTCTCCCGCAGCTTCTCCGCGTGGCGCTCGGGCAGCCCGGGATCGTTCGCGGCCGCGTTCGTGGCAAGAATGCGGAGCCGGTCCGTGTAGCGCGAGAGGCCGACGGCCGAGCCGGCGGCGCTGTCCGTCGAGCCCGCCGCGATGACGACCGTGTCCTTGCCCCGCATCTCGGGGGCCTCGCAGTCCGCGCAGTAGAAGAGGTTGCCCTTGCCCGCATACTGGAAGCAGGGGGCGAAGTCGCCGTCCACGAGCGGGTGGTAGCGCGCCACGCCGGTGGCGAGGAGCAGGGTGCGGCCGCGGAACGTCTCGCCCTTCTCGCCGGTGAGGAGGAAGTCCCCCTCCTGCCCCTCGGCCTTGACTACGTTGGCGCGGCGGACCTCGGCGCCCATCTCCTCGGCTTGGGCCTTGAGGCGCTTCTGGATGTCGGTGCCCCGGACCGCGGGCATGCCCGGGACGTTGTGGAGCTGCTCCAGGGTGAAGAAGAGCGGGCCGCTCACGCGGTCGAGCACCAGCGCCTTGCGGCTGTGCCAGGCGAGGTGGAGGGCGGCGGTCAGGCCGGCCGGGCCGCCGCCGACGATCAGGGTGTCGTAGAGAGTCTCTGTCATCTCAAGGCTCCTCAGAGCCGCCACCAGTCGTAAGCCTGCCGCTCCGGGTCCCAGAAGATATGGAAGGCGTCGCACTGGTCGTCGTGGAGGTTGATCCCCGGGCGGGCGGGCTCCCCCTCCTCCTCGATCTGCTCCAGCTTGATCCCGGCCTTGCGGGAGCAGAGGGCATCCTGCGTGCCGTCCCAGGGGAACTCCAGGATCCAGTGCCGGCACGATTCCCCGGCCGGGCCGTTCACGATTCCGACGACGAGCTTGTCGCCGCGGATGCCGGTTACGGCGTAGTCCTCCTGCCCGTCCTCGTCGAGGTCCGCCTTGATCAGGCTGCTGGGGTCCCACTTCGTTCCCGGCTCCCGGAGGCGAAGGATGTCGAGCGCGCCGAGGTGCTTGGCAGGCGGGGGGGCGGGGGGTGGAACGGATATATCGGTAGCGGCGCAGCCGAGGAGCCCCGGCAGAGCGAGCGTCAGTAGGATCCGGACCGCGGTCTTCATCGCCGCCAGGATCTTATCCGGAAACCCGGAGGTCAGCCCGAGAAGCTCGAATAGCGGCTACGACTGCCGGTCGAAGCGCTCGATGCGCTCTCCCTCGTACTCGCGGATCGCCTGCTTGAGGCTCTCCGGCAGCGGGATCGAGCGGCCGGTCCCGTAGTCGACCCAGACAATGACGCCATGGCCGTCGGCCACTCGCTCGCTGAGGACGTCGGTACCCCGGTAGACGATCTCGTAGTCCATGCGGAAGCTGCTGCGTCCGATTTCGAAGACCCGGGTGAGCACGTCGAGCTCGGCGGGGTAGCGCACCTGCTGGCGGAAGTTGAGATGGGCGGCGGCGAGCGCCGGGCCGTGCTTCTCGTCCTCCCGGTGGTCGTACATGCGGATCGCCGCGAAGTAGCTCATCCGGGCCGATTCGCAGTAGGTGAAGTACTTGGCGTTGTTGACGTGGCCCATGGAGTCCATGTCCGCCCACCGGACTGCGATCGGCTCCACGTGTCCGTTGCGCGTCTCGCTCATGGGGCTCATGATATCGCCCAGGGGGGAAGCATGGACAAGGTCAATCTCCAGCAGAAGCTCGCCTCATTCTCGGACCACTGGAGCCCGAAGATCGTGGCCGAGCTGAACGGCCAGCACGTCAAGCTGGTCAAGTTCCAGGGACCGTTCACCTGGCATCACCACGAGAATGAGGACGAGCTGTTCTTCGTGGTGAAGGGCCGCTTCCGGATGGAGTTCCGCGACCGGGACGTCTGGCTGGAAGAGGGGGAGATGCTGGTCGTTCCCCACGGCGTCGAGCACCGGCCCGTGGCGGAAGAAGAGGTCCAGGTCATGCTCTTCGAGCCGGCTACCACGCTCAACACCGGGAACGTGGAGAACGAGCGGACGGTGCGGGAGTTGGAGCGGATCTAGAGACCGAGCGGGGCGGCGGGATCGGCCAGGTAGCTCTCCAGCCGTTCGAAGTACCTTCCGACATGCAGACCGTCCATCATCGCGTGGTGGACCTCGACCGAGATCGGCATCCGGGAACGGTCGCCGTCCTGAAAGACCTTGCCGAAGACGATCTTCGGGACCGAGTCCTGAGGGTTCCGCTTCCGGGCGTGGGAGAAGCTGGTGAAGGAGATCCAGGGCAGGACCGAGCAATGGATCAGGTCGTCCCGATCATCCCGCGGCTCCAGCCTGCCATCCCCGGCGCGGAGGCTCTCCACCGCGGCCGTACCCTGCGCGGCGAATCGCGCGAAGTCGTCGTCGTAGTCGAAGTAGCAGAAGCCGAAGCGCTCCCCGTCGAGCAGGATCGTGGTCCCGGCGTCGATGCGGTCGTGGATGAGGACGCGATCGTCTCTCAGCCGGTACCGGAACGGCTCCACCTCGTTGGCAGCCTTGAGAGCCAGGTAATGGTAGGTGAGGAAGAACGGGATGTCGTCCCGGGAGTGGGCGAGGCGGAGCAGGCTGGTGACGTCCAGGTTGGCGCAGACGTTGAAAAAGGGGTTGTCATACCCCTTGAAGAAGTGGAACTGCTCGCGCCGGGGCCAGGTCTCGAGGTCCAGGTAGGTTGGCATTGAGACGATCTTATTGTACGCGGCCACCGTCCGTTTCCGGACATCCCGCCCGCACCCGGACGCTCCCGCAGGCATTCCGATCTCCTCAATCGTATTAACTTCAGGCACTTAGCCTGTGGCACAACCCGTGCTCCACTAGGTCGCTGACCGAGGGAGAGCGAACATGGACCGCGAGTTGGATCAGAGCTTTCAGCGGCGCAGGATCGGGCGCCGATTGGCCTGGGGAGCCGCCTCCCTGGGCTTGTTCGTGGCTGTCCTCGTCCTCCTGCCCGGATGGCTCCGGCCGTCGATCGAGCGCGACCGGATCCGGACGGGCCGGGTGGACCGGGGACCCATCGAAGGGATCGTCGAGGCTTCGGGCACCGTCATCCCCGCCTTCGAAGGTGTGCTGTCGAGCCCTGTGGATGCCCGCGTCGAGAAGATCCTCAAGCGGCCGGGTGAGACCGTGCGCGCCGGGGAGGAGATCCTCCGTCTCGATACTTCCCAATACCGGCTGGCTCTCGAAACCATCGAGGACAACCTCTCCAAGAAGGTCAACGAGCAGGAGCAGATCCGCCTCGCGCTCGACAAGAGCCTGCGCGACCTGCGTGGCCGCATCGAGTCCAGCCGCCTGGACGCAGAGGTCGCCGAATACCGCGCCGAGCAGAACCGCAAGCTCCGCAAGGACGGCCTCGTCTCCGAGCAGAACCTGAAGGCTTCGGAAATCGAAGCGAAGAAGGCGCGCATCGAGCTAACCCAGCTCGAAAACTCGGTCGAGGACGAGCGGCGCGCGGCCCAGGCCCGCGTCCAGGGGCTGGGGCTCGACCTGCAGACCCTTCAGAAGGAGCGCGCCGAAGCCCTGCGTCGGCTCGATCTCGCCACCACCCGCTCGGACCGCGCCGGCGTCCTCACCTGGGTCATCCCCCAGGAGGGCGCCACCATCCGCACCGGCGAGGTCATCGCCCGCATCGCGGACCTCGACTCCTTCCGCGTCGAGGCCACGGTGTCGGACGTCCACTCCTCCCGCCTGACCCCCGGGCTTCCCGTGCGGGTCATGATCGACGGCCAGCCCCTCAACGGACGGCTCGCCACCGTCTATCCGACGATCGAGAACGGAGCGGTCAAGTTCGCCGTGGACCTCCACGACGCCCGCCACCCCAAGCTGCGCAACGCCCTGCGGGTGGACGTCCTGGTGGTCACCGCCTCGCGCACCGGCGCGCTGCGGGTGCCCAAGGGGCCGTTCTCCCAGGGCAGCGCGGCGGAGTCGGTCTTCGTGGTGGACGGGGACCATGCCGTCCGCCGGAGTGCCCGCTTCGGTGTGGCCGGGTATGAACATTACGAGGTCCTCGACGGCCTTGCGGAGGGAGAGGAAGTGATCCTCTCCGACATGAGCGATTACGCCCACCTGGAGCAGGTGAGCCTTAGATAGATCAGGAGAGAGAGCCATGATCCATTTGGACCAGGTCAGCAAGATGTACCGGACCGACCGCATCGAGACGACAGCGCTCGACAACATCAACCTCGCGGTCGAGAAGGGGGAGCTCGTCTCGATCATGGGCCCCTCGGGCTGCGGCAAGAGCACGCTGCTCAACCTGATGGGGCTGCTCGACGAGCCCTCGTCAGGCAAGGTCGAGCTGGACGGCATCACCATCAACGGCCAGGGAGACCGCGCGCTCGCCCGGGTCCGGAACGAGAGGATCGGATTCATCTTCCAGCAGTTCCACCTGGTTTCCGACCTTTCGGTCGTGGACAACGTGGAGATCCCGCTGCTCTACCGAAAGATGTCGAACCGGGAGCGCAGGAAAGCGGCACTTGCAGCGCTCGACCGCGTTGGCCTCTCGTCGCGCACGCACCACTTCCCGACGCAGCTCTCGGGCGGCCAGCAGCAGAGGGTCGCGATCGCCCGCGCCATCGTCGGCCGGCCGGCGATCCTCCTAGCGGATGAGCCGACCGGAAATCTCGACAGCCAGATGGGCGACGAGATCATGGATATCCTGGAGGGTCTCCACTCCGAGGGGACCACCATCGTGATGGTCACCCACGATCCGCGCCTGGCCGAGCGGACGAACCGCACGGTGCGGCTCTTCGACGGGCGGCAGGTGCAGTGATGTTCAAAAACTATTTGAAAGTCGCCCTGAAGGTCCTGGCCCGGCGGAAGTTCTTCACGTTCATCAGCCTGTTCGGGATCAGCATCACGCTGCTGGTGCTCCTGGTGACGGCTGCGGTCTTCGATCACGCCCTCGCGCCGCACTCCCCGGAGACGCGCAGCGACCGCACGCTCGGCATCTATCAGCTGACGATGAGAGGCCCCAACAATACCCAGAACTCCGACCCGGGTTACGGATTTCTCGACCGCTATGTCCGCCCTCTGTCGAAGCTGCCCGGCGTGGAAAGATTTTCGATCGTCTCGGCGCCGCAGACCGCGGTGTCCTACGTCGGCGGCAAGAAGATCGAATCCCAGCTCCGGCGCGCGGATGGCGAATTCTGGCGCATCCTGGAGGCCGAGTTCCTGGAGGGCAGTCCTTTCACCTCCGAGGATGAGAGCGGTGCCCGCTTCGTCGCGGTGATCAACGAGACCACGCGCGACCGGTTCTTCGAGGGCCGCCCGGCAATGGGCAGGACGATCGAGGTGGACGGTCAGCGCTTCCGGGTGGTGGGAGTCGTGCGCGATGTGCCGGCCCTGCGCTTCTCCTCCTCGGCCGACATGTGGGTGCCGATCAGCACCACCAAGTCGAGGCACTACAAGGAGGAATGGCTGGACCAGTTCCATGGGCTGATCCTGGCCCGCGACCGCGCCGATCTGCCGGCGATCAAGTCGGAGTTCCAGGCAAGTCTGCGCGAGGCCGAGCGCCACCTTCCGGACCCCAAGCGCTATCAGACACTGACGGCGAGCGCCGACACGCTCTTCGAGGCGTACGTCCGGCGCTTCACCCCTGGCAACACGGACGTCATTTATCCCGGGAGGGTGAAGGCCCTGCTGTTCCTCCTGATGCTTCTGTTCATGCTGCTGCCCACCTTGAACCTGGTCAACATCAACCTGAGCCGCATCCTGGACCGGGCTTCGGAGATCGGGGTGCGCAAGGCCTTCGGGGCCTCGTCGCGGACGCTGGTGGGCCAGTTCGTCGTCGAGAACCTGGTCCTCACGCTGCTCGGGGCCCTGGCCGGTCTCGTCCTGGCGGCCGTGGTGCTTTCGGCGCTCAACTCGAGCGGCTTCCTCCCCTACGCCCGGCTCGCCCTGAACTACCGGGTCTTCTTCTATGGACTGATCATGGCCCTCTTCTTCGGCATCCTCTCCGGGGTCTATCCCGCCTGGAGGATGTCCAAGCTCCACCCTGTCCAGGCTCTCCGCGGGAGGTCGGTATGACGCGTCATCTCTTGAAGCTGGTGTGGAACCGCAAGCGCACCAACGGCCTCATGATCCTGGAGATCTTCTTCTCCTTCCTGGTGGTGTTCATGGTCGCGACCCTGGGGATCTATTTCCTCGACAACTACCAGCAGCCTCTGGGGTACGACTGGCAGGACGTGTGGAGGGTCACGGTGGATATGAAGGTGGGCGACAACGACGACGAGGCCATGGCCGCCGCCAGGTTGAAGGTCCTGAAGCGGTTGCTCGGAGAGATCGAGGCGCTGGAGCCCGTCGAGTCCGCGGCGGTGGCAATGGTCAGCCCCTATGATCAGGGCGGCTGGACGAGCAGCACGACCATCGACGGCAAGGAGGTGGAGATGGAGAGCAACGGCGTCAGCGCGGGGTTCGCCGAGGTGCTGGGGCTCGAGCTGGTGGCCGGCCGCTGGTTCCGGGAGGATGACACGGCGCTCGCCTGGAAACCGATCGTCATCGACCAGGACCTCGCCCACACGTTGTGGGGCGACGAGGATCCGCTCGGGCGCCAGCTCAGAGAGCGGGACCCGACGGAAAAGCCGGAGCGCGTCGTCGGGGTGGTGCGGGAGTTCCGAAAAAGCGGCGAGCTCGCGCCGCGGACCAACTTCCTCTTCCAGCACATGAGCCTCGACGTTCCGTCCTGGTTCCGGGCGCAGTCGATCCTGCTGAAGGTCCGCCCCGATACGCCGGCTGCCTTCGAGGAGGAGCTCGCCCGGCTGCTCCAGGGCGTCGCTCCCGACTGGTCGTTCCGGATCAAGCCGCTCGCCGAGGCGCGCACCTCCGTCTTCCGCAGCCTGCTGGCGCCGCTCGTCGCCGGCGGGACCGTGGCGTTCTTCCTGCTCCTGATGGTGGCCCTCGGCCTGTTCGGAGTGCTGTGGCAGAATCTCCTCCAGCGCACCCGGGAATTGGGGTTGCGGCGGGCGGCGGGTGCCTCCCGCTCGGCGGTCCACCGGCAGGTACTCTACGAGCAGGTCATCCTGACGAGCTTCGGGGTGCTGCTGGGAGCGGTGGTGGTGATCCAGATCCCGATCCTCGACCTCGTCGGCTTCATCCGTCCGCAGGTGTTCGCGGCCGGGCTCCTTTTCGCCGCGGCAGCCATGTACATCCTCTCTGCGCTCTGCGCCTTCTACCCCAGCACCTTGGCGAGCCGGCTCCATCCGGCCGAGGCGCTACGCTACGAGTAGACCGATGATCCTGATCGCGGACGACGACTCCTCGGTGGTCGCTTCCCTCGGCCTCCTCCTCAAGCGGCACGGCCACTCCACCGTGGGGGCACAGTCGCAGGAGGAGGCCCTCCTCCATCTCGAAAGGGAGGGGGAGGAGATCGGGCTTGTCCTTCAGGACATGAACTTCTCCCGAGGGACGAGCGGAGAGGAGGGGCTGGAGCTGCTCCGGGAGATCCGGAAGCGGAGGCCGCAGGTCCCGGTCATCCTGATCACGGCCTGGGGATCGATCGCGCTGGCCGTCGAAGGGATGAAGGCCGGCGCCGCGGACTTCGTGACCAAGCCGTGGAGCAACGCCCAACTCCTCCAGTCCGTGGAGACCGCGCTGTCCCTCGCCCGCTCGGAGGCCCACTCAAATGAGAGATCGGCGCCGTCCAGCCGCGAGGAGCTCGACCGCCGGTTCGACTTCCGCGGGATCATCGGCCGCGATCCCAAGTGGATGAAGATCCTGGAGGTGATCGGCCGCGTGGCGCCCACGGACGCCTCGGTCCTGATCACGGGCGAGAGCGGCACGGGCAAGGAACTGGTGGCCGACGCCATCCACCGCAACAGCCGGCGCAAGGGCGGACCGTTCGTCAAGGTGAACCTCGGGGGCATCTCCTCGACGCTGTTCGAGAGCGAGATGTTCGGCCACGTCAAAGGGGCTTTCACCGACGCCAGGGCCGACCGCAAGGGGCGCTTCGAGATGGCCCATGCCGGCACGATCTTCCTCGACGAGATCGGCGAGATCGACCCCAGCGCCCAGGTGAAGCTCCTGCGCGTGCTCCAGGACCGTTCCTACGAGGTGCTCGGCTCCAGTATCACGAGGACGGTGGACGTCCGCGTCGTCTCGGCCACGAACCGGGATCTCGGAGAGCAGGTGGCCAAGGGATCGTTCCGCGAGGACCTCCTCTACCGCCTGAACCTGATCGCCATCCATCTGCCTCCGCTGCGCGAGAGGCGGGGAGACATTCCCGTTCTTGCCCGTCATTTCCTGGATGCCTCGGCCCAGGTGTACCGGCGGGGAGCCGCGGTCTCCCTTTCGGACCGCGCGCTCGACTGGTTGAAGGGGCAGAGCTGGCCGGGGAACATCCGCCAGCTCAAGCAGACCCTGGAGCGGGCCGTGCTGGTGCTGGACGGCGACGTCCTCGACGTGGGGGACCTGCTGGTCCTCTCCGACCTGGAGACCCGCGCCGCCCGCGATCCCAACGCTCTTCCCAGCCCCGGCAGCATGACGCTGGACGAGATGGAGAAGGCCATGATCGTCAAATGCATGCGGCACTACGAGGGGAACGTCACGCGAGTGGCGGAGGCGCTCGGCTTGTCGCGGGCGGCGCTCTACCGGCGGTTCGAAAAATATGGCCTTGAGCCGTAGCCTTTCCCTCCGCGCCAAGGTCATCCTCTACCTGGTCCTGATCCACCTGGTCCTGGCAGCGATCTCCTTCATCGCCCTGCGGGAGAGCCGCTGGCTGCTGCTCGCGGTGGAGGCTCTGTTCGTCCTCTCCATCTTCCTGGGCACGATGCTGGTGCGGTCGTTCTTCATCCCCCTGGACCTGATCCGCACGGGCGCGGAGCTGATGAGCGAGCGGGACTTCACCTCCCGGTTCCGGGAGGTGGGGCAGCCCGAGATGGACGCCCTCGTCCGCATCTACAACGAGATGATCGATAGGCTGCGGGACGAGCGGCTGAAGCTCCAGGAGCAGAACTACTTCCTCGACCGTCTCCTCGCGGCCTCGCCGACGGGGATCGTGACCCTGGACTTCGACGGCCGGGTGAGCTCGCTCAACGCCGCCGCCCGGGAGCTGCTCCAGGTGGATGATGAAACCCTGGGCAATCCCCTGTCTCGGATCGGCACGCTTGGGGAAGAGTTGGCGTCGGTGCCGGTCGCGGAGTCTCGGGTGGTCTCGCACGGCCCCCGGCGGCTCAAGGTCTCGCGGGCGGAGTTCTTCGACCGCGGCTTCCCCCGCAGCTTCCTGTTGATCGGAGAGCTGACCGAGGAGCTGCGGGCGTCGGAGAAGGCGGCGTATGGAAAGCTGATCCGGATGATGTCCCACGAGGTGAACAACTCGGTAGGAGCGGTCTCCTCGCTGCTCGACTCCTTCCGGGGCTACAGCGCGGATCTTTCCGAGGAGGACCGCCGTGACTTCACCAGTGCCATCGACGTGGCCGTCGCCCGGATGCAGCGCCTGGGCGCTTTCATGAACGGCTTCGCCGAGGTGGTGCGCCTGCCCGAGCCGGACCGCCGCCCCTGCGACCTCCGCCAGCTCCTCGACGAGATCCTCCTCCTCCTCCGGCCCGAGCTGGAGCGCCGGCGCATCCGGGCCGAGTGGGAGACCGACGAGTTCGTGCCCCCCGTTGAGCTGGACCGAAACCAGCTCGAGCAGGTGCTCGTCAACGTCCTCAAGAACTCCATGGAGTCGATCGGGGAGGACGGTCGGATCGGCCTGCGGCTGGTTTCGGAAGGAGGGCGGCCGGTCCTGTCCGTCTCGGACACGGGGCCGGGCATCCCGGAAGATGTCCGGCCGCTGCTCTTCACTCCCTTCTTCAGCACCAAGCGCGACGGCCGGGGCCTCGGTCTCACTCTGATCCGGGAGATTCTGACCGCCCATGATGCCGGGTTCGGCCTGGAGAACCGGCCGGAAGGCGGGGCGGAGTTCCGGGTGCAGCTCTGAGCTACAGCCCCGCCGCCGGGCCGAAGGCGATGGGAGCCGCGAGGCACTCATCGGGGATGCCCCAGGCTTCGACCAGGGGGAGCGCGTGGCGGCGCGCTTCGGCGCTGAGGCGGTCCACCAGGGCGCGGACCGCCTTGGTCTTCACCCCCTCCATGTGACCGGTCTCCAGGAACCAGCCTCGGTCCTCCTCGATCCTCCAAAGGGCGAAAAGATCGCGCAGGAGGGTCAAGACTTCCCGCAAGTCGCCGCTCGACGCTTCCACGGTCGCGGTGAAGGGCTCCAGGATCACCCGCTCGACGTGGGCGTTGGCGAGACGGAGGAGGTGGTCCTGGCATTCCTGGAAGGCGCGGAACGGGTCCATCCCCCGGTCGAGGCGGGACTTGATGCGGCTCGCGGCGGTGGTCAGGAGGTGCTCCTCGCGGTGGCGGAAGGCTTCGAGCTGGAACTGCGGATCGCGGAGGTGGCCCTCATTGTCGTTGCGCGCCAGGAGGGGGTTCAGGTCGGCCAGGACGGAGGCGGTGCGCGCGGTGAGATGGCGCAGCAGGGCAAAGAGGCTCATCTCGTGGAACTGGTCGCGGTACTGGGTCAGGCATCCCTTGGCCACGAGCTGCATGAGGACGGTGTTGTCCCCCTCGAAGGTGGTGTAGACGTCGGTGTCCGCCTTGAGGCCGGGGATGCGGTTCACCGCGAGATAGCCCTGCCCGCCGCAGCACTCGCGGCAGGCCTGGAGCGTCGCCACCGTGTGCCAGGAGGCCCAGCTCTTGATCCCCGCGGCCAGGACCTCGACCTGCCGCGAGTCCCCGTCGGTCCGCGCCAGGAAACGCCGCACCAGCTCCTTGTGGGCGAAGTCGAGGGCGTAGCAGGCCGCGAGCCGGGGCAACAGGCGGCGCTGGTGGGGCGGGTAGTCGAGCAGCCGCGTCTCCGGCTCGCCGGTGGGACCGAACTGCCGCCGCCGGTGGCCGTAGCGGATCGCGATGGCGAGGCCCGACTTCGCCGCCGAAAGCGCCGCCGCCGCCACGCTGATGCGGCCGGCGACCAGCGTGCCGAGCATGGTGAAGAAGCGCTTCGACGGGCTGGCGATGGGGCTGCTGTAGGCCCCCTCCGGGCTGACGTCGGCGAAACGGTTCAACAGGTTTTCGCGGGGCACCCGCACCCGGTCGAAGAGGATGCGGCCGTTGTCGACGCCGTTCAATCCCTCTTTCGGGCCGCAGTCCTCGATCGTTACACCCGGCTCGGGCGAGCCGGCCTCGTTGCGGATCGCCACCACGAAGGCATGGACGCCATGCGCGTCGCCGCCGGTCTCGAGCTGGGCGAAGACGACCGCCATCCTCCCGTGCTGCGCCGCGTTGCCGATCCAGTCCTTGCGCGCCAGGAGGTCCGGCGTGTGGAGGACGAAGTCGCCGCGATCAGGATCGAAGCGCGCCACGGTCCGCAGCTCGGCGACGTTGGAGCCATGGCCGGTCTCGGACATGGCGAAGCAGCCCGGGAGGTCCAGGGTGCCTGCCCCGGGCAGCCAAGCCAGGTGGTGGCGCTCGGTGCCGAGCTGGAGGATGCTCCCTCCGAAGAGCCCGTACTGGACCCCGAACTTGACCACCAGGCTGGGGTCGTGGAAGGCGAGGGTCTCGAAGGCGGCGATGAACCGGCCCAGGTCCCCGGCGCCGCCGCAGCTTTCCGGATAGCCGAGGGCGCCGAAGCCGTCGCGGCCCAGCTGGCGGCACCACTCCAGGACCTGCTCCCGGTAGGTATTGAGGTCCGTCATGCGGTCCGGCTCTTCGAGGTAGGCGAAGCCGGGGCTGGAGATGCGGGCGCGGACGCGGTCCCGCACCTCGGCGTAGGGAGCGTCGAGGAGAGCGCGGAGGGCGGCGACGTCGAAGGCCGGCGGCTCGGCTTCGGTATCTTCCGGTTGTTCGGGGCGGGGGCGGTCGGCCAGCAGGAGGCGCCGGGAGGCTTCCGGGGTGGCGACGCAGAGCGCCCGCTCGATCTCCTCCAGCGTCTCCGCCTGGAAAGCGGACCCGCCCGGGCCGGCCTCCCGCGCCAGCTCCAGACCGAGACGGGTGAGCGAGTCGGCGGCTTCGACCGGGAGGCGGTCCCGCAGGCGGTGGACGGTGTCGAGGATCGCCCGCAGAGAGCTCGGCGAAGGCGGGTGCGCGGGGTCGAGCCAGTGCCGGAGCCGCTGCCGGACTCCCGCGTCGAGCGTGCCGGTGGCGTCTGCGGCATTGAGGCGTGAGGTGATCCCGTCGACCTCGGCCGCGGTCAGCTCGCCGTCCGCCCAGACCAGGTACAGGAGGGGCAGGAGCGGCAAAAGAGGATGATCCTCCGGCTCCAGGCCGGGCGCTTCCAGACCCCCTCGCGCATCGGTGGCCATCGGTCAGAAGTGTAGCATCCGCCGGTCTTGCGCACGCCGAGCGCTCTGAGCCGCTATACTTCCCGATCTGAGACCCGACATGGACGAAGATTTTTCCTGGGCGCTGCCCGAAGGATTCGAGGGTAGCGAGGAGCCGTTGTCTCCCGCGGCTCCTCCCGTGCGCCTGGGGTCTCCCCCGGCTACCCGGGAGGAGATCCTGGCCCAGGTCGGACCGGCGCGCATCGCCGTCTACGAGATGGTACGGGGGGCCGTGGACGACTTCGAGAAGACCGCGCCCTGGAAGCTCCTCTACTATCCGCCCGAGGATTCCGAGGCGTTCCTGCGGTTCCTCGGTACCCTGGTCCAGCTCATCGAGGGGATGCCGATGCGGGTCGCAGCCATCCTGGGCAAGATCCCCGAGGGGTCGGATGAACCGGCCGAGTCGGACGACGAGCCGACCCGGGATGACGTCCGCTTCATGTTCAGCGGCATCCATCACATGGTGGCGCACGAGCTGAAGCGCGTGGAGAGCACCCTCGGGCCGGTGCGGGAGCGCGGGCCGGGGGTCCCTCCGCTGCCGGAGGAGCGCCAGCTCCTCTGCGAGCTGAGCGCCGACCTCAAAGGGAAGTACGTCAGCTCCATCATGGGAGCCGCGGCGAGCCTGATCGCCCAGGGACTGTGGGACGGGGTCGAGCTCGAGCCGGTGCTTTTCCCCGAGAAGGCGGAGGAGTTCCGCAACACCCGCGAGCTCGTGGACCTCCTCAAGGAGGTGCTCCAGGCCATCAAGCAGCTCCCCGAGCAGGTGCGCTTCCGCGAGCTGATGGCGGGCTGGCAGCAGGGGGACAGGGCGGACCAGTACGCCCTCGCCGACCTCCCCAGCCTGCGCGGGAAGATCGCCAAGCTCCTCAAGGAAAAGACCCGCCGGGCACTCTACTCGGGCGACTATCACCAGATCAGCCGGCGCGAGATGCTCCTGACCGAGCGCATCCGCGAGTTGGAGACCCTGCACCAGAAGACGTGGTCCACGACCGACCACGGCATGGGGCAGCAGGACCTCGTGCCCACCTACGTCCGCCTGGTCCAGCTCACGCTGGAGATGGCGGCCGTCCTGGACGTTACGATCCTCAAGGATCTCCTCGGCGTAAAGAAGGTCGAGGGGCTGCGGGCGCGGGTGACCGCGGCGAAGAGCCGGCCGGCGCCGTCGGATTCGAAGCCCGGCGGCGGAATGGACTCGCTGATCCTGCTCCTCGCCGAGGACGACCTGCGGATCTTCCTGGAGCTGCTCCTGGGCGCGGTGCAGCGGAGGGCCTCCCTGACCGTGACCATGAGGGAGCACGGAGCGGTCGACCCGCCGGTTGTTCCGCCCCTCCCGGTCGTCCCCGTCGTTCCCGTCGCCCCGGCCGCTCCGGTCGTCCCGGCTCCGGCGCCCGTCCCGCCGGCCCCAACGCCCCCAACGCCCCCGGCGGCCCTGTCGGACATCAACGACTGGATGCTGCCGCCGCCGATCCCCGAGTATGAGGCGGTGGTGGCCGAGCCGTCGACAGCTTCCCTGATGGATTGGGCGCAGCCCGAGTCTCCGTCTTCGGTGCCCGTGGAAAGCGGTCCGAGGGCGAACCTGCGGCCCTCGCTCAAGACGGCGTCCGACCTCCTGAACGAGCTGCTGGCGCCGGCCAACCCGAACCTGAGCTCCTTCAAGATGACCCAGCGCCTGCTGAGCAAGCACGCGCGCATCCCGACCGCGATGTTCCAGTCGATCCAGCCCTACATCAAGGAAGTGCAGGAGCGGCTGGTCCCGGTCCTGAGGCAGATCACGCCCTTCCGCGGCATCACGGAAGAGGCCGTGCAGAAGCTGGAGGGCTACTGCGGCGACCTGCGCCGCTCCAACCTCTCCCCGGCGGAGCTCAAGGAAGACGTCCCCAAGAAGATGGAGCGCCTCGTGCGCTTCCTGGAAGCGCTGCGGGCGGCAGTACCGAGCCTGTAGACCCTCAACCTTCCGGGATACAATCCCCCCTTTCCGGTCACCACCGGACAGGAGCACACGTGGCTATGGAACGAGAGAAGGACCCCCGGGCTTACGACCCGGCGGCGATCGAGCCGAAGTGGCAGCAGCGCTGGGAGGAGCAGGGGCTCTACCGCTCCAATGCCTCCAATACCGATCCCTCCCAGCCCAAGCACTACGCCCTCACCATGCTGCCGTACCCTTCGGGCGACCTGCACATCGGCCATTGGTACGCGATCTCGCCGTCCGACGCCCAGGCCCGCTTCATGCGGATGCAGGGGAAGAACGTGGTCTTTCCCATGGGGTTCGACTCCTTTGGCCTGCCCGCCGAGAACGCGGCCATCAAGCGCAACATCCACCCTAAGGAGTGGACCTACGCCAACATCGACCGCATGCGCGGACAGCTCCGGCGCATGGGCACCATGATCGACTGGCGGCGCGAGGCCGTGTCCTCCGACCCCGAGTACTACCGCTGGACGCAGTGGTTCTTCCTCCAGTTCTTCCTCAACGACCTCGCCTACCGCAAGAAGGCCGCGGTGGACTGGTGCCCGAGCTGCAACACCACCCTGGCCCGCGAGCAGGTGATCGGCGACGACCGCCACTGCGAGCGCTGTGGCACGCCGGTCATCCGCAAGGAGCTGGCGCAGTGGTTCTTCCGCACCACTCGTTACGCTGAAGAGCTCCTCGATTTCAGCCAGATCGACTGGCCCGAGCGCGTGCAGACCCTCCAGAGCCGCTGGATCGGCCGCTCGGAAGGGGCGAGCGTCGTCTTTCCAACGGAAGCTGGCGACCCTATCGAGGTTTTCACGACCCGGCCCGACACGATCTGGGGCGCGACTTTCCTCGTCTTGGCTCCGGACCACCCGCTCGTCGAGCGCCTCACGACCCCGGAACGCAAGGCCGAGGTGGAGGCCTACGTCGTGCCGGCGCTCCGCCAGACGGACGTCCAGCGCGAGGCCGCGGACAAGGAGAAGACCGGCGTCTTCACCGGCGGCTACGCGGTCAATCCGGCCAACGGCGAGCGCATCCCGGTCTGGACGGCCGACTACGTGCTGATGGGCTACGGCACCGGCGCCATCATGGCCGTGCCTGCCCACGACCAGCGGGACTTCGAGTTCGCCCGCAAGTATGGTTTGGAGATCAAGCCGGTGATTCTTCCCGAGGGAGCTTCACCTATCACAGGGGAGAAGATGGAAGCGGCCAACCCGGAACGCGGCGCCATGTTCGACTCCGGCTCCCTCACCGGCACCCCCGCGGACGAAGCCTTCGACCGCGCCGTGGGGTTCCTGGAGGAGCGGGGCGCGGGCAGGCGGGCGATCACCTTCCGTCTGCGCGACTGGCTGATCTCGCGCCAGCGCTACTGGGGCGCGCCGATCCCGATCATCCACTGCCCGAAGTGCGGACCCGTGGGCGTGCCTGAGGACCAGCTCCCGGTGCTCCTGCCGGACGACGTGGAGTGGCGGCCCACGGGCGAGAGCCCGCTCAAGCTCCACCCCACTTGGAGGAACGCCGACTGCCCCTCATGCGGCGGCCCGGCCGAGCGCGATACCGACACGATGGATACTTTCATGTGCTCCTCGTGGTACCACCTGCGCTATCTCAGCCCCAGGTACGACGACGGGCCGTTCGATCCGGCCGAGTACCGCTACTGGATGCCGGTGGATACCTACACGGGCGGCATCGAGCACGCCACGATGCACCTGATCTACACGCGCTTCTTCCACAAGGCCTGCCGGGACATCGGCATCGTCCAGGGGGACGAGCCCATGCTCAGGCTCCGCAACCAGGGGATCATCCTGGGCGAGGACTCGGAGAAGATGTCCAAGAGCCGGGGCAACGTGGTGGCGCCCGACGAGCTGGTGGACCGCTACGGCACCGACACCGTCCGCGCCTACCTGATGTTCTTCGCCCGCTGGGACTTGGGCGGCCCCTGGAACAGCCGGGGGATCGAAGGGACCTCCCGCTGGCTGCGCCGCGTCTGGTCGATCTTCACCGAGCCGGCGGCCGAGCAGGGGGCAATTGAAGGGCAGGCGAGCCAGGAGGTCACCGACCGCCTGCGCCGCAAGCTCCACCAGACCTTGAAGCAGGTGACGCGGGAGATGGAGGCGTTCAGCTTCAACACCGTGGTGGCGGCCCTGATGGAGCTGCAGAACGAGATCTCCCAGGCGCGCTCCCAGGGGGCGGAGGGCACGCCCGCCTGGCGCGAGATGCAGGAGATCTACCTGAAGATGCTGGCCCCTATCGCGCCCCACATCGCCGAAGAGCTCTGGGAGAGGCTGGAGAAGGAAGGTTCCGTTCACCTCCAGCCCTGGCCCGAGGTGGACGAGAAGGCCGCCGCCGCGGAGGAGATCACCCTGGTGGTGCAGGTCAACGGCAAGCTCCGCGACCGGATCACCGTGCCCGTGGGGATCCCCGACGACGACGCGCGCCGCATCGCCCTGGAGAGCGAAGGAGCCAGCCGCTTCCTCGAAGGCAAGGCGGTGCGCCAGGTCATCGTCGTCCCCGGCCGCCTCGTGAACATCGTAGCCCGCTAAGCAGGCTGTGCTATCCTGCCGTTTGCTTCGCACAACCAGGAGAGCTCCATGAACGGCATCCGCTGGACGCACCGGCTGCGCTACGCCTTCGACAATGCCATGTCCCGCGGGACTCCGGCCCTGATCGGGTTTCTGGGTCTCGCCTCCCTCACCCTGATCGCCATCGCCGCGCTGGTCCTAGTGATGCTGCGCATCGTTCCCGGCGGCGAGGAAAGCCCGCCGGACTTCGTGGAGGGCATGTGGCTGAGCCTCATGCGCACCCTGGACTCCGGCACCATGGGCGGCGACGAAGGGCGGGGCTTCCGCGTCACGATGCTCCTCGTCACCCTGGGCGGTATCTTCATCGTGAGCGCGCTCATCGGCGTCTTGAACAGCGGCCTGGAGTCCAAGCTCGACGAGCTGCGCAAGGGGCGCTCCTTCGTCATCGAGAAGGACCACACCCTGATCCTCGGCTGGTCGCCCAAGATCTTCACCATCCTCTCCGAGCTGATCCTCGCCAACGAGAACCGGCGCAAGCCGCGTATCGTGATCCTGGCCGACAGGGACAAGATCGAGATGGAGGACGAGATCCGCGACGAGGTGGGGGAAACCGGCAAGACCAAGATCATCTGCCGCAGGGGCAGCCCGCTCGCGCTGAACGACCTGGAGATCGTGAACCCGCACCAGGCGCGGTCGATCGTCGTGCTGGCGCCGGAGAGCGACGAGCCCGACTCCGAGGTCATCAAGACGATCCTGGCGATCACGAACAACCCCGGACGGCGGTCCGAGCCCTACCACATCGTGGCCGAGATCGCGGAGCCGAAAAACCTGGAGGTGGCGCGGATGGTCGGCCGCGACGAGGCGCAGCTCATCGTCACCGGCGACCTGATCTCGCGGATCATCGTGCAGACCTCGCGGCAGTCGGGCCTCTCCGTGGTCTACACCGAATTGCTGGATTTCGGCGGCGACGAGATCTACTTCACCAACGAGCCGAAGCTAGCTGGCCGCACGTTCGGCGAGGCTCTCCTCGCCTACGAGGAGTCGGCGGTGATCGGCCTGCGCAACCGCGACGGGCGGATCCGCCTGAACCCGCCCATGGACACCCGCATCGAGGCGGGCGACAGGGTCATCGCGATTTCCGAGGATGACGACACGGTGAAGGTCTCCGACGAGCCGGGGGCCGTCGACGAGCGGGCAATCCACGGCGCGAGCCCCACGGCCCCGCGGCCCGAGCGGACGCTGATCCTGGGCTGGAACGAGCGCGGCCCGGCTATCGTGCGCGAGTTGGACCGCTACGTCGCCCCCGGCTCGGAGCTGACCCTGGTGGCGCCCGGCATCTCGGAGACGATCAAGTCCCAGCGCCTGAGCCTGAAGAACCAGAAGGGCACCACGCGCAACGCGGATACGACCGACCGCGAGGTGCTGGACAGCCTCCAAATCGAGACCTACGACCAAGTCATCCTGCTCTGTTACTCGGATACTTTGGATGTGCAGGAGGCGGACGCCCGCACCCTGATCACGCTGCTCCACCTGCGCGACATGGCGGACAAGGGGGACCACGACTTCCGCATCGTGAGCGAGATGCTGGACGTCCGCAACCGCGAGCTGGCCGAGGTCACGCAGGCGGACGACTTCATCGTGAGCAACAAGCTGACCAGCCTGATGCTCGCCCAGGTCTCGGAGAACAGGGAGCTGGCCCCGGTGTTCGAGGACCTCTTCGACCCCGAGGGCTCGGAGGTCTACCTGAAGCCGGCGTCGGACTACGTCGAGCCGGGGGTGGAGGTCAATTTCTACACCGTGGCCGAGGCGGCCCGCCGCCGTGGCGAGGTGGCCTTCGGATACCGGCAGATGGCATACGCCAAAGACGCGGCCCGCGCCTACGGCGTGGCGGTGAACCCGAAGAAGTCCGCGAAGCTTGCCTTCACCGGGGCGGACCAGGTCATCGTGTTGGCGGAGGAGTGATCCCGAGCTTCTCGTTGCGCTCCAGCATGCGGATGGCCTCCTGCAGCCGGCGCTGGCGGGTCTCTTCCTTTTTGGCCTCGGTGATCCAGCGAACGTAATTCTTGCGATGGGAGGGGGCGAGGCGCTGGAAGCTCTCCCAGGCGGCGGGCTCTTTCCGCAAAGCCTCCTCCAGCCAAGGAGGAGGCTCGGCGCCGATGCGCTCGGGCGGCCGATAATCCGGGTCCGGGTGCATCTTGGCGATGCCCGCCTTGGTCATCTTCCCCTCCGCCATCAGCCGCTCGACCCGCTCCAGATTGGACGACGACCAGTTCGTGCGGTCCTTCCGCGGCGTGAACTTCTGGGCGGAGTGGTCGTCGTCCAGCGTGCGGGCGATGCTGTCGATCCAGCCGAAGCAGAGCGCCTCCTCGACCGCGGCGTCGTAGGAGACCCGCGGTTTGCCCGAGTGCTTCTTCGCGAAGACCAGCCAGACCTCGGTCTCGGTGGCGTGGTGCTCCTCCAGCCAGGCGCGCCACTCCTCGCGGGTTGAAACATGGAGAAGCTTCGGCTTGCTCATGATTGAAAGAAGTCTCCGATCAGCGCGTTGACCCGCTCGGGCTCCTCGTGCTGGACCCAGTGGGTGGCCTCCTCGATGCGGGCGAGGCGGCCGTGGTCGCACTTGTCGATGCTGGGCTGGGCCAGCTCCTCGCCCAGGAATCGGTCCTTCGTCCCCCAGATCAGGAGCGTGGGAACCGTCACCCTCGGGCTCGGCGGCCGGGTGGGACGGGCGCGGATCCCGGCGCGGTACCAGTTCAGCATGGCGGTCAGCGCGCCGGGCTGGGCCCAGGCCTCGCGGTAGACCTTCAGGTCCTCGTCCGTGAACGTGCCGCGGCGGCTCGTCCACTTCAGGGCCTTGCCGAGGTAGGCGTAGCCGTCCTTGCTCAGCGTCCGCTCGGGGAGCCAGGGGAGCTGGTAGAAGAACATGTACCAGCTCCGCTTCAGTTGCCTGGGGTTCTTCCGCAGGTGGCGCCACATCACTCCGGGGTGGGGGCAATTGAGGAGGACCAGGCGCTCGATCCGGTCCGGGTGCTTGAGCCCCAGCCACCAGGCCGCCACCCCGCCCCAGTCATGCCCGACGATGTACGCCTTCTCCCTCCCCGCCTCGTCGATCAGCCCGACGATGTCCTGCACCACGTTGTCCATCCCGTAGGCGCGGACCCCCTCGGGCTTGTCGCTGGTGTTGTATCCCCGCTGGTCCGGAGCCAGGACCCGGAAGCCCTGCTCGGCGAACGGGGCGATCTGCTTGCGCCAGCCGTACCAGATCTCCGGGAAACCGTGGAGGAAGATCAGCAACGGCCCATCCTCCGGGCCGGCCTCGACGGCGTGCAGCCGGATGCCGTTGGTCGCGATGATGCGGTGCCTCAGGTCCTGTTCCATTCACCCTCCTCCCGCTCCCGTATACTGGCACCCATGCGATATGTAATGAAAGAGAAGCTGATCGCGCTGGGCCAGGACTTCAAGATCCAGGACGAGAGCGGACGCGATGTGTACTTCGTAGATGGCAAGGCTCTCAGCTTCGGCGACAAGCTGGTGTTCAAGGACATGGCGGGCAACGAGCTCGCCCGCATCGAGCAGAAGCTGCTCGCCTGGGGGCCGACCTACGAGATCTACCGCGGCGGCCAGCATGTGGCCACGGTCAAGAAGTCCCTGTTCACCCTCCTGCGCCACAAGTTCTCCGTGGACGTCCCCGGCCCGGACGACCTGGAGGCCCAGGGGGACTTCCTCGACCACGAGTACACCTTCACCCGCGGCGGAACGACCGTGGCCCAGGTGTCCAAGCGCTGGTTCTCCATCCGGGACGTCTATGGCATCGATATCGCGCAGGGCGAGGACGACGTCCTCCTCCTGGCCTGCGCCGTGGTCGTGGACATGGCGACCCACAAGGAAGGGCATGAAGATTAGAGCTGTCCTGGCCGCGTTTCTCCTCTGGCCTGCGCTCTGGCCCGGGGCCCTGCTCGCCGAGCCGGCGCCTGCGCTCCCCTCCGGGGTGGCCCCGCTGCCGGAGGCGCTCGAGAGCCGGGTGGAAGCGCTCCTCGAAGAGGCGGAGAAGTACCGCGGGCTCCAGGCCAGGGAGCCCGTGCCCTCCGGCACCGTGGACGACCAGGCTCTGAAGAAGAAGGTGGTCGAGTCCTTCCAGACCGACATGCCGCCGGAGAAGCTGCGTCCGGTGGAAGCTGCGCTCAAGGCCTTCGGCCTGGTGCCGGAGAGCCTCGACCTAGTCAAGTTCTTCCCCGATCTCCTCACCAGCCAGGTGGCGGGCTACTACGACCCGGAGCGGCACTACCTTGCCCTGGTGCAGCGCGACGGCGAGATCCTGCCATCCACCGATCTGCCCGACCTCCCCGCAGATACCGTGAAGAAGGCCGAGGAGGCGGTGCTCGTCCACGAGCTGACCCACGCGCTCCAGGACCAGCACTTCCACCTGGAGACGTTCGCCACCGGCCAGCCCCTGGACGATGCCGACGCGGCCAAGGTGGCCCTCGTCGAGGGGGACGCGACCCTCGTCATGATGGACTTCTTCGCCGAGACCAGCCTGGCGAGCCTGCCTGGCATGGAAGAGGCGATGGGGTCGTTCCTGGAAGACCCCCGCGAGATGATGAAGACCGCTCCAGGCGTCCCCGGCGTCGCCGATCTGTCCTCGGCCCCGCCCTGGTTCCAGGACACGCTGCTCTTCAGCTACTTCCAGGGTTTCCAGTTCTCCCTCAGCGCGCGGCGGAAGGGCGGGCAGGCGCTGCTCGACCATGCTTTCACCACCGACCCGCCGCGCTCCTCGGAGCAGATCCTCCACCCCGAGAAGTGGCACACGAAGCGAGACGATCCCGTGGTCATCCCCTGGCCGGACCTCTCCCGGACCCTGCCGGGCTGGTCGAGCGTTACCGAGGCGCAGCTCGGCGAGCTGGGCATCCGCACCCTGTTCCGCGGCGCCTTGAAGAAGGACGAGCGCGCCGCCCAGGCCGCGGCCGGTTGGGGAGGGGACCGTTTCGGGGTCTATCAGAAGGAAGGCGAGCGCCTGCTGGCCTGGGTCACCGAGTGGGACACGGATGCCGATGCCCGGGAGTTCCAGGGGGCCGCGAAAGATCTCGGCCGGGGCTGGACGGTCCAGCGGTCCGAACGGCGGGTCGTTGTGATCCGCGGGAATCTCAAGAAGCCCGAGCGGGCAGCGCTCCAGGCGGAGCTGGCCGCGGTCCGGGCCGAGCGGCCGGCCAACCGCGGAATCGACCTGGCTGCGATCGGGATCGAGGCAAAGAAGGAGGAGGACACGGCCGCGGAGCTGATGAAGAACCCCAAGGTCAAGGAGGCGGTGGAGCAGATCCTGGCCCAGGACCTGGGCCAGGGCGAGCTCGGCGAGGACGGCCGCACCTACAGCAATGCGACGCTGGGGTTCTCCATCTCCATTCCGATGTCGCAGGACGGTTGGGAGCTGAGCCCGGCGAGCGGGCAGGCCGGCGTCGCCGCAATGCTCCACGCTCCGGACCGGAGCGCAAACGTCGCCGTGATTCACCTGCCGATCGGACAGCCGGTCGACATCGCGGCCATCGGGCCGATGATCGAGATCGGGATGCGGATGCCGATGGCCGATTACAAGCAGATCGCCGCCGGAGTCGTCGAGCGCGGCGGGGTCAAGGTCTACGAGGTGGAGTTCGAAGCCCTGCTGGAAGGCCGCCCGGTCCGTGCCCTCCAACGCTTCTTTGCCCAGGGCACCAACCTGCTGATGGTCGGCGGCTACGTGACCCCGCCGGAACAGTGGAAGAAAAGAGAGAAACCGGTCCTCGAGACGCTGGACAGCTTCGTGCTGCGGGAGCCGGTGAGCACTCCGAAGTGAGCCGATTCGCCGGCGACGGTCAACTGTTGCCGAAAAGTTTCTCTGCTACGAATCCTGTGACCGCTCCCACCGCCGTCAAGGGAAGACCGAACATCACCGTTCCGACAATCAGAACGTTCCACAAATCCTCCCGCAGTCCGGAAAGGTCCGGGTACGACAAGTAAGCTGCCGTCAGTATCCCGAAGGAAAGATAGCTGATCAGCGCTACACCGGCGCCTCTCAGAAAGCCTGGAACGGTCTGCAGGCCTGGCCGAAGGAAGAAAATCTTTACCCAGCCCAACGCGATGGCGCACGGCACCAGTGCCAAAAGCACGAGCCATGCTCCCGGCCCCATACCCCAAAGCACGCCGGACAAGAATAGAGAAACCACATAGCCCACGACCGCAAACAACGCGATCGTCTTGTTTTGGGGATTCATGACGGCTTCACCATCCTGAGGAGCTTGTTCCCTCCCGATTCCACAGAGAAGGATATCACGCCAACGCGGCCAGCAATTCCTTGCCGCCTTCCGAGAGGCGGCGGAGAGGCTCAATTCGCAGGGGGAAATCGTGGTGGGCGCTCTCGGGTGCCTTCCCCGTCCACAAGGCCTTGTCGAATGCCTCCGCGAGCGAGGGTTGTTTTCGCTCAAGGAACATTGGCAGGAGTTTTGAACCCGGTCCGTCATCGGCCCGGTTCGGCTTGCGCTGGATCTGGGATAGCTGCGGGTGGCAACACCGGCACCGAGCTACAGGAGCGGTCCTGAACGTCGGTGTCCTGAAGAGCCGGATGTGCGCCCACAAGTCCGGTTCTGTGAGAGCCGGGGGAGCGCAAGCTCCCCTGGCTACTCGACCGCTGCAGGCTCGGGTTGGGCGGCGTCGGCGCCGAACGATCAGCGGCTTACGGTACCCGTTGATTCCTGGAGCGCCGTTTCGATAACCGCCGCCGCGATCGCAGCCGACATTGGACCTTGCCCCGTGGCGTCATTCTGAGCCTTCGGCGCCTTTTGGGCCTCTCGAAGGGCCGGAAGTGCATCCCGGGCATCAGCTTTCATCCTGCCAAGGGCCCTCGCTGCCGCCACGCGGACCTGCACATGTGCGTGGTTCAGAGCGGTGATCAATCCAGGTACGTGCTCTGATCTAAGAGTGCCAATCCCCTCGAGTGCGTCCGCAAAGACCAATACATCGAGTCCACCACGCGCCACACTTTCACGCTGTTCGATCAGGTTCAAAGCAATGTCCCTGATCGCTTGTGCCTTCGGGCTCGTCATGTTCGGGAGAGTGTCTTTACCAGGCAGAACGACCGTAGCTGGATGATTCAAACCGTCGAGGATCGCTCCTGCCACAGATGTATCGACTCGATTCATTCTCTGCAGGGCGGCGAACGCTTCGTATCTGACGAAGCAGTCTTCATCTCGTAGCGCGGCTGTAAGTGCCGGAACAACTTGGGGAATAGACGAGGTGTGGTGTTTTGTCAGCGTGTCTATGGCGGCCCAGCGAACAAACCACGATGAGTCCCCTGTTGCTTTCAAGGTTCCGTTGAGATCGTGTTCACCGAGCATGATGAGCGTGTCCATTCGGACAAGCTGATTTTCGGAGGCAAGTCCTTCCCGAAGGCGCTCCTGGCTCTCTTTGTTGGGTGGCGAGTCCTTAGAGGAACCTAGGTTCTTGAGCACACCCTCGACCTTCTTGGCCGCATCAAGGGCCTTCCGGACCCCCGGTCCATCCGCGCACACCACGCAGCGCTCCAGACTTTCTGGGAGAATCGTGGGGTTCACAGAACCCAAGACTTTTGCAGCCGGCTCGCCACGCTCGACGCGACTGCACGCGTCGAGTTCGTCCTGAGTGCATGGCGCACGGCAACCGCCTACTAAAATGATGATTGCTGCGAGAACGACTGGCAATCTGGACTTCATTGGGAACCTCCGAGCGCGAGTGTTTCAGGCGATCGAACGAGCCGCCCAACGTTTGACATGAGTGGCAGGCGACCGGCGTAGCCAGTTGACTGTCCGCTCGATGGAGGGGTTAGGCATCATTCCTCAAGAACCCGCGACCGCCGCGAAAGTCGAGATGCGATGCCTTCAACAACCTCCGTCAGCGGACGCATGGTTTCAACCTTTTCACAGGGAAGTGTTCGATAGAGATCAAACCGCGCTCGGATTACCTGCTCTTCTCGCTCGGCAGATCGGGCAAATGGCCGAGCGAGCTGCCGCCGAACCGTTTCTCTGACGCACACCTCCCGGTCTATTGAAGGAAGCAACACGAACGTTAACGGGCTCTCAATCAGTTCTCTGCGGCACACAGGGTACTTTGGATGAGTGTCCGTCGGATAGACCATAAAACCCGAGGAAAGAGCAAGCACCGGATTTCTTCCTGCGAGCCGATTCAAGGCGCCTAGATACACGCCCATGTTTGTCTCAGTGTACACCGGGTAGCTGAAGGCTTTTATGAAGCGCGAGATATCCCCGAACGTTGCCATGAACTGGGCATCAATGTCCACAAACGGAACACCAAGCCGATCAGCGAGTAAAGAACCGACGGTGCTCTTGCCCGCTGCCCCCGGACCGATAAGTCGAACCATTCCCAAATTCTCCACCTTGCCGAGGATGCCTACGGTCGCGCCTCAGCGGCGGACGGTGAAGCCGGCAGTTCGACTGCCGGTGCCGGGTTCAACGTCTACTCCACAAAGTTGCGCTCCGACGCATTCCTCTCCTTGAAAGCTCGAATAGAGGCCCGTATGCTGGGGTCCTCAAAAATATCCCACAACTTGTCCCTCCTGAACCGGAGTCGCAGATCAAACTCCTTTTCACGTAACCATCGATTCTGAACGACTCCAGTAATCAACTCCGCCGGAATCTTAAAAATTGGAGCTGTTTGTTCAACCAGATCGCGAAGCCACCTTGCCAAAAACTCTGTTCGAGTCGAGATTGAATAGCGCGGAACGACATCGACATCCCGTAGAGTATCTAATATTAAAACCTCGGCATCTGTTGGTGTTGCCCTCGGATTTCCAGTATTAACCTCGACCAAAGCGCTGGCTAATTGACTCCGAAGATGTTCTGTTTGCTGTCTCAACCCAAGTAAAACGTCCGAAGCCGCCGACTGCGCCTTGGGTATCAGAGGAGCTCTATCACTAAAGACCTCGGCCAGAATGTTTCCCCATGGAAACCACAACTCACTACCATCTGCTCTTACACGGCTTACAGGCGAGCCAATCCCTGATCTGAGAGCGGCGCAACGGATCCATGCGTGCTTATAGATGGGAACATCCGGGTCTTTCGAAAGATTGGCGGCATAGGACCAGCCCCTCAAAAAGACGCTGAAAGTGTAAGAAGCACAAAGGTGGACGAACGACGGGATCTCAGAAGTTCCCACGAGATGCTCGTAGGCTTGGGGGGGTTTGAAGTTTTCCTTCTCCTGAAGGCTTAGAATTGCTGCCTCCAAGTGGGATAGCCTATGCTCCGCAAGCAACTGTCGCACGAGGGGGCCTGTGCGACGAATAGCGAGGTCATCGGCGCGCGTCATGTAACCACCCACTATGTCAGGCGTAAACTGAAAGGCTAGCCATTTAGCTACGTCTGGCGCGTCTCCCTCGACGAACAAGGCAAAGGGTGTAGTAAGAGGTCCACCGATCTCTTTAAATGCGTCATCCGAAAGCTCATTATTGAAAAGATCAGTTACAATACACGCCGAGCGCCAAAGGTCTAGGAGAAAGGGATTCTCTCCGCATTGGCCTTGTGGGAGAGGAAGAAATAGCCGTGTTCCGTTGCAGAACGCCGTCGCTATTGCCTCAAATGACTCTTCCGCACGGGGGTCCGTCCGACCTGACGAAGGCTGGATGAAGGACGAGGCAGACTGGAGGATGGTCGTGTCAGCTGCCACTGCGAACGGCTTTATGGCTTCAGGCTGCATAGATCCCCTTGCCTATCGCGACGTCGAACGCTTAGAGTCGACGTGCGCCGTCCTCAGGACTAGGACACGTCTTCCGTGTCCTACACCGGATGCCGATCCCAACGGACGCCCGTCGCAAGATTCGCAAAAACATAGACTTAACAAGACTACGCCTCTGCTCGGAGACTGTCAATCAGGCGCGAGTAAACAACCGGGCCCTCTCCTCCATCCGCAGCACCCGGGATGAGGATCGGCTCCAGGGCGATTGCCGAGAATCTCCTCAACGAGCAGCAGTTAGAGGCCCGAGTGCATCCCCAACCCTGCATGCCTGGGAGGGGTTTCTGGAGTCTTATTAGTTTTCGCCCATTGACATATGAACTCCGGGCCATCGGGGGCCGGAGGCCTGATCCTCTTGAAACGAAAGGACCTGCCGCACATCGCGCAGGAAGGCTTGGTCCGCGGATAACACGAAACGCTTCTGTCAGCCGAGCAGGTCCAGCGGGCTCTGGACGCCCAGGCCACCACGGTTCAGGACATGCGTGTAGATCATCGTGGTCTTCACGCTCTTGTGGCCCAAGAG
>DATMER010000089.1:0-96136 GCA_035556715.1 Thermoanaerobaculia bacterium
CAGGTTCGCGATGGCATAGAAGAGGCCGATAAAGAAGCCGATGAAGACGGTGGTAGCGCTCGTGCCGCCCCGCTCGCCCACGATCAGGACGTCGGCGCAGGCCGTGCCCTCGGGATAGGTGAGCCTGCCGTGCTCCTTGACGATCAGCCCTTGTCGCAGCGGGATCATCATCAAGACCCCGATCAGGCCGCCCAGCAGCCCGACCAGGAGCACGCGCTCGAGTTCCATGTCGAAGCCCATGAGCAGCAGCGAGGGCAGCGTGAAGGCGACGCCGGCCGCGATCGATTCACCGGCCGAGCCGGTGGTCTGCACGATGTTGTTCTCCAGGATCGTGGACTTGCCGATCCTCTTGAACACCGCGATCGACAGCACGGCAATCGGGATCGAGGCCGAAACCGTCAGCCCGGCGCGCAGGGCCAGGTAGACCGTGACCGCGCCGAAGATGATCCCGAAGATCGCGCCGAGGATCACCGCTTTGACGGTGAACTCCGGGATCTCCTGGTCGGCTGAGATGTAGGGCTTGAACTCCGCGGCAGGTTTCTGGTCAGGGACGACAGGCGCTCCATGGGCCAAGGCAAGCCTCCTTTTTGCGAAGTCGGGCCGGATGGTAGCACAGCCCGGGTTTGATCCCATCCTCCCTCTCCCCAGCCCTTGTGCTAGCGTTTCCGCATGGCCACACCCGAACCCCTTCCTGACAAGGTCGCGATCCTGGAGCCCTCCCCCGCGGAGACGCCTGGATTCCGGCCCTTCATCCCGGCCGAGGTCAAGCTCCCCGAGCTGACGATCCTCCCCCTGATCCTGGGCACGGTGCTGGGCGCCGTCTTCGGCGCCTCCTCGCTTTACCTCGTGCTCAAGGTCGGCCTCACCGTGAGCGCCTCGATCCCGGTGGCGGTCATCTCGGTGACCATCTTCCGTCTCCTTCGCAAGATGGGCGGCCGCGGCGCTTCGATCCTCGAGAACAACATCGTGCAGACCGCCGGCTCGGCGGGCGAATCGCTCGCCTTCGGCATCGGCGTGACCATGCCGGCCGTCCTCATCCTTGGCTTCGACCTGGACATCATGAGGGCGGTGCTGGTCTCCCTCCTCGGCGGCTTGTTGGGCATCCTGATGATGATCCCGCTGCGCCGGGCCATGATCGTCGAGCAGCACGGTATCCTCAAGTTCCCCGAGGGGACGGCCTGCGCCGAGGTGCTCAAGGCCGCGGCCAGCCCCGAAGAGCGTGCCATCGCCGCGCGCCATGGCGCGGGGATCTCGCTCGACGCGGGCCTCGGCGCCCGCACCATCTTCACCGGCTTCGGCATCGGCATCCTCTACAAGACGGCCATGGCGGCCTTCAAGACCTGGAAAGACATCCCCGAGAAGGTCTTCGGCCCGCCGTTCACGGCCGGCTCGGTTTCCGCGGAAATCTCGCCCGAGCTGCTGGGCGTGGGCTACATCATCGGCCCGCGCATCTCCGCGGTCATGTGCGCGGGCGGCGTCCTCGCCTACCTGGTGCTCATCCCGGCCATCAAGTTCTTCGGCTCGGCGGCGACCGCGATCCTGGCGCCCGGCACCATGCCCATCGGCGAGATGACTCCGGACGACATCCGCAACGCGTACGTCCTCTATATCGGGGCCGGGGCGGTGGCGGCGGGCGGCATCATCAGCCTGTTCCGCGCCCTGCCCACGATCCTGCACGGCATCCGCGCCGGCCTCTCGGACTACAAGGGCCAGCGCGGCGCAACGGCCGAGCTGCCGCGCACCGAGCGCGACCTGCCCATGAAGCTGGTCGTCTTCGGCAGCCTGGCCCTGGTGGCCATGATCCTCCTCTTCCGCTCGCTGCACATGAACCTGCTGGGGGCGATCCTGATCGTCCTCTTCGGCTTCCTCTTCGTCACGGTCTCGGCCCGCCTGACCGGCGAGATCGGCTCGTCGTCGAACCCGATCTCGGGCATGACGGTGGCGACGCTGCTGCTTACCTGCCTGACCTTCCTGATCCTCGGCTGGACGGGCCCGACCTACTACGTCACCGCGCTGATGGTCGGAGCGATCGTCTGCATCGCCTCCTCGAACGGCGGCACGATCGCGCAGTCGCTCAAGACCGGCTTTCTCGTGGGAGCCACGCCGAGGGCCCAGCAGCTTTCGATCATCGTCGGCTCGGCCGTCTCGGCCCTGCTCCTCGCGCCCATCCTCCTGCGCCTCAACGATTCGGGCACCGTCTATGTGCCGGTCGCCGACCGCAACACGGGAGCGATCGTTGGCCAGGGCTACGCCCCCAACCTGCGGGTCCCCCCCGCCCTCCTGACCACGCTCGAGCAGGAGAAGCTCACCGGCCCGCAGTCCGCCGACGATCCAGGCACCTACCGCGTCTGGCACAAGACGGACGAGCAGGGCGGCCTGGCCGGCCGCTACCTGGTGAATGCCCAGGGCGTCCCCGTCTACCTGGTGGACCCGGGCATCAACGGCGTCCATGACACGAGGCCCAACGGCCAGAGAGTGGACAAGTTCGACGCGCCGAAGGCAACGCTGATGTCCTACATCATCAAGGGCATCCTGAACCGCGAGCTGCCCTGGGGGCTGGTCCTGCTGGGGGTGATGATCGCCGTCGTGCTGGAGATGTCGGGCATCCCGTCCCTCGCCTTCGCTGTGGGCGTCTACCTGCCGATCTCCTCCACCACCCCCATCCTCGCCGGAGGCCTGATCCGCTGGCTGGTGGACCTCCACCTGCGCAAGAAGCTGGCGCACCGCAACCTGACCGAGGAAGAGCTCGTCGCCGAGGGAGACAAGAGCCCGGGAGTCCTGATGGCCTCGGGCTACATCGCCGGGGGGGCCATCGCCGGCATCCTCATCGCCTTCATGGCCGGAGTCCTGACCGACTTCACCGACCGGGTCACCCGCTTCATGGAAGGCACCAACCCGTTCTTCGCTGGACCGTCCGCGGATGCGCTGGCGCTGATTCCGTTCGCGATTCTGGCCTTGTTGCTCTATTTGGCCGGGCGGGAGCTGATCCTCAAGGGGAAGCGTCCTACCGGGTAGTCGGGAGTAGTATCTGAACCATGCCTAACGTCTGACCTATGGGAGGAGCTTGGACATGAAACGAGCGATCGCTACCTTCGGTCTGATCGGTCTGCTGACCGCCAGTTTTCTTGCCGCCGAGGACGGCGCTCCGGCCGCTGCGGTGGGGGAGCCCGCCGGCCTGTGCGCCGCCTCGACCCCCACGAGCCCGGAACTGACGGGCTTTCTTCCCCGGCCACACCAGCGGGTCACGTGCAGCGCGGCTGTCACCTGCCCGAATGGCTCGCAGGTCAGTTGCTTTTCGGGCACCTGGGACCTGTGTGAGACCTTCTATGACTGCAGCTTTCCCTATGCCGAATGCGGGGTGAGGTGCCTGAACAACTTCAGGTACTGTCCAGGGTACAACCAATCCAACTGCAGTTGCTGAGCCGCGAGCAGGAGGGACTGGCAAGGCTCCGGAAGAGAGATGAAGTTGATCCATGCCCTCATCCTTCTCGGATTGGCCGGAGCCGCAATCCCCGAGCCGGCCGTCTTCGCCCCGGGCGTGATCTCGACCGGAGAGTACGAGTCCCACGCCGCCTTCTCCCCGGACGGCGGGACGATCTACTTCCTCAAGAACACGGCCGACTTCGGCCACTGGACCATCGTCTCCTCCCGGATGCAGGACGGCAAGTGGGGCCCTCCGGAAGTCGTCCCCTTCTCGGGCCGCTACAGCGACGCCGACCCGTTCGTCACCTCGGACGGATCGACGCTGTACTTCATCTCCACCCGGCCAATCGACGCCAAGCCCAAGGAGGACCTGGATATCTGGGTGGTCGAGAGGAAAGAGGACGGCTGGGGCGAGCCGCGCAACCTGGGAGCGCCGGTCAACTCGCCGGGAGCCGAGTGGTTTCCCACGCTCGCTGCCGACGGCACCCTCTACTTCGGCTCCGACCGCGAGGGGGGCAAGGGAGGAACCGACCTCTGGCGAGCCCGGTTGGTGGACGGCAAGTACGCCCAGCCCGAAAACCTCGGAGACGCCGTCAACTCGCCCGGCGAGGAGTACGAGCCGCTGATCTCCCCTGATGGCACCGTCCTGATCTTCATGGCCGCCCGCAAGGGAGGACAGGGAAGCGGCGACCTTTGGGTCAGCTATCTCCGCGACGGAGCCTGGAGTCCGGCGGTGAATCTCCCTCCGCCGATCAACTCTCCGGCTTTCGAGGTGGGTCCCAAGATCACGCCGGACGGCCGGACTCTCCTCTTTACCAGCACGCGGCGGACGTTCGCCGTCAAGCCTCCGGAGAAGGCCCTCAGCTACGCGGAGCTGTCGCGCCAGCTCAACTCCCCTGGGAACGGCCTGGGCGATCTCTATCAGGTGGACCTGCAGGTGCTCCAGCTCGAGCGCCCTTGGCGCTGAGCCCTATCCGATCTGTGCCAACTGAGGCGAACAGGTCAGGTAGAATCAGCCCATGAAAGAGCCGATCCGGGACCCGAAGGTGATGTCGCGGATGAAGATGGCCTTCGACCTGTACGAGACGGCAGAAGCCATCATGCGGCAGAACCTCCGGCGCCGCTTCCCCGATGCACAGGAGGCTGAGATCGAGCGCCTGCTCGTGAGTTGGCTCCGCCGCCGGCCAGGCGCCGAGCATGGCGACGGTCCAGGCCGGCCATCCCGCAGGCTTGAAAGATCCGAGTGACCCGCCTGCTTGCGGCTCTGCTCCGAGCCACCCGTGACCTCCGAGATCTGGGTCAACGCTGGGCATTGGTGGGAGGGCTTGCGGTTTCCGCCCGGGCCGAGCCCAGGACCACGCGGGATGTCGATTTGGTGGTCGCCGTTTCCGGGGACTCGCAGGCCGAAAAGCTGGTCCGGAATCTTCGGGCGCGTGGCTACACCCTTGTGGAACATCTCGAGCAGGATGCGGCTGGCCGCCTTGCAACCGTGCGGTTCATCGCGCCCGGCGAGGACGAAGGAGGGGTCCTGGTGGATCTGCTCTTCGCTTCCTCCGGCGTAGAGCCGGAAATCGTCGCCCAAGCCGAGGAGCTCGAGATCGCGGCCGGGATCGCTCTGCCTATCGCTACCACGGGTCACCTGATCGCCCTGAAGCTGTTGGCGAGGGACGATCGCCTTCGGCCGCAGGACTTCGATGATTTGAAGGCTCTTCTGCGAGAGGCGAACCCCGCAGACATCGGCCAGGCGAGGGAGGCCCTGCAACTCATTATCGCGCGCGGCTACAACCGCGGCAGGGACGACCTTCTTGAGCAACTCGAGCAGCTCGTCGCGAAGGGAGCCCCTCAATGAGCCACATCGATCCGACTGGAGAGAGATGAAGCCGACCCATGTCCTCGCCCTGATCGGACTGGCCGGAGCCACGGCCCTTTCCGCGCTCAACGCGGGACCCGAGCCGGCCGTCTTCGCCCCCGGCGTGATCTCGACCGGAGAGTACGAGTCCCACGCCGCCTTCTCCCGGGACGGCGGGACCATCTACTTCCTCAAGAACACAGCCGACTTCGGCCACTGGAACACTGGACCATCGTCTCCTCCCAGCTGCAGGCGCTCCGGCTCGAACGCCCCTGGCGCTGAGACCTATCCGATCTGCCGGTAGCGCTCGATCGAAGCCGGCGCCCCGAGCAGGCTTGAGGCCTTGCTTCCCGCCTCCCGGACGTGCGAAGTCTTGGAGTGGGCATCCAGGTGCTCGGCCGACTCCCACTCCTCGATGAAAGCGAACTCGGCCGACTTGCCGAGCCCCCGCACCAAGTCATAGCGGATGCACCCAGCCTCCTTCCGGGTCGGCTCGATCAGTGCGGTGAGCGCCCTCTCCAGTTCTTCCTCCTTGCCGGGAGCGGCGGTGAACAGCGCGAGTACGTGGACAGTGCCTTGGTCAGCCATAGATCTCTCCTTGCTTGTCGCTCCAGCACGTGTAGATCATGTCATGAGCTGTCTCGTGCTCGCGGGAGAACAGGCGCTGATGCTGCTCTCGACTACCTTCCAGCATCAATAGATGCGATCTACCAGGAATATCAGCCCAAGCCGTATCCGAAGTAAGCGCGGAGAGGGTCCGGCCGCTCAACTTACGCCTTCCTCAATCTTATTGGATCACCCTGGAACCTCCTGGGTGTAGAATCTCATTCTAGGGGCCCTTCTCTCGCAAGGGGGCTAACCGTCTTAGCAGCCCTACGCGCGGGTAGGCCCGAACGGAGCGAACAGCCAAGTTCGCATTACGTGGAACTTTTCTTTAACCGTGAGTCAGAAAAAAGCCGAGAGCCTCAACGGAAGGCGCCTTCGGATTCTTCTGCGTGGTCACCAAGCCCACTGGCTAGCAGCGGATGAAAGCCGTGCGGAAGTTGTGGTGAACGATATTCTGGGACTCCCTGCCAATAGTTCGAATGCGCTTCGAGGCAAGCACCTTCTGGAAGCATTCTGCATGGCTCTTGAGCCGAACTTGAACATTGGCGGGTACAACAGCGGCTATTCTGGACCTCTTGCCGAGATCAACGAGCGCCGGGGCATGGGGGCACTGACAACCTATGTGCCCACCGATGAGACAGTGTGCTCGGTTCTCGCCGCGTGCCGCAGAGTAGTAGGAACTGCCAAAGAGCAATTGCAGAGGCCGGTGGTAGAGTGGGCAACGAGCCTCGCACCTTGGAATGCTATCGTTGAAGAGGCACGTTCGGTCTGGGGTGATCGGGTGGCGCTGTGTCATTACGCGAATGTGGCGGCAGGGATCCGATCGCAGGCTGAGCAGTGCTCCGACACGACAGCGCTTTACGACGAAAGCGCTCCATTATGCCGACGGGTCCGGTATGCTCGCCTGCGCGCTGGGGCTCCACAGTGGTGGACCAAGCAGTTGGAGCAGGTCCAGCAAAGCGTACACGCGGTACTCGCATGCGAGGTACTGCTAACGTGGGGCAGCGGGTCCACAGTGATGCAACTGGCATCCAAAATCGACGAAGTGCTCAAGAGCCTTTCTGACTCAGACTGGGCAAGGGTTTATTACGGAATCGAAGCAGCCTCACCGGTTGTTCGCATGCACTCTCTCCCTCGGGCCGGCAGCATAGATGCGACGTCTTTGCCTAAGGGATTATGCGAGCGGACGCTGGTGGCTTTCGGATTACGGAGTGATGAGCGAACGCAAGCACAGCTATATCAGACTTGGCTTAAAAAGTATAAAGGAAAGGATCTTGTGGTCCTTCAGTTCTGCCAAAGTCGCGCTCTGGAAGGAGCACTGGCGGGCCGAGATGGATGGCGGGGGGATCTCAGTATCATCGAGAGGTGTTACTCGCTTGGTGCCCCTCTCCCAAGGTACACGTTGCATCGGCTGGCACGGCACGGTATGGAGGGGAATTTGCACAAGGAGCTTGCCTTTGAGATTGTGAGCAAGCCGGACCGTTATCCATCGTCACTTGTCGCTCTGGCTGAAATAACGCAGAGGGTGGAGGTTGGCAAGCGAGTTGCCTCTGTTGGGTCAGTCGCCAAGACTCAGAGATGGTTTGAGCCCGACTAGGTTGTGGGGAGTTGTCTTGAGAGTGGAAGGTTCTGGGGAGGGAAGTTCCGGGGGAGGTGGTTCCAGAGGATTGAGGGGATTGAGGGAAAGAGAGGGGCATAAGCTCGGCGGCAGACCTTCATTTCGCTCGGAGAACTCGGGGATTATCTTGCCCTCGAAGGGTCTTCAAGGCGAGAATCCACCCTCCAGACCGGCCTCGGACAGTTCTCCCGGGCGCTTGGTGGCCGATTTCCTACTAAGAGGACAGTCCTCCCCCGTTCCCACCTCGATTGGAGCTCGGGAAGGCAGCAGTTTTTAAGCTGTGGGATGAGTACGGCGATCTCGCCGTCTACGGCGGCCGGGCGGGATGAGCTCTGACAAAGGGCAACCCGGGTGGGAACGAGCCCGCCGGGAACCTCACTGCGGACAACTCTCCGATCTTGAGCTTCTCGGCCACCTCGCGGAACGCAGCCACAAACATGGAGTACGCGAGCCAGAAGGTCTCGCGAACCTCCTTCGCCACCCCATGAAAGAGCGGAGCAGGCTCGTATGGTTCGGACGCGTGTGCGGTCTCTGCGGCCGGCCCGGGCTTCCGAGTCGATTTCCTCGACCAGTTCAGCGATCCGCTCCCGGTATTGCTCCGGCGTCAGGTCCGCCCAGCACGGGAGCTGCGCTAGCACGGGCGGCTCGCCACAGCCCGTACGGGTCTCTCCTCAACCATTGGCGGCTGGCTGAAACTTATTGACGCCTCGCCGGAAGCTGTCGGCGGCTCCCACAAGCCATTCCCGCGTCGCCGAAACGTATCGCGCCTCGCCAAAAGCTATCGGAGGCCGCCGAAACCCATCGGCGTCTCTCCAAACCTCAAGCCGGCTTCCCACAACCTATCGGCGTCTTACCGCAAGCCTTCACCGCCTTCCACAATCTATCCGCGACTCCCCGATAGGTTTCGGGACACGTCGATGGACTTCGGAGAGACGCCGATGGGTTTCGCGGATACCTTAATGGGCTTCGGCACACGCCGATCGGTTTCGCGAGACGCCGACAGGCTTTGGAGAAGCTCCGCTGGGTTTCGGCGCCACGCGAAGCAGTTCGCCGGCTCGGAAAAGGATCTCGCGGGGCGGCAATGTCTCAGGGCGAGACGCCGAAGTCTCGAGGAGAGGCGCCAAACTCTAGCGCAAGACGCCAACGTCTCGAGGAGAGACAGCAAGCGTTTTCGCCGTCGCGGCAAAGTCCCTCGCGAGATGCCGATGGCTTCGGGGAGACGGGAAAACTTTTGGGCGAGACGGCGAACGCTTTGAGCGTCAGGGGAAAGGACTCAGCGTCTTTCCGAAGGGTTGCGGGATGGGCCGGAGCTCAAGAGGATGAGCCGGAGGGGTCGCGGACCTGTTGTTTCTCCCACGCCTGACGATGCTGGTCTGCTTCCGACTGCGAGCGGAACTTGCGAACCCCGGGTTCGAACTTCCAGGGGTGTAGCTCAAAGGCTAACTCGGTGAGCTCGCACGCGATGCGAAGGTTCTCCGGATCGAGCCGTGGCAGGGGACGGACCCCAGGCATGTCGGTCACCGATCGGTACTTGCGAACAGGCATCACTCGTCCTCCAGATCAAAGGCCTCACGAATTCGTGCAGCATCGGCGCGGTCCTGCAGGCGAACCGTATCTTTCTTCATCCGGTACAGCATTTGTGGGCTGGCGACCTGGACGACCAGGTCGCCCAACTCGATCTTGTCGCATCCAGCGGCAAGATCCTGCCATGTGAAGGCTTCGCCCAGCCGAGTGAGGATGTCCATCGAGTAATTGCCGTGTGGGGGGACGTACTCGACGGCCGGGTAGTCCCCAGCCAACTCCTCAGGGTCGATCTGCTCGACGTTCGGATCATCGAAGAGAGCCCGGAGCGCCCGCTTTAGCGCCTCCAGGTTCTCGATCTTCGGAGAGACGAAGAGGTCGAGGTCGTGGGTCGCGCGGGGAAGCCCTTGCGCTGCCATCGCCATGGAGCCGATGACCACGAATTCGACGCCCTCTTGAACGAGCGCCGCGAGGATCGCCTTGGCCTCTTCCAGCGTCATGATGGTTCGAGTCTCTTGGTAGGCAACGTCGAGCACCCATGCACGGTGTAAGGCTATCAAGCCCTGGCGAAGTTCACCAGCCACCGAGGGCCGGAGCCCGTCCCGGCTGGAGCCGGCCGGCGGTCCTTGCTTGCCCCTGAAGCCACGCTGCCCTGCTGCATAACATCCTCCACGACGCGCGTCGTCGCCATCACGACGCGCTCGACCTCTCCTACGACTCGCCCGACCTGCGTCGCGATGTACAAAACCTCTCTTGCGTCGCACAAGACCTTCCCCGCGACGCGCCTGACCTCTGTAGCGACACGCCTGACCTCTGCCATGACGCGCGTGACCTCTCTCGCGACGCGCGACGCGGCACCGAAATGGAGCGTCGCAACACAGGTCCGACGGGTCGCGGGCCCTCTTTGCCCACCTCGGAGCCGCTGTCTGGAGGGGTAAATCCTGTCGGCTCGTCCTTTTTGGCGCCTCTCCCTAACCTATCGGCGCCCGTTCATTGTCAAAGGTTCAGGGCGAGACGGGAAAGGATTGCGGCGAGAGGGCAAAGGCACCCTGGCCCGCGCGTCTGTCGAGGGCTCTCTACCCATCAAGGCTTCTGATACAATTGCGTTCGAGGAGGACAAGTTCCTTGGGTACGGTACCGCGCTACAGCCCAGACGAGATCGCCCGACTGGGGGACGAGATTTACGAGGGGGAGATTCTTCCCCGCCTTGGACCCTCAGACGAAGGGATGTTTGCCCTCATCGACGTTGAGACCGGGGACTATGAGGTGGGCCGTGACGCGGCCTCGGACCGGCTCATCGCCCGGCACCCGGAAGCCCAGATCTGGACCCGACAGGTCGGCTCCCGATACGCCCGCCACTTCAGACCACGCTTGGCAGCTCTGGATCGGATCCGGGGGCTGCTCGATCAGCCGTCGGCCAGGATCGGCGACCGGTTGCGCGGCCGGGACGAGCTCCATGAGAGGTGAAGCTGGGTGCGGCCTTTCGCTCCGCTTGGCCTCTGTGTACAGGGCTCGAACGTCGAATTCGAACCGGGCGCCGTAAGCCTCTCGGATCGCCCGTACTTCTTCGATGATCTCGTCCTGTGTCATAAGCCTCACGCCGGGAACCGCCTCGCCAGCCACTCCTCTACCTCCTCAGGGTGGAACCCGAAAGGCCCGGTCTCTCCCTTGTAGACGATCCTGCCCTCTTCGTCGATCACGTAGAGGCGCTCGGGCCAGCCGGCGTAGGCCTGGTTCGCGGGGTCCTCGATCGGGTCCACCAGCAGGGGGAGCGGATAGTCGAAGCGCTTCACGAAGTCGTTCGCGATCGCCAGACGCTGCTCCGTGGTCTTCGGCTGCGGGTAGCAGACCCCTTCCTCTTCATTCTCGTCCTGCTGCCACTCGTCCTCGGGGTGAGCCTCCTTGATGTAGACGGTGACGAAGTCGGCCCGGTTGCCGTAGGTCTCGTGCATCTCCTTCAGGCGCTCGACCGAGCGCCGGAAGGGCGGTCACGTGTAGCTGCCGAAGACCAGGACGACCGGCTTGGCGCCGATCCGGTCCCGGAGACGGACGCTGCGGCCGTCCAACCCGAGGAGGGTGACGTCCGGGGCCGGAGCGCCCACGGCCAGCTCCCCCTCCTCCCTCTGGTCGTACCGCATCATGCCGAAGTAGTCCCGCGGCCCCATCTGGTACAGCTTGTAGCCCTCGAAGGCCAGGGCCGCCATCACCGCGAGGCCGACGATCAACCCCAGGATCCGAAGCGTCCTTCTCATGGTCTGTCTCCTCGCAGAGACCCTAACCCGTCCCCCGAAACATTTCAACGGCCGGAGGCGTAAAGGGGCTTGACAGCGTTTCAAACGGGCGTATGATTCATACGGTTGTTTGAAACAGACGTTCGAGGTAACCAATGACGGAGCAGACACAGACCCGGGACAGCCTTTTGGACGCGGCCGAGCACCTGTTCTCGGAGCACGGGATCCAGGCGGCCTCCCTGCGGCAGATCACCCAGCACGCAGGCGCCAACCTGGCGGCGGTGAACTACCACTTCGGCTCCAAGGACGGCCTGGTGCGGGCGGTGTTCTCCCGCCGGCTCAGGCCGATGAACGACGAGCGCTTCCGCCTGCTGTCAGAGGTCAACCTGGAGGCGGAGGACGCCGTCGAGCAGATCCTGGGGGCGTTCCTGGAGCCGCTTTTGAGACTGGTCGCCGAGAAGCCCGAAGGCGTGCGCGGCTTTGCGCGGCTCATGGGGCGCGCGTGGTCCGAGCCGAGCGAGGAGGTGCGGTCGATCATCCTCGAGGAGATCCGCGAGACGATCGACCGCTTCATGGCCGCTTTCCGGAAGGTCCTCCCGCACCTCTCCGAAGGCGAGCTGATGTGGCGCTTCCACTTCCTGGGCGGAGCCATGGGCCACACCGTCTCGTGCAGCTACGTGCTGGAGCGCTACGCCGGAGGGAAGTGCCACACCAGCGATCCCGACGAGGCCCTGGACCAGTTGGTGACGTTCCTGGCCGCGGGCATGCGGGCTCCTTCCCGAGTGAGAGCGAACTGAGCGAGGAGCGACATCTTGAGAACCCGATTTCTTGTACTTTTGGCCTTTGTGGCCCTTCCGGCGGTGGGACAGACCCCGCCGGTGACGACACCTGCTGATACCCCCGCGCAGGTCCTGACCCTTTCCGATGCGGTCCGGCGCGCTCTCGATACCAACATCTCCCTCCGGAGGTCGCAGGCCGAGGTGAGCGCGGCGGATTTCCAGAGACGGGCTCTCTTCGCCGGGGTGCTGCCCCGCGTGAGCCTCCTGGGAAGCACGACCCAGAACAGCGAGGAAGTCAGCTTCGGCTCGAACGGCGACAGCCGCGTCATCCTCCCGGCCACCGATTGGAGCTACCGGTTGGCGTTCAGCCAGCCGATCTATGCCGGCATGCGGGAGAAGCGGGCGCTGCAGCAGGCCCGGCTCGGGATCGAGACCGCCCGCCAGGGAGTGCTCGACGTCGAGGACCAGGTTCTCACCGGCACCGTGGCCGAGTACCTCGGCGTGCTGGAGGGGGAGTCCCTCCTCGAAGTCGAGCAGCGGAACCTGGAGCTCGCCCGCCGGCGGCAGAAGCAGGCGCAGGACCTCTATGACGCGGGCGAGATCACCCGCGTCGAGGTGCTGCGCGCCGAGAGCGACATCAAGGCGGCCGAGCGGCGGATCGCGTCGGCGCGCCAGCTCCGCGATACGGCGGCCAGCCGGCTGCGGCTCATCCTGGCTCTGGAAGGTACCGGAGGTCCGCTCCGCGTTTCGGAGCCGGGGCCTCTCTTCCCGCAGCTCCCCCCGGAGCAGGCCCTGATCGCCGAGGCGGAGAGCATCCGTCCCGAGGTGGCCCAGGCTGAAACCGCCCTGGAGGTCGCCCGCCTGGAGGTGCTCAAGCAGCGGGGGGCCGCTCTGCCGGTCGTGACGGCCGAAGGCGGCTGGGTCAACCAGCGCTCGGCCTTCCCGACCGATCAGTACGGGTTTTTCAGCTTGAACGTGAGCGTGCCGCTCTACCAGGGCGGCCAGGTGGCGGCGCTGACCGCCACGGCCCGCGAGCGGCAGCGCCAGGCGGAGCTGCGGGTCCAGGAGGTCCGCCAGGCGGTGCGCGAGGAGGTGCGGCTGGCCCTCCTCGACCTCGAGACCGCCGATGCCAACCTGCGCCTCGCCCGCGAGCAGCTCGCCGCGTCCGAGGCCGAGTACGAGCAGGCTTCCGAGCTTTACAGCGCCCAGGAGATCACCGCGCTGGAAGCCGAGTCTGCCGAGACGTCGCTGGCGGAAGCCCGCCGCGCCGTCGCCACCGGGGAGCTCGACCGCTCCCTCGCCGAGCTGCGGGTCTGGTCCGCCGCCGGTCTTTTGAAGAAGACCCTTCTCCCGGAGGAAGTCCGATGAATCGCATAGGGGCTCTTTTGCTTTCCATTCTCTTGATTGCAGCGGTGGGCTGCGGCGCGTCCGCCTCGGAAGAAGCCGCGCAGACTGATGCCGCCAAGTCCGAGGCCGCTTCCGAGGCCGGCACCACGCCGGAGCTTCCCTCCGACGTCCAGGACGTTGCCTCCATTGCCAAGTCCGAAACAACCCCGGAGACTCCGGGAGTCATTGATGGCGAAACGGCCGAGGGCACCGTGGCCGCCACCGGCGAGCTCGTCGCCCCGGTCACTTCCGAAGTTGCCGTGCGCATGCCCGGCCGCGTTGGAAAGGTTTTCGCCGACGAGGGCGAGCGGGTCCGCCGTGGCCAGCCGCTCCTGACACTGGAGACCCAGTACCTCTCTCTGGAGCTCAAGCGTGCCGAAGCCGACGTGGCCCGGGCCAGGGCCGCGGCAGCCGACGCCGAGCGCGACTTCAAGCGCAAGGAGGAGCTGATCGCCAAGGGCTCCGTGGCCCGGGCGGCGTACGACCGGTCGCAGAGCAGCTACGACGCGGCCCAGGCCGGGGGGCCTCGGCCGAAGCGGCCCGCGACCTCGCCCGCCAGCGACTGGCCGACGCGGTCCTCCACTCCCCCATCACGGGGGTGGTGGCCGAGCGCCGGGCCGACGTGGGCGAGCGGCTTGGCGACGCCACGGTGGCCTACGTGGTCGTCCAGACCTCGCCGCTCAAGCTCCGCTTCCAGCTCCCCGAGCGCTATCTCGCCCGCGTGAAGCGGGGACAGGCGGTCCGGGCCACGGTCGATCCCTACCCCGGCCAGACGTTTACCGGCAAGGTGACCGTGGTCGGCGGAGTGGTCGATTCCTCGACCCGGACGGTGGCGGTCGAGACCGAGTTCGCCAACTCTGACGGCCGGCTCTCCCCGGGCCTCTTCGCCCGGGTGGAGATCGACCTCGGCCCGATGGTGACCGAAGAAGACAACCGGGGCTGAAAGGAGAGGAGGGCTAGATGAAACGGCTTGCACAGATCTGCATCGACCGCCCCGTCTTCGCGACGGTGCTCATCCTCTCCCTGGTCGTGGTGGGGCTCGCCGCCTACAACACCCTGGGCGTGGACCGCTTCCCCAAGATCGACTTCCCCTCGGTGGTCATCACGACGACCCTGGTCGGCGCCGGCCCCGAGGAGATGGAGACCGAGGTCTCCGACAAGATCGAGGAGGCGGTCAACACCATCAGCGGCATCGATCAACTGATCTCGACGTCTTCCGAAGGGATTTCCATCGTCTCGGTCCAGTTCACCCTGGAGAAGGACGCCGACGTCGCCGCGCAGGAGGTCCGCGACAAGGTCAACTCGGTGCTGGCGGAGCTGCCGCGCGCGGCCGATCCGCCGATCATCGAAAAGATCGATCCCGACGCCGCACCCGTCCTCGCGATCGCAATCTCGGGTCCGGCCTCGACCCGCGACATCACCGAGTTCGCGGACAAGGTCCTGAAGCGCCAGCTCGAATCGACCTTCGGAGTCGGCCAGGTGCGGATCGTCGGCGGCCAGCCGCGGCAGATCAACGTCGTGGCCGAGACCGAGCGGCTCGCCGCCATGGGCCTCACCGTGGCCGACCTGGTGCGCGCTCTCCAGGCGCAGAACGTCCAGATCCCGGGCGGCCAGGTGGAGCAGGGGCTGCGCGACCTGACCCTGCGCACCTACGGCCGGGTCGAAACCCCGGCGCAGTTCGGGGACATCTCCATCGCGCCGCGCAATGGATACCCGGTCAAGGTCCGTGACGTGGCGCGGGTCGAGGACAGCGTAGCTGAGCCTGAATCCATCGCCCGGGTGGACGGCAAGCCCGCGGTCGTTCTCCAGGTCCGCAAGCAGTCGGGCACCAACACCGTCGAGGTCATCGACCGGGTCAAGGAGCGCACCGAGGATCTCCGCTCACAGCTCCCCAAGGGCTGGAACATGATCATCGTGCGCGACCAGTCGGAATACATCACGGCGGCGGTCGACGCGGTGCAGGAGCACCTGATCCTGGGCGCGCTCTTCGCCGCGGCCATCGTCTTCCTCTTCCTCAAGAAGTTCCGTCTGACCGTGATCGCGGCCGTGGCGATCCCGGCCTCGCTCATCGCCACCTTCGCCGTGATGAGCTACATGGGCTTCACCCTCAACGTCATCACCCTCCTGGCCCTCGCGCTGGTCGTGGGAATCGTGATCGATGACGCGGTGGTCGTGCTTGAAAACATTTTCCGGCTCCTCGAAGAGAAGCGGCTGACCCCGCGGGAAGCCGCGATCCAGGGCACGGCCGAGATCGCTCTCGCGGTGCTCGCCACCACCCTGGCGCTGATCGCGGTGTTCCTGCCGGTGGCCTTCATGGGCGGCATCGTGGGCCGCTTCATGAACTCTTTCGGAATCACCATGGCCGCGGCCATCGCCGTGTCGCTCCTCGTGAGCTTCACGCTGACCCCGATGATGTCCTCGCGCTGGCTCCGCCAGGTGAAGGAAGGGGAGGCGGGATCGCACGCGAACAGCCGCAGCGGACCCTACGCGCTCGTCGAGCGCGGCTACCTGAAGCTCCTCGACTGGTCCATGGCCCACCGCTGGGTGATCGTCCTGGTCATGCTGGGGGTGTTCGTTTCGATCGTTCCCCTCTTCATGATGGTGGACAAGACCTTCCTCCCGCAGGACGACGAATCACAATTCGAGGTGCAGGTGCGCGCTCCGGAAGGGGCGAGCCTGGAGACCACCGAGAAGATCGGCAACTCCATCGCCGCCCGCATCGCCAAGGTCCCGGGTGTCGACCGGACGCTGCTCACCATCGGCGACGACCAGCAGCGCACCCGCAACCTGGCGGTGATCTATGTCGGGCTCAAGGACGTCCACGACCGGGAGATGGACCAGTTCGAAATCATCGAGCAGATCCGCAAAGACGTCCTGCCCCAGTACGCGGCGCTCAACCTGCGCACCCTGGTGTCGCCGGTCAACATCTTCGGCGGCGGCATCAACGCCGAGATCATGTTCTGGATCGGCGGCCCCGACCTCGACAAGCTGAGCGAGTACTCGCAGCAGCTCATGGCGAAGCTCAAGTCCATGCCCGGCGTAGTGGATCCTGATACGAACCTGATCGTGGGCAAGCCCGAACTGGGCGTGAGGATCGACCGCGCCAAGGCCGCGGACCTCGGCGTCAACGTCCAGGATATCGCCTCCACCCTGAACGTCCTCGTGGGCGGCCAGGAGGTGACGAGCTTCATGGAAGGGGGCGAGCAGTACGAAGTCCACGTGCGGGCCAGGGAGGGCGACCGGCGCGATTCTCAAGGGATCGCCCAGGCCGAAGTCCCGAGCATGCTCGGAAACAAGATCGCCCTGCGCGACGTCGTGATCCTGGAAGAGGGCGAAGGCCCCTCGCTGGTCAACCGCATCTCGCGGCGCCGGCAGGTGATGCTCTACGCCAACATGCTGCCGGGCTTCTCGTCGCAGACGGTGCTCGACGCTCTAACGCAAAAGGCCGCCGATCTGGACATGCCAACCAGCTACTCTTCTGGGTTCATTGGCGTATCGCGCGAGCAGGGCCGGGCGATGCAGAACTTCATGATCGCTTTCCTGCTCTCGATCGTCTTCATGTACCTGATCCTGGCGGCGCAGTTCGAAAGCTGGCTCCACCCGGTGACGATCCTGCTGGCCCTGCCCATGACGATCCCGTTCGCCCTGCTCTCGCTCGTGGTGCTCGACCAGTCGGTCAACATCTTCTCGATGCTGGGTATCCTGGTGCTGTTCGGAATCGTGAAGAAGAACAGCATCCTTCAGATCGATCACACGATCGCGCTGCGGGCCAAGGGCATGGAGCGGCCGGAGGCGATCCGGCTCGCCAACCGCGACCGTTTGCGTCCCATTCTGATGACTACGCTGGCCTTCGTGGCCGGCATGATCCCGCTCGTCGCCTCCTCGGGCACGGGCGCGGCAACCAACCGGGCGATCGGCTCGGTGATCATCGGCGGCCAGACCCTGGCCCTCCTGCTCACCCTGATCGGAACGCCCGTTGCCTATAGCTTGTTCGACGACGTCGTCGAAGCGCGCATCTTCAGCCGGTCGGGCAACGCGGTTCGGAGGTTGGTCGGAAGGAAGCCGGCAGAGCCGGACGATCCCGCGGAACCCGCGCCGGTCTGATTTCAGGGGATCTCCCAGATCCCCTTTCAATATAGCCCCGGGGTGGTCCCAACCCACCCGGGGCGCCTCACTTTCAAGATCCGACCAGTCGTGCTATTTTTCTCCCATGACGAAAGGTGAAGCCACACGAGAGGTCGCCATCCGGGCGATCGGCTCGGTAATCATCGGTGGCCAGACCCGGGCCCTGCTGCTCACCCTGATCGGCACGCCTGGGGCCTACAGCGTGTTCGACGACGTGGTGGAAGCCCGCATCTTCGGCTGGCTTGCGAATTTCGCCCGAAGGAGGCAAACTCGCCAGAGTCAGGAGGGAGAGCCCGCACCAGTATGAGTTCAGCCCCCATGTCACAGCCACAGAAATACAGACGTGCGGGTTTTCTGAACGGGTTGCGGATCGTGAGCACCGATCTGGCAGCCCACTATCGGAAGCTGTTTGACGCAATCGAGGAGGTACAGGGTCAAGAGTCGCTTCGCATGCCCGAGGAAAGCGCGATCCGCCAAGCTATCGCGAGCAGTCAGCCTCCGCCCGACTCGGCCGACAATGTCGCCAAGAGGGTCTCCCTCTTCGATCCTCACCTCACGGTTGCTTTCATATGGGAGATCGCCACGAACAGTCTCCTTCTGGATACCGTGCGCTCACTGCTCGGCCGGCGGATCATGTTGCTATGCTCCGGTATCTCCTGCAAATACGGCCGCTCGTCGCCCTCTGTGCAATGGCATCGAGATGCCTCCTATCTCGGCATCACGCCTCCCTCGTTCATCTCAGCTTGGTATGCGCTCGATCGAAGCGATCTCTCGTCAGGTTGCCTGGAAGTTTTGCCCGGCTCTCACATAGGTACTAGCTTCTCGACTTCACGGAGCGAGGTGGGAACGTCCGAGCCGTTAGAACTCAAGCCGGGCGAGGTTTCCTTGCACCACCCCTTGCTTCTCCACCGTAGCGGTCTCAACCAAACTCGTTCACGCAGGTGCGGCATCGTATTTCGCTATGCCCGCGCGGATGTCATCCTCACCCAGAGCTCTACAGGCCGCACTCTACGGCCGATTGGCCTGTAGAGTGGGAAGGCACTGGCGCAATCATGCTAACGAAGCAGCGAAAGGCTGATGTCGTGGAGGTTCCCCCAAATCCATGCTCGATCAAAGTGTCTTTCTTTGCTCTTTTGACTTCCTTCCTCACTGGAGAACGTTCCACCAGGATCCTGTGTGGCGAGAAGATCGATTCCTTGATCGACCCAGAGCTCTATCCGATAGTCGAGTTGCTTGATTATCGACCTGAGATTGCGAACACTTAGAGCCGAGGGAGAAAAGCGTACAAGGAATGATGCGACGAAGCGGCTAATATTTGTTATCCGCTCGCTATCAAGGTAGAAGAACGGATAACCGCCCGAACTCCTTACCTTAGAGAGAATGCTTCCAAGATCGCTCTCCTCACTAGAATTGCCATTCAGAATATGTTCTAATAAATCGTCTAGCGTCTCGTAAGGCCCCCTCGCCGCGCCCTTGGCCTTCTCGGCCTTAGCCTTACCTTTGAATTTGTTCTGCACACCACGGTACAGGAATAGTATGACATACTCTTGGATGCACCTTGTTCTCTCGTCCGCATCAGGAATCTCGAAAGGATGCGGTATCTCGATGATTCTGTGCATCCTCGTCCAGAAATCTGGAGGTGACGAGCCTAGGATCTCCTTTCGAGGTTTACTGCCGGCAAACAGTAGCCGCGTTTTGAGTCTTCGCTTCTCGCTATCCTCGAAAAGCTTCTCAAGTTGGTCGAGCCGCAACGGCCTTGGCGACTTCTCCGGATATATCTCGTCATTCTCGAGAAATCTCAGGAGAGCTGAGCGAATCTCAGGCTCCGCCTTATCTATCTCATCGAGAAAAACCGTCGTTCCTCGGGCGTCGAGCACCAACCCACCCACCCAGTAGAGATCTGTCCTTCGACCAATAGGGACCGCGCGATCCACTTTGGCACGATCTTTATCGGGTAATTGCTGAACTTGGCCGAACACAATGCGCTGGACAGTACTAATGTCCTTTGTCCCAGCCAGCGAAACCTCGGCGATTCGGGTGGCCACGCGCTCCCATTCGCTGAATTCATTCCCGTCGACATTCTTCAACTTCACGTCGGCCACAACACGGCCAATTGATTTCTCTTGTCCAAAGAACACGCTCCCAGCGTGTAGAAACTCAGCTAACACCTCTTTCCCTGAGCCGGGAGGCGCGATGAGCAGGACATTCCGTAGGCTATGGTCCGCCCAGAGTTCCGACATCTTCTCCACGGCAGCTCGGAGATGAGGGCTTGCGACCAAGAGAGTCTTCGGCTTCGGAGGTTCAGAGTCGGCGAACAAGCACTCAAGGAGGTCCTCAGGCTTTGGAGATTCACAGTTAGCTGCGGGGGCCGTCTCTTGCTCTTTCCTTAAGTCCTTCCAATTCTTCCAAGGAGCTCTAAGCGGACTCTCCAGAACCAAGAGAGAAGGAATCGCACTGACAACTTTGACCCTCTTATCATTTTCTCCTGAGTTCTTGAAGAAGTGAGGCAGCCTGATTCTGATCTTCAAGCTAAGCTTCCAAACGGGCTGAGCGCCAACTATCGCACGTTCTGCAACTCCATCAAAAACGAGTTCAAAGTGAGCAAGTGGCGGATATCCTAGAAAAAACGAGTCACCTTTGCCCTTGAGCCAGTCAAGCGCCCGCTCTCTATAAGCCGCATGGTGCCATAGGGCTGCCACTGCCGTCAGATTTATATTTTGGTGATCCTTTGGCTCGTCGCTCCAGCGGCCTGTATAAGCAAAAGGAGGAGGACTATCGAGACTCTCACTTGGCCCGCTTATGAAAATCTTTATGATCTTCAGATCCTGCCGTGACTGAAGCGTTAACTCAAATTCACATCTATCGGCGCTTTTCTGATTGAGTAGACGAAATACTTGCTGGCCAATCAGGCCTAGCCTGTCATCCCTTCCCGGAGTACCCCCGCTCGTAGCATCAATGTCTTTGATAGGCAGGTGGCGACTGTCGTCCTGTTGAGCCCACCCGGGCACTCCGTCGTCGAATAGCCGCTTGTACAGGGCAGGAGGGGAACCAAAGAGCGCTTCCACTGGAAAGAAAGCCCAATCCTTCAGTTCCTTTCTTCCAGCGCGCACGTCTTCTGTGGCTTCTATCTCACTCGTACTCAGGTTTAGCGTCTTCAACCAGTCCGCAAGTGGACCCGTTGGCTTCTTGTAAATATAGGCTTCATTGGACTCGCGCACTCCAATCTCTAACTCCCCGCTGAGCTCACTGGATGCCGCCATCGATCCCTCCTCAATCTATAGAAGCCGAAGGATAAGCGGAGCAATGATAGCCACGCAGCACGCTACCAGCGCCACAATGTTTCCTCTCTGCATTCCCAACGGAGGCAGACTGCCAAACATCGTCGGGTCAAACCCCCGAGTCTCGATTTGGGTGATGATCTTATCAATTCCGTCGATAGCCTGAGCCAGGATCTCCGATACCCCAAGCGTCACCCGCTGCTTGGAGGGGGTGCGTGCGCCTATAAGATCAAGGGTGCGCAGGTTGCGAGCGTGATTGGCGATCTCCGCACCGAGAACGGGAATAGATCGGAGCGCGAAACCGAAACTCCGCGTCAGGTAATAGGGGAGGGGAAGGCGGATGATTACTTTAGCTAGATTCTCGACCCCCGGCCAGAGCACGACCAACACTCCGCCAGTAAGTCCGGCGCTCCAGTTCAGCAAGGTTCGAAATGCATATTCAGGAGTGTCCCTACCGAGCCACGCGGCTAAGGAGAAAATCGCGATCAGAACCGCTTCAGCGGCCAACCAGAACCAGAAGACCCGAGCAGGTATTTGGCGGATGATGAACCATGCCAAGAGAACCACTCCCAGCACTGCCGCCGCGCCGCTGATGGTTTGACAGAGGAACACCGCGTGAACACTGATCCCTAGAGCGACTTGCAAGCGAGGATCGACTCGCATTTCTAGACTTGATGCCCCCGCAGAATCCACTCTTCGGATAAAGCGTCCGATCGGGAATCGTACCGGATCCGCCCCTCCTCGACAGTGATCAGCCTGCGGCATGTGGCACGCAGGAAGTCATGATCATGTGAGACGATGAGAGCGCCTCCGCCTCGCTCCCCATGCGCAAGGATAATTCTTCTGAGACACTCCTCCTGCTGAGCATCCATGCCGGTAGTGGGTTCATCAAGCAGCAGCCAGCCGACGTCAGCATGGACGCTTGACGCGATCCACCACAGCCTCCGCCATGGGTTCTCGCGGCTGCGATAGGCACCATCCGCGATAGGTGCATAGCGATCCTCCCGCAGGAGCTGGCTCAAGAACAGCACGATGTCAGTATTCACCGAGGCCGCAGGCCAGATCTCATCTCGGTCGAGCCGTGCTATCCAGGCCGGAATTCCGTCCGGAGGCAGGTAGCACAACCTTCCCTCCCGCGGATCCTCTCGGCCCCACAGCACCTTGCGCTTGGGCAGTGTCTCCAAGCCGGCCAGAGCCGAAAGGAGCGAAGACTTCCCAGATCCGTTGTCACCCCGAATTCCGGTGATCTCTCCCGGCCCGGCGTGAAAGTGTTCTATATCCAGCCGAGGACGGTCTCCCAACTCGGAAGGCAGGTAAAGCTCTGCGCTGTCGAGTGTTGCGACATCTTTGAGCATCGAGCGACTGCAGTGACGCTCGATTCCCGACGCCAGGTTCCAATAGATATTCCGCCGCCGATTCTTTGTAGGCTCGTCAAGCTCCAGGGAGGATCCTACTGTGGCCCCGGTCCAGAGCAGGCGTCCGGCGCTCAGTATGAAGCACCTGTCTGCGTTACGGGCAGCGCTCAGGTGCGACCGTCCGGCAAGCCAAGTCGAGAGCCCTCTATCCGTGCGCCGCTCAATGAAGTCAATAAGGGTGTCAACTGATCGCCGATCAAGCGAGGAAAAACAGTTGTCAAGGACGAGCAGATCCGGATCAGCGATGGCGATCGAAGCGAGCGCCACCCGCTGTCTCTGGCCACTGGACAACTTCCCCGTTGAACGTTCCATCAAACTGGCCAAGTCCAACTTCTCTATGAAATCTCTCAACTCATCGGGTGGGGATGCCTCATCCAGCCGGCTCCGCGACCAAGCCCACTCCAACTCGGCTTCCACAGAGAGTCCTACAATCTGGTCCGCCGGATCTGGTGCGACATAGCCCACGATCGCCTCGCCCTCCCCGACAGAGAATCCTCTGAACTCACCAGTCGTCTCTATCAGGAGCATGCGCGGAAGAATTCCTCCCAGTAGAGGCGCGAGCTCGGCAGCGCCACTATCTGCCTCACCTAGAAACGACAGAGCGCAGACTTCGTCTCCAAGTTCCAAGCTCACGCTGTCCAGCACTCGCACGCCATCGACTTCACAGATCAAGTCTCGGGCATACACCACCGCGCCGCTCTTCACAGCATCACCGGTAGACTTAGGACGCGGAGGCTGGGGGTGTCCCCAGTCCATTGCTCTCCGAGAGCATGCGTCGCACGTAGCCGATTCGGACAACACGTCGGTCGAAAATCTTCAGCCCCAGGTACGTGCCGATCAAACCCAAGATGAAGTTGAGCGGCAAAATGAACGCCAGCGCCTTCAAGAGCTGGTCTTTAGCAGGAAGCCCCAGCAGGACGCTCGCGCCAACGACACCAAACATCACTGTCAGCATCATGACCGAACCCGAAAGCAGATAACCCCACGTTTTACGTCCAAAGATCAGGAAACAGAGATCCCAGACAAGCCCGCTGATAAGCCCCACAGCGATCTTGTAGAGGCCGGGGGGTCCCATGGTCAACGTAGGCACCGCCAGCGTGCTCATCACAAACCAAAGAATGATTCCCGTGCCGAACTTCGGTACCCCCTTTGCACCGATCGACAGGATGGCAGCGGTGATAAGGCCGTTCAACAGGCCTCCTACCATGGGGATGCCGGTTGCCGCCGTCAACCCCGTCCCCAGTGCGACACCAATCGCAAGAGTCCCCGCTGCAATAGCTCCAAGGTACATCAGCTCGCGCGCAGTGAACTTCATGATACCTCCAGAGCCGCCTCTTCAGCCATAGCCTCGGGCCGACGAGGAAGCCGCTGAACCGTTTCCTTGACGAAGCTCCACGTCTCGGCTTCGAATGAACGAAGGCCTCCGATCGAGACCCGAATCGCAGAAGGATTGCTGACCAAGGCCTGGCGGAACCAGTACTGCCATCTGAGGCTCCGCCTCCCGCGCAGGTGGAGGTACAGGCTCCTAAGCCGCTCACCATTTTCAAGCAAGCCAAATTCCGTGAGAATCGATGGGTTTTCGGCGATGATCCCAAACTCGAGATCCCGCAGGAAGCGATCCAAGGGAAATCCGACAAGTGCCAGATCTCCAAGGCTCTCACGCACCGCAGATACCGCAGGGTTCACATACAAGATCTCGAACGGCAGGTACGATCGCTGAGACATTAGCAATCCACGCTCGTTGTAGATCTCGAAGTAACGCGTTCCTGGATAGATCTTCAATTCATTTGTGTAATTTCGCGCGAAGTGGTCCTGCTCGACGGATGCCAGGAAGTCTAGATTGGCCAGGACGTCCTCCTGTATCGAGTCAGGCGTGAACATGATGAAGCCGCTTTGAAGTGCGATCGAGGCTTGACGAAGCTTGTTGACCGCCTCGATGTTGTCATGCACCCGCGAGCTCTTCCGGCAATGGATTAGAACGGCGTCCGCTCCGCTTTCGAGACCGACAAAAACGCGCTCCAAACCTATAGATTTCCATAGGCGCCAGAAGTCCATCGGTAACGCGGCGATTGCCCGAGCCTGTGCCGTGAAGCGGAGTCGTCCGCTGAAGCCTCCCTCCTTGAGCAACTCTGCAATTTTTCGCGCTCTCTCCCAGGCGCTCGGGGTGAGCCCCAGGAAGTCTGGGTCGTGGAAATGGACGCTGGTCACGCCAGCAGATTCCTGAAGATCGAGTACTTCCTCGATGACGTCTTCAGCTGAACGGGGCTTCCACGGAAATCCCGACTCTAAACGCTCGAAGAGTGGCGTGGCACAGAATGAGCAATTCGAGATGCAGCCCTCCGAACTGATCACCGCAGCGGCACGTCGTGCTTTTACGGCGGGCCAATGTCTTGCCATCCACTGAACAGCGCTTTGTCCAGGGGACGACTCTGGTGGAGGGAGGCTTGCCAACTCGTTCGGCCAGTGATTGCCAAATATGCCACTCGGCAGCCGCCCGCCCTTGGCCGCCCAGACCAATTGGGGAAGAATTCTTTCTCCCCGGCCCACTACGACTGTATCGATGTAGGATTCGTGCGCCAACAACTCCTCTGCAGTAAAAGAGGCTTGGTACCCTCCTATGCATGTTGTGGCCGCCGGATGCTGCCGCTTGTAATCTTCGAGAAGGTGAAGTGACTCAGAGATGTTGGATTGATAACTCGTCAGACCGAGAAGGTGACACGTGCAGGACAGCACGATGTCGCGCAATTGCTCCGAAGTCAGCTCAAGCTCGTCCCCATCGCACACACCAACGTGCAGACCGTATCTCGCGGTATCGGCTGCAAGCCGCGCGAGGCTGAGATTCTCAATAGGAAGGGAGCTGTCTCGCCCCAGTATAGACGGCGCATTGGGCATCGACACCAGCAAGATGTCGAAGTTCTTACCACGTGAGGTGACAAATTCAATCTTCATACTTGATCTACGGCTTCGTATCGACGGTTCAGGGTTGCTTTCCTGTCGTCTGGAGTGACGTGACATGCAGGCCATAAGCTAAGAGCACTGCATTTGAGGTGTAAAACACGGGAACTCGTCGCCTGCGGTAGAGGGGAGTCTTCTCGGACCCGGTGGCTATCTCCGCCTCCGAAGCCAGAGAATTCAGGATCGGCGCCAACGCGGCACATGCCTTGCGAAGCGGGCGCACGGAGCGAGTTGTGCAATCCAGGAAAAGAGCGCGCGCAAGTCGACAAGGAAGACTTGTGCAGTAATAAGGTGACTTGAGAGCGCTCCAGGGAGCTTCACTTGCTTTTAGGAAGGCAGCTTCCAGATTTGCATTCCGAAGGCCTGCTTCGAAAAGAGCAAGCACCGCGTGGCCATTCGCCGTTACATCTACCACGGTGGAACGATCTCGCGCACCGGTTGCCCAAGTGCTGAGGAGGCCTGAGTCTTGAAGCGTAAAGCTGGTGACGATAAGGCGCGCTTCGGAGGGGTTCAAGCGACCAAACCGGATGAGGGCAAGCAATACAACAGAGGTGTCATCTAGATCCGGAGGGAATTCACCGGCTCTTCCTCGAAAGCCCCACAATCCAGAAGAGTCCCTCTGGTGCTCCAGATAGTCCAATGCCTTGTTCACCCACGCGTGTTCCCATAGATGAATCTCCGAGTAGGAGAACAGCCAAGTTACTAGAGCTGTCGCGAAAACGTCACTCAGGCGAGTTGATTGGCCGGTGGAATCGTCGAATTCAAGTGAAGCGAAGGAGCCATCTGGAAGCTGGAGAGCTGCTATCTTAGAGCTGAGGGTCTCGATCAGTCCGGTGGGACCGACGAGATCCTCTGGTGAATCAGCCGGCAACTGTGCTGTATTTCCTAGGTTTATAACCATGCGTAGTTCCTCTGCCAAGTTGCGAGCTCGAGAGCCTGGATGGACCGTGGCAGCGATGGGCTAATCGACGTCTTCCTTTCCCGCCCTACAGAGATGCTCCTTGAGCACGATAGCGACTCAAGCCAGAGTCTACGAGATAGCGCCCTGCCGAGCAACTGTGGGCTTCTTTGAGACTGACCTTAATCATAGGAGGCCTCAGCCTCGTGTCGTGGTCAGCGGCGCGCCCCATGGAGACTACCTCAGGTGAACCGCAGGGCCCAACTGACACAGGGGGCTGGAGGGGAGATAGAGATACGTGGATGGGACGAGGCGCTTGGACGGAGCAACCGGAACGCCTCCGGCCTCCGCCAGCGCCGCTCCGCCCTCTCCCCGCAGACGGACTCCCAAGTGGTCGAATGGCGGCAGCCTTAGGCTTCGGAGGCCCTGTTTGAGCGCGAAAAGGCTACCTCGCCCAAAAACGAATACAGCAGCCCTGCTTTGACGGCCACGACGCTGCTTCTGTTGCAGTCTAAGAGCATGCACGCCAACCGCTGCGGCCCATTGGGCCAGACCTGCGTGCTGCTTACCCTGACCGGAACGCCCGTGGCCGGACGAACCCGCGGAACCCGCGCCGGTCTGATCTCAGGGGATCTCCCGATCCCCTTTCAATATAGCCCCGGGACGGTCCCAACCCGCCCCGGGGCACCGCGCTACATCAGGTCAACACTTATCGAAGAGAGCTTCGCTCTCGCGTCCTCGCTCATGCCCCCTTCCCGATGGGCTGCCGAGCGTCGCTCGGCGATCACCTCGTCCGAGAGGCTGACTTCGGCCGGGACGTGCTCGTAGCGCCGGAGCAGCCGCTGGAGCACGGCTTCACGCTTCTCCAGGACCAGCCGCTGACCCTCGACCAGCGCGAGGAGGACGTCACCCGGGCCGATCCCCATTTCACGCCGAATTTTCGAGGGAATGACCAAGCGCCCTTGAGGATCTACTGTCACCGTTGAGCTTGGGGTTTTGTCCATGGCCACTCATCGTGACACAGACGGGAGCGTCGTGCCACGCCTCAGCTCTGCAGCCGATAGGCAGTGAACAGCATCAGGCCGAACATGGCGAAGCCGAAGACAGTGCCGTAGAGGATTATCAGGGCCGCGAGCCGGAGCCCCGCCGCCAGCCAGGAATCCCCGTACACCGCCCGCAACGCGACGAAGAGATAGACGAAAAGCGAAAGCAGGAGCGCTGCGCGCAGCGGAGGCGGGAGCTCGGCTGCTGCGAGCGGGGCCAGCACGGCCATGACCACGAAACCGAAGGCGTGGCAGTGGAGCGCGAACACCAGATGGTCCAGGTAGAGGATGCCCCGCCGCAGGTACAGCAGCTTGAGCAGCAAGGCGAAGACGGGCAGGAGGATGAAGAACGCCCGCGGCAGGTTCGCGGTGAAGGCCTCCGCGAATCTCCGCGGGTCCTCCAAGGCCTTGCCGAACAGCCGGTCGAGTCCCGTAGGGGGCTTCGCGTCCCGGCTGGAGACCGCGGGCGCGGCGCCGTTCCCCCGCTCCTGCTCCGGCGGATCGACCACCACCCGCACCACCCGGTGGGGCCAGAGGGCCAGCACTCCAAAGGCGATCAGGGCCGTGACCAAGTAGAGCCTCAGCGGTTTCACGTAAGAAGCGCGCCGGCCGGCCAGATACTCCCGGGTCAACCAGCCGGGCCGGAAGAGCAGCGGCCCGATCGTCCGCAACAGCTTGCTGTCCAGGTTGAGGAAGTTGTCCAGGAAATCCGCGGCGAGCGACCGAAGGGGCCGGTGGAAATCGGCCGCCTCCTGACCGCACCTCCAGCAGAACTCTCCCAGAAGCCGCTCGCCACAGTTGCGGCAGGCGGAGGGGATCGCATCCCCAGGTTCAGGCTTGGATTGCTGCACGAGATCATGATCGCATGGAAGCTGTCCTTGCGGGCCCGCCCCCGGACAGCCTCAGCCCCTGACCAGTCCCGCCTTTTTCAGTCGCTCGATGAAAGTTGGCTTTCTGGCGTGCTCTTCACGGAGTCCGAGAAGGTGCGCCTCGACTTCCCCTTCTCGTCCATCGCGGAGACCCAGCTCCTGCAAGTCGCAAAGGAGCTTCACGGCCTCATCGTATCTGCCGGGCTGCTTGGTGGCGATGAGCTCGTCGACCCTGCTCCAGGCCTTGGCTTCCCGTTTGGCGAGATTTGATAGATACCGATCCCGAGCTTCAGCCTCCTCCCGCTCGCGCCGGGCGCGCTCGGCTGCGGCTCGCTCCGCCTCCTTCCTCGACCTTTCTTCCGCGAGCTGCTGGGCGGCAGCCAGAAGCTCCCCCACTGTGATCGAAGCTTCGGCGCTACGGGCTGGAGTGCTCGATCGGGACTCGCGGAACCGGCGCATCAGCTCGGCCCGCAGGTTGGGCTCCTTTCCTCCGGCAAACCGGACGAGCCAATCGGTCTTCGCGCCTTCGGATAATGCCGCGATCCACCTCTCGATCTCCCGGTCTGGTGAAGACGTGTCAACCCGGGAGCTTCGGGCAGCGGCCGTCGTGATGAGATCGCCGTTGATACGCAGAAAATCGGCGAATGCCTGGAGCGGAGCTGTCAAGTCGCCCAGGCCGGCGGGGATCGGCGGCGAGATGGCGTCGTCCTTCAGTGCCCCCGTCTGTGCGCACAGGAGCCAGGCGAGATAGAGCGCCCGATGATCGCCTCCGATGATGTCGGACCGGAGCGGAATCAGTGAGGAGAGCCATCCACTTCCATCTTCCCAATCGCCGCCCTCCTCCTCGGACAAGAACTCCAGGATGACGAAGTCACCCTTGATGCGGGCCGCCGCGGACTCGTCGCAGCAGTATTGCTTCGCGGTCTCGAGATCGAGGACCTTTCGAGGTAATCGGATGGTCAGCTCGTGCGTACCCCAATTCGCCACGTAGAGGAACGCGTCGAAATACTTCTCGACCCAGGCCGACGAGTCTCCTTTGAAGCTCCCCCATTCATAGTGGTTGACGAACCGTGTTGCCGTGATGGTGGCGCGCGACGAGCACGAGCGCAGCTCGCCCATCTCGTGCTTCGTCAGCGGCCGGTCGATCGCCTGAAACTCGTAGTACTGATACTCGCTCATGCTCCCCTCTCGGTATTGGAGCGGAGGCGCTTGGCAGCCTCCGGAAATGGCGAAGAGCCCGTGGCATGTCACGGAAGCACATGGTACTGTATGGAGGGCACGGAAGGCTAGAGCTCTTGCGGCGCTGTATCGCAGGGACGTGTGGAGCGGCCCAGAGCTCCACCCGGCACGGGGAGGGGGAGGGACCCACCTGCCCAGCTCCGACTTCGAGGCAGGCCCCTTCCCTACATCTTCCTTATCCCAGCACGGTACTCAATCGGCGTTCCAGTACCCCTGGTAGGCAGGTCCCCACGGACCGCTGAAGACCTCGCCGATCTCGCCCCAGCGGCCGCTGTAGTTGAGCCAGTATCTGCCGTTGTTGAGCGGCCGGCCGTACTCGCCGACGTTCCAGACTCCTCGGCGGCAATCCCATACCGGGCCTCCGTTCGCGGTCTGATCGTCGGGCAGGTTGTTGCGGACCCAGGTTCCGGCCGAGGGATAGCTGGCATGACTGTTCACGGCCGAGTAAGCCACCGGCCGGCCGTCTGCGGTGTAGGAGATCTGCCAGGCAGGATACCAATCTCCCTCGTTGTTGTGAGCGGAGTAGTAGACCTGGTCGACCGACGTCCCGTCGTCCCAGACCCGGACGGTGATGTGCTCCCAATCGCCCTCGTGTCCGCCGACTCCTGCCGACATGGCGCCGTTGTACGGATAGAAGAACCAGTACTGGATATCGTATTGGTTGGCCGAGCCCGGGGCGCGGCGCACGTGCGCGTAGCAGGTCCAGTCGCTCGACGGAGCCCCCAGGCGGGTCGTTCCCTCGGCGGAATCATTGGGGATCTGCAGGAAGAACCGGCTCTGGAAGGTCCTCATGTCGGAATATTGCACGGAGCTGTTGTGGCCGCAGCCGGGCCAGCCGTTCTTGTTCTGATGGGCTTGCAGGTCGACGTTGAAGGTGTTGATCTGCCCCTTGTTGAGGATCTGATCGTCGGAGCACCCGGAGTGATGAAAGCGCATGTGGGTTCGTGCCAGGTACCAGGGGGCGCTGCTCGGCCGGTACGAGTCGCTCGGGTGGAGCCGGACGACCGGCGCAAACCGCCAAAGGAGCTCGTCTTCCAGGGTATCGAGCAGGCCGTCGGCGTCCGAGTCGCCGCTGCCGCAGTAGTCGGCCTCGCTCGGCGGCGGACAGGCCGCGTCGCAGTCGAAAAACTGCCCGGCGCAGGTCGTGTTCAGGATGCAGTTCGGATGGTTGACGAAGTAGCAGCCATAGCTGCCAACCTTTTCCTGGCAAACATGGCAGCCGGTGCCGCGGCAGCCGTTCCAGGTACCGTCCCCGCTCCCGTTGCAGGTCATGGGCTGGGCCGCGGCCGGACGCCCGGAGCCGGCAAGGACCAGGACCGCGCACAGGCCGAACAGGATTTGTCGCATCGAAAGCCTTCTCATACTTCCTCCTCGTTGATCCAAGTACAGCAGTAGCACTGCACAGTGCCTCGGACTTGCAGGTATTTGCAAATACCAAGCCATTCTCCCTTTGTAACGTTCTCCGGCCTCGCGACTCTGTACAGGCGAGGAGGACGAATCCGATGACGACGACACAACCGAACCTGGAGTCTCTGTACCGGCCTTTGTGGCTTACCTATGGACTGGTCCCGCTGCTCGCCGGGCTCGACAAGTTCTTCAATCTGCTCGCGGACTGGCCGGAGTACCTGAGCCCCGTGGTGGCGAACCTGCTGCCCCTGCCGGCCCAGACGTTCATGTACGCGGTGGGGATCATCGAGATCGCGGTCGGCGTGATGGTGCTCACCCGCTGGACGCGGATCGGGGCGTGGATCGCCGCCGCCTGGCTGGTCCTCATCGCCTTGAACCTCGTTACGATGGGCCTGCTCGACATCGCCGTCCGCGATCTCGCGATGGCGGTCGGCGCTTACACGCTCGCCCGCTTGGCCGAGCTGCGGCAGGAATCACCCTCGACGGTGCGCGAGCCCAGCCTGAGCAGGGCGTAGACTCGGACCATGAGCCAGCCAGCACTCCAGACTATTCCGCCGGCAACTCTCTCCGACGAGGAGGTCGTGGCGCGCGTGCTGGCGGGGGACACCTCTCTCTTCGAGATCCTGATGCGGCGCTACAACCAGAGGCTCTTCCGCATCTCGCGCGGCATCCTCGCGGACGATACGGAGGCCGAGGACGTCATGCAGGAGGCTTATGTGAGAGCCTTCCGCGAGCTCGCCGCCTTCCGCGGCGAAGCCCGCTTCTCCACCTGGCTCACCCGGATCGCCTGCCACGAGGCGCTGGCCCGCTCCCGGAAACGGCGGCGGCTGGTGCCCCTCGATTCGGGTGGCGGGCCTCCGGACCCGCCGTCGGAGACCTCCGGTCCCGAACGGGAGATGGAAAACCGCGAGCTGCGGACCGTCCTCCAGGAAGCCGTGGAGGTCCTCCCCGATCCGTTGCGGACGGTCTTCTGCCTGCGCGAGATCGAAGGCCTTTCGACCGAGGAGACCGCCGAGACTCTTGGGCTCAGCGTGGAAAACGTGAGGGTGCGCCTGCACCGGGCCAAGCGCAGCCTGCGGCAATCGCTCGACGAGCGGATCGGTCTCGAGGTGCGCCGGCTCTATCTCTTCGACGGCCCCCGCTGCGACCGGATGATCGAAGGGGTTTTCGCCCGGCTCCCGGAAAGCGGCGCGGAACACCCTCCATAGTGCCCTGGAACGCAAACGTTTGGTCTCCTGTCTAAGCAAGACATGAGAACCTTCGGCCGATCGACGCTTCTCCTCCTTTCGTTCCTGGGACTGGCCCTCGCCGCCCGTCCTGCCAGGGCCTGCTCCTGCATGGGTGGAGGATTCGGGTCCGACGAGCCCTGCGAAGGGTGGGGTTCCGTCGCGGTCTTCGTCGGCCGGGTGGCCAGCGTCTCGGTGATCCCCAAAAGGGGAGAGTGGGACATGCAGCACCGCGTGTACCTCTTCGAAATTCTCGAGGCTTTCGTCGGCGTGCAAGGCAAGACTGTCGAGGTGTCGACCGGGATGGGCGGCGGCGACTGCGGGCTGGACTTCGAGATCGGGGAGACCTACTTCGTCTACACCGGCGGCGATGCAAATGGGAATCTCTGGGTCGGCGCCTGCAGCGACAGGACCAAGAAGCTCGCCCAGGCCGAGGCCGACCTTGCCTTCGCCCGCGAGGCGCAGAGAGGCGAATGGACAGCCCTTTACGGCCGCGTCCGGACCAACGTGCGCGAAAACCTGAGCGATCAGGCGGCCGGCCTCGGGATGACGGGCGTTACCGTCACGGTCGAGGGTCCCCGCGGCCAGCGGTTCGAGGCGGTGACCGACGACTTCGGCAAATTCACGGTCAAGGGGCAGCTCGAAGGGACCTATACCGTGCGCGCCAAGGTGCCTCCGGGCTATCCCGCCGCGGCGCCGCAGAAGGTGGAAGTCCTCAAGGGCGAGTGTGAAGGCGCCGAGATCCTCGTTACCTCCCTGGGCACCATCCAGGGCCGGGTGGTCGATGCCCAGCGCAAGCCGGTCAACGAGATGAAGGTCGCTCTCATGCCGGTGGACAGCCCGTACGATGAGTACGAGATCGCGCTGGCCTACACCGACACAGAGGGTAACTATCTCTTCGAGGAGGTCCCGCCCGGGGTCTACTTCCTGGCGGCCAACCCTGACGGGCCGGGTGCCTATGGACAGGCCTACCAGCCGGCCTACTACCCCCAGGCGAGCGACCTGGACAGCGCCACCCGCGTCACGCTGGAGCCGTCCGCGGCCCTCGAGCTCCGGGACATCCGCCTCTCGCCTGCGGACCGTCCGGAGTAGCCTCCGTCGTCACCCGGTTTGGCGGCCGGAGGTCTGTAGAGGATAATCCGGCCGGCGTGCCGCACAACATCGACCTCATCACCACGATCGCCACCGCCCTGGGGCTCGCCCTCATCCTGGGGTTCATCGCCGTCCGGCTGAAGCTGCCGGCTCTCGTCGGCTACCTGATCGCCGGCATCATCATCGGTCCGGCCACTCCGGGCTTTGTGGCCGACGTGGGGCTCGCGAGCCAGCTCGCCGAGATCGGGGTCATGCTCCTGATGTTCGGCGTCGGGCTGCACTTCTCGTTCGAAGACCTGCTCGCGGTCCGGAAGATCGCGCTTCCCGGTGCCATTGCCCAGATCACCGTGGCGACCGCGCTCGGCATGGCCGCGGCCACGTTCTGGGGATGGAGCCTGGCCGCCGGGATCGTGTTCGGGCTGTCGCTCTCCGTGGCGAGCACGGTCGTGCTGCTCCGGGCCCTGGAGAGCCGCGGCGTCCTGGAGACCGTGAACGGACGGATCGCGGTCGGCTGGCTCGTGGTCGAGGATCTGGTGACGGTCCTCGTCCTGGTGCTGCTGCCGCCGCTCGCGACCGCCCTCGGAGGAGACGCGGGCGCCGCGGCCCATGGCGGGGCGGAGCGCGGCATCGCGATGACCCTCGCGCTGACGCTGGGTCAGGTCGCGGCCTTCGTCGCGCTCATGATCATCGTCGGCCGCCGCGTCTTCCCCTGGTTCCTCTGGCAGGTGGCGCGCACCGGCTCGCGGGAGCTCTTCACCCTCTGCGTGATCGCGGCCGCGGTCGGGATCGCCTATGGTTCCGGCGAGCTGTTCGGCGTCTCTTTCGCCCTCGGGGCGTTCTTCGCCGGGATGGTGATGAGGGAATCCGAGCTGAGCCACCGGGCGGCGACCGAGTCGCTGCCGTTGCAGGACGCGTTCTCGGTACTCTTCTTTGTCTCGGTCGGGATGCTGTTCGATCCGCAGGTCCTGGTCCGCCAGCCGCTCCGGGTCCTGATCGTCCTGGCCATCGTCATCTTCGGCAAATCGATCGCCGCATTCCTGATCGTCCTCGTCTTCCGCTACCCTCTCAACACGGCGCTGACGGTTTCGGCGAGCCTCGCGCAGATCGGCGAGTTCTCCTTCATCCTGGCAGGACTGGGAGTCTCGCTCGGTCTCCTGCCGCAGGAGGGACAGAGCCTCATCCTGGCCGGAGCAATCCTCTCGATTGCGATCAATCCTCTGGTCTTCCACGGGGTCGAGCCCGTGCAGCGATGGATCCGGTCCCGCTCGCAGCTTGCCCGGCTCGTCGAGCGTCCGCACGACCCGCTCGCCGAGCTGCCGATGACGGTCAGCGCGGACGAGCTTACCGGTCACGTTATCCTCGTCGGCTATGGCCGGGTCGGCCGGCGCCTCGCCGAAACCCTGGCGGAGCGCGGCGTGGAGTTCGTCGTGGCCGAACAGAACCGGGAGCTGGTCGAAGAGCTCCGCGAGCGCGGAGTGCACGCTGTATCCGGCGACGCTTCCGAGCCGGCCGTGCTCATCCAGGCGCACATCGCGAGGGCGCGGGTCCTGGTGATCGCGGTTCCGGATCCGTTCCACGCCCGTCGCATGCTGGAGATCGCGCGCATGGTCAATCCCCACGTGGAGACGATCGTGCGGACCCACAGCGAAGAGGAGGCCGAGCTCCTCCGGAAAGAAGGCGCTGGAAAGGTTTTCATCGGAGAGCACGAGCTCGCGTCGAGCATGGCGGACTTCATGCTGGAGCGGGTCGCTGATCCGCGGATTGCTCCTCACGCCTGAAATGGCCGTACAATCAGCGGGCCGTCCCCTGTTCCGAACTGCTCTGGAAGGAGCTCGCATGAGACGACTTCGCACCCTCAACCGTGCCCTCGTGGTCTTCGGCCTCGCGCTCGTCATGGCGGGGACGGCCGCGGCCTGGCAGGATCCCACTCCTACCCCCACTCCCACGCCCACGGCTGCTGCCGAAGACCAGGAGCAGCAGGGCCAGGAAGAGAAATGCCCGCCGGAGGGACTGAAGGACGTCCAGGTGACGAAGGTCCGGTTGGTCCCTCCTTTCGACGAGAAGACCGAGAAGGCGACACCGCGGCCGGCCTCCGGCAAGGAGAAGAAAAACCTGCCGGTCGTGGAGTTGCGGGACACGATTGCCGTCACGATCCAGGGTTTGGACGTCCTTCTCGCCCAGGAGCGCTGCCTCCAGGAGAACGGAGAAGAGCGAAGCATCGTCCTCTATCTGGACCGCCGCCCCCTGCCCGACGTGGTCGCCCAGCCGCCGAGCGATCCCAGTCAGAACGTCCTGATGTTCCCTTTGAGCCGCACCGAGGACTCGCGGGACGTCTGGACCTACCTGCTCGGCCGGCCGCGGCTGAGGGACCGCGAAGTCGAGGTGAGCATCGGGATCGACGACCAGTTCGCCGTGAAGTCCAACGCCTTGGTTTACCTCCGCGTCATCCCGCGCGGCTGGTTCTCCTTCTGGGTGCTGATCTTCGGGATCTTCGCCGTCGGCTTCTTCCTCCTCGCCCGCCGGAGCGATCTGCTGCGCGATCCCGTGACGGCGCCGGCCGGAGCGCGTCCGCCGTACAGCCTCGCCCGCTGGCAGGCAGCCTGGTGGTTCTTCCTGATCCTCGCTTCCTATCTTTTGATCGGTATGGTGACCGGAGACTTCAGCACTTCGATGACCGGCACGGTCCTGGTGCTGCTGGGCATCAGCGCGGGCACGGCCGCGGGCTCGGCGTTCATCGACGCCAGCAAGACCAACCGGACCAGCCAGGCCCAGGACGTCGCGCGCGCCCAAGTCCTGTGGAAACAGATCGAAGACCTCGACGCGAAGAATGCCACGCTCGAAGCCGAGGTGCGGACGAGCGGAGATCAGGCCAAGGCGCAGAAGCTGGCGGACAACGAGGCGTTGCGCAAAGAGAAGCTTTCCATCTACAGCAAGCTCACCAACCAGTCCGAGAGCTTCCTGCTGGACGTCCTGAGCGACAGCAACGGCGTCAACTTCCATCGCTTCCAGGCTCTGGCCTGGACGGTGGTCCTGGGGTTCATCTTCGTCGGCCACGTCTTCCGCGACCTGGCGATGCCGCAGTTCAGCGAGACTCTGCTCGGACTGATGGGGATCAGCTCCGGCACCTATCTGAGCTTGAAGATCCCCGAGAACCCATCGCCGGACCCGGCTCAGCCGAATCCGCCGGCTCCTCCGGAGTAGTCAGGTCCGGGTACTCAGGTCCGGATTACAGCGGCACCAGCTCCGTGGTCGTCGCCCTGGACTTCTCGCCGTCGAGGTCCTGGACGTACTTGATCGATCCGGGGGTGTTGTACTTCTCCCGGTAGGCTTGACTGACAGCGTCCTTCAAGCGTTCGCTCCTCGTCCGCACCGCGCGGACGGGGATCTGGAGATCGCCGACCTGGATGATGCCCCGCGGCTCCTCCATGAAAGTCCTGTACCAGCTCCGCGGCTTCAGGCTCCACGACCGCACGAAGACGCGGCCTTCGACCACCACGGCCCAGATGCCGATGATCCGGTGCGGCTGCGTGCCGGCCCGGATGCCCAGGATCTTGCCGTCGCGAATGGCAGCCACGATCTCTTCCGGGAACCGTTGCTTTGCAGTCATGTACCCCTCCGAGGTTGCCGGCGTCTCTCTGGGAGGACGATCCGCCGCTCGACGGCCCTCGTTCTTCCTGGTCCAACGCCTGGTCCATGCCTTGCACCCGACCGATTGAAACATGAACGAATCCCGGTCGCCTTCGCTGCGAAATCATATCCTGCGGCTGGTCCTGCTGGTAGTTCTCATTACTTCTGCCGCCGAGTCCCGGAACCCGTTTTCGGCCAGGGAGCGGATCGAGGTCTTTGAAGAGGTCTGGAGCACGATCCAGGACAAATACTACGACCCCGCCTTCAATGGCGTCGATTGGAACGCCGTGAAGCTGGAGTACCGCCCGCGTCTCGACAGTGTGACGAACGACGAGGACCTCTATCTGCTGCTAGCGCGGATGGTCGCGGAGCTGCACGATGCTCATACCCGCTTTCGCAGCCCTCGCCAGCGGCAGGAGCGGGAGCAACGCGTGGCGACCAGCACCGGCCTCATCGTTCGAGAGATCGAAGGCGTTCCTGTCATCATCGACGTGACTCCGGGATCGGACGCGGAGCGCGCCGGAGTCGTGGCCGGCATGATCGTACGCAGGGTGGATGGCCGGCCCTTCTCAGAGCGCCTGGAAGAGGTCTCCCGCGAGATCGAGCCGGGGTCGTCAGAACGCCATACACGATTGATCGCCTATGCGAGAGTGTTGGGCGGCAAGCCGGACACTTCCCTCGCGCTCGAGCTCGCCAGAGCGGACGGATCTCTGCTCGAAGTTTCCCTCCAGCGCCGCACGGTGCCGGCGACGCCGCAACTCAGCTCTCTCCCCCTTCCATCGGGATACCTCTACATCAGGTTCGATCGTTTTCTTTCCCCGGTAGCCAAGCAAATGAGAGCCGTGCTCGAGGAGCACAAACACGCGCCGGGCGCGTCGGGACTGATTCTGGACCTCCGCGTCAATGGCGGCGGTGACGCGCAAGAGATGCTGCGCATCGCGGAGCTCTTCTTTGATCGCAAGGTTCCCGTCGGACGCCTTCTCACGAGGACGGGAAAACCGCCTTCCTTCTTCCTGGGCCTGGTGCGGCTGCCGATTGAAATCTCGGTAGGACGTGACGGTGGACAGGTCTATGGCGGACCGCTCGTCGTGCTGACCAGCGAAGCGACCGGAAGCTCCTCCGAAACGCTGGTGAATCTCCTCCAGGAAAATCAGCGCGCCACGGTCCTCGGCACCCAGACCTGCGGTTGCGCTCTCGGCGTCCTCAGGCACAGAAAGATCAAAGGCGGCGGAGAGCTCGACATCAGCGAGATCGGGCTCCTCTCGGCGAAAGGCCGCAGGATCGAAGGCGCCGGGATTACACCGGACAAGATCGTGACTCCCACAATCATCGACCTCCAGCAGCAGCGCGATGTGCCGCTGGAAGAGGCGCAGAAGATCCTTGCCGGCGTCTGAGAGCTAGGGTCGGCGCCGAGCCTGGATCAGGACGGCGATCTCGTCGGGCCGGGGATTCACGAAGTCGAGGCGGATGCGGCCGTCGGAGGTCTCCGAGACCAGGGCGGGGATCGAGCTCGCGGTCAGGAGCCAGCCGGCAGGCAGAACGACTGCGTTCCGCGGGCGGCCGAACGTGCGGTCGAAGACGAGCACATCCCCCTCCAGGCGGTAACTCTTCGGATCGGTATAGGTCTCCGCGATGCGGATGCGGACCGAGCCACCCGGCGGCACCGGATCGAAGTGGGCCACCACCACCTCGGCGTCGGGAGGGATCTCCTCATCCTCGGAACCTTTCGGGAGTGCATCCCCGCGGATCGTCTCCACCCGGAGCACCTCCCCGGTGTCGAGGTTGCGTGCCGAGGGCGAGGAAGCGGTGCTCCCCTTGCGTACGACATTGAGATATCGGCTCACACCGGGCCGCGACTCGGTGTAGTCATGGTAGAGATCGAAGGAGTGGGTTTCGGGCGGCTGCAGGAAGTAGACGATCTCGCGGTCCTGGTGCGCCCGTTCGGACAGCCGCTCGTCCTTTGGCGAGGAGAGCGCACCGGCCAGCCCGGTCCGCCGCGCCTCAATCACCAGCGGGAACGCCTCCGGCCCCGGGTGCATGAAGCTCACCGAGAACCGTCCATCCGGCTCGGTCAGAACCTGCGCCGGAGCGTTGCAGGAGGTCAGCTCATAGCCCGCGGGCAGGACAATCGAGTTCCGGCGGATGCCCAACGTCCTGGAAAAGACGATCCGGTCCGAGCCCTCCCTCCTGTAACTCTGCGGGTCCTTGTAGGTCTTCTCGATCAGCAGACGGATCCCGCCCTCTTTCGGAACCGGACGCGGCAGACGGATCCGAATGTAGCTCATTGTCAGATCGGCCTCAGGGAGCCCGCTGGCGCGAGCCTCCTCTCCGCTCACCTCCTCGAACGGCAGCGGCTTTGACGTCGCGAGATCAAGCACCGACTCGTCGCTCGCGGCGCTCCCCTTGCGGATCGGATTGAAGTAGGCAGCCGCCCCGGCCTCGATCGCAGTGACCTCGAAGAGGATGCGGAACTGAGCCGATTCGGGATCGAGAAGCTCATAGCGGGTGTACTCGTTCGCTTCACGATCCGGCCTCTCGGCCTGCGTCTGGGCGGCGGGGGGCAGGGGCGGGGTGGCAGGGGCCTTCAGGGTCTGCCGCGGCTGCGCGCAGGCGGCGAGTAGCAACAGGGCCAGGAAGGGGAGACGGAGGTGCATGGGGGAGAGCATACCGCCGATTGGCCTGCCCACATCCGACGAAATTGACAAGCCCCCGGCCCAGGCTTAGACTCTTTAAATTGCTGTATTGCGTGACTTTGCTGGGCACGATGGCGCCATCGAGTGGGACGGCGAAACGGAAGCCCATTGCGGGCCCACAGGAGAGATCACGTGTCCAACAAAATGCAGTCGAGCGATCACATCATTATCGTCAGCCTTCTGGTCGGCGTAATCATCCTTCTTATTCTTCTGAGAGAGAAGGGAAACCCCTCCAAGGCATGGGAGGAAGAAAACATCTCCGATCCCTCGGGTCTCCCGACGGACTCGGCGTATAACGAGTCCGAGGACATAGAGGCACAGAAGCGCACGGTTACGGACATTCGCCATACTGGCACTGCCATGTTCAGTTGGCTCACCGATCAAGTCAGCGCAGGAGCAGCCGGGCAGTCTCAAACCGAAACGACAACCAGGACGGTGGACTTCGGCAACTACCGTCTGATCTCGCACAGGGATCTCGCCAAGCTTCTTGTTCCTACATACATACCGGAAGTCCCGGAGAGGGACGGTTGGGGCCATCCTTACGAGTTCTATCTGAACGTAGAGAGAATCTTGGAGTCTCAAGTCATGGGTGTCCGCAGCCCGGGACGAGACGGAAGGTTCTCCTCGACAAAATATGAGGTCATCCGGTTCCCCGTAAACTACTTCGATGAGGATATCGTGTGGACAGACGGCTATTGGGCTCGCTGGCCCTAACACCTCGTCAGAGACCGATTGACGAGTTGGTTGTTGTTTCAATCCGCCGCAAGCCACAGACGTTGGTAGAGACGCCCCAGTCCGCTACCACTGCGCGGCCGGGTGTACAGGGTCGGGGCGTCTCATGGCCCCAGCCACCACCAACGCCGACGGCACGCCGTAGAAACATTGTTCCTCTTTGGGATTCACGCCCGCGGATCAGATGGGGTGGATCGGTCAGCCGTGGAGAGAGACGCCCCGACCGTTTTCACCCGTTAGGTTCGTGCCAGCGTACTGGGGCGTCTCTACCAATACCCCTGATGGATTACCGTGTAACAATGAAACCCTGTCACTCCTCCTCTTCGTCTTCTTCCTCCTCACCACCCTTCTGAACGTTGACGATGACTCTCACAATTGGCGCCCTTCCTTCGCCGAACATCGCAGCGAACTCTCCTGGGGTCACCGATTTCCGCTCCCTTCAGCACACCAGCCAACTCGGCCACGACGCCTGTCAGCTTTTCCCGAGGCGGCTCCTCCGACTGCACCAGTCTGAGGAAATAGCTCTCGACGACCCTGGACAAACTCAGGCCACGGCGCTCGGCATAGCGCTTCGCCTGTTCGATGACCTCTTTGTCGAGATTGAGAGTGAGCCTGGCATCCATGGCTCTCCATCCATAAGAGCTAAGAAATTGGCAAGGATCTGATAAAGGCTTGGCCGTCTTGGATGACCTGCACGTTCAACTCGTGACCATCGAGCAAGCCCATTCCAAGGAGAGGCTCGGTATCGGAAGCGTGGTCCAAAGCGGCGGGCATATCTAGAGCCGACCTGTAACATCCAGCCGCGCCTGCGGCGCTCTGACCCCGGGCTTTATGCCGTCGCCCCTTCCAGGGGCTTTTCAGGTGCACCAGAATTACGTGGCACTGTACTCGCTTGGCGAGTCGCCGTAACCTGTCGGCATCCCGCCGTGACGGATCGGCGGGTCGCCGAGCTGTTTTGGCGGCTTTCCCAAAGCTATCGGCGGTTGTCCATAACTTATCGGCGTCGGTCCATGGTCTATCGGCGGTCGTCCTTAGCCTGTAGCCGGCGCTCCCTGATCTCTTGGCGCTGGTCCATGGTCTATCGGCGCCTGTCCACAACTTATCGGCGGCTCCCCACAACTTATTGGCGACCCTCTCGAACCTATCGGCGCTTGTCCTTAACCTATCGGCGGCGCTCCCTAACCTATCGGCGCCTGTCCACAACCTATCGGCGGCTCTCTCTAGCCCATTGGCGAGCGCCGACAGGTTTCGGGGACACGCCAATGGCTTGCAGCGAGACGCCGACAGGTTTCGGGGACACGCCGATGGCTTGCAGCGAGACGCCGACAGCTTTCGGGGACACGCCGATGGCTTGCAGCGAGACGCGACAGGTTTCGGGGACATGCCGATGAGTTGCAGCGAGGCCCCGATAGGTTACGGGGTCAGGCTCGTCGGAATCGGAATCTGGAAGGCCACCGAGCCGTTGCCGTTAGGCTCAGCGGTTGGCGAGCAGGACGCCCAGCGGATCGGTACGCTTCTTGCTACGAATTCGCTCATGATTGACGTTCAGAAGGCCGCCGGCACGCACGACCACTTTGTCCAGTTCTACGAAAACGACGACTTCCTCATCGACGAGGTGTACGGCTTCGTCGGCGCGGGCCTTCAGAACGGGGGGGCCGGCATCGTCATCGCGACCCAGCCGCACCGGCATGGCCTCGAACAGCGTCTGAAGACGTCGAGCCCCTCGTTCCTCCCCGATCAGTACGTCGCCCTGGATGCGGCCGAGACGCTCTCGAAGTTCATGGTCGACGGACGGATCGACGAGCGGCGCTTCGCCGAGGTCATCGAGAAGGTCATCCGGCGGGCGACGCGGGACGGAAGCCGGCAGGTGCGCATCTTCGGCGAGATGGTCTCCCTGCTGTGGGCCGAAGGCAGGCACGAGGCAGCCATCCGGCTGGAGGAGCTCTGGAACGACCTCGGCAGCAGGCAGATGTTTTCCCTGCTGTGCGCCTATCCCATGACGCATTTCCATGGGGAGGAGCACGCCAGCGGCTTCGGCAATATTTGCAACGCGCATTCGCGGGTTCGGCCCGCGGAGACCTTCATCGAGACCGCCACACCGGACGAGCTGCGCCTCCAGGTCGCCCGGCTGCAGCAGAAGGCGTCAGCGCTGGAAGCTGAGATCACGAAGCGCAAGAGGACCGAGCAGTCTCTGCGGCAACGCGAACGGGAGCTGGCCGATTTCCTGGAGAACGCTGTGGAGGGTCTGCACAAGGTCGGCGCGGACGGCAGGATCCTGTGGGCGAACAAGGCAGAGCTCGACTTGCTCGGATACGCCCCCGATGAGTACATCGGCCGTCACATCGCCGAATTCCACGTCGACCGCGAAGTCATCGACGATATATTGGACAAGCTGCAGCACGGCGAGTCTCTGTACAACTATCCGGCGAAGCTCCGCTGCAAGGACGGCTCTGAAAAGCACGTACTGATCCACTCCAACGTCTTGACGGAGAATGGTGAGTTCATCCACACACGGTGCTTTACGCGCGATATCACCGAGAGGGTGCAGCTTGAACGGGAGCTCGAGAGCAAGATCGGGCAGCTCGCCGAGGCGGACCGGCGAAAGAACGAGTTCCTGGCGATGCTCGGGCATGAGCTGCGCAATCCGCTGGCGGCGATCGTGAGCGCGGCGGAGCTGATGCGTCTGCGCAGCGAGGATCTCGCTTACCTCGCCCGCGTGCGTGAGATCGTGGCCAGGCAGTCGGCAACGATGGCGCGGCTCGTCGACGATCTTCTCGACATCTCCCGCATCACACGCGGCAAGATCGAGCTCAGGAGAGAAAACGTTTCGCTCAGCGCGATCGTGGAGCGGGCGGTCGAGATCGCCCGGCCCTTGATCCAGGAGCGGCGCCACCTCTTGACGGTCGAGCTGCCCGCAGAGCCTGTGTATCTCTTTGGTGATTCAGCGCGCCTCGTGCAGGTGCTCTCGAATCTCCTTCACAATGCAGCCAAGTACACTGATGCCGGCGGCAATATTTCGCTGAGAGCGTCGCTGAGCGCGCGCACGGACGGCGAGGAGCTGCTGCTCTCGGTCCGCGACAACGGCATCGGCTTGTCTCCGGAGTTTCGCGAGCGGGTGTTCGAGCCATTCGTCCAGGCGCCGGGCTCATTCGAGCGCGCCCAGGGCGGCCTTGGCATCGGACTGACACTGGTCCAGACTCTCGTGACTCTGCATGACGGCAGCATCGAAGCCTTGAGCGACGGTCCGGGATGCGGCAGCGAGTTTGTGGTCCGCCTTCCGGTCCACGCGTCACGGCACCAGCTTCAAGACAGTCTCAGCCTTTCCCGGTAGGAACGGCGCCGGCCTTCCTTCCTCCCAGGCCTCGTGGCCGTCTCCATAGTGGGGGGAGAGCGGGTGCCCGCTCTGCCCGGCCGGCATGTGGAAGTAGCCGGCCTCTTCCTTTCCCGGTGAGACGACGATGCGCTCGGAGGCGCCGAAGGCGGGACCCTGGAGGCGGGGCATGTCCCCGTCCCCGGGCAGGGGGCGTGGCTTCATGTTGAGCCAGCGGCCGGCGAAGGGCAGGGCGGCCGAGAGGGGGTGGCGGATGCGGGTCGTGTTCCGCTCTCCCCAGGTGCGCTCGGACAGGGATTGACCTTCGTAGGAGGCGAGGACCGCGTCGGCCGCGGCGAAGAGGAGGTCGTCCCAGCTCCGGTGCCGGGGGTCGAGCAGGTGGGGCGGACGCTCGGTGACGAGCTTCCAGAGGGGGCCTTCGAGCTGGCGCAGGTCGCCGAGGTCGAAGCGCTCGTCGGCCGCGGCGCAACGGGCCACGAGGGCCTCGAAGACGTTGTTCCGGACCTCTCTCCGGAATTCCTTGACCAGCCGGTAGCCCGCCGAGTCGATGGAGGCCCGTCCTGTCCAGCTCCGCTCGACGAGGTCGCGCATCTCTCCGCGGCGGCCCGAGGAGGCTTCGAGGGTTTCGAGCAGGAGGTGACGCCAGCGCTCCAGGAACCGGGCGCGGTCATCGAGCTGGATCGCGAGGAGGTCTTCGGGCCGGGCTTTGTCCAAAGCGAAGAGGCCGTCGCGGATCTGGCGGGACCGGGCTCCGAGCCAGTAGCCTGCGTCGCCGATCCGGGCGAGATCGTCCCCGTCCACCACCCGGGAGTTCGCGCTCCAGACCCGGCCCGAGGGGGGATCGACCACCCGCGGGACTTCTTCGGGAGCGAGCCAGCCGTCCCATCCCCGGGTGCCATCTGCCCAGGAGACGGGGACTTCGCCATCGAACCCGACCCGCTTCGGGACCTTGCCGATGATCGTCCACGCGATGCGGCCGTCCGCGTCGGCCACTACGAAGTTCTGCGGCGGGAGGCCGGCCCGGTGGGCGATGGCGACGGCTTCGTCGATGTTTTTCGCCGTCTCCAGGTCGAGGATGCCGACGTTGACGGAGTCCGGACGGTGTCCGGTCCAGGCAAAGGCGAGAGGACGGCCTTTGTGGTCTCTATCGAAGAGGACGGGACCCCAGATGGTTCCGCGGACGTCCATCGTCACGTCCTCCCCTCTGGCGACCCGGATCACCTCCCGGTGGCTCTCGAAGCGGCGCGGTCCCTGGGGGGTGAGGTAGACGTCCGGGTCCCGGGGATCTGTCTCCACGATCACCAGGTCGTGCCAATCGATGTAGCTGTTGGTGAACCCCCACGCGATGCGGCCGGTGCTCCCGACTACGAAGGCGGGCACGCCGGGTAGGGTGATGCCATCCAGTCGGCGGTCGGGAAGGACCATCGAGGCCTTGTACCAAGTGTTGGGCACGGAGAGGCCGAGGTGCATGTCGTTGGCGAGCCAGGCGCGGCCGTCCGCGGTGTGGGTGCCTGCCACCGCCCAGTTGTTGCTGCCGCGGGGAGTTTGCCTCTCGCCCAGGACCCGCCACGGGAGAGGGCGGGGCTTCACCTTTTCCCGGCGCACGTCGAAGACTTCGGAGCCGGGGATCGGAGGTGTCCGCAGGGGCTCGCCCATCAGGGGAGCGTCCCACTCGGTCCCGGACGGGGTCAGGAAGTCGGCCATGGGCCGCGGCAGGAGGTCGTGGATCACGCCAAGGGAGAGCTCGCGCCGTCCGTTCGGCTGGTGCAGCTCGATGAACATGGCCAGGGGGACAAGGACGGAGTCTTCCGGCTTCCAGGGAGCGGGCTTCTGCGGGATCAGGAGGTATTCGAAGGGGGGCGCATCGAGGGCGGCAAGACCCGCGTTCACCCCGTCCGAATAGGCTTCGAGGATCGCCCGGTCGCGCGGAGCCGCGGACGCGATCGTCCGGCGGGCGACGTCCCGGAGACGGTGGATGCGATGCTCCCTGTCCACCTCGACCGCGAGCTCTCCAAACACTTCGGAGAGCTCACCGGCCGCCTGCCGCCGCATGAGGTCCATCTGGAAGAAGCGTTCCTGGGCATGGAGGAAGCCCAAAGCGCGGGCGGCATCCAACCGGTCCGTGGCGCGGATCGTGGGGACTCCGAGGCCGTCGCGCTCCACGGTGACCTCGGCGGTGAGACCGGGGAGGGAGCGGTTGCCGACCATCTGGGGGAGGCTGGCCCGGAGCTGGCTACGGAGCCAGAGGGCGGCGGAAAGGGCCAGAAGTACAAGGAGAGCGAGAAGGAGGAGAAGGACGGTCCGGAGCCGGCGTCTCCGATGAGGACGCGGAGGGGGGGCGAGCTCGGGGATCGGGCGGGGGGTGGGCAGGGGCTCGGCCATGATGAGGGTAGTGTAGCTCTGAGGCCCTCACCCCCCGGCCCCCTCTCCCGCTCCACCCAAGCACACCCGCCCCGGGAGAGGGGACGGGGGTGAGGGCCTCACAACCACCCCTTCTGCCGGGCGATCCGAGCCGCTTCGACCCGGTTCTCTGCCCCGAGCTTGCTCATGGCCTCGGAAAGATAATTGCGGACCGTCCCCTCGGAAAGGTGGAGCTCGGCGGCGATGCGGGCTCCGGTGTGCCCCTCGGCGGCCAGGCGGAGGACCTGGCGCTCGCGGTCGGTCAGGGGATCGGCCTCGTCCCAGGCTGCCGCGGCCAGCTCGGGATCGATCGAGCGGAGCCCGGCGTGGACCCGGCGGACCGCCTCGGCGAGACGGGCGGCCGGGGCATCCTTCAGGAGGTAGCCGGCGGCACCGGAGTCCAACGCCCGGCGGAGATAGCCGCTCCGGGCGAAGGTGGTCAGGATCACCACCCGCGCCGGGCTTCCCCGCCGCTTGAGCTCCGCGGCCAGCTCCAGGCCGGTCATGCGGGGCATCTCGATGTCGGTGAGCACCACGTCCGGGCGGAGTTGGGCGGCGAGTTCCAGGGCTTCCTGCCCGTCCCGGGCCTGGCCCACGACGTCGATGTCCGGCTCCAGCTCCAGGAGAGCGGCGAGCGCGCCCAGCACCATGCCCTGATCCTCGGCGATGAGCACCCGGATCACGCCTGCCCCTCCTTGCGGCCGGCTCCGCGGATGGATTCCTGGAAGGGCTCTTGGAAGGGAAGAACCGGGGCCTCGCGCAGCGGCAGCGCCACGATCAGGGTTGTCCCATCATCCCCTTGTCGCTCCATCCTGCCGCCGAGCCCCTCGACGCGCTCCCGCATGGAGGAGAGGCCAATCCCGAAGGGGGCTGTGCCGCCCCGGCCGTCGTCCCGGACTTCCAGGCGGACCTCGCCGTTCTCTTCCTTGAGAGAGATCCAGCACGTCCGCGCTCCAGAGTGGCGGATGACGTTGGTCACCGCCTCCTTGAGGGCCAGGGCCAGCACCGTCTCCCGGGCCGGTCCCGGCTCGACCGGCTGGGCGAAGTACTCCAGCTTGACCCCCGACGACTCCAGGGCCAGCCCCGCCCGGGCGAGCTCCGCCTGCAACCCCTCGGAGCGGTAGCCGGCGATGGCGGTCCGCACCTCCCGCAGCGCCTCGCGGGAGATCCGCTCCACCTCCCGGATCTCGCGGCAAGCCCGATCCGGGTCCCGGTCCACGAGCTTGCCCGCCAGCTCGGACTTGAGCGTGATGACGGAGAGCGTGTGCCCGAGGACGTCGTGCAGGTCGCGGGCGATCCGCTCCCGCTCGGCCGCCTTCGCCAGCCGCTCGACCTCTTCCTGCGTGATCCGCAGCCGGGCATTGGCACGGGAGACCTCGGCCTGGTGGATGTTGACCCCGCCGATGATCAGCGAGAAGACGGCCGCCGGCCCCCAGGCGAGGGGGTGGAGATCGAGCAGCCAGGCCTCCAGGCCGAGAAACACCAGGAGAGCCGCGAGGCAGAGCAGGGCGAACCGCGGCGGGCCGGTGTTGCCCAGGAACGCGGCGGCAAAGATGAAGAAGCAGCCCGCCCCGAAATTGAACGGGATGAAAACGGCCCCCAGGAGCAGGATGCCCGCGGAGGCCCAGAGGATCTGCCGGCCCTTGAGCCAGTAGCCGGCAAAGTAGAGGACCAGGAAGGCGACGTAGCCGGCGGCCGTCAGCATCCAGGTCCGGGGAGACGTCCTCCCCATCACCGGGCCGATCAGGAAGAACCCTGAGTAGACGAGCCAGACGTAGGGCAGCCAGCCCTCCTCGGGGTGCCTGGGGAGGAGTCTCATGCCCATACCTTACCCGAACGTCTTGCCTTCGTCCCGGCGGTAACCGGCCCGGGCGACGAGGAGCGAAACCACAGTGAACACCGCGAGGACGGTGGCGCTCGCCATCCAGGAGAACCGTCCCTGGTCCGCCCCGATCACGCCGAGGGCGAGCTGGGAGAAATGGTAGGACGGCAGCCAGGGCGCCAGCCCCTGGAAGAACTTGGGCAGCGCCTGGATGGGCACCCACATCCCCGAGGCGAACGCCAGGGGGAGATAGATCACGTTGACGATGGCCGGGGCCGAGTTGGGGCCGGCCCAGGAGCCGATGGCGAGGCCAATCGCCCCGAAGGGCAGGGCCCCAGCGATCACGACCCCGGCGAGGGCCGCCCACTGACCCGCCGGCAAGTCCACCTTGCCGACCGTAGATCCGAGAGTGAACAAGGCCGCCGTCAGAACCATCCCGAACAGCACCACCATGGCGAGCTTGCCGGCGAAGTACGCCGGAGTCGGCATGGGGGTGGCCCGCTTGAAGAGCATCCATCCCTGCCCGCGCTCCACGGCCACTCCCACGCCGAAGCCGAAGAACGCGATGCCCATCAGCCCGAAGGCGCCGTAGGTGGCGAGGAGGTAGGCGGCCAGGGAGACCGGCCCGGCCGAGCGCCCGCCCATGGCCACTCCGAAGAGCAGGTAGAACATCAGCGGGAACGCCAAAGTGGGGATGGCGTACATGGGCAGCCGCATCATCTTCAGCAGCTCGTACTTCGCCTCCAGGGCGTAGATGCGCCACATGTTTCTCTCTCTCGCAAGGGTGCTCATGCCGCAACCTCCTTGGGGTCGTCGGAATTCGTCAGGGCGAGGAAGGCCTCCTCGAGGTCCGCGCCCCGCACTTCGAGGCCGGAGAGGGACCGGTCGCGGCTCATCAGCTCGCGGAGGACGCGCTCGGCCTCGGCCGCGAACAGCTCGGTGACCTCGCCGTCGCGCCGGGCGTTGCGCACGCCGGACAGGGCGGCCACGTCGGCCAGGGGGATGCTCGTATGGCAGCGGATCTTGCGTCCGGCCGCCCGGGCCTTGATTTCAGAGGGCGTGCCCTCGGCCACGATCTGCCCGCGGCGGATGAGGACGATGCGGTCCGCCAGGGCATCCGCCTCCTCCAGGTAGTGGGTGGTGAGCAGGACCGACCTGCCCTCCCGGGCCTTGCCCTCGATCACCGACCAGAGGGTGCGCCGGGCTTCGACGTCGAGCCCCACGGTGGGCTCGTCCAGGAACAGCAGGTCCGGGTTTCCGCACAGGGCGAGGGCGAAGAGAAGCCGTTGCTTCTGGCCGCCCGAGAGCTTGCCGAAGAGCCGCTCCTCGACGCCGCCGAGCCCGGCCAGACCGAGGGTTTCGCGAAGCGGCAGGGGCCGGGGATAGTAGCTGGAGATCAGATCGACATGCTCGCGCACCTTCAGGGTCTCGGGGACCTTGGAAATCTGGAGCATGGCCCCGATCCGGACGCGGGCCTCGGCATCCCGGGGGTCGAGGCCGAAGAGCGTGGCTTCTCCGGAGCTGGTCCGCAGGAGCCCGAGCAGAAGCTGGACGGCGGTCGTCTTGCCCGCTCCGTTGGGACCGAGCAGGGCGACCACCTCGCCGGGCCGGACCTGGAAATCGACGCCGTCCAGGGCCGTGACCGCACCGTACCGCTTGGATGCCTTCCGCAGCTCGGCGATAGGCCGGCCGTCGTCAAAGGGATTGTTTCGTGTCATGGGTGTTCCTCCGTTTCCTTACCACGGACATTGTGGAGGGGCGGGCCGGAGGAGCCCAGGGAGGGATGTCAGGAGTTTGGGGTGACAGATGTCAGGTGAGGGCATCGAGCAAAGAGGAGTGGCTACCATAGTAGACTCCCAAACGCCGTAAATCTCTGAATCTACAGCCATGCCATACATCGATCTATCCCGAAGGTTTCACGATCTGCCGAAGGAGGAGCTTGCATCCCCTGAGGTGCTCGCATATTGGAGCGACCACGATTCTGTATCCATGGGATGGGACGAGCTTCTCAAGCACCCCCGCGTGATTCTCCTTGCCGAGGCTGGTTCAGGAGCCTCCCCCGCGCTGGGCCGCGGGAGCCCGAGCAGGAGCTGGACGGCGGTCGTCTTGCCCGCTCCGTTGGGGCCAAGCAGGACGGACCACCTCGCCGGGCCGCACCTGGAAATCGACGCCGTCCAGGGCTGTGACCGCGCCCTACCGCCTGGGTAGAGGGGTCTACCCAGCGGGTGATCGTGTCCTAACTCAGTGTGGGTGCTGCAGGGGGGCTGGAGGGGAAGGAGGGGTGGAGGGGCGGCCTAGCCGCCCCGGTGGTGGTTTCAGCAAGTGGCCCTGGTAAATAAGGTTTCACAGACGTCGGGGCAAGTTTGGGTGAAGCACCGAACATAGTCACTTACGCCGCCTGCGACCTGCCTGAGATCACCTGTTTCGAGGTTGCGCAGCGTCTCTTTCGACAGCGCCAGCTTCTTCGTCAGCTTCTTCGTCGGCTTCTTCTTCATGAGTCCTCCTTGAAGGGCTGGAGTCTAACGGAAAGTCTTGAGTACTGGAAGATTCGGGTCGTGCGTGGGCGCCTACAGGGGGGCGGGCCGACGTCGTGAGCAAGTAGAAGCTTCGAATTAGGACACCACCCAGCGGGGAGGTTGCTCCTGGCTCATAAAGTTAGCGCGTATGGGGACAGGGGGTGAGGTGTCCGAGCCCCGAGTCCCCCATCTCCACCCTCCCCTCCGGGAAATACTCCCGCCACCGCCGAGTCACAGTCGCGGCCGTGGCCTCGTCGCTGAAGAGCTCCCCGGGGAAGCCCGGCTTCAGACGGGCGTCGATCAGGATCGGCGCTTTGTAGGAGAGATGGTTGCGCACCACGCTGACCGCTGCGGCGTGGAGGTCGGCGGCGGGCTCGAAGCGAGTGAAGGTGGTCCAGAGGAAGTTCATCGGGCTCGCCGCGGCGCGCCGGGGCTCGTCCGTGAGGACCAGCAGCGGCCAGTCCGCGAAGGCGGAGTGCTGGACGATCCGGGCGGCGGCTCCGGGCTCGGCCGAGCAGGATGGACCGCCGATCACCAGGCAGCCGGGGCAGAAGACGCGGACATCCGTGATCCCCGGCGGGACCTCTCCGGAGAACTCCCTCGGCAGGTCCCTCACCGGATCGCCGAGCCCGAGCCAGATCCCTTTCGAGCCCTCGTTCACTGCCGGACCGGTGTAGTCGAGGGTATCCATCGAGAGGTTCGAGAAGACGTAGAGGTCGGTTTCGGGACGGGTGCGCTCCAGGATGTGGGCGAGGGTGGCCGGGAAATCCTTCAGGTCCACGGGACGGTCGGTGACCAGGAGGAACTTGGTCAGCGAAAGCTGCCCTTCGCCCAGGATGCGGAAGGCGGAGGCCATGGCCTCTCTCTTGTAGCGCTCCCGCACCACGGCTCCGGCCAGCGAGTGATAGCCGGTCTCGCCGTAGGACCAGAGCGCCTGGACGCCCGGCATGACCAGGGGGAAGAGCGGGGAGAGCAGGTCCTGGAGGAGGTCGCCGATGAAGAAGTCCTCCTGCCGCGGCTTGCCCACGACCGTGGCCGGATAGATCGCGTCCCGGCGCCGGGCCATCCGGTCCACGTGGAAGACCGGGTAGTCGTGGCGGAGAGAGTAATAACCGTAATGATCCCCGAAGGGACCCTCCGGGCTCCGCTCCCGGGGGGGCACCCGGCCGATCAGGGCGAACTCGGCCCCGGCAACAAGCGGGTGCCGGCCAAATGGCGGTGGATCGACCCGGGGCAGCCGCTCGCCCGCGATGAGGGAGGCCAGCATCAGCTCAGGCACGTTCTCCGGCAGCGGAGCGATCGCGGCCAGGATCAGCGCGGGAGGTCCGCCGAGGAAGACGGTGACCGGGAGATCCTCCCCGCGGCCTTCGGCCACCGCGTAGTGGAAGCCGCCCCCCTTGCCGATCTGCCAGTGCATGCCCGTGGTCCGCCGGTCGTGGACGTGGAGCCGGTACATCCCCAGGTTGTGACCCTTGCCGTCCGGGTGCTCGGTGTAGACCAGTGGCAGGGTGATGAACGGTCCGCCGTCCTCGGGCCAGGTGGTGAGGACGGGCAGCCGGTCCAGCCGGACGTTGTCCGTGACGATCTCCGTCACCGGACCGGAGCGCCGCTTCGCGAGGCCGATCCGCAGCGCCTCGCCCGCTAGGTCGCGGGCACCCCAGAGCTTGCCCGGAGTCGGGGGGAGCAGAGTCTCGGCCAGATGGACGAGCCGGCGGATCAGCCGCTGGGGGCGGGCGCCGAAGGCGAGCTCGGCCCGTCTCCCCGTGCCGAAGAGGTTCGTGACGAGCGGGAAGTCCGCGTCCTTGACCTGGGTAAAGAGCAGGGCCGGACCGCCCGCCGCGATCACCCTGCGGTGGATCTCCGGCACCTCCAGCCGGGCATCCACCGGAGCCTCGACCACGGCGAGGTCGCCATCCCGCCGGAGGCGGTCGAGGAAGGTGCGGAGGTCGGGGAAGGTCGGCTCGGACATGGCGGGGGGAGTCTATCCTGACCCCTCACCCCCGTCCCCGGGACAGGGGGTGAGGTCCTACAGCCAGTTTCTGTACAGCTCCGGCCGCCTGTCCTTCCAGAAGAGCTTCCGGGCCGTCGAGCTCGCGCACAGGGACAGATCGACATCCGCGACGACGAGGTCCTCCTCCAGGCTCTTCCCCCGCACGACCACCCGGCCCTCGGGATCGACCACGAACGATTCGCCTGAGAAGTGGAGCCTGCCTTCGAGCCCGACGCGGTTCGCCAGGGCGGCGAAGTAGCCGTTCTGGAAGGCGGCGGTGCGGACCTCGGCCTCGTAGAGGCCATCGGGCCACTCGCCGACCGTCCCTGCCTGGGGGATCACCACCAGCTCGGCCCCGGCCACGCCCAGAGCGCGCATGACCTCGGGATAGTGACGGTCGTAGCAGATCGCCACACCGACTCTGCCTACCCGGGTCTCGTAGACGGGTACCCCTTTGTCTCCGGGATGGTAATAGTCCTGCTCGTGGAACCCTTCGTAGTCGGTGATGTGGACCATCCGGGTGATGCCCAGGAGGGTGCCGTCGGCGTCGAAGACGGGCGAGCTGTCGAAGCGATGCCCTTGGGCAAGCTCGTAAAGGTTGAAGACGGTGACCAGCCCGAGCTCCCGCGCTTTCGCCGCGACCGCATCGGCCGTGGGTCCGGGGATCGGCTCGGCCAGCTTCAGAGCCTCGCGGTCTCCTGGTATCTGGGGGAAGAAGCGGTCGAGGATGACCTCGGGGAAGGCGATCAGGTCGGCCCCCGCCTGCTTCGCCGCGGTCATGGTCTCGAGGGCGCGGATCAGGTTGGCAGACCGGTCCGGTCCGGCGGAGAGCTGGGCGAGGGCGACCCTCATCCCCGCTGAGCCCGGACCTTGAAGGACCAGGTGAACGTGAAGCGCGCCACCACGTTGCCATCGGCAGCCGTACCCACGGTCGGCACCTCGACGGCCACGGCCTCGCCGGTGGCGATCGTCCGCGCTACGGCCTCAAAGAGCTTCGCGCCCTCTTCGCAGGTGAAGGTGGTGACCCCGGTGGCCTTCTTCTCGAAGCTGGCGGTCAAGCCGGTGATGAGCATCGCGACCGGCCTCGGAGCCGACTCGACCGCCGCCATGGCCAGCGCTCCGGTGGACAGCTCCGCCGCCATGCTGAGAGCCGCAAAATAGGTGGAGCGGAAAGGGTTCGTCGATCGCCATCCGTAGGGCACGGTGGCAACGCATCGCTCCTCGTTCAGCTCGCGGAGACGCAGCCCCGCGACCAGCGCGAGCGGCAGCTTCGCGAGGAAGTACCCCCGCATCAGGAGCGGGTTGAGCATCCGGCGGCGCAGCTTCGCAGTGGCCCCGGAGCGGGCTTCGAGAGGCATGCGGGCGGTGGTGGGCTCGATCATGGAGTGAATATACCTCACCCCCTGTCCCCCTCTCCCCTCTCCCACCCTGCCCTCCCCGGGAGAGGGGGAACGTAGCTGAGGCCGCCTTACCTTCGTTCAGTCACATCCGCCCCAGAAACGTCCCCCCTCTCCCGGCGGGGGGTGGAAGGGAGATGGGAGAGGGGGACAGGGGGTGAGGTCCCCTACCACGGAATCTGCCGCCGGTCCCTGAAGAACCCGCCGCTCGGCCCCCCATCCGGGAGCGTCGCCAGCCAGACCGCGGTATCCGCGCCCTTCTCCACCGGCCGCGGCGCTCCCTCGCCGCCCATCTCGGTCTGCACCCAGCCGGGACACATGGTGTTGACGAGCACGTTCGTGCCCCGAAGCTCGTCGGCGAGGATGCGGGTCAATCCGTTCAGGGCGAGCTTGGAAACGCGGTAACTGGCGTAGCCGCCCATCATCTCGGACATGGCTCCCAGGCCGCTCGAGACGTTGACGATGCGGCCGTAGTGGCGCTTCTTCATGATCGGCACCACCACCTGGGAGAGCGCCCAGGGACCCACCACGTTGATCTCCAGCGACTCGTGCACTGCATCGAGCGGGACCGACAATCCCCCGAAGTGGCGGTCGAGGAACACGCCGGCATTGTTGACCAGGACGTCCAGGCCCCCGAAATCGCTCTCCAGGAAGGCGGTCAGCCGCTCGATGTCGGCCGGGTCGGTGACGTCCAGGGGGAAAGAGACCACGTCGCCCTCGAGCCCGGCTGCGGCTTCCCTGGCCTTCTCCTCGACACGCGCCGTCAGCACCACCTTCAGCCCCAGGCGCGCAAGCTGGCGGCAGATCTCCAGACCGATTCCCCGATTGCCGCCGGTCACGACGGCGATCCGCTGCTGATCCATGTACGACCTCCTTCCTTCATTGTAAGAGGAAGGCGGCTCGCGGCTACAGGATCACCTCGAATCCTTCGAACACCGGGTGGCCCGCCAGGGTCCCCTGGGGGGAGCGGGCGTCGCCGTGGGCCTTGCGGAAGGCTTCCGACTCCGTCCAGGCCACGAAGGCGTCGCGCGAGGCCCAGGTCGAGTGGGAGAGATAGGGCGTGATGCCGTCCCGGGTGTCACCGCGGAGGAGGTGGAAGTCCCGGAAGCCTGGGACCTGGTCGAGATAGGAGTTCCGGGTCCGCCAGAGCTCCTCGAAGCCCTGCTCGAACCCGGCGTTCACATGGAAACGGTTCGTCGCGATGTACATCAGTCCAGCAACCCTTTCGCGGTCAGCCATTCTTTGTTGAACTTGGACAGATAGCGCTCGCCCGAGTCGGGAAACAGGGTGACCACGAGGCCGTCCTCGCCCAGCTCGCTCGCCACCTTCCGCGCTCCGGCCGCGGCGGCGCCGCCGGAGGAGCCGGTGAAGATCGACTCCTGCTTCGCCAGGTCGAGCGTCGCCCGGTAGGCGGTCTTGTCGTCGATGGTCACGATGCCGTCGATGTAGTCCCACCAGACCGCGGAGGGCATGAAGTCCTCGCCGATGCCGTCGATCAGGTACTGGTGGATCTGCTCCTCGGGCGGCAGCTCGCGGTGCTCGAAGTAGTAGGCGTAGACGCTGCCCACCGTGTCCACCCCGATCACCTTGACGTCCGGGTTCTGCTCCTTGAGGTACTTGGCCGCGCCGCTGATCGTGCCGCCGGTGCCGACGCCCACGACCCAGTGGGTGACCTTGCCGTCGGTCTGGCGCCAGATCTCGGGACCGGTGGTGCGGTAGTGGGCCTCGGGGTTGGCCTGGTTGTAGTACTGGTACGGCAGGTAGGCCCCTTCCTCGTCGCGGAGGCGCTCGGCCACCTTGTAATAGGAGCGCGGGTCGTCCGCGGCCACGTTGGTGGGGCAGGTGAGCACGCGGGCGCCCATGGCTTCGAGCAGGGCGATCTTCTCCTTGGGGATCTTGTCCGCCGCGGTGCAGATCAGCTTGTAGCCACGCAGGTTCGCGGCCATGGCCAGGCCCATGCCGGTGTTGCCCGACGTGGGCTCGACGATGGTGCCGCCGGGCTTGAGCTGCCCCGACCGCTCGCCTGCCTCGATCATGGCGATGCCGATGCGGTCCTTCACGCTGCCGCCGGGGTTGAAGTACTCGACCTTGCCGGCCAGGGTGGCCGGCCCGGGGAAGAAACGGCCCAGCCGCACGAGCGGCGTGTTGCCGAGGGTCTCCAGGATGTCGTTGTAGATTTCCATTCAGTCGGTCTCCATGAACTGCTGCGCAAGCTTCTGGGCCTCGGCTTCGGCGAAGCGCGCTCCGCTCAGGTTGGCGAGGATCGCCACGACGATCCTCTCTTCAGGGTAGATCAGGATGAAGGCCCTCCCGCCTTCGATCGCGCCGCCGTGATGCAGGAACCGCCGTCCCGCGCCGTCCCTGCCGATCCGCCAGCCGATCCCGACGCCGGTCTCTTCTCCGGCGGAGTTGCGCTGCGAGGTGAAGAGGAGGCTCCGGGTTTCGGGCTTCAGATACCCGTCCCGCAGGTGGGCCGAGCCGAAACGGACCAGGTCGCCGGCGGTCGAAAGGTACCCGGCCGAGGGCCACTTGTAGCTGCTGTCGATCGCCCGCTCGTTGGAGAGGCTGCCGGCGAGGGTGCCGTCGGACTCCCGGCGGTAGAAGCGGACGCGGCGCTCGACGATCCGCGCCGGATCGTCCAGCAGCGTGCTCTTCAGCTCCAGCGGCTGGATCACCAGCTCGTCGACCGCGGCGCCAAAGTCCTTCCCGTGCGCGCCCTCGACCACGACTCCGAGCAGGTTGTAGCCGTAGCTCGAGTAGAGGTAGGTGCCGGGAGGGTGGATCAGGGGATCATTCTGGAAGATCGCAAGCCCCTCGGCCAGGCGCTCGTAGCGCCGGACGGGCAGTTGGAAGTCCTGCGGGGCGTAGTGGCGGATGCCCGCGAGGTGACCGGCGAGCTGGCGGGGGGTAACCGGATGCCCCTTCTCCGGAAACGAGGGGACGTAGCGCTGGACCGGCGCGTCGAGGTCGAGCTTGCCCGTCTCGGCGAGCCGGGCCACGGCCGCAACGGTGATCAGCTTGGAGATGCTCCCCAGGCGGAAGCGGCTTTCGGGCGAGACCGGGACCTGGTTCTCCAGATCGGCGAGGCCGAAGCCCTCGGCCCAGACGACCTTGCCGCCGACGGCGACCGCCGCGGACAGGCCGGGGCTGCCAGTCTGCGACCGCAGCTCCTCCATCATGGTCCGGGCGCGTTGCGCCGCCGGGGGTGTCTGGGCCTGGAGCAGCGCCGCGCAGACAACCAGCAACAGGATCCCTTTGCGGGAGGTCATGGTCATTCTCATAGAGTGGTTCGGGGGGCGCGCCTCGCGGGCCGGGGGATGCTAGCACAGCGGCGACGCGCGAAACCCGGGCCGCGACCCGCGTCGCGGAGGAGGTTCTATATAGAACCCCGCTCGCGTCATATAGATCCTGCCCCGCGACCCGCGTCGCAACAGAGGTTCTATATAGAATTTCTCTTGAGTCATATAGATCCCGAGCTGCGACGCGCGTCGCGGCCCAGGATCTATATAGAACTTCGCGATTCTTATATGACGCGGGAGAGGAGAGGCGAGCCGCCTCTCCTCAGTTCTTCTCTTCCCAGTCCCAGAAATAGTCCTTGTTGGTGAGCACGGCCTCTTCCTCGCGGCTCTGCTCGTCCTCGGCCGTTTGGGTGCCCTCCTCCGGGACGATCTCGCCGCGGATGACCGCGAGCTGCTCCACCAGGTCCTCGGCCTCCCGATCCCAGTAGTCCCGAGTTCCGAACTGGGGCCAGGCGGCGGGGAAGGCCGGGTCGTGCCAGCGCTTGGCGAGCCAGGCCGCGTAGTGGACGATGCGCAGCCCGCGGAGCGCCTCGATCAGACCCAGGGTGGTCCGGTCGAAGATCCGGAACTGCTCGTAGCCCTCCAGGAAGACCTCTCTCTGGCGCAGGGTCCAGTCGTCGCGGCCGGGGAGGGCGAGCCAGAGATCCTGGACCGCGGGGCCGATCACCATGTCGTCGAAGTCCAGGACGCGGAGGACGCCGTCCCGGTTCAAGACGTTCCCCAAATGGAGATCGCCGTGGAGACGGTGGACGGGGACGTTCTTCATCATCCTGTCCGCCAGGTCGGCGATGGCGAAGGCCGTGTCGAAGTAGTGGTTGCGGACGTGGCGCGGCAGCACGTCGTGCTCGGTGAGCCAGTCCACGTTGGCGCGGATGTACGTGTCCGCGTTCAGTTGCAGGCGGTGCTCGGCCGGGCGGCGGACGGCCACGTTGTGCATCCGGCCGACGAGCATGCCCAGGCGGCGGGCCGCGGCATCGTCGAGCTCGTCGGGGGCCCGGCCGCCGCGGCGGTCGGAGAGGGCGTAATAAATACCCTCGATCTGCCGCAGGGTGCCGCCCTCGGGGAACGGTCTCATGGTGCAGATGGGAAGCTCCTCGGCGGCGAGGTCGTCGAGGAACTGGTGCTCTTCGAGGATCTGCTCCTCGCTCCAGCGGCCGGGGCGGTAGAACTTGGCGACGACCCGGGTGCGGTCCGCCAGCTCGACCTCGTAGACCCGGTTTTCAAAGGAGTTCAGGGGGTAGCAGACAGGGTTGCAGCGCAATCCCCCGGCCTCGACAGCAGAGAGCACCTTCTCGGGAGTGAGGGACAGGAACAGGCCGGTGGTCTCATCGTGCTTCATGGGGTCCAGGGTAACATGGGCGAGCGATGCGCCTGGCCGACCTAGTCACCACCTCCCGGCAGGTCGCGGAGACCCGCGCCCGCTCGGTAAAAACCGCGGCGCTGGCTGATCTCCTCCGGCGCCTCGAACCCGAGGAGATCGATCCGGCCGTGGCCTGGCTCTCCGGCCACCTGCGCCAGGGGAGGATCGGGCTGGGACCGGCTGCGATCCGGGGCGCGTCGCCGGGGACCGCGGCTCCGGAGCCGTCGTTGGAGATCGGCGAGGTGGATGCCACCTTCGACCGGATCGCCGGGGTGACGGGCGCGGGCTCCACGGCCGAGCGGGCGCGCCTCCTCTCCGGCCTTCTCTCCCGAGCAACGTCTGAGGAGCAGGGCTTCCTGGTGCGCCTCCTCTATGGAGAGCTGCGGCAGGGGGCGCTCGCCGGGTTGGTGGCCGAGGCCCTGGCTACCGCGGCGGAGATCCCCGCGGACGAGGTCCGGCGGGCCCTGATGCTGGCCGGGGAGCTGCCCCTGGTGGCGAAGGCTGTCCTTCTAGAAGGCCGTGCCGGATTGGCGCGGTTCCGCCTGGAGCTCTTCCGACCGCTTCAGCCTATGCTGGCCCAGGCCGCGGGGGACGTCTCCGAAGCGCTCGAGCGGCTCGGGGAGGCGGCCCTGGAGCTGAAGCTCGATGGCGCCCGGGTCCAGGTCCACAAGGCGGGAGGCGACGTCCGGGTCTACTCGCGGCGGGGCAACGACGTGACCCAGGCCGTGCCCGAGCTGGTGGAGTCGGTCCTGGCCCTGCCCGCCCAGCAGCTCCTCCTGGACGGCGAGGTGATCGCGCTGCGTCCGGACGGCACGCCCCACCCTTTCCAGATCACCATGCGCCGCTTCGGCCGCAAGCTGGATGTCCCCCGGATGCGGGAGGAGCTGCCGCTGACCCCCTTCTTCTTCGACCTCCTCCACCTGGACGGAGCCGACCTCCTCGACCGTCCCGCCGGCGAGCGCTTCGCCGCACTGGGGGAGTCAGTCTCCGATCTCGCCGTGCCGCGCATCGTGACCGCGGACTCCGAGGAGGCGGACGCCTTCTTCGAGGAGGCGCTGCGCCGGGGCCACGAAGGGATCATGGCCAAGGCCGTGAACGCCCCGTACGAAGCGGGCCGGCGTGGCTTCTCCTGGCTCAAGGTCAAGCCCGCGCACACCCTGGACCTGGTCGTCCTCGCCGCCGAGTGGGGCAACGGCCGCCGGCAGGGCTGGCTCTCCAACCTCCACCTGGGAGCGAGGGACCCGGTCAACGGCGGCTTCGTCATGCTCGGCAAGACTTTCAAAGGCTTGACCGACGAGATGCTGATCTGGCAGACCAAGCGCTTCCAGGAGCTGTCCCTGGGCACGGACGGCTGGGTGGTCCACCTGCGTCCCGAGCTGGTGGTGGAGATCGCCTTCAGCGACGTCCAGGAGAGCCCCCACTACCCCGGAGGCATGGCCCTCCGCTTCGCCCGGGTCAAGCGCTACCGGGAGGACAAGACAGCGGAGGAGGCGGATACGGTGGAGACGGTGAGGAGGATCTTTGGGGGTAGGCGGGAGTAAGATCTCTTGACAATGGCCACCGATCCCCAGCAGTTCACCGAGCTCGCCCAGTTCGTGATCGACGAGCGCTCCGTGCGGATGCTCGAGCGCGAGTATTGCCTGGAGAACGACGTGGTCGTGCTCGGGGTGGTAGACCGGACGAAGGGCGATCCGGTGACGGTGGGGATGCTCGATCCCTCCAGGAGAGCGCTCGTCCACCAGGTGTCGCGGGCCCTCGGGCGGCCCGTGAAAGCCGTGCGGCTCAACGCCTGGGAGATCCGCCGCGCCCTGGATCAGGGCCATGGCATCGCCGAGGAGGAGAGCAGCCGCCTTACCCTCCGGCCCATCCGCGACATCTCCTTCGAGCGCGATGGCGAGGTCCCGGAGATGCTCGACGAGATCCTCGGCCGCGCCGTGGAGCTGCGGGCGAGCGACGTCCATATCGAGACCTATGAAGATGACGTGGACGTCAGGTTCCGCGTCGACGGCGTGCTGCGGCAGGTCGCCACCCCCCTCTCCCGGGAGAACATCCAGGGGGTGCTCAACCGGCTGAAGGTGCTCTCCGGGCTCGACGTGGCCGAGCGGCGCAGGGCCCAGGACGGACGCATCCAGGCTACGTTCCATACCGGTCGGGATGAGCGCCGTGAGGTCGACTTCCGCCTGTCCATCGTCCCCGGTCCGTTCGGAGAGGACGCCGTCCTCCGCATCCTGGACAGCGCCGCGCCCCTCCCCCTGGAGAAGCTCGGCCTCGACGACGCCGAGCTCGCCACGTTCGAGCGCCTGATCGCGAACCCCGAAGGGCTCATCCTGGTCACCGGCCCCACCGGCAGCGGCAAGACCACCACCCTCTACGCCGCCCTCCACCGGATCAACTCGCCGGAGAACAAGATCCTCACCGTCGAGGATCCCATCGAGTACCACTTCCTGAAGACGAACCAGAAGCAGGTCTCGATGCATATGGGCTTCGCGGATTACGCCCGCGCCTTCATGCGCCAGAACCCGGACGTCATCCTGATCGGCGAGATCCGGGACGAGGACACCGCGAGCGCCGCGGTCCGCGCCGCGCAGACCGGTCACCTGGTGCTCTCGACCCTGCACACGACCGACGCCGTGCGCACGATCTCCCGGCTCCTCACCCTGGGGATGGACCCCGGCCTGATCGCCGGCTGCCTGCTCGGCGCGCTCTCTCAAAGATTGCTGCGCAAGCTCTGCCCGCACTGCCGGGTGGAGACGGAGCCCGGCTCCCGGGAGGCGCAGCGCCTGGGCCTGTCCGGGGAGGACGGGCCGTTCTACCGCGCCCAGGGCGCTCCGGGCTGCCCGACGTGCGGCGGAGCCGGCTACAGAGGGAGGATCGGCGTCTACGAGCTGTTCGTGGTGGACAGCGAGATGGCCGATCTCGTGGCGGAGCACGCGCCCATCCACCAGATCCGCGCCGCCGCTCTGGCCAGGGGGATGAAGACCCTCCTCCACGATGCCGTCCGGAAAGCCCGGCTCGGCATTACCTCCCTCGAGGAGATCCTGCGGACGGTCCCCTACCGGATCCTGGCGGGGCAGTGATGCGCGTCCTCACTCCCGACATCATGAACCGGCTCTTCGAGGTCACCGACGCCCTCGAGGTGAGCCGCGAGGCCATCCAGGTCCCCCTCGTTCTGGAGGGGGAGGGTCAGGTCCGGCGGCTCAAGAACGGCAGGATCGAGATCACCCTGCCGGATACCGACGACCTCGGGCCGTTCCTCTCCGCCCTCCCCGAGCGCCTGCGGGCACTGGACTAGATTCTCCGCAAGCACCCGCTTTTCAAAAAATATCGACCTCCTGTTGCCAGCCGTGCAATTCGGCGGCTCGTGCTCCCACTTAGTAGTTAACCAACAAGGAGGTGTGAGAATGTTGAATCTGATCACCGGTCAGTATGCCTTTGTCGCCAAGGTCGCTGTCTCCAACATGGACAATAGTGTTCAGTGGTACACGACCAAGCTCGACTTCGTGGTGGACCGCCGCTTCGTGGCCAATCCGTATTGGATGCAGCTCAACATGCCGGGCCTCCCGCGGGTTGCCATGGGCCTCTCTGCGGACACCCCCTATACCTCCTCTCCCCATCCTGGCCCCGATCCTGTGGCCACCTTCGTAGTGGCCGACATCAAACTGGCAAGACAGACGCTGATCGATCGCGGTGTCGACACCATGAGCAAGATCCAGGACGTCGGACAGGGGGTTTACCTTGCCTTCTTCCAGGACCCGGACAAGAACTGGCTCGGTCTCCGCCAGAACTCGCCCCAGGAGCCCAAGCCGTCGGAGGTCGGTTGGCAGCCCGGCCAGGATTGATCCTTCCCGGCTGAAGCAGTGCACGAGCCCCCGGTCTGCGCGACGCGGATCGGGGGCTCCCCCTTCAGACCTGGACGACCTCGCTCCCTTCCTCTTCTCTCCCGGACCGCCTGCGGACGTTGGAATAGGTTACAATCCGCCGCCCGGCAGTTACCCGGCAGTTCCCGCCGGTCCCGAATCTACAAAAACCCAGGAGCAGCACCATGGCAGAGCAGTACATCTATGTAATGAAGGACCTCCGGAAGATCTACCCGCCCAACCGGGAGGTCCTCAAGGGGATCTGGCTGTCGTTCTTCCCCGGCGCCAAGATCGGCGTGCTGGGCCTGAACGGGGCCGGCAAGAGCACGCTGCTCAAGGTCATGGCCGGCGAGGTCAAGGAGTTCGGCGGCGAGGCCTGGGCGGCCAAGGGCGCCCGCGTCGGCTACCTCTCCCAGGAGCCGCGCCTCGATCCGGGCAAGAACGTCCTCGGCAACGTCGAGGAAGGCGTCGCCGACATCCGCGCCCTGCTGGACAGGTACGACGCGATCAACGCCCGCTTCGGGGAGCCCATGTCCGACGAGGAGATGGACAAGCTCATGGCCGAGCAGGGGCGGGTCCAGGACCAGATCGAGGCGGTGAACGCCTGGGAGATCGACCGCACCCTGGAGATTGCCATGGACGCCCTCCGGCTGCCGCCGCCGGACGCCGAGGTCGACAAGCTCTCAGGCGGTGAGCGGCGGCGCGTGGCCCTCTGCCGCCTGTTGCTCCAGAAGCCCGATCTGCTCCTCCTCGACGAGCCCACGAACCACCTCGACGCCGAGTCCGTGGCCTGGCTGGAGCGCTACCTGGCCGAGTACCCGGGCACCGTGGTGGCCGTGACCCACGACCGCTACTTCCTCGACAATGTGGCCGGGTGGATCCTGGAGCTCGACCGGGGCCAGGGGATCCCCTGGAAGGGGAACTACTCCTCCTGGCTGGAGCAGAAGGCGGAGCGCCTGGAGCAGGAGGAGAAGGCCGAATCGAGCCGCCGCCGCACCCTGGAGCGCGAGCTCGAATGGGTGCGCATGTCCCCCCGCGCCCGCCAGGCGAAAGGAAAAGCCCGGCTCAACCAATATGAGAGGCTCCTCGCCGAGGACCGCGAGCACGAGAAGCGCGCCGAGACCAACGAGATCCACATCCCCTCCGGACCCCGCCTGGGAGACCTGGTGGTGGAGGCGAAGAGCCTGCGCAAGGGGTATGGCGACAACCTGCTCATCGAGGACCTCTCCTTCGCCCTGCCGCCGGGCGGCATCGTGGGGGTGATCGGCCCGAACGGCGCGGGCAAGACGACCCTGTTCCGCATGATCGTGGGCCAGGAGCAGCCGGACGCCGGCAGCCTCCGGCTCGGCGACACGGTCAAGATCGCCTACGTGGACCAGAGCCGCGACTCGCTCCAGGGGGAGATGCTGGCCTGGGAGGCGATCTCCGACGGCCGGGACGTGGTGGTCCTCGGCAACCGGGAGGTCCCGGCCCGCTCCTACGCCGCGGCCTTCAACTTCAAGGGAGCCGACCAGCAGAAGCGGGTCAAGGACCTCTCGGGCGGCGAGCGCAACCGCCTCCATCTGGCTCGCACCCTCAAGGCGGGCGGCAACCTACTCCTGCTGGACGAGCCGACGAACGACCTCGACGTCGACACCCTGCGCGCCCTGGAGGAGGCCCTCCTCTCCTTCGCCGGCTGCGCCGTGGTCATCAGCCACGACCGCTGGTTCCTCGACCGGATCGCGACGCACATCCTCGCCTTCGAGGGCAACTCGCAGGTGGTCTGGTTCGAGGGCAACTACGAAGCCTATGAGGAAGACCGCAAGCGGCGCCTCGGCGCCGAGGCCGACCAGCCGCACCGCATCAAGTACAAGCGTTTGACCCCCGCCTGAACCGGCTCTCTCGGATCGATTCCGTCCTCCGGCCCCCTCTCCCCCGCGCAGGCGGGGGAGAGGGTTGGGGAGAGGGGGGATGGGATCAAGTGGCATCGTGCTTGCAGTTCATATTTGCGGGCATAGAGCGGTGTTGGGGCGGAGGGCTCGACGACGTGCCGATCTCTTGAACGACTCGCGAGCCACTCCAGGGCGGAGCGCGAACCAGCAACAGCCCTTCCCCCTGATGCCGCAAGAAGTTACCGAGTGGAGGCTCCCCTGAGAGGGCGGACTCCAGAGAGCAAGAAACCCCCTTTTTGGGAACGGAGAGGAGCAAACACCATGAAGAGAATCATCTTTTCCATCCTGGCCATCTTCCTTCTGACAGCCGGCGCCGTTATGGCGCAGGGTCCGAACACGACCGCCCCGGGGCCCACGCAGCAGCTTGAGCCGGGCCAGAACAGCAACAACCTGCCCAACCCGGGCAACCCCCAGACCGATCTCAGCCAGCCGAACGAGCCGGCCCCGGTCACCGGCACCACCGGCACCACCACCGGCGCCACGACCCTCCAGAATGAGACCGAGGACGCCGAGGGCATGGATGTCGACATCGACACCGGCGAGCGCGCCGAGGGTGCCGTGGACGTGGACGTGAGCACCACGGCCGACTCCGACACCGATGCCTCTGGCATCGACGAGACCGGCACCGAGACCACCACCGGCACCTATGACGACACCACCGACACCGGTGCCCTGCCGGACACCGCGGGCGAGATGCCGCTGCTGATCCTGGCCGGCCTGCTGGCCCTGGCGTCGGCCTTCATGGTCCGGGTCGCCCGGCGCGCCTAACGGCTGCGCTACTCTTCCAGAATGGCACGTCGAGTCACCTGGCGCTCTCACAGCGCCAGGTGACGTTGTTTAGGGACCATGGATATCTCTACGAACCCCGAAAAAAGAGACTCGCGATCCCGCTGGATCTGGCTGGAAAGAGCCCTGTTCCTGGCCGGGATCCTGTGCCTGGGCATCTTCGCCTGGTCCTGGATCGACACCCGCCTGTTCGAGAGGCAACAGAACGAGCGGCTGGAGCAGGCCCTGTCCGCGCCGGCCACATCGCCCCGGACTCCCCGGCCCGTGAACCGGTCCCCGCAAAGACCGGCCGCGGAGACGGACTCGTTCGCGTCCTTCGAGGAAGGGGCCGAGGCCGTTCAGGAGAAGAGCCGGAAGGAGCCCCCGCCGCTCGCCGCGGACGAGGGGGACCTGGTCGGCCGCATCGAGGTCCCGCGCCTCGGCGTCTCCGCCATCGTGCTCGAAGGCGTGGGCAAGCGCACCCTGCGCCGGGGTGCAGGCCACATCCCCGCCACCGCCCGGCCGGAGGAGGGGGAAGGCAACGTCGGCATCGCGGCGCATCGGGACAGCTTCTTCCGCGGCCTCAAGGACATCCGTAAGAAGGACAAGATCGAGCTGACCACCCTCGACGGGACGTTCCAGTACGAGGTGGAGTGGACCCGGATCGTCCAGCCCGAGGATGTCTCCGTGCTCGAGCCCACGGACGAGCCGGTCCTGACCCTGGTCACCTGCTATCCCTTCTACTACGTGGGCTCCGCGCCCAAGCGCTTCATCGTCCGCGCCCGGAAGGATACGGATTCGGCCGCGGAGTGACGGTGAGCTAAACTCGGCGGTATGCACCGGGTCTGGCTCGCCTTGCTGGCGACCACCGTCCTCTCACTGCCCGCTTCCGCAGCGGGCGGGGAGATGGCTCGCCTCCTATCCCCGGTCTCCGGGGCCGAGCTGACGGCAGGCTCCTTCGCCACGATCGAGTGGGAGGGGCTCGCCCTCCCGCCCGGCGCTCACGAGTGGGAGGCGTTCCTCTCCTTGGACGGCGGCCGGACCTGGCCGCTGCGCGTCACCCCTCACCTGGACATCTCGATCCGGCGCTTCTCCTTCCGGGTTCCGGACCTCCCGGCCCGCGATGCCCGGGTCATGCTGCGCTTTGGCGACGAGCGGGAAGAGGTGGGGATGGTGGCGCCGCAGCGGTTGTCGGTCACCGGAGGAGCTTTCCGGGATGTCTGGGCTCCGAGCCGGGTGCTCTCGCGGGGTGAGAAGGCCCGCGAGGGAGGAGAGGGGGTCGTCGTCTGGGTCGAGGGCTCCCTGGACGGCGGAGACCTGCGCGAGGTCGTGGCCATGGACCCCTCCGCCTCGCTTCACGGGGTCCACGCCGCGGATCTCCTCGTGCTCCCCCTGGGCGCGCCTGTCTCCCCCACGGAGAGCCTCCCGTCGCCCTCCGCCTCGCCGGAACCGACGCCAAGGCCGGTCTTCCAGGCTGTCGAGAAACGGGAGCCCCGGCCCGCACCGGTGCCTGTCCGCCTCCTGACCCACCGCTTCAACGAATAGACCGAGACACCGCGTCGCGTTTTCGCCCGCACCGTCGCCTCAACCGGGGCGAGGTGTGAATGCACACGTGTCGATTGCGATCGAGGTCTGTCATGCGAAAAGTTTCAGGGGCCCTCTGCGGCCCGTTCCTCTTTTTCCTTCTGCTCTTCTCTCCCGCCCTCGCGGGAGCGTTCGACGGGCTGCTGCTCCGTCCCGACGGCAGCCCCGCGGCCGGCTACCAGGTGTCGGTGGTCGGCCTCCCCATCTCCGTGACCGCGGACGCGGAGGGCCGCTTTCGGATCTCTCCCGATCCCGCGCTCCCCTTCCGCCTGGTGGCGACCAGCCCCGGGGGCGAGGTGTCCGCGCCGATCGAGGTCACAACCCTCCCGGAGACGGGCTCGTTCGAAGCCATCATGCCGGCCACCTTCCAGGACAGCGTCACCGTGACCTCGGGCGTGGCTCCGGGCCTGGAGACCCCTCCGGCCGCGGCCACCACGACCGTCGGCAAGGAAGACCTGGAGCAGCGCCGGCCTCACCGGCTGGTGGATGCCGTCCAGGGCATTGCCGGCGTCTCTCGCTCCGAGGAGGGGCCGACCGGCGTGCCGGCCATCCGCGGGCTCACCCGCGGCCGGACCCTGGTGCTGCTCGACGGCGCCCGGGTGACCACCGAGCGCCGGGCCGGAGCCTCGGCGGCCTACGTCGATCCCTTCACTCTCGCGTCCGTCGAGATCGCCCGCGGGCCCGGCTCTGTTGCCTATGGGTCGGACGCCTTCGGCGGAGTCATCAACGCCAGCTCCCGCTACCCCGACCCGGGGAGTCCCATGTCGCTCAGCTACAGCCTCAACTCGGGCCTCGGCGGCGACGACGAGGATTCGTTCGGCGTGGAGGCGTCGGGCGATCTCCTGGGCGGCGCCCTGCTCGGCCAGTTCCACATGCGGAAGGCCGGGGAGGCGGAGTCCGCGGACGGCGACAGCATCTTCAACTCCGCCTACGAGGACCGCGGGGGGGCCGTGCGCTACGCGGTTGACACACCCGCCGGCCGGCTGCGGGCGGGCTTCGCGCTGTCGGACGGCTATGACATCGGCAACCCGGCCGTGGATTCGAACGTGACCCGGGCGTTCTATCCGAAGGAAAGCTCGCGGCGCTTCAACCTCGCCCTCGACTCCGGGCAGGTGGGCGGCTGGGAAAACTTGGAGATGGCCCTCTTCCTGGGCAACTACCGGCTGGCGCTCACCCGCGACCGGCTCCCGACCGAGACGGTAACCCGCCGCATCGACCGCTCGGACACCCGGTCCGACGACGGCTCCCTCCGCGCGGTGGGCACGCGCCCCGTCCTCGGCGGCCGTCTTCAGGTGGGAGCGGAGGTCGTCGCCCGCTTGAACCTGGAGTCCACGACCAAGCGCGAGACCTTCGACCTGGCGGGGAACCAGACCGGCATCACGACCCCTCCCGCCATCGACGACGCGCAGCGGACCGACACCGGCCTCTTCGTCTCCTACGACCGCTCGCTGGGTGCCCGCAACCTGATTTCGGCCGGCGTGCGGGGCGACCGGATCGAGAGCGAGAACCGGGGCGGCTTCTTCGGCGACCGCTCGGCCTCCCACAGCGCCCTGTCCGGCTACGCGGCATTCACCTCCAACCCGGTCTCGAACGTAACGACCAGTCTGCAGATCGCCCGCGGCTTCCGCGATCCCACGCTGTCCGACCGCTTCTTCCGTGGTCCCACCGGCCGCGGCTTCGTCACCGGCAACCCGGACCTGGACCCGGAGCGGAGCCTGCAGTACGACGGCTCCGTGCGCTGGACGATCGGACGCGGCTCCGTGGCCGCTTTCGGCTATCTCTACAAGATCGACGACCTGATCGAGCGCTTCAGCGACAACGGCGCCGACTTCTTCTTCCGCAACCGGGGCGAGGCCGAGATCCGCGGGTTCGAGATCGAGGGCCAGACTCCCCTGGGCAGCGGCTTCACCCTGGAGCTCGCCATCACCGCGACGAAGGGCGAGGCGGATGGAGGAGAGCCCATCGACGACATCCCGGCGCGCGGCGGGTTCGCCACCGTGCGCTGGGCGGACGAGCGCCACTTCGCCTACGTGCGCGGCGCGTCGTTCCAGCGCGACGACCGGCCGGGACCGATCGAGGTGGAGCGGCCGGGGTATACCACTGTCGAGCTGGGCGCCGGCTGGCATCTCTCCGACTACGCGGAGCTGCGCCTCGTCGGCCGCAACCTGACCGACGAGCGCTTCTGGGAGAGCGCGGACGAGACCGCCACCCTGGCGCGGGGCAGGAGCTTCGCGCTGGGAATCGTAGGAAAGATCTGATGTAGGGGCAAAGCGCCGTTCTCCTCAGCCTCTCGGCCGATCTTCCCGGCCGCTCGGAGAGCCCGCTGAACCATTCGGCCTCCCCGGGAGGGCGGCTCATGCGCATTTGTTTTGAAATGAAATCGTACAGGCACTCACTCTGGTCGAGGACTGGACACTGCGCTCCAGCATCCAGCCGGATGCCGTGCCGGCGTCCGTGCGCCAAATTCGCGGAGGTCGCTGATGATGATCAGAAGGTCAAGCCTGCCGTATTCCGTGTTTTTCCTCGCCTTGGTCCTCGCCGCGGGGAGTGCCATGGCCGTGCCCCCAAACCCAAACCATAACTTCTGCTGGAACAAGTGCACGCCGGGCGTAAGCTGCACCACCTCTTGTGAAGGAATCCTGGGCCCGACCACCTGCGGCGCGCACAACGGCGCTCCGGCCAACGACCTCGACAGCGATGGCGTCGCCAATGCCAGCGACAACTGCGCCTGCGTCTCGAACAGCAACCAGGCGAACTGCGATGGCGATGCTTTCGGCGATGTCTGTGACTCCCGCAACGAGCTCTGGGTGTTCGTCACCGACCTCGGTGCTTGCGAGTGGGATTCCCACGTCGACTGGACCGAATTTGACATCGACCTTTACGGGACCAGGCGCTATCAGAACCTTTGCACCAACAGCTTCTGCTATGATCGTTACAAGATCACATCCGGAAGCTGCAGTTACAATCTTGGCTGCGGGTCCAGCGCTGGCGATTGCTGCGATTGCCTGTTCGGTAATGCGTGTTATCCCAGCATTACCTGCGGCAGTCCAGCGTGTCCATTCTGACCGGCGACAGAGGCAGGCGGACGACGAGCTCGCTCCCCCTGCCCGGGCCCTCGCTCCTCGCCTCCACCTCGCCGCCGTGCATCTCGACCAGGCGGCGGACCAGGGTCAGGCCGATCCCGAGCCCGCCGCCGGAGCGGTCCAGGCTCTGCTCGCCCTGGATGAACAGGTCGAAGATCCGCGGCAGCAGCTCCGGCTCGATGCCGGTCCCGTTGTCGCGGACGCACACGGCCGCCCACCCGTCCTCCTCCCAGGCCGAGACCTCGATCCGGCCGCCCGGCTCGGTGTACTTGGCGGCATTGCGGACCAGGTTGCCGAGCACCTGCTCCAGCCGGGTCACGTCGGCGCGAAGGGGGAGCGGGCCGTGAGGGAGATCCACCCTCAGCTCGTGGCTCTTCGCCTCCACCATCGGCCGCGTCATCTCCACCGCGTTCCGCACCGCCTCCTTCAGGTCCATGGGCTGGAGCCGCAGCTCGATCTTGCCGCGGGTGATCCGCGAGACGTCCAGGAGGTCGTCCACGAGCCGGACCAGGTGCTGGATCTGGCGCTGGATGACCCCCGCGGCGCGCTGCAGGGTCGGCTGGGCCGGGCCGGTCTGGTCCAGCACGTAGGAGGCGTTGGCGATGGCCCCGAGCGGGTTGCGCAGCTCGTGGGCGAGCATCGCCAGGAACTCGTCCTTGCGGCGGTCGGTGTCGGCGAGGGTGTCGGCGCGGGCGCGCAGCTCCTCGGCGAGCCGCTCGCTCTCCCGGGTGCGGGCGGCGAGGCGGTCGCGCATCTCCCGGAAGGCTGCCGCGAGCCGGGCCACCTCGGTGATGTTGCTGCTCTCCAGCGGCGCCGCCGGCACCCCGGGGTTCCCCGCCGTCAGCTCGCCCACGGCATCCGCGAGCGTGCCCAGGGGGCGGGCGATGACCCGTGCCACGATGATCCCTCCCATCACCGCCAGCGGCACCACCACCAGCAGCAGGACGAACGCGAAGTCCCGGCCTCTGCGCACGCCGGCCAGGGCCGAGCCCCGCGCCTTCTCTACCGCCACCACCCAGTCGAGCCCCGGCACCCGCGCGAAGGCGGCGATGCGCCGCGCCAGGGCGGGCACCCGGCCGTGCCGGAAATCCACGTCCCAACGGGCCGGCAGCTTCGCCAGCCCGTCGCTCTGCTCGCTGCTGGCAATGATCCGACCGTATCCGTCGGCGAGGTAGACGTTCGAGCCCGGCCGGGTGATCCGGCGCGCCAGCAGCTCCGCGTCGAAGCCGGTCACCAGGACACCTCCCATCCGGCCGTCCTGCCGCTGGATCGGCGCGCTCAGGAGCAGGAGCGGCCGCTCTCCGCCCACCAGGCGGATGGGGACGCCGCTCCGCTCCTGGCCGCGCAGGTCTGAGGCCACGCCGCGCCAGTCGCCGATGTCCAGGGGCACCTCGCCGATGGAGGCGAGGACCGTCCCGGCGGTGTCCAGGGTGACGAAGCCGGCGACGTCCGGGTACGACGGACGGCTCGCTTCCAGGAGCGCGCGCTGGATCACGGGCTCCAGGGGCAGGCGGCCGGCCAGGCTGGCGACCACGGCGGCCCGGGCGCCGTTGAGCTGAACATAGTCGGCGACGTTGCGCGCGATGGACTGGGCCTCGACGCGCCGCGTCTCCAGCACCTGGGTCGTGGCCAGCCGCTCCTCCTGCGTGGTGGCGACCGCGGCCGTGAGCACGAGCGCCACCGAGGTCGCGGTGGCCAGGGCGAAGGCCAGGCGGGTGCGCAGGGCCGAAGGATCGAGGGAAGCGAGCTGGCGGATGAGCCACGGCAGCAGGGCCAGCGCCAGCCCGCACCCGCAGTACAGGACGACGCCGGTCCAGGCCCGGCTCGGCAGGGAGAAGGCCAGGCCGAAGAGGATGAAGGCCGCGCCGCCGGCAAGATGGGCGAGCCAGAGGAACCGGGAGGACGGCTGCCGGCGGAGCTGCGCCGAGATCACCAGCCCGCCTCCCAGCAGCAGCGCCAGCCCGGCGGGGAGCTGGTGAGGGCGCACCAGGTCGAAGTACGGGCTCCGGAGCAGCGCGGGCAGACCGACGAGGAGCAGCCCCTGCAGCACGCCGACAAAGCCCATGAGCAGGGCGAAGAGGTCGTTGCCGGGGACCTCCCCCTCGTCCAGGAGCGAAGCCCGCCTCAGCATGCCGGCGATCAACGTCCCGATGCCCAGCACGCCGAAGGCGATCATCCCCGTCCAGGCCTGGTTCAGCATGAAGGAAGCGGACAGCGCCAGCAGCGTGACCCCGGCGAGGCCGTGCCCGAGCAGGACGACTGCCCTCCGGGGACGCAGGATGGCGACCGAGAGCAGCCCGACGCCGGCGGCCAGCGCGGCCATTCCCCAGAGGCTCCGGTAGGGGTTCAACGCCGAGTACACCGCGGCGCCGAAGCGGTGCGGGGCCACGAGCATGAAGGCGCCCACGAAGAAGCAGTAGAGACCCAGGATCCAGCGCAGGCTCTTGGCGCTCAAAGTCCTAGCGAGCTTTGGCAAAGGCTTCAAAAACCCTCCTCCTCCCGTGGAGCTGCAAGGATACAGAACTCTGGCTACAATCCCTCCGTACTTCTGGGAAACCATGGAGGCTTGACCGATGCGGAGACGACCCGGACTGACTTTGCCCATCCTCGCCCTTTTCCTGGCGGCCGCTTCGCCGGCGCCTCCGGCCGCCCCGCTGCTGGGGTTCAGCGAGGAGCGGGCCGCCCAGCAGCGCGATCTCGAGTCACGCTTCGACTCCCAGCTCAAGGCCGAGAACCTGCGCGAGTGGATGCGGCGCATGGCCTCCCGGCCTCATCACGTGGGCTCCTCCCACGGCAAGGCCAATGCCGAGTTCATGGCCGGGCTCTTCCGCTCCTGGGGCTACGACACCGAGATCGAGGAGTTCCACGTGCTCTTCCCGACCCCGAAGGAGCGCGTGCTAGAGATGGTGGCGCCGACCCGCTTCACCGCCCGGCTCGCCGAGCCCCCCCTGCCCGGCGACTCCACCTCCGGCCAGACCGATGAGCAGCTCCCGATCTACAACGCCTACTCCATCGACGGCGACGTCACCGGCGAGCTGGTCTACGTCAACTACGGCGTGCCCCAGGACTACGAGGAGCTGGAGCGCCGCGGAGTGGACGTCAAGGGCAAGATCGTCATCGCCCGCTACGGCGGCTCCTGGCGCGGCATCAAGCCCAAGGTGGCCGCCGAGCACGGCGCCGTCGGCTGCCTGATCTACTCCGACCCCCGCGACGACGGCTACTTCCAGGGCGACCCCTACCCCGAGGGGGGCTGGCGCCCCGAGCACGGCGCGCAGCGCGGCTCGGTGATGGACATGCCGGTCCATGCCGGCGATCCTCTGACTCCGTTCGTCGGCGCCACGAAGGACGCGAAGCGTCTGAAGCGGGAGGAGGTGAAGGTCCTCACCACGATCCCGGTCCTCCCCATCTCCTATGCCGATGCCCTCCCCCTGCTCCGCGAGCTGGGCGGTCCCCTGGCGCCGCCGGACTGGCGGGGCTCGCTGCCCACTGCCTACCGCGTCGGCCCGGGCCCTGCCAGGGTCCACCTCAAGCTCGCCTTCGACTGGAAGATCGTGCCGGCCTACGATGTCATCGCACGCATGAAGGGCTCCGAGCATCCCGACCAGTGGGTGATCCGCGGCAACCATCATGACGCCTGGGTCAACGGCGCCACCGACCCGGTCAGCGGCATGGTCGCCCTGATGGAGGAGGCCCGCGCCGTGGGCGAGCTCGCGAAGACCGGCTGGCGGCCGAAGCGCACCATCGTCTACGCCGGCTGGGACGCCGAGGAGCAGGGCCTCCTCGGTTCCACGGAGTGGGCGGAGACCCACGCCGATGAGCTCCGCGAGAAGGCCGTGGCCTACATCAACTCGGACAGCAACTCCCGCGGCTTCCTCTTCATCGGCGGCTCCCACACCCTGGAAGTGCTGGCCAACCAGGTGGCCCGCGACGTGACCGATCCGAAGAATGGGGTCAGCGCGGCCGAGCGGCTGCGCGCCGGCACGATCTTCTTCGGCGGCCCCGAGGAGCGCAAGGAGGCGATCGCGAACCAGCCCTTCCACCTCTTCCCCCTGGGCTCCGGGTCGGACTTCACCCCGTTCCTGCAGCACCTCTCCATCGCCTCGATCAACTTCGGCTTCGGCGGCGAGGATGAGTACGGGCAGTACCACTCCATCTATGACTCGTTCGACCACTATGTCCGCTTCATGGACCCCACCTTCGAGTACGGGGTGGCCATGGCCAAGACCGGCGGCCGCCTGGTCCTGCGCCTGGCCGAGGCCGACGTCCTCCCTCTGGAATTCACGCGTCTCGCCCACGCCATCGGCACCTACACCGACGAGGTCGTGAAGCTGGCCGACCAGATGCGAGCGGAGACCGACGAGCGCAACCGCCTGCTCGACCAGAAGGTCTATGAGGCGTTCGACGACCCCTTCCAGAGCTGGTGGGTGGCGCCGAAGCGGCACGACCCGGTGCCGCACCTCAACTTCGCGCCGCTCCTCAACGCGACCGCATCCCTGCGCAGGAGCGCCGAAGCCTACGACCGCGCCTGGTCCAAGGGGACGGGACCGGCCCTGCCCCCCGCGGCCCGGGCGAAGCTCGACGCTATCCTGCTGAAGAGCGAGCGGGCTCTCGGCAGGAAGGAGGGCCTGCCCGGCCGTCCCTGGTACCGCCACCAGATCTACGCGCCCGGCTTCTACACCGGCTACGGCGTGAAGACTCTCCCCGCGGTGCGTGAGGCGATCGAGCAACGCGAGTGGAAGGAGGTCGCCGGCAACATCGAGGTCCTGGCGCGCACGATCGAGGGCGCGGCCAGGGAGATCGACCGGGCTACGGCAGTACTGGACGGGACACTGGACGGGAAGTAGAACCCGGCTTCAGGCGGAGGGCGGGAGAACCTCGGCGTCGAACGCGCCAGTCAGGACCCTCTCCCCGCTCCGCACCTGCACCCAGACGCGGTAGCGGCCCGGCCGCGGGAACTCGTAGGGGAAGGAGACGGCGCTGGAGGCATGATGACCCGCGTGGCTCATGCCGGCGTGGCTCGCCGCGCTGCCCATCTTGCGCTCGAACGCCTGTTGTGCGGCCATGGAGAAGCTGCCCACGGGATGGAGGTGGACGAAGACCTCGCCGTCCGGCCGCGTGATCACCGCGTGCCCCATCATCCCCATGTAGGGGTCGAGGGGGACCGGATCGCCTCCGGGTCCCCGCACCTCGAAGCGGAGGTCGGTCTCGCGGCCTGCCACCAGCGGACCGTCCCGGACCCAGACCATCTCGCCGCCGCCCTCCAGAGAGCCGGGCCTGCCCGTGGCCAGATGCCAGGAGTCGTCCGGGTCGGACGGCAATCCTCCTGGTCCTGCCGGGATCTCGACCACGTCCGTGAGCGTCTGCGGGAACCCGGTCTCGTGCACCACGTCGCCGTAGACCCGGTAGCGGCCGGGAGGCAGGGGGGGCAGGGCAGCCTCGAACCGCTCCTGGCTTCCCTGGGGAACAGGATGGAGATGGGCGAAGGCGTCCAGCCCCGGCTCGCGCACCAGGAAGAGGTGCATGAGCTTGCCGTGGTCGGGGATGATCGGCGACCACTCGCGGCTCCGGGTGTCCTTGATCTCCAGGGCGAGCACGCCGGACCGCACCGAAGCCTGAACGGCGAACGGCCGGTACAGCCTCTCCCGCGCTTCGGCGTCCACGCTGTCCCACCAGCTCTTGCCGCCGACCAGGATCAGGGCCAGGAGCACGCCCGCGAGCACGGTCACCACTCTTGCCCGGAGCCTGCGGCGGTCGTCCGGGACCTCCCCGGGCGCAAGCACGCTCTCGCGCACCGCGGCTCCGACGATCGTGACGGCGCCCGCGAAGAGGAACACCCCGAGGGTGGCGAGCAGCACCCCCATGCCGCGCTGCATCCCCTTGAGCTGAGCCGGCGCGGTGACCACCGGCACCAGGGCAACGCCCTCCCCGGCCTTCCCCTCGATCTGCACCCGTACGGTGTACGAGCCCCGGGTCATCAGCCAGAGCTGCGCGGTGTGAAGGCTGCCGTCTCCGGGGACGGGCACAGCCACGTCCGGCGGCGGAGCGCCCTCGATCCCCGTCCGGAAGTACACCGGCTGCACCGTGACCCGCCCGGCCTGGCCCTCCTTCAAACGGACCGTGATCTCCGCCACGCCCGGCACCACCTCCGGGGGACGGACGATGACGCGGACCGGATAGGGGCCGGCCTCGCCGTCGAAGAATACGTTCGGGCTCCCCACGTGCGCCCGGACGGCGGCAGGAAGAAGAAGGAGAAGAAGGAAGGCGAGCCGTCTCACCTCCGTACCCTCGACATCCAGCCTCCCCACCAGAGCCCGACCCGGGTCGCGGCAATGCCGAGCAGGAGCGCGATCCCGAGGCCGGCCGGCGTCACCGGGTCCTCGTCCGGGCCCCAGAACCGGTAGCGGTAGTCGCCTGGTCCGTCGCCGTAGCTCCACTGCATGTCTCCGGCGAAGAAACCGTTGCGAGACGCTGGGGACAGGAGGAACTCGGCGAAGAGCCACTGGGTGACGAAGAACAGGGCCAGGAAGACCGCGGCCAGGATTATGGCCGTCATCCAGCTTCCGGACTTGCCCTTGCGCTGGAGGACCACGTCGACGGCCACCGCGGGGACGATCAGCAGCAGCGGGAAGAGCGGCGGCACCATGTGGTCCAGCGGGTTGTCGATCGGCCCGAGCATGGGTTGCGCCGGGAAGAGCGGCAGGATCCAGACCATGGCGAGAGTGATCGCCATGTAGAAGGCCGCCGTCAGAGTGGCGGCCCAGCGCAGGCGCGAGGCGCGGGCCGCGGCCACCAGCAGCACCGGGTAGACGGCGCAGGAGACCTTGTAGAAGAAGGCCGCGTGCTGGTTGTTGGGATAGCTGTACTCCGTGAGCAGGATCGTGAGCATGGAGAGCCCGGCCCCGGCGGCGTACAGGAAGGCGACGCCCAGGGGCTTGGCGGCCTCTACAGCCGCGCGGTTCTGGCGGGCCAGGACCAGGAGCATGGCGCCGAGCTGGATCCCGATCATGCCCGCCGCGAGCACCGTGTGGGGCGGCGAGAGAATCTCCACGTCCAGGCCGTAGGCGTTGTGCCACCAGTCATCGAAAGGGGCCGAGGTGAGCATGGCGAGGGCGCCCCAGATGGCCACCCAGGCGCCGAGCGGGGCGCGGAACCCCCAGAAGCGCACGGCCACGTCCCGCTCCTCCGGCGTACCCGCGAACGTGGTCTTGAGCGCCAGCCAGCCGCCGCAGACCCCGGCCAGCACCCCGCCCAGGTAGATGGCCATGTGGGCCGGCGTCCAGAAGATGTCCCGGCCGATCGTCATGTGCCAGGAGATGTCCCAGAGGATCCCCACCACGATGCTGGTCGTGCCCACCAGCATGGCGGAGACGTACCAGGGCAGGGAAGCGGACCGGGCGGCCGATCTCTCGACCGATGCGTCGGCCGATGCGGAAGGGGCGGCCGGAGCGATGGATTCCATGCGATTCCTCGACGTCAGCTCAAGAAGTCACGATAGCACGGCTCGCTTTCGGCGCTCTCGTGCACCTGCTCATTTTAGAGGGACCTCCTCGCGGCGGCCCCTCTCCAGTTCCGACACCAACGCGGTGGCGTTCCAGCACGACGCCCCCGTGGGACCCGCTGTAAGCCAGCCGTATCCCTCCTTACGGGGCGAGGCCGCGTGGGCCTCGCCCCCTTTTTCTTCTAGGAACCTGCGATCAGGTCTCTGAGGACGATGGGGTCCACCGGCTTCACCAGGTGATGGTCGAAGCCGGCGGACCGGCCGCGGTTGCGGTCGCTGTCGGTGCCGTAGCCGGTCACGGCAACCAGCAGCATGCCGTCGTGGCGGGAGTCCTTCCGCAGGCGCTCCGCAACCTCGAAGCCATCCATCCGAGGCAGGCCGATGTCCAGCAGCAGGACCTCGGGCTTGAAGTCTCCGGCCGCGTCCAGCGTCTCCTGGCCGTCGAAGGCAAGGCGCACCTCGTGGCCTGCCAGCTCCAGGAGCATGCCCAGGCTCTCGGCAGCGTCGCGGTTGTCGTCCGCCACCAGGACGCGGCGGCCCGGGACGGGGCGCGACTCGGCCGGAGCCTCGGCGGACGCCGGCTGCGGCACCTTCCCGACCCGCAGGACCGGCAGGGTCACCACGAGCTCGCTCCCCCGGCCCGGACCGTCGCTGAACGCCTGCACCTTGCCGCCGTGCAGCTCGACCAGCCGGCAGACCAGCGCCAGGCCGATGCCCAGGCCGCCCTCGGAACGGTCGAGCGAACGGTTGAGCTGGGTGAAGAGCTCGAAGATCCGCGGCAGCATCTCCTTCGGGATGCCGATCCCCTCGTCCTTGACCCGGATGCGGACCTCGCTGGCATTCACCTCGGAGGCCTGCTCGGCGGTCAGGCAGATGCGGCCGCCCTCCTCCATGTACTTGCAGGCGTTGTTGAGGAGGTTCGAGACCACCTGCGAGAGCCTGGCGGGGTCGGCGTGGAGCTGGACCGGGGCGTTGGGGAGCGACACGGTGAGCGTGTGCCGCCGCTCGTCGATCCACGGCCGGCTCGTCTCCACCGCGTGCGCCACCACCGTGGCGAGATCGATCTCCTCCTTGTGCAGCTCGACCCGGCCCCGGGTCACCCGCGAGACGTCCAGGAGGTCGTCGACGAGCCGGGAGAGCTGGTGCACCTGGCGGTCGATCACGTCGCGCGCCCAGGTCATGTGGCCGTTGGCCGGGCCGAGGAGGCGGATCACCTGCGCCGCGTTGCGGATCGGCGCCAACGGGTTGCGCAGCTCGTGGGCGAGCATGGCCAGGAACTCGTCGCGCGCGCGCAGGGCGGCTTCGAGCTCCGAGGTCCGCTCCTCCACCCGCCGCTCCAGCTCGCTCTTGGCCACCTTCAGAGGAGAGCTTTCGATCAGCTCCCACTTCCCCTGGCGCCGGGTCAGCGCGAACTGATGGCTGCTGCAGACGTCGATCACGTCCTCGGCCGAGCACTTCTCCAGGGAGTAGGTGCACAGGCCGACGATCCGGAAGTTGCGGAAGGTCCCGTTGACCGCCTGTTCGTAGGCGACGAACTCATCCCAGCCGCTGCTGTCCAGCCAGGCGGTGTCGCCGGTGAGCCGCAGCCCCTGGTATCCCTGCTCCATGGCGAGCCGCTCGTGATCGAGCCAGGCCTGAAGCGCCTGGGGCGGGGTCCCGCCGCTCTTGAGATACCAGTCGAGGAAGTCATAGATCCCGATCTGGCCGCTCGCCTCGTAGGCGTCGAAGTCCGGCAGGGCCTCCCGCAGGAGCGCCCGCGCCTCGTCGGCCCGGAGGCTCTCGGAGGTGACCCAGAGGCAGAGCTCGTTGTTGCGCAGCCCCTCCAGGAAGTAGGGGCCGAGCGTATCGACCAGATCCTGCTTCGACCGATAGAACTGGCAGAAGTGTGTCCCGAACGGGACCTCTCCAATAGCCTCGATCCCACTGGGGGTGCTGCTGCGGTTCATCCTTGAAGCTCCTCTTTCTCGCTGCCGCTCGGACCGGGGAAGTGGGTTTCACTGTACAAAATCCGGCCGCGCCGCAAGGTATTCCCGCGCGCGGCCGGCTTTGCCGGTCAACCGCCGAGGTGTCGCCGGAGCCCGTCGAGCGCCGCGCGCCACTGCGCCCGCCGTTGCTCGACCTGGGAGGAGTCGGCCAGGTCTTCGCTGGTCGCCACGACACTCGCCCCCTTGGGCTTGCCCAGGATGCGGATCTCGACCGTCCGCCCGTCCCAGCGGAAGCGCAGCCAGGCCTGGTCTCCCTTGCTCTTCACCTCCCGCGGCTTGTCCCCCGCGAAGGCGGCTTCGACCGCCTGGGCGAGGCCGGGGTCCGCGTCCTGCAGCCACGCTGCCCGCCGGTCGGCGCTCCTGAGCACGTCGGCGACCTCGGCAACGCTGGCAGGGACCGTCTTGGTGACGGACACCTGGAACTTGCCGGTGCACGACTGGTTCACCTCCCGCAGCCCTCGGGCGCGCTCATAGGCCACCGTGATCCCCTGGGCGTACCACCCCGGAACCCCATGCTCCGTGTACAGGTGAGCGGCCGACGCGGTGTGCCCCTTGGTCGCCGCGCCGAACGTGTCCAGGACGGCGAACCAGTGATCGAGGCCGTGGCCGGTCTTCTCAAGGAGCGATTCTTCCTTGATCCCGCCCCTGGCGCGGGAAGGAGGCGGGGCAGGCGCCGCCGGAGCAGGCGGCTTTGGTGCTTCCTCTTCCTTCCCGCGAGCCAGCAGGATCTGACGGCGGGCGGAGGTATAGCTCTCTCCGGTCTTCTCGGACCGGGTGCGGATGGCTTTCTTGAGTTTTTTCCGTTGGGTCATGTGCTTCGTCTCCCAGGCACGCGAAGCCAGCCCCCGCCTGTCATCGCCGCCAGAGAAACGAGTCACACGACCCGAGGTGTGAGGACCCCTTTGCCCCGGCCGGGGGTCTCGCGGGGGGAGACCGAGCGGGGTTGGGCGATGGGTCGTCGCCCGCTGCCATCTAGGATGCCGCGGTCCGAGGGCGGCGTCAAGAGGGTGTGCGCTGTACGCGCCGGGGACGCCCTCTGTCCGTCGGGTAGGGTCTCCCAAGCGCCGCGGGCACCTCGTGCGCGCCGCGGGCGTGCCGTACGCGCCGGGTACGACCCTCTACCGCCGCGGGCGGCCCGTACGCGCCGCGGACAGCCGCTACGCGCAGGGTACGGCCTCGTACCCGCCGCGTATGCCTCGTACGGGCCGGGGCTGGCTTCTACGCTGCGGGTATGGCCTTCTACCTTTCGCGTACGCGATCCAACGGGCGATTGCGGCTTTTCCCCGAGGGTGGCGGGCCAGCCCCGGCGCGTGCGCTCTGGCCGCGCCTCACTCCCCCCGCGCCGGCCCCTCGCGCCATGCTTTCTCGACCTCCGCGATCACCTGCTGCGCCAGCGCCACCGTGGCCGCCTCCTGCTTCGCGGCGTCGCAGAACACGGCCAGGGAAGCGAGCGCTTCCCGGTCGATCTTCTTCGACACGAAGATCCAGGTCATGGCCTCCGACAGCTCCCGCACCTCCGCCAGGCGCCCGACCTCCAGCCAGAGCGCCGAGAGGTCCAGCCCGGTCAGCGCCGCGTCGTAGGGCAGCTCCAGATCCGTGAACACTTCCAGCACCTGCTCCAGCAGGGCCATGGCCTCTTCCTTCTGACCCGTCCCGGCCTTCACCTTCGCGGTCAGCCACAGCACGCGGGTCCGATCGAGGGAGTTTGCCTGCTCGGCGGCCAGTCTGAGGACTTCCGGCAGCAGGAGAGCCGCTTCCTCGTAGCGTTCCAGCCGCGCCAGGTTGTCAGCCTTGTTGAAGCGTAGGGCGAAAAGCAGGCGCGGGTCTCCGAGGGCTTCGATCAGCGGCGTAGCTTCCTCAAGCACCGCCAGGGCACCAACGCAGTTCCCCATCTGCTGGAACACATGTTCCTTCTGTAGCAGAACCTGGCCAGTCGCCAGCCTGTCCCCCCTGCTGCAAGCCTGGGCCTCGGCGAGTCGCTCCAGGGCTTCTGAGAACCGGTGCTGCGCCCTGCGCAAGGAGGCTTCGAGAGAGTACAAGCGCCATTCAGGGAACAACTCGGAGTTGAAAGCGGCCTTGGCGGGTCTCAGTTTCCAGGCGCGGGCGAAGGCCTCGTCGGCGCCATCGAAGTCGTTCGCTACCCTCAGGACATTCGCGAGGTAGCCCCAGGCATGACTGATCGCCCTGGGCCTTTCGTCGCCCGGCACCCGCTCGGCGATGAGTTGGGCCAGCCGAACCATCTCCAGCGCCTCCTCTGCACTGTCGGCCGCCTTGCTCGCAGACGCCTCGCAGACTCTCTTCGTCAAGGCGGCCCAGCTCCGGCAGACGCCGGCGGGAGCCGTCTCGATCCGCCGCCGTCGCTCGTCCGCCGGGAGGGGCTCCAGCGCCGCCCAGATCTCCTCGGCCTCTTCGAGGAGGTCCCCGAGCGGCGGCCTGGCGGACTCCATCTCCTCCTCGACCAGCAAGGGCATCACCGCGAGGAGCACGGTATCCAGCACGGAAGCATGCAGCGCTGCCCCGGCGGCCCGGGTCCCGTGCTCCACCGCCTCCAGCACCGCGGTCAGGAAGCGGATCAGGTGCACCACCACGTGCCAGGGGATGTCAGGCACCTGTGCCATCCGGCGAAGAACGTCCTCCGGCGGCGCGATCTTCCCGAGCTCGAAGTCGGAAACGTCGCTCTGGCTGACCCGCGCCGCAAGCCCGAACTGAGCCTGTGTCATGCCGGCCCTGTCGCGCAGGAAGACGACCACGTGCTTCAGGACCTTCGGATCTCCTCGCTTCGCCATGTCGGTCTTCCTCGCCCGCGCGGGGCATACCCCATACTCTTCTGGTCCGTTTTTCTGCCGGAGGGCGCCCCGGCTGGTCATGGTGGCCGCCGTCGGAGCGCACTCGAGGGAGCTGTCATGCCTTACACCTCGTTCCACCGCAAGGTCGTCGTTTTCCTGCTTCTCGCCATCCTCGCCGTGCCCTGGGCCTCGGCCGCCGGGCCGCGGACGGACGAAAGCAGGGCGGAAAAAGCCGCCACGCTACCCCTGGAGCCCCTCAGCCGCCTCTGGAGCTTCCTCACGAGCATCTGGAGCGAGACGGGCTGCCACATCGATCCGAATGGCCGCTGCGCTCCCGAGCCTCGACCCACGAGTTGGGCGGACGAGGGCTGCCATATCGATCCGAATGGCCGTTGCAAACCGTAGCTTGCCTCCTCGGCCTCTCCTCAGTCTCTCGAAGGAGAGGCCGAGCGCCTCACCCTCTCGATGTCGGCGATGACCTGTCGCGTCAGCTCCACCGTGGCTGCATCCTGCATGGCGGCATCGTAGAAAATCCGAAGGGCGGCGAGCGCCTCCCGGCGGATCTTCTTCGAATCGAAGATCCAAGCCAGGCGCACGGCCACCCATCTGACCTCCGAGGTATATCCGGCCTTCAGCTTGAGCAGTGCCAGGTCCAGGCCGGAAAGGGCCGCATCGTAGGGGAGCTTGCGAGCGGTGAAGTCGTCGCAGACCTTCTCCAACTGGCCCATGGCGTCCTTCTGGCAGCCCAGCCCGGCGAGAATTTTCGCTTCAAGCCAGTCGACCCGAGTCAGGTTGAGGGCGTCGCCCTGCTCGGCGGCCATGTCTCGAACCTCCGGAAGCAAAGGCGCCGCCTGACCATAGCTCTCCAGTCGGGTCAGGAGGTCCGTCCGGTTGAATCGAAGCGCGAACAGGAGCTGTGGGTCCCCAAGCTCTTCAATGAGAGGAGCGACTTCCTTGAGCACCGCCAAGGCGCCGTCGAAATCGTTCATCTGCTGTAGTACGTGCTCATATTGCAGGAGGAGCCGCATTTCGGCCAGCTTGTTCCCTCCGCTGCGCTTTCTGGCCTGGTCAAGTCGTTCCAGCGCCTCTGGGAAGCGGTGCTGCGCCCTGCGGAGGGAAGCTTCGAGGGAGAAGAGCGTCCACTCGGGGAGCAGGCCGGGGTCGGAGCCGGCCCCGGCATTCCAGAGTTCCCAGGCGCGGACGAACGAGCGGTCGGCGCCGTCGAAGTCTTCGCCCACCCGCTGCGCGTTTCCGACGTGTGCCCAGCAGTACCCGATCGTGCGGTCACGGAAGACTTCCTTGATGCGCTCGGCGATGAACAGGGCGAAACGGGCGAGGTCGAGCGCCTGGTCGGCGCGGTGGGCCGCGGCCTTGATGCTGGCCTCGCAGGCCTGTTCCGCCAGGGCCCAGGTGCGGTAGCGGGGCCAGGTCTCGACGAGTTCGCGGCGCCGCGCCGGGCTCGCAGCCATGAGGTCCGGCCACAGCTCGCCGGCCTCGCTGCGCGCGGCCACGGCCTTCCTCCGCTTCCTGTCGTGGACCAGCAGGGGGCGGAGGCAACCGAGCAGGCCCGTGGCCGCGGCCAGGCAGGAGCGGTCGATGCGGACCAGCTCGCCGGAGCGGAGGGCCACGGGCGAGGGGGGCTCGGCCGGAGGCAGATGCATGACCAGAGGATGGATGGCAAGCAGGGCGTCGACCGCCTCGGGCGGATGCCCGAGGGCTGCCACGCCGTGCACCAGGGCGTCGCGGCTCTGCGTCTTGTCCCCTGTCTCCAGCTTGCGGAGTAGGGAGTCGGTCGCGTGGCCCAGGAGGGCCGCGAGCTCGTTCCTCTCCAGACCCACGGCGTTGCGCAGGTACCACAGCGCCAAGGCCGTGGCCGGGAGTCCCTCGGTCTCGTCGTCACCCATTCCGATGACCCTCCTTTCCTGAAAGTCTACACAAAGATGGGTGCGCAGCGGCGGGCCGCCGTGACAAGGACACGACACGGCCCGAGCGCGGCGTCGCGGGTGCCGGAGAAGAAAGTTCGGTTCGGTATAGCTCAAGGGAAGGCGCTCGTTCTGTCGCGCCACACTTCCGCCACGACCAACGTGACGTCGTCGTCGCAAGGCTCCCCGGAGTCCCGGCCGGTCCACTGGGAGAGGCGGCCGAGGAGATTGTCGGCGAGCCCATCCGGTCCGGCGGATGAGGAAGCCATAAGAGCCCGGAGCCGCTCGTCCCCGAAAGGCTCTCCGGCCGGGCTCACCGCCTCCGTCACCCCATCGGTGTAGAGGAGCAGCCGGTCCCCGGGTGAGATCCGCAGCTCACGGGACGAGTAAACAGCCTTGCGGAAGCGGCCCAGGGGAAGACTCTCCTGCCTCACCTCCTCGGTCCGCCGCTCCGCCTCCCGCCAGAGCAGAACCGGCGGATGCCCGGCGCTGGCATGGACCATGGTCCCGGCGCCGGTATCTATATAGATGTAGGCTGCGGTCACGAAGCCCCGCTCCAGGTGGCCGTGGAGGATCCGGTTCATGCCGGCCAGGACCGCAGCCGGGTCCGCAGCGTGCTCGGCCTGGGCGGCGAGCGCGATCTTGACCATGGAGGCGATCAGGGCCGCCGGCACTCCATGGCCGGAGACGTCGGCCACCAGGATGCCGAGGCCCGGGTCCGACACCAGGAAGTCGTAGAAGTCGCCGCCGACGTCAGCCATGGGATGGTAGCGGGCGGCGAGCGCGATCCCCCGTGCCTCGGGCATCTTCCGCGGCAGGATGGAGCTCTGGATGCGGCGCGCGGTCTCCAGCTCCTGGGAGATCGCCGCCAGCCGCCGCTCGTTGGCGAAGACGCGGTGGGCAAAGGCGTAGACGATGGCGCCGCCAAGGGCCAGGATGCCCACGGGCTCCGGGCTCACCTCCCAGGGCACGAGCCCGGCCTCCACCAGGTTCTCGTTGATCACCAACGCCAGGAAAACAGCCGATCCGGCGATCACGACCCTGCCGCTCCGGGTACCGGCCGCCGCCCTCAACGCGCCGGGGTTCTTCCTGAGATGGAGGATGCCGTTCAGGATCAGGATCCCCAACACGAAGAGCACCATGAGGTTGTTGATCCCCATGGCCGTTCCCGGATCCCGGACGGCGTCGATCAGGATGGCGCCGGCGGCATAGGCGGTCTGGACGTAAAGCGCCAGACGGATCGAGGAGAGCCAGCCGCGGCCCAGCGCCCACTCCGCGAAAAGGATCGCCGGCAGGGGCATGACGTACGTGATGAAGACGATCAGGTAGACCGCGGGGAGCTCGGGGATGCCCACCCAGGCGCCCAGGAGGTCGGTCTCGAGGATCAGCCGCAGGCCGTAGAGGAAGTTGGCGACGCCCAGGCAGATCAGGGGACGGCTGGTGCTGCGCGCCCGGACGGCCCCCAGCCCCAGGGCCGCGAGCCCGAGAACGAGCAGGATGCTGCCGAGCACGACATCGGCGAAGTCCTCGCGCAGCAGGGGCCGCAGTTGTGCCAGTTGGGCGGGTTGCAAGGCTTCAGCCTATCAAAGCCCGGATGGAGTACGCTTTCTCCATGCCGAGAGACCGGTCCATGCCCGTCCTGATCCTCCTTCTCCTGCTCGGGCTGGCCTGCTCCCCCTCGCCCGCGGTCCAGCCGCAACCGAAAAGCGATCCGCCGCCGCGCCAGCCGGCCCAGGTTCTCGGCTATGAGGGCGGGGCGGACTGGCTGGAGCGCGAGGGCCGCGCCGAGGATGAGAGGCCCGAGATCGTGCTGCGCGCCATGAACCTGAAGGACGGTGACGTGGTGGCCGACCTCGGCGCCGGCACCGGCTTCTACTCCCGCCGCCTGGCCCGCGCCGTGGCCCCCACAGGCAAGGTCTGGGCGAACGACATCCAGCCCGAGATGCTGGACCGCCTGAAGGAGCTGGCCGCGAAAGAGGGCGTCACGAACGTGGTCACCGTCGTGGGCACGGAGACCGATCCGAAGCTCCCCAGGGCCGCGTTCGACTGGATCCTGCTGGTGGACGTCTACCACGAGTTCCAGCAGCCGGAGCCCATGCTGGCGAAGATCCGCGAGGCCCTCAAGCCCGGCGGCCGGGTGGCCCTGGTGGAGTACCGGGCCGAGGGGGACACGGCCGCGCACATCCACGCATCGCACAAGATGTCGGTCGAGCAGGTGCTCGCCGAGTGGGTCCCGGCCGGCTTCGTGCACGTCGAGACCCGCGAGGAGCTGCCCACGCAGCACCTGTTCATCTTCTCGGTCGCCCCGTAGCGGCCCCCTCTCCCCCGGCACGGGGGAGAGGGATGGGGAGAGGGGGAACGGGATCATGTTATTGTCCCCCGCTGGGCCGAACCGGCCTTTTTCCCTGGAAAGGAGTCTCTGCACCAAGATGGCGACTGCTCCCTTGACCCGGCGCTGGACCCCCGCGGACTCGACCGACCTCTACAACATCCGAGGCTGGGGGAACGACTTCTTCTCGATCGGCAAGGACGGACACATGCTCGTCCATCCCGGCGGCCCGGCCACCGAGACGATCGACCTCAAGGACCTGGTCGACGAGGTGCGCGAGCGCGGCATCGGCCTGCCGCTCCTGATCCGCTTCTCGGAGATCATCCAGTCGCGGGTGGTGCAGCTCAACGAGGCGTTCCGGCGCGCCATCGGGGAATACGGCTACAAGGGGGAGTACCGCGGGGTCTATCCCATCAAGGTGAACCAGGACCGCTACCTGGTCGAGCGCCTGGTCGAGTACGGCCGGCCCTACCACTTCGGCCTGGAGGCGGGCTCCAAGCCGGAGCTGCTCGCGGTCATGGCCCTCCTCGACGACGAGGAGGCGCTCATCATCTGCAACGGCTACAAGGACGAGGAATATATCGAGACCGCGCTGCTCGCTTCGCGCCTCGGCCGCCACGTCGTCATGGTGGTCGAGAAGCCGTCCGAGCTGCCGCTGATCCGCGACATCGCGCAGCGCCTCGGCATCCGGCCGCGCCTCGGCATCCGCTCCCGCCTGGCCACCCGCGGCGCGGGTCACTGGGAGGCCTCGGGCGGCGACCGCTCGAAGTTCGGCCTCTCCGGCCGCGACATGCTGGAGGCGGTCAACTTCCTGCGCGAGAACGGCCTGCTCGACACGTTCGAGCTGCTCCACTTCCACCTCGGCAGCCAGATCTCCTCGATCCGCTCGGTCAAGGACGGACTGCGCGAAGCGGCCCACGTCTACATCAACCTGGTCAAGCTGGGCGCGCCCCTGGGCTACCTGGACGTGGGCGGCGGCCTGGGCGTGGACTACGACGGCTCGCAGACGAACTTCACCTCGTCGCTCAACTACACCCTCCAGGAGTACGCCAACGACATCGTCTTCGGCATCATGGAGGTCTGCGACGCCCACGAGGTGGCGCACCCGAAGATCGTCTCGGAATCCGGCCGCGCCACCGTGGCCCACCACGCGGTGCTGGTCATGGACGTCCTCGGCGTGTCGGAGCTCACGGTGGGCGGCCTGCCCAAGCAGGCGCCGGCGGACGCCGCGCCGCCGCTGCGCCGCCTGTTCGAGACCCACCGCGAGGTGTCGCGCAAGAACCTCCTGGAGTCCTACCACGACGCGATCTCCGACCGCGACGAGTGCCTGACGCTGTTCGGCGTCGGCCACCTGACGCTGGAGCACCGCGGCATGGCCGAGGAGCTGTTCTGGGCCATCTGCCAGAAGGTGCTCAAGATCACGCGCACCCTCCAGGAAGTCCCCGAGGACCTGGAGGGGCTGGAGCGGGCGCTGGCCGATACCTACTTCTGCAACTTCTCGGTCTTCCAGTCGCTGCCCGACTCCTGGGCCATCGACCAGCTCTTCCCGATCGTGCCCATCCACCGGCTCGACGAGGAGCCGGTCAACCGCGCCGTGCTCGCCGACATCACCTGCGACTCGGACGGCAAGATCGACCACTTCATCGACCGGCGCGACGTCAAGGACGTGCTCGAGCTCCATCCCCTGAACGGCGGCCCCTACTACCTGGGCGTGTTCCTGGTCGGCGCCTACCAGGAAATCCTCGGCGACCTGCACAACCTGTTCGGCGACACGAACACGGTCCACGTCTCGCTGCACGGCGAGGAGGGCTACCGGATCGACGGCGTGGTGAGCGGGGATACGGTGACGGACGTCCTGCGCTACGTGCGCTACAGCCGCGACCACCTGGTGGCGAAGGTGCGGCAGGCGGCCGAAGCCGCCCTGCGCGCCAAGCGGATGACGATCGAGGAGTCGCGCCACCTCCTGCGCCGTTACGAGGAAGGGTTGTCGGGCTACACTTACCTGGAGCACGAATGACGCCGCAGCCGGGCGGCAGGGATTCGCTTGAGATGCGGCCCCAGGGGGCAAGCCATGTTGAGAGCGGGACAATATGCGTCCGTCCATGAAAGATCGGGAACATGGTACGGCCAGGTGCATGCGGCGCCGTTGCGCTCGGGCGGTGATTACCGCATCCGGGTAGGCGGTACCGACCGGGTGGTAACGGTGCCCTGGACCCAGGTCGGGCTGCATTCGGCCTTCGCCACGCGCTCGCCGCGCCTGCGCCGGGAATCCAACGAGAAGATCGACCGCGTTCTCGCCGCTCCCGAGCTGCTGCGCATCGATACCTGTACCGCCGCGATGCGCGAAATCATGCTGCTGCTGGGCACGGGCATTGGCACTGCCGTCGATGGTCTCCAGGGCACGAGCCCGGACGGGCTGTACCGGCTGGTCGTCAACTTCGGCGGCGACATCAATACCAACGAGCACAACCTCGGCGGCTGGGAGCACGGCATGGTGTTCCAGAAAGTCGGTAACGAGGTGGTGTATTACCAGGCATGGGTCGGCTCGTTCACCTTGGAGGAGTGGTTGTTGCTGAAGCCCCGCGCGCTGTGCCTGTCATCAGCCATATACTCGCCACGCCACCCTTCGTTCCATCCGCAACTGATGGACCAGTTCTTCCGCGGGCTGGCCGATTTGCCCAGGCAGTGGGATGCTGTGGTGGAGCGCGGCATGGACGTGGCCGTGTTTTCCATGGCCACGGCGTACCTGTTCGGGCCGGAGTCCACGGTCGGGACCATGCAATTGCGCACTTCGCAGAGCGCGAAGGCCCGGCTGCGCTACCACTGGCGCTACGCGGCGTTTCGTTGAATGGGATGAAGGAGACTCTATGCAGACCGTGACCACCATGATTCCCCTGATCGAGCAGCTCCGCGAGGCGGCGCGGCTGAGAGAGGTCGACGCCATCGCCCAGCGGATCAAGCGCACGCTGGAGGCCTACATCCCCGACGAGGGGCTGCGGCTCCCCGAGCGCTTCCGGCAGGCCAAGCCGGAGGGCTACTGCCGCCGCCTTCTCTACCGCGACGAGGAGCTCGGCTTCACCGCGGTCGTGATGACCTGGGGTCCGGGGCAGCGCACGGCGCTGCACGACCACTCCGGGATCTGGTGCGTCGAAGGGGTGCTCGAAGGCGAGATGGAGGTCTCCCGCTTCGAGATGCAGGAGGAGGTCGAGCCCGGCGTGTTCCGCTTCGTCGGTCGCGAGCACATCAAGGCCGCCGCGGGCGAGGCCGGAGCGCTGATCCCGCCGCTGGAGCATCACGTCCTCGCCAACAACCGGCCGGACCAGGTGTCGCTCACCCTCCACGTCTACGGCGGCGACATGGACCACTGCACGGTCTTCGAGCCGGTCGAGAACCGCGAGGGTCTCTACCAGGCGCAGCAGAAGGCCCTCTCCTACGACGCATGAGCGGACGCTTCGGCAAGCACCCCGACATCCAGGTCCGGCAGGAGCGGCCGTTCAACGCGGGTCCGCGGCCCGAGCAACTGCGCCGCTTCCTCACGCCGGTCGAGCACTTCTTCGTGCGCAACCACGGCGACGTGCCGCATGTGGACCCCGGGTCCTGCCGCCTGGCCATCAACGGCCTGGTCCGCAAGCCGTTCCGGATCTCCCTCGAAGAGCTGCGGCGCCTGCCCAAGGTTGCGGTCGTAGCCACGCTCCAGTGCGCGGGCAACCGCCGGCTGGAGATGGCCGCGGTGCGCCCGATCCCGAACGAGCTGGGCTGGGGCTCGGAGGCCGTGGGCACGGCCGAATGGAAGGGCGTGCCCCTGCGCGAGCTGCTCGCCGCGGTGGAGCCGCTCCCCGCGGCGAAGCACGTCGCCTTCACCGCTCTGGACGAGACCGAGCGCCACGGGCACCGCTTCACGTTCGGCGGCTCGATCCCGCTGGACAAGGCCCTCTCCGCGGAGGTCCTCCTCGCCTACGAGATGAACGGCGGCGACCTGCCTCCGGTCCACGGCGGCCCTCTCCGGGTGGTGGTGCCGGGCTACATCGGCGCCCGCAGCGTGAAGTGGCTGAGCGCGGTGACCCTGCAGGAGGAGCCCTCGGACAACTACTTCCAGTCCACGGCCTACCGGCTCTTCGGGCCGCAGGTGAACCAGGACAACGTGGACTGGGGCAGCGGCCTGATGCTCGGGCCGTTCAACGTCGGCTCGGCGATCTCCGCCCCGCTCGAAGGGGAGACCCTGCCGGCGGGAGCGGTGACGGTCCGCGGCTTCGCCTATGCCGGCGAGAGGGAGATCGCGCGGGTGGAGGTCTCGACGGACGGCGGACGGACCTGGACCACGGCCGATCTCGGCCCGGAGCACGCCCGCTGGGCCTGGCGTCTGTGGCAGGCGCACCTCGATCTCCCCGCGGGTGAGCACGAGATCGTCTGCCGCGCCTGGGACACCGCCGCCCAGACCCAGCCCGAGCACCCCGCGCAGGTGTGGAACTTCAAGGGGTATATGAACAACGCGTGGCACCGGGTGCGGATCACCTGCGACTGATCGCCGGCACCGCCGGCGTTCTCCTCGCGATCCTGACGCTGGGGGCGTTTCTCCCCGTCCTCACCCACGGCTTCCTCCGCTACGACGACCCTCTCTACGTCACGCGCAACCCCCACGTCCAGGCCGGGCTCACCTGGGAGGGGATCGGCTGGGCCCTCACGGCCAACGTCGCCAGCAACTGGCACCCGCTGACACTCCTCTCCCACATGGCGGACTGCGAGCTCTTCGGGATGGACCCGCTGGGGCATCACCTGACGAGCCTGCTCCTCCACACGGCCAACGTGCTCCTTCTTTTCGAGGTCCTGCGCAGGATGACGGGGTCGACATGGCGGAGCGCGGCCGTGGCGGCGCTCTTCGCGCTCCATCCCACCCATGTGGAGTCGGTCGCCTGGATCGCCGAGCGCAAGGACGTGCTCTCCGGCCTCTTCTGGATCCTGACAATGGGAGCCTGGGCGCGATACGCCCGGCAGCCTTCCCGGAGACGGTACGCCGTGGTCGCCCTCACCCTGACGCTGGGGCTTCTTTCCAAGCCCATGGCGGTGACTCTGCCCTTCGTCCTCCTCCTGCTCGACGTCTGGCCCCTGGCAAGGAAAGAGAGTCTTTTCTACCGGGTGAAGGAGAAGCTTCCTCTCTTCGGGCTGGCCGCGGCGTCGAGCGTGGTCACGCTCGTGGCCCAGTCCGGTCCCATCGCCTCGGCCGGCGAGTTCCCGGTCCATCTCCGCTTGGCCAATGCGGTGCTCTCGTACGTGTCCTACCTGGGCAAGACCCTCCTGCCCCGGGGGCTCGCGGTCTTCTACCCCATGCCCGCGGAGTTCCCATTCTGGAAGGTGATGGGGGCCGTCCTGCTGCTCGCGGCCCTCACCGCGCTGGCGGTCCTCGCCTACCGCCGGAAACCCTTCGTGACCGTGGGATGGCTCTGGTACCTGGGGACGCTCGTGCCCGTGATCGGGCTGGTCCAGGTAGGGGGCCAGGCCATGGCCGACCGCTATACCTATCTGCCCTCGATCGGACTCTTCCTGATCGTCTGCTGGATGTTGCCCGGGCTGATCGGACAGGGGAAGTCAGCCGTTCTGGGTGTGGCCGTGGTGCTCGCCCTGGCCGTGGGGACCCGGCTCCAGCTTCGCCACTGGACCGACAACGAGGCTCTGTTCCGGCACGCCGTGGCCGTGACCGAGCGCAACTTCCTCGCCCACCTCCACCTGGCGCAGATCCTTGCCGAAAGGGGGGAGCGCGGACCCGCCCTGGAGCACTTCCGGACCTCCCTCGCCATCCGGCCCGGCATGTGGCAGACCCACGCGAGCCTGGGGAACTACCTGCGCCGTTGGGGCCGGCCCGCCGAGGCGCTCCCCCACCTGCAAATGGCCGTGCGGCTCCGCCCCCGGGCCGCGAGCCTCCGCCGCAACCTCGCTCTTGCCCTGGAGGATCTGGGCCGGACCGGGGAAGCCCGGCTGCATCAGCAGATCGCAGAATAGCTATTCGGCTATACTCAGTCATCCATTGTAATCCTCCCCCGCCGGCGTGCCGTGCACGCCGGTCCTCTTTTTCAGGTCGTGTTAGGGTTTGGCGCCAATGCGTCCCTGGGAGACCCTCGACGCCGTGGATACCGAGGAGGGCCGGCTGGAGCTCCGCCGGCGGGGACCCTTTGGGGAAGAGGCGGAGTTCGTCATCACCGTGGCGGGGCGCGTGCTGATGAGCAGCATGGCGCACCTGACCGAGGTGGCGGTGGCGGAGATCGCCTGCGGGGAGATCGCTGGGAGGGAGCGGCCCCGGGTCCTGATCGGCGGGCTCGGAATGGGCTTCACCCTGCGCGCCGCGCTCGACTCCCTTCCCAAGAGCGGGAGGGTGGTCGTGGCCGAGATCAACGAGGCGGTGCTGCGCTGGTGCCGCGGCCCTCTCGCCCCCCTGACCCGCCGCGCCGCGTACGATCCCCGGGCCAAGGTCGTCCTGGAGGACGTGGCCGAGGTGATCGCGGAAGCGGCCCGGGACGCGGAGAAGCGCTTCGACGCCATCATCCTCGACCTCTATGAAGGACCCCGGAACGCGACCCAGGCCCGGGAAGACCCCTTCTATGGTCCCGCGGCGCTGAAGCGGACCCGCGAGGCCCTGACGCGCGGCGGCGTCCTCGCGGTCTGGTCCGAGGACCCGGACGCCGCCTTCGAGAAGCGGCTGCGGTCGGGAGGCTTCAATGTGGAGCGCCGCAAGCCCGGCAAGGGAGGGCCGCGGCACTCGGTCTATATTGCTCGGCCGGCGCGGTCGCGGTAGCGTACGCGGTCATGAAACTCCTCCCGATCCTCGCCCTGCTCTCCCTCCCGGCCCTCCCGGCGATTGCTCAGACCGAGATCCCCGCTCCGCCCGACGTGGCCGCCCCGCCCGCCGATGCCCAAACCACCGCGTCCGGTCTGGCCTCCAAGGTCCTGACCCCGGGCACCGGGGACACGCACCCCGGCCCCACCGACAAGGTCAAGGTCCACTACACGGGCTGGACCACGGACGGCAAGATGTTCGATTCCTCCGTCGCGCGCGACAAGCCGATCGTCCTCGGGCTGGACAAGGTCATCCCCGGCTGGACCGAGGGCGTGCAGCTCATGGTGGAGGGGGAGAAGCGCCGCTTCTGGATCCCCGCCAAGCTCGCCTACGAGGGCAAGCCCGACCGGCCGCAGGGGATGCTGGTCTTCGACGTCGAGCTGCTGGACGTCCTCGCGGTCCCGCCTGTGCCGTCGGACGTGGCCGCGCCGCCCGCCGACGCCCAGACCACCGAGTCGGGTCTGGCCTCCAAGGTCCTGAAGCCCGGCACCGGCGGCAGGCGCGTCTCGAAGAACGGCGCGGTGCGGGTCCACTACACGGGCTGGACCACCGACGGCAAGATGTTCGACTCCTCGATCCAGCGGGGCGCCCCGGCCTTCTTCGAGCTGACCAAGGTCATCCCCGGCTGGACCGAGGGCCTGCAGCTCATGGCCGAAGGGGAGACCCGCCGCTTCTGGATCCCGAAAAAGCTCGCCTACCGCGGAGCCCCCGGCAAGCCGGAGGGGATGCTGGTGTTCGACATCGAGCTGCTCGAGGTGGTGCGGGATTGATCCCATCCCCCGTGCTATCCTCGCCCTAATCTGCGACTCGTGTTGTTCTTTACCGGAAGGAGATTCGTCATGCGTTCCAGGCTCTCCACCCTTCTCTGGATCCTGCTGCTCCTGCTCGCCGGCTCCGCCTATGCGCAGCAGACGGGCTCCGTCTCCGGCGTCGTCCAGGACGACGGCGGCCAGCCGCTGCCTGGCGCCACCGTCACGATCAAGGGACCGATGCTCCCCGCGGGCCAGGTCGAGGTGACCCGGGAGAACGGCGCCTTTGACTTCGAGCGGCTCCCGCCCGGTGACTACGAGCTCTCCGCCGATCTCTCCGGCATGGGCACGGCCCAGCGCGCCGTGATCGTGGCTGTGGGCAGGGACACCCAGGTCAACCTCGACCTCGGGGGCGCCACCATGTCGGACGAGATCACCGTCACCGCGGCCACCCCGATCATCGATATCCGCTCGACCGAAGTGCAGGTCAACTACACCCAGGAAGCCATCGAGGACCTGCCCATCGCCCGCAACTACAAGGGCCTGTTCCAGCTCGCGCCGGGCGTGACCGAGAACGAGCGGCTCGCCCCGAACGCCGGCGGCGCGCGGCAGGACAACACCTTCCTCATCGACGGCATCAACATCACCAACCCGCACTATGGCGACATCCTGCCCAACATCACCGAGCTCGACATCGATGAGGTCAACATCAAGCGCGCGGGCATCTCCGCCGAGTTCGGCCGCACCGGCGGCATGGTCGTCAACGCAGTGACCAGGTCTGGCACCAACGACCTCGCCGGCCAGGTGCGCTTCGAGTACCAGCCGTCCGATTTCGTCGGCGACAGCAAGGACCCGAACCTGCAGAACACCATCGACCGCGAGGGCATCGCCGGCTCGATCGGCGGACCCTTCGTGCGCGACCGCGCCTGGTTCTACGGCTCGGCGAGCTTCCCCACGGACACCGCGACCGACCGCCGCAACAGCCTCGGCGGCGTGCCCGACCGCGAGATCGGGACCGAAGAGTTCTTCCTCAAGCTCACCTCGAACCCGACGATGGCCCACTACCTCTCGGCCTCGGTGCGCACGCGCGACACCACGACCGACAATGCCAACATCACGGCCAACGTCCTGCCCGCCGCCGGCAGCGACGACTCCACCGACTACCTGCTCGGCACCCTCGGCTGGACCTGGAACCTGACCGGCAACAGCTTCGTCGACGTCAAGTTCAACCACAACAAGGAAGAGAACTCGACCTCGCCGCTCACCGACCTCGGCTACCGGCCGGCGTTCGATCCCGCGCACCCCGAGCGGATGGGCCGCTTCACCACCACCGCCGACCGCATCGTCGGCGGCGCCAACTCCATCGGCCAGATCGTGGGCGGCACCGACCTCGCGGTCAACAACCAGGACTTCGAGCGCGACGAGCTGCGGGCCACCTTCCAGACCCTCCAGGGCTGGTGGGGCGCGGACCACGACCTCCGCTTTGGCGTGACATACGATGAGAACTCGGAGCGCCTGGAGCGCCAGGCCAACGGCTGGGGCCTCGTCACCTGGAACGCCACCACCCGGCAGTTCATCGGCAGCTACGTCTCCGCGCAGCCGCCCCACACCGCTCGCGGCGAGGCCTACGGCGTGTTCCTCCAGGACGAGATGACGCTCGGCCAGCGCACCACGCTCATGCTGGGCCTGCTCGTCAACAAGGACAACTACTACGGCGAAGGGCTGGGGAGCACGCCCAACACCAAGACCAAGGTCAAGATCCTGACCTTCGACTGGGACCAGCAGATCCAGCCGCGCCTCGGCATCTCCTTCGTGCCGAGCGTAACGACGGGCGACAAGCTCTACTTCAACTTCGGCCGCTACTACAACACCGAGAACAAGTCGCTGGGCCGGGCCGCCTCGCCCACCCGCATCTTCACCAACCGCGCCACCTTCGACGCCTTGGGCAACCTGATCAGCGACGTGCCCGCGGCCAACACCCAGAACAAGAGGATCGTGCCGGGGACCGACCCGATGTTCACGGACGAGCTCGTGGCGGGCTACGCCCGGCCGCTGAGCCGCGCCTGGTCGGCCGAGGTCTGGGGCATCTATCGCGAGGTAGGCGACTTCTTCGAGGACGTGAGCGCCGACGGTCTCGGCAACGGTCCGTTCCGGGTCGAGCAGCTCCCGGACGCCTACCGCGAGTACACGGCCGCGACTCTGCAGGTCAACCACGCGCGGATCGACGACCGCTTCCTCGGGCTCTCGATGAACGCCAGCTACACCTGGAGCCGTCTGGAGGGGAACTGGGATCTCGACTACGGCCCGAACTCGCTCTTCTACAACTCGTCGTTCATCCAGGACGGTCCGGGCGTGCTGATCACGGACAACCGCGACGGCTTGCTGCGCGGCGACCGCACTCATCTGCTCAAGGTCTTCACCACGATCGCGCCCTGGGATCAGACGCGGCTCGGCAGCTACCTCCGGTTCCAGAGCGGCGGCGCCTGGGAAGCCCGCGGCCTGCCGGACGCGAACGTCTCCAGCTCGTCGCACTTCCGCTACCTGGAGCAGGCAGGCTCGCGGCGGATGGAGGACTGGTGGAACCTGGACCTCCTGGCCTCCTACACCTTCGACTTCGACGTGATCGGCCTGGAGCTCGAGGGGCGCGTCCTCAACGTCTTCGACGAGCAGGCCGCGTTGGATGTCGACGACCGC
>DATMER010000090.1:0-68430 GCA_035556715.1 Thermoanaerobaculia bacterium
CACCTCCTTTCTGGGCGTATCCGTCTTCGGCGGGGCCCAACCCGCCCGGTCCCATTAGCCGCCCAAGCTGCTGAGGACCGCCACGTCACACCCCCGAAAGGAAGCGCGTGGAGCCGGAACGACGACATGGTGCGGGAAAGAGGCGGGAATGTCAACGGTACCCTGTGTGCCCTGTGATACCGTTCGCCCTCGTGAACCAGGACAAAGACCGAGGAGCTGACCGCCGATGAAGAAGATCGGAATTCTGTTCGGCCAGGAGGACACTTTTCCGTGGGCCTTCCTGGAGCGCGTGAGCAGCAAGAACGTGACGGGGATCACCGCGGAGCCGGTCCGCATCGACAAGCTCGCGCAGGGGGAGCCCAGCGGCTATGCCGTCATCATCGACCGCATCTCCCAGGACGTTCCCTTCTACCGCGCCTACCTCAAGAACGCCGCCCTGAACGGCACCGCCGTGGTCAACAACCCGTTCTGGTGGAGCGCGGACGAGAAGTTCTTCAACAATGCCCTGGCCACCAAGATCGGCGTGGCCGTGCCCAAGACCGTGCTCCTGCCGTCCAAAGAGCCGCCACCGGACACCGGCGAGAAGTCCTTCCGCAACCTGGCCTTCCCGCTGGACTGGGACGGGATCTTCGAGTACGTGGGCTGGCCCGCCTACTTCAAGCCCTTCGCGGGCGGCGGCTGGAAGAACGTCTACCGGCTGGAAAACCCCGACCAGTTCTTCCGCGTCTACAATGACACCGGCCAGCTCGTGATGATGCTCCAGGAAGAGGTCATCTTCACCGAATATTTCCGCTGCTACTGCCTGGACTGCAAGGACGTGCGCATCATGCAGTACGACCCCCGGCAGCCGTTCCACGCGCGCTACGTGCGCGGCGGGCCGCCGGTCCAGGCCAGGCTGCTCCAACGCCTGGAGGACGACGTCCTCAAGCTCAACCGGGCTCTGGGCTACGACTTCAACACCGTCGAGCTCGCGGTGCGCGACGGCGTGCCCTACGCCATCGACTTCTGCAACCCGGCTCCGGACGCGGACGTGAATTCGATCGGCGACGACAACTTCGAGTGGATCGTGGAGCACTCCGCCAACATGGCCCTCCGCAAGGCCGAGACCTTCGAAGAGGGCAAGGACAACCTCAGGTGGGGGGAGTTCGTCAGCGGCGCGAGCCGCTGATCCGAGGGGATCAATTCAGATGAGCGAATCCAAGCTGTTCACGCTGGGCATCGAGGAGGAGTTCCAGCTCATCGACCTGGAGACGCGCGACCTGCGCTCGCACGTGCAGCAGCTCCTCGAGGAAGGGCAGAAGATCCTCAAGGACGAGCTCAAGGCCGAGATGCACCAGTCGGTGATCGAGGTCGGCACCCCGATCTGCCAGGACATCAAGGAGGCGCGCCGCGAGGTCGTACGCCTGCGCAGCCAGCTCGCGGGCCTCGCGCGGCGCAACGGCCTCACCATCGCCGCGGCCGGCACCCACCCCTTCGCCCGCTGGCAGGACCAGCTCATCACTCCGCACCCGCGCTACGAGGAGATCATCGAAGACCTGCAGCAGGTGGCCCGCGCCAACCTGATCTTCGGCCTCCACGTCCACGTGGGGATCGACGACCGCGAGGTCGCCGTCCACATCATGAACGCGGCCCGCTACTTCCTGCCCCACATCTTCGCCCTCTCCACCAACTCCCCCTTCTGGGAGGGGCGCAACACGGGCCTCAAGTCCTACCGCAGCAAGATCTTCGACCGCTTCCCGCGCACCGGCATCCCTGACCACTTCCAGAGCCTGTCGGAATACGAGAACTACATCAAGCTGTTGGTCAAAACCCGGTGCATCGACAACGCCAAGAAGATCTGGTGGGACATCCGGATGCACCCCTTCTTCGACACGCTCGAGTTCCGCATCTGCGACGTGCCCATGCGGGTCGAAGAGACGCTGGTCCTCGCCGCGCTCTGCCAGGCCGTCACCTGCAAGCTGCACAAGCTGATCAAGCGGAACCTCGGCTTCCGTCTCTACCGCAGGCTGCTGATCAGCGAGAACAAGTGGCGGGCCGCCCGCTACGGCATCTCCGGCAAGCTGATCGACTTCGGCAAGCAGGAGGAAGTCGATTGCGCGACGCTGATCCACGAGCTGCTCGAGTTCATCGACGACGTGGTCGACGAGCTGGGCAGCCGCGAGGAGCTGGCCTGGGTCCACGAGATCTTGCGGCATGGGACTGGCGCAGACCGACAGATTGCGGTCTACAATAGGACCCACGACGTCAAGGCAGTGGTAGACCACATCGTGGCCGAGACCCATCACGGGCTGGACCTGTTCTGAAGAGAGCAGGCCCGGGCCTTGCAGAGCAGGCCCGGGGGGAAGAGCGTGGGACTTGGAAAGAAGGAGTGCATGAGATTGGAAGACAATCATTTCGGCCCGGAGCCGGGGGCGGAGCTCGCTCCCGGCGCCCATAACGCGATCCACACCTGCCTGCGGCTGCGGCCCGAGGAGCGGGTCACCCTGATCACCGACCGCGAGACCCTCGACATCGCCGCCGCGCTGGTGCGCGAGATCGAGGCGGTCGGCTCCGAGCACCGGGTTTTCGTGCTGGAGGATTACGCTCAGCGGCCCATGGCAACCATGCCGAAGGAGATCCTGGACGACCTCGAGCTGTCGCAGGTCAGCCTGTTCGCGGCCCAGGCCCATCAGGGCGAGCTGCCGTCGCGCATCGCCATGACCGGCGTCATCAACCGGCGGCGCATCCGCCACGGCCACATGGTCAACATCGACCGCCAGTGCATGATCGAGGGCATGCGGGCCGACTTCCTGGAAGTCGACGCCCTGAGCACGCGCCTGGTGGACAGGGCGCGCAACGCGAAGAAGATCCGGGTCACCTCCCGGGCCGGCACCGACCTCGTCGCCGAGTTCGCGCCGCACCTCCACTGGCTCAAGACCAGCGGCATCATCTCCCCGGACAAGTGGGGCAACCTCCCCGGCGGCGAGGTCTTCACCTCCCCCTGGGACGTCAACGGCCGTTTCGTCTGCGACGGCGTGGTGGGCGACTACCTCTGCCGCAAGTACGGGGACCTGCGGGGAACGCCGCTGACCATTGAGGTCAAGGACGGCCGCATCGTCTCCCTGGAGTGCGCCAACGAGGAGCTGCTGGAGGAGTTCCGGCGCTACACCGCGACCGACGAAAACAGCGACCGGGTGGGCGAGTTCGCCATCGGCACCAACATCGCGGTCGAGGACGTGCGGGGCAACATCCTGCAGGACGAGAAGATCCCGGGCGTGCACATCGCCTTCGGCCACCCCTACGCCGAGCACACCGGCCAGGACTGGGTCTCCACGACCCACATCGACTGCGTCGCGCCGCACGAGGTCACCGTCTGGATGGACGGCGAAGCGGTGATGCGCGACGGCGAGTTCCTGATCTGATCCGCTCCCTCTCCCGCGCAGCGGGGGAGGGCAGGGGAGGGGGTCCTTTTTGAATCCCGAGCTTCGCCGCGCCTACAACGAAGCCTTCACCGAGGATCGCTACCTCGGCCTCGTCCACGATCTCCACTCCGAGCTTGGCTTCCCGATCGAGTTCCGGATCTGCGAGACCCCGCTCTTCCTGACCGAAGAGCTGACCCGGGAGCTTCAGAAAGCCGCCTGGGAGATCCTGGAGACCGTCACCGCGGAGGACTACCTCCGGCAGACGGACCGCGCCGTTCCTCCAGATCTGGCGGTCCCGGGCGAGGACGCCCGGCCGGTCTTCATGCAGATCGACTTCGCCCTGGCCCTCGACGAGCAGGGCCGGGTGGCCCCCCGGCTCATCGAGCTCCAGGCGTTTCCCTCCCTCTACGGCTTCCAGTGGCTCCTCGACCGCGGCTTCCGGGGGCGGTTCGACATCCCCTCCAGCGTGAGCCCCTACTTCGGCGGGCTCAACGAGTCCACCTACGTGGACTGCCTGCGCGGCGTGATCGTGGGGGACTGCGATCCCGAGCAGGTGATCCTCCTGGAAGTCGATCCCGAGCACCAGAAGACCCGCTGCGACTTCGTGGCCACCGAGCGGCTATTGGGGATCACCACGGTCTGCCCCCGCGACGTGCGGGAGCGGGACGGCCGGCTGGTCTATAAGAAGGACGGCCGCGAGGTGCCGGTCCGGAGGATCTACAACCGGGTGATCTTCGACGAGTTGCAAAGGAAGGGGCTCACCTTCGACCACCTGTTCCGGCGCGACGTCCGCGACCTGGGCGCCGAGTGGGTGGGGCACCCGAACTGGTACCTCAAGATCAGCAAGTTCTCCCTGCCCTTCCTCCACACCCCCTACGCTCCCGAGGCGTTCTTCCTGAGCGACGTCAAGGAGATTCCCTCAGACCTGGACAACTGGGTCCTGAAGCCGCTCTTCTCCTTCGCGGGTCTCGGCGTGGAGCTGGGTCCGGCGCCCGAGCGCCTGCGCTCGATCGAGAACCCCGAGGACTGGCTCCTCCAGAGGAAGATCGAGTACGCCCCGGCGGTGGAGACCCCGGACGTCCCCGCCAAGGCCGAGGTCCGGATGATGTTCGCCTGGAAGGAAGGCCGCCCCCGGCTTATCAACAACCTCGTCCGCATGAGCAAGGGAAAGATGATGGGGGTCGACTTCAACAAGAACAAGACCTGGGTGGGGGCGAGCCTGGCGTATCACCCGGTGTAGAACCTCACCCCCTGTCCCCCTCTCCCATCTCCCGCCCAATCCCCCGCCGGGAGAGGGGGGACGTTTCTGGGGCAGCTGTGCCTGACGGAGGCAAGATGGCCTGAGCTACGTTCCCCCTCTCCCGGGGATGGGCGGGCGGGAGATGGGAGAGGGGGACAGGGGGTGAGGTCCCCTCACTCCTTCGGCCTCGACCCCCTGGAGTAGAGCGCTTCGTAATGCGCCTTGCCGGGTCGGACGAGGTGGATCTTGCGCTCGGCCCTCATCCGCCGGAGCACCACGGAGACGGCGCGGCCATCCACGGGCGCATCCAGCTTGTCCGGGTGGCGCCGGTTGACCTCCGCGGCCACGCTGTTGGCTCCGAAGCTCTCGCCCGCGTCGTAGCTCCCCACCACCGCCCGGATCACCCGTGTCGGATTCGGCCGGCCGGGGCCGAAGTCGGGCGCCTGCTGCTTCGGTTTCAGCCCCGGTACGGGCTCCTCGGCCAGCTCCTCCACGGACTCGGCCGCCGCCCTGAACGGTTCCAGACGGGTCTGGACCTTCTCCATCTCGGCGGCGTGCAGGGCCCGCTGCTCCCTGTGGTGTCCCTCCTGCTGCGAATGGAACGCCTCCTGCTGCCGATGGAAAGCCAGCCGCGCCTCCAGGTTGGCCACGACCTGCGAGACGGAAAGCTTCGAGCCCATGGACATCCCCCCTCAGGACGACTCCCAAGATCGCCGCGATCCTGCGGCACTTTGCGGCTCCTCCCCCGGAAGCCGCAGCACTGGAACGTTGGGGAAGGAGGGTATCACGCCACCCGGAGGAGCCGAAGCCAGTCTCCGGTCCGGGATAACCTTCCGTTGCGGCTGAGCGTGGCTATCCTGCGGCTGGAGAAGGTTGGATTGCGATTGGGTGTGGCTGTTCTGCGACTGAAGAAGCTTCCGTCGCGGCTCATTGTGGCCGCTCTGCGTCTCGAAAAGGTCAAGTCGCGGCTCAATGTGGCTAAGTAGCGACTGGATGAAGGGGAGCTGCGGCTGAGAAGGGCTATCCTACGGCTCGCCGAGTCGATTCTGCGGCTGAATCTAGGCAAGTTGCGCCTGAATGACCTTGATAAGGAACTGCTTCGGGTCATGTTGCGACTAGAAAAGGATGAGAAGCGGCTCGGAGGCGCCAAGCTGCGACTCATCAGGAATACTTTGCGATTAGAAGGCGCCATTCTGCGGCTGGATAACGATAATCTGCGGCTCGTTATGGTTAGAGAGTCGCAAAGCGGCTCGAATGAGCCGCGAAGAAGAGCGGCCAGGTTCCCGGACAAGCCGAGCCCGTCCCTCGTTGAGTCGAAGTTGCGGCTCATCCCGACCGATTCGTCGCAAACTCCGGCTCCTGAGTCGCAGAATAGCGCGGCTCAGTCGCAGGTTCGCCTTCCGCGATCGGAGTCATCAGCGGCTGAGGCTGGTCAGCCTCTGACCCATGGGTCGTGAACTGACCCGTCCATCTGGATCTGAAACTGACCCTCTGGTCGGTCAATCCGCTTGGGAGAATCGCTAAGTCGTTGATCTCACTAGATTTATGGGTAGGACAGAGAATCTGGCACAACCCTTGCCTTCTAGAGAGGCGCCCCTTCCCGTAATGGGTTCTTCGGGAAAGGGACACAGAGGAATCACACGGAGTCAAGGATCAGAGTTAATCGCTTCCCTCCGGGGCTCCTTGAGAGCCCCCCTCTTTTTCTTTTCCCTCTGGCTAGCGATACAGGAACCGCAGCGCCTTGGGCAGCCGCCGGCGCCAGCTCGACTCGTTGTGGCCGCCCTTGGCGTCGGGGCGCCACATCAGGCGGTCGTCGTCGTAGCCCCGGCCGGCCAGGACAGCGGCCATGGCGGCGACGACGGCGATGAGCCTCCCCCTGTCCTCCCGAGCTCCGGCATCCAGGTAGACCCTCGACAGCTCGGGGGTCGGCTGGTCTGCGATATCCCCGAAGATCGCCTGGTTCGCAACCCAGAAGGAAGGAGACATCACCAGCGCTCCGCCGAAGGCCTGTGGATAGTGGAAGTGGGACCAGAGCGCGCAGAGGCCACCCATCGAGGAGCCTCCGACCACCGCGCCCAGCGGAGCCGTCTGCAGGTTGAGCTCGGCGCTGAGGGCCGGCATCAGCGATCCCGTGACCCAGTCGAGGAGCAGGTGAGCCTGGCCGGAGTCGTCCCCGAGCTCGAAAGGGGACAGCTCCCGGTTGCGAGCCGGACCGCCATGGTCGATCCCGATCGCCACTGGCACCGGCCGTCCGGCCCGGGCCAGCCTTTCGACAGCCGCGTGCAGATGCCAGCCGCCCGAGAACGAAGGGGCGTCGTCGAAGACGTTCTGGCCGTCGAACATGTAGAGGGCCAGCGACGGCCGCTCGGGCGTGTAGTCGCGGGGCAGGTAGACTCGGATGTACCGTGGCGCGAGCTCCGGTACCTCGAACGGACCCAGAAGGTTGATCTCGCCCGCCCGCATCCGGGCAAGCGAGCCGAGGATCCCGGACTCGACCGGGACCGGGATGGAAGGCTCCGGCGGAGGAGCGGCTTCGGCCGTCTCCGAGATCCTGCGCAGGGCCTCGGCCACGGCCCGGACGACGAACTCGTCACGGTTCGGAAGAAAGAAGACCTTCTCCGCGATCTCGTCAGGGAAGGTGATGGTGATATCAGTCATAACGGAGGCGGAGCGTATCACCGGAGATCGGCCAGCCACTCCAGAAAGCGACGCACCTCGTCGGGGTCGCGCAGGGAGTAGGTGGCCGCGGTGGGACGGGGCTCTTCCGCGACCAGGATGCCGATGCCTCTCGTCGCGATCACCCGGAAGGCGTCCTCGTCGGTGACGTCGTCGCCGATGTAGAGCGGGATCGCTTCGACGGGATCGAGGCCCAGGGCTTCCATCATCCAGAGGAGGGCCCGTCCCTTGTCCCAGTCGAGGTCCGGGCGCAGCTCGAAGAGCTTCTTGCCATGCGCCTTGCGCAGCCCGGGATGATCGGCCGCGACTTCGTCCACCATCCTTTCGATCCGCGCCAGGTCCTCCTCCCGGGCCAGGCGGAAGTGGATGGACACGGCGAAGCGCTTGGGCTCCACCAGGACTCCTTCGATCTCCGCGAGCCTCGTCCTCAGCTCCTTCGTGGCTCTCTCGATCCGCTCGGGGATTCCCGCGCCGACCTCGTGCCGGAACCCCGGCCCGGCGATGTCGTAGCCGTGGCTGCCGGCGTAGGCAAGATCATCCAGGCCCACCAGGGAGGTCACGTCCTCGCGGCCGCGGCCGGAGAGGATGGCTACAGGATGCCGCCGGGCGAGCCGCCGCACCGCCTCCCGGGTCCCGCCGGGCAGGGTCGCCAGCTCGGGACGTTCCGCGATGGGGGAGAGGGTGCCGTCATAATCCAGGAACACGGCCGGGCGCCGGCCGGCCAGGCGGCGCTCGACGCCGTCGCGGTTCTCCAGGGCGGATGGACGAGCGGAGTGACTCACCGAGGGCTCTTTTGCCCCCTCTCCCCCGGCACGGGGGAGAGGGTTGGGGAGAGGGGGGACGGGATCAAATCCAGCTCTCTTCCAGGTTCATCGGCGGGAAGTACTCCTTGGGAGGGAGGATGCCCTCAGATACCTCGCCCAGGGCGGCGCTGAGGTAGTAGTCCACCCACCAGAAGATGTCCTGCTCGCGGATGATCTCCTGCATGCGCCGCATCCGCTGCCGGCGTTCCTCCTCGTCCATGTGCATGGCCTTGTGGAGGGCGTCGGCCACGCCCTCGATGTCGTGCGGGTTGACCACCAGGGCCCCCTCCTGGAGCTGTGCCACCGCGCCGGCGAACTCAGAGAGCACGAGCACGCCGCAGCCGTCGATCTGGCAGGCGCAGAGTTCCTTGGCGACCAGGTTCATCCCATCCCTGATGGGGGTCACGAGGCCGATCCGGGCCATGCGGTAGAGGGAGAGGAGGGCGCGCCGCGTCACACTCCTGTACCGGTAGTGGACCGGCAGCCAGCCGGCGGTGGAGAACTCGCCGTTGATCTCGCCCACGAGCTGGTCCACCTCCGCCTTCAGGGCCTGGTACTCCGGAACGGCCTCGCGGCTGGGGACCACGACCTGGAACAGGATCACTTTCTCGTGCAGCTCGGGGAAACGCCGCAGGGCGTTGCGGAAGGCTTCCAGCCGCTGGACCAGCCCCTTGGTGTAGTCCAGCCGGTCGACGCCCACGATCAGATCGAAGGGGCCGATCTTGTTCCGCCGGTCGCGGACGCGCGCCTCGACCTCCTCGGAGCGGGCTCCTTCTTCATACTGCGCGTAGTCGATGCCGATGGGGAAGGCGCCGACCCGGATGGTCCGCGAGCCCAGCCGCACGCTCGCTATCGCGGCATCCTCCTCGATCCTGGCCTCCGGCAGCAGGTTCGCGATGCAGGTCAGGAAGTTGCGGCTGTCGCGCGGGGTCTGGAACCCGAGGAGGTCGTAGGCCAGCAGGGCGTTCAGGACCTGGGCGCGCCATGGCAGCTTGAGGAAGATGTCCACCGGCGGGAAGGGGATGTGGAGGAAGAAGCCGACCCGGCGCTCTTCCTGCTCCCGGACGAAGTGGGCCACGTGGATGAGCTGGTAGTCCTGCACCCAGATGAAGTCGTCCTCGTCACTGTGCTCGACCACGCAGTCGGCGAACTTCCGGTTGACCTCCAGGTAGGCGTACCAGAAGGACGGCTCGAAGTCGCAGCGGCTCTGGAGGTCGTGGAAGAGGGGCCAGACGATGGCGTTGGAGAACCCTTCGTAGTACCCCTTCACCTCCTCTGCGGAGAGCAGCACGGGCACCAGCTCGTAACCGCGCTTCTCGTCGTCCGCGGACAGCACCTTCTCCCAGTCCCCTCCCTTGTCCAGGGGGAGCCCCGGCCAGCCGATCCAGACGCCGCCGCGGTGCGAGAGCACCGGCGCCAGCGCGCTGACCAGCCCGCCGGACCCGGGCTTGAGGCTCCACTGGTCCTTCTTCCTCTCCAGGACGATGGGAAGACGGTTCGAGACGATGAGGAGGCGGCGCGTGGAAGGACTCAAGACGAAAGGGATCTTGTGCAAGCTGCAAGCCAGCGGGAGGTGCTACGATCGTCGGGCTCACCACACTTGTAGAGAGAATCTTGGAGGTGCGAATGCCCCGGAAGGCTGTTTTCGCCGTTCTCCTATCCGCTTCTACCTCGGTACTGCTGGCTGGTTGCCACGCCAATCCGAAGTTCGTCTGTGCTCCGCCGCAGCCGGCCTCCTGCCCGCTGCCGCTTTGCAATGCCGGCGATACCACGCCAGGGCCTCAGCCCGAGCGCAGCTATGAGAACCTGGTGCTCGAAGGGGGCGGAGTCAAGGGCATCGCCTACCCGGGCGCCCTCCAGGTGCTGGAGTCGCGGGGGATCCTGCCGAAGATCGGGAACGTGGCCGGCACCTCGGCGGGTTCGATCGCGGCCGCCCTGGTCGCCCTCGGCTACACGCCCGAGGAGCTGCAGGCGCTGATGCTGGACCTCGACTTCAAGCAGTTCGAGGACGGCAGCACGCTCGGCGGACCGGAGCGGCTGTTCAGGAAGTTCGGCTGGTTCAAGGGAGATTACTTCCTCGAGTGGATGCAGTGCCGGGTGAAGGAGAAGACCGGCAATCCGGATGCGACCTTCGCCGACCTCCACAAGGACCCCTCGAAGTACCGCGACCTGCATGTCCTCTCGACCGACCTCTCCCGGCGCCGGTCCCAGGTCTTCGCGTTCGACAAGTCGCCCGATCTGCCGATCGCCCACGCGGTCCGCGCCTCGATGTCGATCCCCCTCTTTTTCGAGGCGTTCTACATCGACGACGACCTCTTCGGCGAGACTGGAGCGCAGCAGGATGTCTTCGTGGACGGCGGCGTGCTCGACAACTATCCGATCGAGCTGTTCGATCAGAACGGGATCAACCCGCAGACGATCGGGCTCTACCTCAACAACCTGGAGGCGCCCACGAACCCGGACTACAAGATCGACAGCTTCCAGGAGTACACGCGGAACCTGTTCGAGGCGATCCTGAACGTCCAGACCAATGCCTTCAAGATGAACCCGGACGACCAGAAGCGGACGATCGTGATCGACAACCTGGGGGTCAAGACGACCGACTTCAGCCTCTCGAACGAGATGAAGTGCAAGCTCATCCAGCAGGGGGTGATCGCGGCCTGCAAGTACCTCGGGGGCCAGGCCTCCCCGTTGCAGCCATAGAATAGGCCTGCAAAGGAGGTGGGCATGGGCGTCGAGACACAGCTCCAACCCGGTGAGGAGATCCTGTACCGGGCGCACGTCACCCGGATCTCGCTGATCCCCTGGGTGGCCGCGCTCGTCCTGGTGGTGGCGGGGGCGGTGATCGGTTGGCAGTACGCCCCGGAGCCCGCGATCCTGCTCGTGGCAGGCGTGCTCGCGGCGGTGCTCGCGGTCACAATCCTGGTCAAGCTCGTGGTCCTCCGTTCGAACGAGCACGTGCTGACGAACCGCCGGATGATCCAGCAGACCGGCGTGTTCAACAAGCGGTCCATGGACGCCCCGCTCGACAAGGTCAACAACGTCGAGCACTGGCAGACGCTGTGGGGCAGGCTCCTCGGCTATGGCGATGTGGAGATCGACACCGCGAGCGAGCACGGCGCCACCCGTTTCAGCAACATCGCCCGGCCGCTGGAGCTCAAGAGCGCCATAGTGGCCGCAAGCGAGGCCTACCGCTCGCACCGCTTCGCCCCGGCGGCGGCGCCCGCTGCCGCCCTCCCCTCCGGCGCCGAGCGCATGCGCCAGCTCAAGAGCCTCCTCGACGACGGGCTGATCTCCCCGGAGGAGTTCGAGGCCAAGCGGAGGAGGCTGCTGGAGGAGATCTGACCCCCTCTCCCCCGGCACGGGGAGAGGGATGGGGAGAGGGGGAACGGGATCCATTGCTGTTACCATGGGGCGGTAATGCTTCGTAACCCCCTCGCCGCCGACCTCTGCCTCGCCGACCTGATCGAGCAGCTTCGCCAGGACGCCAAGCTCGGGCCGCAGCTCGTCTATTCGACCCATCTGCCGGCGAGCCCTTCCGTCTTCGCGGAGCTGGACCCTCCTCTGCCGGGTCCGCTCGTGGAGGCGCTCGGGCGCGGGGGCGTGCCCCGGCTCTGGAAGCACCAGGCCGAAGGGATCGCGGCCGTGCGGCGTGGGGAGGACGTCCTCGTCACGACCCCGACGGCTTCGGGCAAGTCGCTGATCTTCCAGGTGCCCGCCCTGGAGGAGGTGCTGCGCGGCGGGCCGGGGCACGGGCTCTTTCTATTCCCCCTGAAGGCGCTCGGGCAAGACCAGCGGGGGAAGCTCTGCAAGCTCGCGGAGGAGACCGGGCTCTCTCCCGACGTGGCCGGGTGCGAGATCTACGACGGCGACACCCCGGCCGCGAAGCGCACGGCCATCCGGAAACAGTTCCCCCGGGTCGTGGTCTCGAACCCCGACATGCTTCACCTCGCCGTGCTCGGCCACTGGACCGGGTGGGGGCCGTTCCTGGCCGACCTGCGCTGGATCGTGCTCGACGAGCTGCACACCTACCGCGGCATCTTCGGCAGCCACTTCCACCATGTGCTCCAGCGCTTCCTGCGCCTCTGCCGTTCGGTGGGAGGGGACCCGGTGATCATCGCCTCTTCGGCCACGGCGGCCAACGCGGGCGAGTTCGCGGAGACGCTCACCGGCCGGAAGTTCCACTGGATCACCGAGTCCGGCGCGCCGCGGGAGGGGCGGCACCTCCTCCTGTTCCGGCCCGAGGCGAGCCCGTACACGCTGGCCCTCCAGCTCTTCGTGCGTCTGGTGAAGGCGGGGCTCAAGACGATCGTCTTCACCAAGGCGCGGCGGATTACGGAGCTGCTCTACTCATGGCTGCGCCGGGAGGACCCGGACCTCGCCGCCCGGGTGGCGAGCTACCGCGCCGGGTTCCTCCCCGAGGAGCGGCGGCGGATCGAGCGCTCCCTGTTCGAAGGCCGTCTCGACGGGGTGATCTCCACCTCGGCCCTGGAGATGGGGATCGACGTGGGCGGCCTCGATGCCTGCATCCTCGTGGGCTATCCCGGCAGCATGATGGCCACCTGGCAGCGCTCCGGCCGGGTGGGGCGCTCCGGCCGCGAGTCGATCACGGCCATGGTGGCGCTCCCCGACGCTCTCGACCAGTACTTCCTCGACCATCCGCAGGAGCTGCTGGACCGGCCCTGCGAGCGCCTGATCGTGGACCCGGAGAACGATCCGGTATCCCGTGCTCATCTCGTCTGCGCCGCGTCCGAGATGCCGCTCTGCCGGCAGGACGACCATCCCTACATGGACCGCCACGAGCAGCGGCTCGACCTCCTCCTGCGCCAGGGGCACCTGTTCGAGGCGGTGGACACGGGCGACCTCTACTCCCTGCGCCGCCGCCCTCAGCGTCACGTGAACCTGCGCGGGACGGGGGAGACCTTTGCGATCCTGGACGAGGGGCGCGAGGGGAGGATGATCGGCACGGTGGACGGCGTGCGCGTCCTCCACGAGTGTCATCCCGGGGCGGTCTACCTCCACGCCGGCCGCCAGTACGAGGTGGAGGCGCTGGAGCGGGAGGAGCGCCGGGTGCGCGCCCGGGCCGTGGACGTGGAGTGGTTCACCTCGCCGCTCACCGAGAAGGAAACCGAGATCCTGGAGGTCCTGCGCGAGCGGACGGACGGTCCGCTGCGTGCCTGGCTCGGCCGGCTCAAGGTCACGGAGCGGGTGGTCGGCTTCGAGCGCAAGCGCATCCACGGCCAGGAGACGATCGACCAGACTCCGCTGGACCTGCCGCCCGTGCACTTCGAGACGGTCGGACTCTGGTGGGCGGCGCCGCGGGAGATCGAGGAGACTCTGCGCCGGGCCGGCGAGCACTTCATGGGCTCGCTCCACGCCTCCGAGCACGCCTCGATCTCGCTCTTCCCGCTGCTCGCGCTGTGCGACCGGATGGACATCGGCGGCATCTCGTACTCGTTCCAGCCCCAGGTGGGCAGCGGCGCGGTTTTCATCTACGACGGTCATCCCGGCGGCGTGGGGATCGCGGCCCGGGTTTTCGAGGAGCTGCCGGACCTCCTGAGCCGGGTGCGCACGCTCGTGGAAGGGTGCCCGTGCGAGACGGGCTGCCCGTCCTGCACCCACTCGCCCAAGTGCGGCAACGGCAACCGGCCGCTGGACAAGGCAGGCGCGGCGCGGACCATCCGCCTGCTGTTGGGAGAGGAGGCGCCGGTGATTCCGTGGGGCGCGCCCCAGCCGTTGGATCTGCGGGCCCAGATCGGCAAGCCGCCGGAGGAATTGCCTAGGGAAGAGGTAAGTGTAGGGGAGGGGCTTGCCCCCTCCCGGGAGGGGGAAGGCCCCAGCCTCGAACGCGATCCAGATTCTCCACCCTCCCGGGAGGGGGCAAGCCCCTCCCCTACATCTTTCGGGGTACAGGGCGGCCTCTTCGTCCTTGCCCGGCCGGGCGATCCCCACACGATCCTGTTCGACCTGGAGACGTTGCGCGGGGCTTCGGAGGTCGGCGGGTGGGCGAACATCCACCGGATGGGACTGGCCCTGGGCGTCCTCTGCCACCTGGAGGAGGGGAGGTTCGAGGTCTACCGCGAGGACGAGGTGCGGGGGCTGGTCGAGGCCCTGCGGCGCGCCACCCTGGTGATCGGCTACAACTCCCGGCGGTTCGACTACCAGGTCCTCTCCGGCTACACCGGGGAGAACTACAACCGCCTTCTGCCCACGCTCGACCTCCTGGAGGACGTCGCCCGCCGCATCGGGTTCCGCGTCGGGATGGGGCATCTCGCGCAGGAGACGCTCGGCCTCGGCAAGTCGGCCGACGGGCTCCAGTCCCTCCAGTGGGTCCGGCAGGGGAGGCTCGACCTGGTGGAGGAGTACTGCCGGAAGGACGTCGAGATCCTCCGCGACCTCTACCTTCACGGCCGACGCGAGGGGTGCCTCTTCTACCGCGACCGCATGCGCGATGTGCGGCTGAAGTTCTGCGTGGAGTGGTGAGGCGAGCCGTCAGCTCCAGCCCAGCGTCCGGATGTGGTTGAAGTTGATTACGGCAAAGTCGGACTTTGCGAGGTATTGGGAGAGGCGGAAATCGTCCGTGAGGAACAGATAGCGGTCCCGCACCGCCTGAATAATGCCGGAGTCCGTCAGGCCGAACTTCACGAACTCGTGCAACGCGGCTAGTTGCCTGCTCTCTACGAACTCTTCCCTGAAGGCGGGGAGCTCCCGCGCGAAGGTCAGAAAGTAGCTCGACCGGATCGGCTCCGGAAGCTGACCGGAAAGGCTGTTGACCTCTGCCAGGATGCCTGGTGTCGTCACGATGGCTTCGAATCGCTTCAGCACGTTGTCCAGAAGACGGTAGTCCTCTTCAACGAACTTTGCGGTGCGCTTGAAGCGGGTGATCTGGGCAGGATTGAAACGGCCGACCAGATAGAGAAGAAGGATGTTTGTGTCCAGGAGGATGTTTTTCCGCCCGGAGCGGAGGAGACCGGGGAACAGGCCGGTCATGCCTCGCGGAGCTTCATGGACTTCACCTGGCCAGTCTGGATGTCGACCGTGACGACCTTGTAGTCCTTCCGGCCGCTGCTCCACTGCTCCAGTGGGTTCGTCACACCCAGGGTCACGTACCAGAACCGGCCGTCTTCGGAAAGCTCGACCTCTTCCAGGGACAGGGTGTGGTCCTGGTAGAAGTCCTTCACGTAGTCGTAGGCGATCTTCACTGCATCCTTGACGTTCATCTCTGCAACGGCCTCGGATCTTGGGCTGGCGTTCGTCATGGCTGTGGGAGATTATACGCGCCTTTTCGCTCCTGTGCACGCGCCTTGCAAGCCCTCCGGGGCGAGGGCGAAGGAGACCGTCATGAAAAACCGATGCTTGCATACCCCCCTGATCCTGTTTGCCCTGCTCGTGCTGGCCGGCTGTGCCGGCGCTGGCCTCGGAAGCATGTTCCGCGAGCCGGACGTGGACGTGGTCGGCGCCGAGCTGACTCGCACCGGCATCTCGGGCGCGGACGTCCTCTTCGAGTTCGAGGTCGAGAACCGCAACGGCATCGCCCTCGTGCTCGACGGCTTCAACTACCGGATACGCCTCAACGAAAGGCCCCTGCTCGACGGCCGCCAGGACCGGCGGACCGAGATCGCCGCCAACGCTCAGAGCCGGATCAACCTGCCCGTGACCATCCAGTACGACGACATCCTGCGGGTCCTGGAGACCCTGGACGACAACGACGACCCCACCTACGAGCTGCAGGCGGACTTCCAGTTCGCCGTCCCCGTGCTCGGGACCGTCACCGTCCCGGTCACCAAGCGGGGAGAGCTGTCTCTGGAACGCTTCCTTCGGTCCCGCATCGGACGGTAAACTCTCCGGGCTTGCCGTACACTGAGGAGCCCCCGTCTGGCGGGGGTGTGCTCTTTTTCCCCGGAGGACTCATGAATCGGAAGCTCGTTTTCTCCTTTGTCCTGTCGTTGCTCGCGCTCTCCTCTGTCCACGCCGCCGATCCCGAGCCGTCCGCGATCCGGTACACCCTCGACTACGGGGGCAACAGGAGCGGCTCGGCGGTGACGACCTCGGTCGGCGAACGGGAGCGGCGCTACACCTACGAGTTCCAGGACCGCGGTCGCGGACCCAAGATCGAGCAGCGCGTGGTGGTCGGCGACAAGGGAGTCCCCGTCCTGATGGAGATCAGCGGCGTGGACTACTGGAAGAACCCCGCGGACGAGCGTTTCGAGCTGCGGGAAGGCAAGGCTTCTTGGCGCAACCCGTCCGAGAAGCAGGAGGGGGTGGCCGCGCCCGGCCCCGCTTTCTACCTGGCGATGAACCCCGCGCCGCAGGACGTGGAGCTGCTGGCCCAGGCGCTCCTCGCCGCGCCCGGCCAGACTCTGCAGGTGCTGCCGTCCGGGCAGGCCAGGATCCGGAAGGTCGCCTCGTCCGAGGCTGAAGCGGGCGGGAAGAAGCGCAAGGTCGACCTCTACGAGATCGCCGGCCTCGGCTTCGCCCCGCTCTTCCTCTGGCTCGACGAGAACCGGTCCTACTTCGCCACCGACGACGGCTGGGCCAAGGTCTTCCAGGAGGGCTGGGACGACGCCCTGCCGAAGCTCCGGGAGATCCAGGCCGCGCAGGAGGAGAAGCTGGAGAAGGAGCAGGCCGCCCGCCTGATCCGCCGCCCCAAGGGCGCCCTCGTCTTCCGCAACGCCCGCCTGTTCGACCCGGAGAGCGGCAAGGTCACCCCGGGCACGACCGTCGTGATCTCGGGCAACCGCATCCAGGCCGTGGGCAAGGACGGCGAGGTCCAGGTGCCGCAGGACGCCGAGGTGATCGACGCCGCCGGCAAGACTCTGATGCCCGGCCTCTGGGACATGCACACCCACCTCACCGCCCTGGACGGGCTGTTCCACATGGCCTCCGGCGTCACCACGGTCCGCGACCTGGCCAACGACACGGACTTCCTGCTCGACCTGCGGCGGCGCATCGATGCCGGCGAGCTGGTCGGTACGCGGGTGATCATGGCCGGCTTCATCGACGGCCCCGGCCCCTACGCCGGCCCCAGCAAAGTGCTGGTGTCCACTCCGGAAGAGGCCCTGGCGGCCGTGGACAACTACGCGAAGCTCGGCTACGAGCAGATCAAGCTCTACAGCTCTCTCGATCCCAAGCTGGTGCCGGCGATCATCGAGCGCTCCCACGCCAAGGGGATGCGCGTGAGCGGCCATATCCCCTATGGAATGACCGCCGAGCAGGCGGTGCGCGCCGGCTTCGACGAGGTCCACCACACGAACTTCCTCTTCCTGAACTTCTATGAGGGTATCGACACCCGCACCCCCGCGCGCTTCCACACGGTGGGAGAGAGGGGGCCCGACCTCGACCTCCGCTCCGAGCCGGTGCAGTCCTTCCTGAACCTGCTCAAGGAGAAAGGCACGGTCTACGACCCGACCCTGGTGACGTTCGAGGGGCTGTTCACCCGGAGCTCCGGCGAGATGTCCGGCGCCTACGCGTCCGTGGCCGACCGGCTCCCGACCCAGGCGCAGCGCGCCTTGACGTCCGGGAGCGCGGCGCCCGAGGGCAAGGAGGCGCGCTACAAGCAGGCGTTCAAGGCCATGGAGAGCGTGGTCCGCGCCCTCCACGAGAAGGGCGTCCCCATCGTGGCCGGCACCGACAGCCTGGCCGGGTTCTCCCTGCACCGCGAGCTGGAGCTCTACGTCGAGGCCGGCATCCCGGCCGTGGACGCGCTCCGGAGCGCGACGATCGTCCCCGCCCGGGTCATGAAGAAGGACAAGGAGCTGGGCACGATCGCGCCCGGCAAGCTGGCCGACGTGATCCTGGTCGACGGCGATCCCACGGCCGACATCCGCAACATCCGGCGGGTCGTGCTGACGGTCAAGGACGGGACGGTCTACGATCCCGCGAAGCTGTGGAGCGAGGTGGGGGTGAAACCGGCGGTGTAGTCCTTCGTAAACAATCCTCCAGGAGGGTACGGCCATGGAATTCGGCCTCATCTGGGTCCTGATTCCGATCTTCGGGATCATGGCGGGCACGTTCAAGGAGTGGCTCAAGTTCCGCGAGAAGCAGAACCAGCTCGGCAACTCGACGCACAACCTCGAGAAGCTGGTCGCCGAGCTGCGCCAGCGGGACCAGGACCAGGTCGAGCGCATCGAGAACCTGGAGGCGATCGTGGTCAGCCAGACCTGGGACGTGCTCCAGGACAAGGTCCTGTCCCCCGTGGACAGGGAGCGCCGCCTCGTCTCCGTGGCGCACCGCGAGATGCCCGTGCCGCCGGTGCCCGACAGCGAGAAGGTCGAGGTGCTGGCCCGGCGACTGAAGGCATAAAAAACCGAATTCTGACGTACACTCTCGTCCCGACCCTGGAGTCCGTATGATGACCCGCTGGAGGCTGGCCCTCCTTCTTCTCGTGATGCTCTGGTGCGTCGGCTGCGATCAGGCCGCCAAGGCCGTGGCGCGGGGTTCGCTCGCCGAGCGGGGGACGGTCTCCCTGTTCGGCGGCGCGGTGCGCTTCCAGTACGCGGAGAACACCGGCGCCTTCCTCAGCCTCGGGGCCTCGCTGCCGCGCCAGTTGCGCTCGCTGCTGTTCGTGGGCGGGACGGGCGTGATCGTGGTGATCCTGCTCGTGACCATGGCCCGCGCGGGCCAGGCTTCCCTGCTCAGCTCGCTCGGGCTGGCGCTCCTGGCCGGGGGCGCCATGGGCAACCTCATCGATCGCGTGGCCTATGGCGGCGCGGTGGTGGACTTCGTCAGCGTCGGCTTCGGCAGCTTCCGCACCGGGATCTTCAACCTGGCGGACGTGGCAATCACCCTGGGGGTGGTGCTGGTGGCGGTCCAGGGGTGGAGAAGCCCCGACAACCCGCAGCCAGGTTAGCCCCTCGTTCCCGGCGGCCGACCCCGCTTTCGGGGCCGGCCGCTGTCATCCTGCCTTTTGTAACCAACCGGAGATGGACCTATTGTGGGCAGCCAAGGTTACGGCCTGCATTACGGCTTCAGCCTGATTTCGGCCAGGGCCTTCCGCGCCTTTTCTGCCTCCTCCCAATTCCCCTGCTTCTCCCACAGCGCCAGAGCCTGGCGGTACTCCGCGCGGGCAGTCTCCGGCCGGGCTCCAAGCGCTCCGGCCTCGGCAAGCCCCAGGTGGGCATGGGCCGCGTAGAAGTCATTCCTCAGGCTCCGGGCCAGGGCGAGCGCTCGGCTGTAGACAGTCCGCGCCGCGCCGAGGCGGCCCTGCTCCTGGTGGACCTCGCCGAGCCGCAGCGTGGCGTAGGCCTCGTCCCCTGGCTGGCCCAGGCGCCGGAACTCTTCCAGGACCTGCTCGAGCTGCGCCTGCGCCCGGTCGAGGCGGCCGGTCTTCTGCTCCAGCTCGGCCAGCGCCACGCGGGCCTGGGCCGTGCCGTCGGCGTGCCCGATCCGCGAGGTGAGGAGGATGGCCTCCTCCAGGGCCCGGCGCGCCTCAGTGAAGAGCTCCTCCTTCTCGAGCAGCCGGGCCAGGCCGCGCAGGACGAACGCCGTGCCATGGTCGTCGTTCAGACCGCGGCTGAGCTCCAGCGCCTCCTCCAGCCTCCTCCGCGCGTTCTTCAGGTCGCCTCGGACGCGGTGCGCGTTCCCGAGACCGACCAGGGTCGTCGAAGCGCCCTGGAGATCGCCGGTCTCGCGCTTGATCTCCAGCGACCTCTCCAGGAGGCGGACAGTGCCGTCCAAGTCTCCCTCGTCGTTGAGGACCGCGGCGAAGTTGTTGAGGGCGCGGGCCTCGCGGCGGCGGTCGCCGATCTCGCGCAGGGTCGAGATGCCCTCTTCGTAGGCCTTCCATGCTTCGGCGGTGCGGCCGGTGCCCTGCAGCACCGTGGCCCGGCCGAGGAGGGTGGCGGCGGCGGCTCCGCGGTCGCCGGTCCGCAGGTAGAGGACCCGCGCCGCGTCGAGCTCCGCGAGGGCGCCCTCGGGGTTGCCCAGCCGCCACAGGGACCAGCCCCGGCTGGCGCGGCCGGCTGCGACGACCAGGGCCATGCCCCGCGGCTCGGCCCCGGCGATCCCGCGGGCCGCGGCGTCGAGGGCGCGCTCGAAATGGCCGAGCTGCCAGGTGACGTCCGCCTCCGCCAGGTCGAGCCTCGGGTCGTCCCCGGCCGGAGGGGGGAGCCGGCGCAGGCCCGCCACGGTGGCGAGCGCGACCGTGGTCCGGCCGGCCAGCCTCTGCGCCGCCGCCAGCCGCAGGCCGTATTCGAGGTCGTCCGGGAACGAGCGCCGGAGCACGCCGTAGATCTTCGCCGCCTCCTCCCAGCGGCTCTGGACCTCCCAGGAGCGCGCCTCCATGCCCAGGCGGATCTCCCGGGGAAGGCCGGCGGACAGGGCTGCGGCGCGTTGCGCGGCCTCCCGTGCCCGGACCTCGAACCCCAGCCTGAGAGCGGCCGCGGCAAGGGCGTCCTGGACGAAGGGGCTTTTCGGATCGATGTCCGCGGCCTGCTCCAGCAGGGTAATGGCGCCCATGGCGTCCCAGACCCGCAGGCGGCCCTGGGCCTCGGCATAGAGCCGGAGCGACTCGGAGCTGGAGGCGAGCGCCGCGGCCTCCCGCAAAAGCTTCCCCCCGAGCGTGGCCTGGAGCCCGCGCGCGGAGGCTCCAGCCAGGCCATGCAACGCATCGCGGGAGCCCGACTCCCGCGCCCAGGCCACGGTCTCGCCCGTGCTCGCGCTCTGCACCAGCACCTGGAGCTTCAGCCGGCCCCCGTCCTCCTCCAGGTACGAGCCGGTGAGCAGCAGGTCGGCTCCGAGGTTGCGCCCGACCGCACCGAGGCTCCCGGCGTTGGGGAGCCCGAGCTCCCGGCTCATCCAGGCCACCTTGTCAGGGGGGATCAGCCGCACGCCGCCGCCCGCGGTCAGCTCGAAGGCGAGGAGCTCGGAAAGCGCAGCGGAGACCCAGGCGTCCCGGGAGTCCGCCGAGAGGTTCTTGAAGCCGAGGATGGCGAGCGCCGGGCGGGCGGGGATGGCCGCCGGGGTCTTGAGTATGGGCTCCGGCTCAGAGGGCAGGAGGCGGGCGAGTCCCAGCGTGAGCAGGACCAGGGCCGAAACGGATAACAGGGTGGCCGGCCGGCGGCGCGCGGGCGCGTCGGGGATCTGAGGCGGCACCGCGGCAAGTTTGACCGAAGCAGGCAACTCGGGCTCGACGGGTGCGATGGTCGCTATGAAGCGGTAGCCCCGGCGGTGGACCGTCTCAATGATCGATGGCCGGGCCGGGTCGTCCCCCAGGGCCTGGCGAATCTCGCTGATGGCCTGCTTGACCGAGGCAGGGGAGAGGTGCTCGACGCCCCAGGCCCGGTCCAGCAGCTCGTCCTGGGACAGGATGCGCGGTGCGCTCTCCACCAGGACCTCCAGCAGCCGGAAGGTCTGCGGCCGGAGGCGGATCTCGCCCTCCGGGCCGAGCAGCCTGCCGGTCTCCCGGTCCAGCACGAAGCCGGCGAAACCGACCCTGTCCAGGGGCGCGGCCTCGCGGTGGATTTCCAGAGACGGAGAAGGGGAAGTCATGTCTTGTACTGCCTCCTTGATCCATTGAACACTCGGCAGAGGCAAATCCCTCGCTGCTGCCTCTGAGTGACTTCCGCCCCCAAGGGCTTTCGCTTCCGCGGTAAGCTTCCGCGCACCATGGACGACAAACTCTTCCTCGGACTCCGAACCGTCATCTACCCCGCGGACGACCTCCAGGTTGCCAAGGAGTGGTACATCCGCATCCTGGGCTTCCCGCCCTATTTCGACGAGCCGTTCTACGTCGGCTTCAACGTCGGTGGGTACGAGCTCGGGCTCAACCCGGACACCAGCGCCGCGAAGCCGGGCGCCGGCGGTCCCATGGCCTACTGGGGCGTGGAGGACGCCGCCCGCGCGCTCGAGCGGCTGCTCTCCCTGGGCGCCCGCGAGCATCATCCGTTGCAGGACGTCGGCGGCGGCATCCGGGTGGCCGCGGTGCTCGATCCGTTCGGCAATGCGTTCGGGATCATCGAGAACCCGCACTTCCGGCTCGGCGGGTGAGCTGGGACGTCCTGATTCTCGCACCCGGGTCCGCCGCGGCTCCTCCGGAGGGCCGTCTGCAACTCCAGCCGCTGGGGATGGCCGAGGAGGTCCGGCGGGCGGTGGGCCGTGCCCTGCCCGGGATCGACTGGACCGAGCCGGTGCAGGGCGTCTATGAAGGCCGCGCCTACTCGATCGACGTCCAGCTCCCTTCCCGGGGGGTGGTGGACTCCATCGGTCTGCACGTGCGCGGGTTCGGCAATCCTCTGCCTGTGATCGTCCGGCTCTGCCGCCAGAACGGCTGGGTGGCCTTCGACAGCGCGGCGGGGACCTTCCTGAACCTGGAGGACCCCTCGCCGCACTGGCAGAGCGGTCTCCTTTACCGCGCCCAGATCCAGGCCCTGGCGCAGATCCACCGCGGAGAGCCCCAGGCCAGACGGGTTGGGAGGAGATATCTCCTCTGGCTGGTGCCGCTGCTGCTGACCGGTTTGATCGGGCTGATGGTGCTGGCGGGTTGGGTGGTCGGAGGTCCTTGAGGTCCCCTTTTGTGCTTTGGTCCTGGTATCATTTGCTGTCCTTGAGCTACACTGTGACCTCCTGATGCCCGATATCCAACTTCTCCAGCTACTCACCGAGTCCGAGCGCCAGGCGCTGTTCGGCTGGGGGGAGGACCTCTTCGGCGTGAGTCCGTACGGGCTCCAGTGGCGGTCCAAGGACTGGCACTTCGTCCTGTATGAAGACGGCGCGCCGCGGTCCAACGCGTCGGTGCTGCGGCACGAGACCGTGCTCGGGGGAAGGCCCACGATGGTCGGAGGTCTGGGCTCGGTGATCACGGTGCCCGAGGCGCGGGGCCGCGGATTCGCGAGGCAGGTCATCGACCGCGCCACCGAGTTCCTCCAGAAGGAGCTGGGGGTCTCGTTCGGTCTCCTCTTCTGCCTGCCGCGGCTGGTCCCGTTCTATGAATCCCAGGGCTGGCAGGTGGTGGAGCAGGGCGTTCTGATCGACCAGCCCGGCGGCAAGGTGCCGGCGCCAACCCGGGTCATGATCCTGCCGTTCGGAGATCGGTCCTGGCCTTCGGAAAGGGTCGACCTGGGGAGCCTGCCGTGGTGAGCTTCCCCACCCTGGAGACCGAGCGTCTCCTCCTCCGGCCCTTCCGCCTGGACGACTACGACGCCTATTCGGAGATGTGCTCCGATCCCGAGGTCATGCTCTATCTCGCCGGATTGCCGCTCACGCGGGCCGAGTCCTGGCGGCACATGGCCTTCATCCTGGGGCATTGGCAGCTCCGCGGCTACGGGATGTGGGCCGTCGAGGAGAAGGCCACGGGCGTCTTCGCCGGACGGCTCGGCTTCAACGACCCGGAAGGCTGGCCGGCCTTCGAGCTCGGCTGGACCCTTGCGCGCCGCTACTGGGGCCGCGGCTATGCCACCGAGGGCGCCCGTGCCGCCCTGGCCCACGCCTTCACGGTCCTGGGCAAGGACCACGTCATCAGCCTCATCCTGCCGGGCAACCAGAGATCCATCAGCGTGGCCGAGCGTCTCGGCGAGCGCCTGGAAGGCCGCACCCAGGTCATGGGCAAGGAGTGCCTGGTCTACGGGATCGGGCGGGAGGCCTGGGCGGCTGCCTAGTGCCCTGTCACACTGCCCGTCCCCGCTTTTCTACCCGTCCCGCGCGCCGTTGAGCCGTCAAAAATTTTTTTGAGCCGTCCGGAGAAACTCTGGACCGCTAAATCTTCCGCTGAGCCGTCCAACGGTTTTCTGACGCGTCCGGTGTAACTTTTACGCGTTGCGCGGAATTCTGACGCGCCGAAAATTTTTTTGAGCCGTCCATTTTTCTGCTGAAGCGTCGAAAGCTCCGCTGAGCCGTCCAGCGGAACTTTGAGCGATCCAGAGAAATTCTGGACGGCTAAAAATTCCGCTGACGCGTCCAGCGAACGAGACGACCGCTCCGCAAGCTGCTCTGCCCCTCCGCGACGCTCCGGACCAGGGCAACGTATGAATGTCGGATGCCGGGGGAGATGCGAGGAGAAAAAAGGCGTGGCGGGTTTTGCCACGGTCCTGCGTAACTCCTGATCGAAGTCGGGTGTGTGCCCCTACCGGGCACGGAACATTACAGCGCACAGACCGCCGGGCGAGGGCGGAGAGCGCAAGGAGAGAGTACGTATGCCTACTTACCTTCGGCCCGGGGTGTACATCGAGGAAATCTCGAGCGGATCGAAGCCGATCGAAGGCGTGGGAACGTCCACCGCCGCCTTCGTCGGATACACCACCAAGGGCGACATCGGCCAGCCGACCCTCATCTTCAAGTGGGACGACTATGAAAACCTCTTTGGAGGGATCCGCAACACCGGCAAGGACGCCCTGGGCGACCCCATGGGTCACAGCGTCTCGGCGTTCTTCCAGAACGGTGGCACCGCGGCCTACATCGTCCGCCTGGCGTCCGGGACGCCCGTCGAGTCCGAGGGCTTCCTCGAGCACCCGGACGATGACACCCAGCTCATCCGCTTCCGCGCCGTGAACCCGGGGACCTGGGCCGACGGCCTGCGGGTGCGGTTCACGCCCAAGCCCGGCGGCGGCGGTTTCAACGTCGTGGTCGGCCGCGGTGTCGGCAACGACTTCAAGACGCTCGAGAGCTTCTCCGGCGTTTCGGCGGCGGAGGGCGATCCCAACTACGTCGAAGGACGGATCAACGGCCAGTCCAACCTGATCACGGCAGAGGTCCAGGACGTCAGCCAGTATCAGACGGGGACCAGCACCAGCGGCGACCTGACCGGCGTCGATTTCAGCACCCTCGTGGGCAAGACCCTGGGGGTGACGGTAGACGGCACGTCCCGCTCGGTCCTGTTCGAAGCGGGCGCCCTGCCGCAGAAGCTGCCGGTCAGCCCCACGCTGGCCGACGTCGCCACCGTGATCCAGAACCGGGTCCGGGGCAGCGTGACCATAGATCTGGCGGTGAAGAACTTCGAGGCGGCGGCGGTGGGCAACACCCTGGTCCTGACCTCCGGCGTGCGTTCAGACACGGCGTCGGTCGTGGTCGCCAACGGCGAGGCGGCGACCACCCTGAAGCTCGGCGCGAACGGAGAGGACGCGGTCGAGCTGACCGGTGGGCAATCTCTCGACGCCGTGCTGTCCGACGCCGACGACGAGGTCGAGCTCACGGGAGGGAACAACGGCTCCGCGCCCACCTCGAACGAGTACAACCCGGCGTTCGCGGCCTTCGAGAAGATCCGTGCCATCAGCATGATCTCCCTGCCCGGCCAGACCTGGGGCGGGACCAGCAAGGCCATCGTCCAGGCGGCCGTCGGCCATGCCGAGAAGATGAGGAACCGCATGGTCCTCGTGGACCCGCCCTTGGGCACCGAGCTGCGCACCGAGAGCGATGTCAACTCTCTCGGCCTGCCGACCTCGACGTACACCACGCTCTACTACCCCTGGGTCAAGGTCGTGAACCCCTACTTCAACGCGGAGAAGAACCCGGGCGTGCCGGTCACGGTGCTGGCGCCGCCCTCGGGCTACGCCGCGGGCATGTGGTCGCGCATCGACGGCCGCCGCGGCGTGTGGAAGGCGCCGGCCGGTGTCGAGACCGCGCTGCTGGGCGTCGCGGGCCTGGAGTTCCAGGTCGAGGACGGCGAGCAGGAGCAGCTCAATCCGATGGGCGTCAACTGCTTCCGCACCCTGCCGAGCTTCGGCCCGGTGATCTGGGGCACGCGCACGCTGTCGACCAACGCGGATCCGGAGTGGCGCTACGTGCCGGTCCGCCGCACGGCGATCTTCATCGAGCAGAGCGTGTTCAACGGCATCCAGTGGGCGGTGTTCGAGCCCAACGACCACCGGCTCTGGTCGTCGCTGCGGGTCAACATCGACTCGTTCATGAACGGCCTGTTCCGCTCGGGCGCGTTCCAGGGCCAGAAGGCCTCGGACGCCTACTTCGTGCGCTGCGGCCTGGGGGACACCATGACCCAGGGCGACATCGACCGCGGCCAGGTCATCGTCATCGTCGGATTCGCGCCGCTCAAGCCGGCGGAGTTCGTGATCGTCCGCATTCAGCAGAAGGTCGGCCAGTAATCCCCCAGGAGGGTTCAGAAAATGGCAGCTCCACTCTTTACCGTGAACGCCCACCGGCACGATCCGTACCGGACGTTCAAGTTCCAGGTCATCATCGACGGCAAGGTGGTGGCCGGCCTCCGCAAGATGGGGGCTCTCAAGAAGAAGACCGAGCCCGTGAAGTGGCGGGCTTCCAACGATCCGTCGCACGAGCGCGTCATGCCCGGCGGCACCAGCTACGACCCGGTCACCCTGGAGCAGGGCCTGACCCACGACCCGATCTTCGAGGCCTGGGCCAGCCTGGTCAACAACATCGAAGGCGACGCGGGGATGTCCCTCAAGAACTACCGCAAGGACATCGTCGTCAACGTCCTCAACCTGCAGGGTCAGGTGGCCATCTCCTACAAGCTGTTCCGGGCCTGGGTCTCCGACTTCCAGGCGCTCCCCGACCTCGACGCCGGCAGCATGAACACGGTCGGCATCCAGAGCATCACTCTCCAGCACGAGGGGTGGCAGCGTGACACCAGCGTGCAGGAGCCCACGGAGGCGTAACCATGCTTCCCGGTGGCCTCTGGCGAGGTGGTGAGCTTCGCCGCGACTTCTCCTTCCGGCCGCTGTCCGGCGACGTCGAGCTCGCGCTCGCCGAAGCCGGGCGCGGTCGGGGGAGCGTCCCCCAGCGGGTGACGGCGGTGCTGTCCGCCGCCCTCGCCTCGCTGGGAGGGGACGCCGCGCATCCCGAGGCGGTCCGCGCTCTTCCGGTGGCGGATCGCCAGTACCTGATGCGGCAGCTCGCCGCCAGGCTGGGGATGGAGGAGACCTGGTTCGCGGCTTCGTGTGCCAGGTGCGGCACGGGGTTCGACTTCCCGGTCCGCCATGGCGAGCTGCCCTTCAAGCCCGCGGAGGAGGGCTATCCCTTCGCCGCGGTCGAAACGAGCCTCGGGCCGGTGCGCTTCCGCGTGCCGAACGGGGCCGACCAGGAGGTGATCGCCGTCATCGACGATCCCGAGGAGGCCCGCCGCGCTCTCGCCAGGCGATGCGCTGCCGAGCCTCTCCCTGGAGATCTGTCGGACGAGGACCTCGCCCGGGTCGAGCAGGCCCTGGAGGAGGTCGCGCCCGAGGTCGTCATCCGCGCCCAGGTCGCCTGCCCCGATTGCGGCCGGCCGAGCGAGGTGCACCTCGATCCGTACGTCTGTCTCGGGGCCGTCGACGGCGGCCTCTTTCACGAGATCCATGCCCTCGCCTCGGCCTACCACTGGAGCGAGTCGGAGATCCTGGCCCTGCCGCGCGATCGGCGGCGCCTGTATCTCTCGCTCGTGGACCAGGGCCGGGGGATGGCGAGCTGAAGGAGCTTCGGATGGGAATCTTCTCGGAGGTGGTCGCGGACAGCCGTCCCCGCTTCGCACCAAGGGTGCCGGCGGCGCCGGAGACGCCGGAGATGACGGCGCCTGCGTCCGACGAGAAGAGCCCGGAGCCGGAGGTGCCTTCGGTCACAGAAAGCAGTATCATGGTTTTGGGAGTGGAGGAGCGGACGGGAGACGTCGCGAGCGCCACCGGACAGGTCACACTGAACCGGAGCAATGTGCCGGAGCCCGTTTCGCGTCAGGGGGAAGGCCCTTCGTCGACGCACAAGCCGGCGGCAGCCGTTTCGAGGACGGCAAAAGAAGTAGTAAGTGACGTCCTTCGCCTGTCAGGAGAACGGAATCCGGAGCAGGGAACTACCGGCGTTTACGGAATCGTTCACAGTGGAAACGAAGCTCGCGGAGTACTGGGAGAACGGAGTCGTCTAGAGGGAACCGAAACACGGTCGTACGTCGATCTTGATGCTCACGCAAGTGTGCCATCGCCTTTGGGTCGTTCGGCGGCTGTTAAAAACGGATCATCTTTCGAACGCGGGTCTGAGCTTTCGGAAAACGTAGAGTCGGGTTCACTGATCTCAGAACGGTCTTCTGGTTCGTACGGAGAGCTCGAGAACGTAACCGGAGCACTGGCAGGGAGTCAGAAACCGGGACCGACCCCCCCTCCCCCCCATTATTCTTCGCCCGTGGCGGCGGCTCCTGCGCCAGCCCGGGCCCTCACCCCCGACCCCACCGGCCTGCGGCCGGCCCCTCGCACGCCCGGACCCCCGGGAGAGGGGGGCGTGACTTCGCCGACCTCTTCCCCACCCATCTCTCTGCCTTCGAATCGGCGTGGGGGACAGGGCGAAGCGGAGACGAATGGGGAAAAGGCCGGGCGTAGCACCCTCCCCTCTCCCGGGGGTCCGGGCGTGCGAGAGGCCGGCCAAAGGCCGGTGAGGCCGGGGGTCAGGGCCGAGTCGCCACGGTCCTCTCAGGAACCCATGGACCAACCGGCCGGCCCCGCCCCGGCGCAGAGCGCGGAGGAGGCCGCCGCCCCGGCCTCCGTCCGCTCCGCGGTCGTGGCGGCGGCCGGCCGGGAGGCCATGGCATCCATGCCGCCGATATCGCCGGTGGTGCCGTCCCCCATCGCGGTGCCCGTCTCGCGGCGTCCGGCGCCCGCCCGCCAGCAACCGGCGGCGCCCCGCGTCCAGATCGGCCGGATCGAGGTGATCGTCACGGCGCCGGCTCCGCCTGCGCGCCCGGCTCCTTCCTCGGCCCCGACGTCCAAGCCCGGCGCTCTCGCGAGCCGCCGTTACCTGAAAAGCCTTTAACGACCTCGGGGCTCCACTCCAATGCCGCTGCCCGCATCGTCCCTGTCGCGCATCTGCCGGTCCGTGGCCGATTTCCTCGGTACGGAGCTGGAGGCCAATTCCAACTCGATCCGCGTGCTGATCGGCAGCCCGGCCGACGCCTCCAAGGACTTCGAGACCGAGCACCGGATCAACCTGTTCTTCTACCAGGTCGAGCCCAGCGGGTTCGGCGTGTTCGATCCGGGCGAGACCTGGCTCGTCCGCCTGCACTGCCTGGTCACCGCGTTCGGCGTGACCGAGGGCCAGGTGGGGTCCGGGGAGAACGACCTGCGCCTGCTCGGCAGCGTGCTGCGCGCGTTCCACGAGACGCCGGTCCTGCCGCCGCACAGCCTCGACGGCATCCCGATCCGCCTGCAGGTCTTCTTCAACCCGCTCCCGCTCGACCAGATCAACCACATCTGGTCCACGCAGGGGGACGTGACCTACCGGCCGTCCGTCGCCTACGAGATGGCCCTGGCGCCGATCCCGCCGAGCGAGCTCAAGCTGGGCGGACCCCTGGTCGGCTCCATCGGCGTCGACGTGCACCGCGGCCTCGAGCACGAGGCTTTCGGCGGCAAGGTGCTCGTCCCCGTGGTCGTACCCCGCACCGTGCGGACCGTCCACCCCGACTGGGCGCCGCGCATCTGCCTGGTGCAGGGCGGCGCCTGCGCGGAGAGCCTCTCCTTCGAGGTTGGAAGCCCGGAGCTGGAAGCGTTCACGCCCCAGGTCTGGATCGCCGGCGAGGAGGGCGGCCCGGTCACGCTGCGCTGGGAGTCGTGGGAGGCGGACGCCGGCTGGACCGCGCTCCAGGATCATGTGGACGCCCAGGCGTCCGGGCCGCTTCTGGACCCCGCGGGCGCCGGCTCGGCCGACACGGTCGAAGCCCCTCTGCCGTTCAACGACCGGCCCGGACAGCTCGTCCTCTATGCCGTGCGCAGCGCGCAACGCTTCCCCGACGGCACCCCGATCCAGGTGCGGAGCAACCCCGTGCTGATCAACCTCTACGAGGTGGCGCCTTGAGGGGAGCCGCACTCGCCTTCGAGCTGGCTCCGGCCGAGGCTCTCTTCGAGGAGCCCCGGCCGGACCTCCTGCGCGCCGAGTGGGAGCGCATTGCATTGCTCGGGCACTGCCTGATGCAGAGCCGCCGCGGCGTGGAGGCCTCCGGCGAGACGCTGGTCCGGCTGGAGCAGCTCCAGGTCGAAGTCGAGGCTTCGCGGCCCGAAGCCTGGGCCGCGGTGGCCGGTACCGGCCTCGCGCCGCACGAGTACGACGTGCTGGCGTGCGCCCTGGCTCCCGAGGCCGAGCCGCGCCTGGGATGGCTCTTCCAGGGCCTGCAGCCCGGATCGCCGCAGCCGTACCCCACGGCGGCCCTGGTCCACGAGCTGCTGGCCATGGACGCGCTGGAGGCCAACCACCTCTACGCGTCGCTCTCGGCCGATGCTGCGCTGCGCCTGCGCAACCTGGTGCGGGTGGACGGCGAGGATCCCTGGCAGCCGATCCGGCCCGGTCCGGGGGTGGCCGCGAAGGCGCTGGGCCGCCGCGAGGCCGACGAGGCCCCGCCGGGTGCGACCCGGGTGCGCGTCCGCCCTGCCTGGGACGACCTCGTCCTGCCGCCGGACCGGATCGCCATGCTGCGCGAGATGCTGCTCTGGGTGCGACACCGGGAGACGGTGGTCGGCGAGTGGGGAGGCGGCGACTGCGGCGGCCCCCTGGCCCTGTTCGCGGGGCCGTCCGGGACCGGGAAGACCTTCGCCGCCGCGGTGCTCGCGGCCGAGATGGGCTGGTCCCTCTATCGGGTCGACCTCGGGCGCCTGGTCAGCAAGTACGTGGGCGAGACCGAGAAGAACCTGAACCGCCTGTTCGACGCCGCTCACGGCCGCCCCATGATCCTGCAGTTCGACGAGGCCGACAGCCTGTTCGGCAAGCGCGGCGACATCAAGGAGGCGCGGGACCGCTATGCCAACCTGGAGGTCAGCCACCTGCTGGCCCGGGTGGAGTCCCACCAGGGGCCGTGCGTCCTGACCACCAACCTGCGCAAGAACCTGGACCCCGCGTTCGTGCGGCGGTTCCAGGTGGTCATCGACTTCCCGCGGCCGGACGCCGAGGCGCGCCGCCGGCTCTGGGCGCGCCTGCTGCCGCCGCGGGCTCCGCGCATGCCCGAGGTGGACCCCGTCTTCCTGGGCGGGACGGTCAACCTGGCGGGCGGCGGCATCCGCAACGCCGCGCTCCACGCCGCCTACCTGGCGGCCGGAGCCGGCACACCCATCGGTCTGGAGCATGTGGCCCTGGCGGTGTGGAGGGAGCTGGGCAAGGACGGGCGGGAGATGGCGCGGGCCGACCTCGGCCCGCTCGCCGGCTACCTGCGGGAGGACGGGCTGTGTGGACCATTGACCAACTGAAGCTGACCCTGCCTCCAGGCTTCGAGCACCGCGCCGAGCGCATCGCCCGGCGCGTGGCGGAGGAGCTGGCTGCCTTCCCCGTGGCCAGCGACGTCTCCATCCGTTCCCTCTCCCTGCCACCGATCGAGATCAGTGCCGGCGGCATGGGCGCGAGCGACGCCGCCATCGCGGGCCGCATCGCCCGGGCCATCTCGGAGAGTGTGCAGACATCGTCCAACCCGGTGGCGGGTAACCGCCCCTGATTCCGTAACCCTATTGTGATGCTAAACGTGACCAAAGCCGCCCTGGTGGAGTATGCGCTCTCGCTGCCGCCGCTCGCGCTGATCTTCGACTTCAGCCCGGAGAGCCTGTCGCGCACGCGGACGATCTCGGTCCGCACCGGCAGCTCGCCGGCGACGCGCGGGGGCTACGACTTCGCGCTGCCCACGGAGACGCCGCGCGCCTCTCTCGGGGTCTCGGTGCAGCCCGAGACCTTCAGTATCCAGGTCCTCTTCGACTGCACCGACCGTCTGGCCGAGGGCGACCCGATCGCCGCCACGCTGGGGATCGAACCGGAGCTCGACACCCTGCGCACCATGCTGGAGCCCAAGTCCCAGGGTCCCGGCGGGTTCCAGATGCTGTCCAGCCTCGGGCTCGGAGGCCAGCGGGCCTTCCAGCGCCACGAGTCGGCCTCGGTCATCCTGTTCATCTGGGGGACCCACCTGCTGCCGGTCTTCCTGACCAGCGTGCAGGTCGACGAGAAGGCCCATCTCCCCTCCCTGGTCCCCTATCGGGCCAACGTCACCCTGGGGATGCAGGTCATCGAGGGGAACAACCCCTTCTACACGGTGGAGAAGGTGCGCCAGGTGGTGAGCTCGGCGATCAACACGGGCCGCACGGTGGGCACGCTCCTGGGAGGGCTCTTCTAGATGTTCTTCAAGGGATCGCGGTACGAAGGGGCGCGGCAGTTCGTGCCGGCGCCGGGCGGGGGCGAGGTCTTCCCCGGCATCCGGCAGCGCGAGGTGGTCACCTACCCCGGCGCCGTCGAGCACGTAATCCGTGCCGGCGACCGGCTGGACCTCCTGGCCCGCCATTACTACAACGACGACCGCCTCTGGTGGCGGATCGTGGACGCCAACCCCGAGGTGCTCTTCTCCGGCGACATGCTGGCCCCCGGCACCGAGGGCCAGGTGATCCTCATCCCGGCGGGGAGGCGCTGAGCCATGCTCGACCTCCTCGGGGGCGCCCAGCGCGATCCGGCCGGCTGCGTGATCAAGATGGGCGTGGCCCTCCTCGAGATCTCCGACCTCTATCCGTTCCTCACCGGGGTGGATGTGGAGTGCAGCCGCCAGGACGCCTGGACGGCCACGATCACTTTTGAAAGCCGCCGCGACGAGCAGGGCCGCTGGTCGGTCCAGGACTCGGGGCTGCTCGCCGAGTGGGAGCCGATCGTGGTCGAGGCCGCGTTCGGCAGCCGCACCGAGGAGGTCTTCCGCGGCTACATCCGCGAGGTCCACGCGAGCTATCCCGAGGAGGCCGGCGCGGCCACGGTCACCTTGGAATGCCAGGACGATTCGCTGGCCATGGACCGCGAGCACTTCCGCCAGAACTGGGGCGAGGCCGAGGTCCCGACCTCGGACGGCCTCATCTTCCAGCAGATCGTGGCGCGCAACCGGCTGACCCCGCACCCCGACAGCGGCCAGGGGCTTTCCGGGCTCCATCTCTTCCAGGACGCCACGGACATTGCCTTCCTGCGCGAGCGCGCCGAGGCCAACGGCTACGAGCTGATCTTCGGCGCCCGCCTCGGCGGTATCGGCGGCGGCGGCGGGCTGGTCTACTTCGGCCCCATGCGCCTGTCGGGTCAGCCGCAGCCCACGATCCTGGTCTACGCCGGCCAGGACACGAACTGCCTGAGGATCGACGTCAGGTCCGACGCCCACCAGCCCGAGAAGGTCGCCTTCGACGTGGCCGAGGAGGAGAAGACCGGGACGAAGGAGCAGATCATCGAGCCCAACATCCCGCTGCTCGGTCCCGAGCCCGCGTCCGGCGGCGGCCCCGGCCTCCCGGACTTCGTCTGGCGCCTGCGGCGCCAGGGCACCACCGACGAGGCCGAGCTCACGGCCCGCGCCCAGGCCAAGGCGAACGAGCTGTCCATGCGCGTCACTGCCGACGGCGAGCTCGACGGCACCCTCTACGGCCACGTGCTGCACGTCGGCGAGCTCGTCCCCGTGGACGGCGTCGGCGACCGCCTGAACGGCCTCTACTACGTCGACACGGTCTCTCACAAGTTCGACTCCGACGGCTACCGGCAGAGCTTCCGCCTGCTGCGCAACGCCTACGGCGACAACGTTCCGGCCGGAGCGGCCGGCCCGCTCGGCGGGCTCTCCCTCTCCGTGTCGTTCTCGATCGGTTTCTGAGGAGGAATGACAGTGCCCCAGGATCAGGGATTGCTCGAAAAGGTCGCGAAGGAGGTCCAGCGGAAGCTCTACGGCAAGTTCCGGGGCTTCGTGGTGGACAACCAGGACCCGGAGAAGCGCGCCCGGCTCAAGCTCAAGATTCCCTCGGCCCTGGGGGAGACGGAGACCGGCTGGGCGCTCCCCTGCATCCCCTTCGGCGGCATCGCCGGCTTCGGTCTGTTCCTCGTTCCCGAGGTCGACACCCAGGTCTGGGTCGAGTTCGAGGAGGGGGAGATCTCCCGCCCGATCTGGACCGGCACCTTCTGGCAGAAGCAGGGCGATCCGCCGGCCGAGGCCACGGAGGGGGACGGCACCACTACGCGGCTGCTCAAGACGCCCGGCGGCCACCTGCTGCGCTTCGACGACGAGAAGGACAAGGAGAAGATCCAGATCCTCCACCCCAAGGGCACCGAGGTCGCCATCGACGAGAAGGGCATCCTGACCCTGACCGACTCCGGCGGCTCCAAGGTGACCATGGACCCCGACGCCGGCAAGCTGCTCGTCGAGGACTCCAACGGCAACACCCTGACCATGGACTCGAGCGGCACGGTCATCGAGGACAAGAACGGCAACAAGGTCACCATGGCCTCGGCCGGGATCAACGTCGAGGGCCAGAAGGTCGTGGTCAAGGGCACGCAGGTCGTGCTCGGCGGCGACGCCGGCGAGCCGATCATCAAGGGCCAGAGCTTCCTCACCCTGTTCATGACCCACATGCATCCGACCTCGGCGCCGGGGGCCCCGACCGGGCCGCCGATCCCGCAGGGCGAGATGTCCAGCCTCTCGCAGAAGGTGATGACCGCATGAGACGCCTCGCCGATCCACCCTACCTGGCGTTCCCGTTCCGCGTGGGCGGCGACGGCCCGGCCCTGGCCGACCGCAGCCGCCACGTGCGCGAGCAGATCGAGCAGGTGCTGTTCACCAATCCCGGGGAGCGGGTCTTCCGGCCGGAGTTCGGCGCCGGCATCCGCACCCTCATCTTCGAGCCCAACACCTCGCCGCTGTGGACGATCACGCGCAAGCGTCTGATCGCCTCCCTCGCCGACGCTCTCAAGGGGGAGGTCGATCCCCGGAGCCTGACGATCGACGTCACCGGCGAGGACGAGAAGGTGTTCGTGGTGATCGCCTACACCCTCGCGACCCTCGGCCATTCCGAGGAGCATCGCTTCTCCGTGAGCGCTTGAGGAGACGGCCGTGGAAACCCCCGTTCAGGAGCTCCACTTCCAGGGCGAGTGCCCCGACTGCGGCGGCCGCCGCGTCGAGCTGCCGCGCTCCCTGGCCCCGCTGGGCGACGACTTCGACTGGCGGGTCCGCGACTACGACGGCTTCCGCGTCTTCCTGCTGGAGGAGCTGGCCGCCCGCTTCCCCGAGCGCTCGCGCTGGACCCCGGCCGACGTCGAGGTCACGCTGATCGAGGCCCTCTCGGCCGTGCTCGACCAGCTCTCGGACATGATGGACCGCGTCGCCTCCGAGGCCACCCTGGAGACCGCCCGCCGACCCGAGTCGGTGCGCCGCCTGCTCCAGATGATCGGCTTCGACGCCGTGGACACCGCCTTCGACGCGCCCGACCCGGGCCCGCCCACCGATCCGCCCGATCCTGACGCCGAGCGCCTGCGGCGCGAGCAGGCCCTGGAGCTCTACTGGCTCCGCCACCCCGAGGTCATGGAGGCGGCGCGCCGCGCCGGCCCGCGCCTGATCCGCCGGCAGCGCCGGATGGTGACCACCGAGGACTACGCGAACCGCCTGGAGGACCACCCGCTCGTCCACCGCGCCCACGCCTGGACCGACTGGAGCGGCTCCTGGACCACGGTCCACGTGGCCGTGGTCGCCTGGGACGAGCACCGGCTCGACGACGCGCCGGAGTACCCGGCGGAGCTGCAACTGGCCATCGAGGAGTTCCACGACGAGCACCGGCTGCCGAGGCCGGAGTGGGACGGCAACCCGAGCCTGCGCCAGGTGCTGCGGCTCTACCTCGACGCCTACCGCATGGCCGGCCAGGAGGTGCTGCTGGAGGACGCGACGCCAGTGGGGATCATCCTCGGCCTCTCGGTGATCGTGGACGAGCGCTACTTCCGCTCCGAGGTCCGGCGCGCCGTGGAGCAGGCCCTGGGGCGCGGCCCTGGCGGCTTCTTCGCGCCCGGCCGCCTGCGCTTCGGCGAAGACCTCCACGCCAGCGATCTCTTCGAGGCGCTGATGGACGTCGAAGGCGTCGTGGACGTCACCCTGGACCGCTTCAAGCGGGTGGGCGCGGCCCACCCCGACCGCGCGGCCGAAGGGCGAATCACCTTGCGCGGTCTCGAGGTCGCGGTCTGCGACAACGATCCCGCCCGGCCGGAGCGCGGCTACTTCCGGCTCAACTTGTGTGGAGGGAGGAGGGGATGAGCGATCTCACCCGCTGGAACCGCGCGGGGCTCCCGCGCTTCCGATACGTCGACGGCAACGCCGCCAGCTACCTGGAGGAGCTCCGCCTCGCGCTCCTGTCTCGCTTCCTGGATCCCGCCCCGGATCCGGACGCGCCCGACCTGGGTGCGAGCCTGGACTGGTGGAAGGCGCTGTGGAAGAACCCGCCCCAGGACCCGGCCGAGAAGGCCGCGGTCGAGGCCCTCCTCACGGAGGTCCAATCGCGGCTGCGCTGGAAGGGGCCTGCCGGCACCGGCCCGCTCTGGGTCCATCCGCCGGACCGGCGCGAGTTGGAGACCGAGGAGAGCCAGCGCCTGGCCGATCAGTATGAAGCCGGCCGCGGCGACCTGGCCTGGGAGCTGGTGCGCTCGTTTGCCCGCGGCGTCCACGTCCTCACCGAGCACCTGGACGCCTACGCCAACGAGGGCTACCTCGGCACGGCCACGCAGTGGGAGAGCGTCCGCCGACTGGTGTCGATGCTCGACGTGCGCCCGGCCCCGCCGGCCTCGGCCTCGACGCTGCTGGCCCTGGACGCCAAAGCCGGCCGTCAGGGCACGGTGGTGCGCGGCTTCCAGGTCAAGCACTCGCCTCCGGAAGGCGGCGCGCCCGTGTTCTTCGAGTCCCTGGAGGACCTGGAGGTCGACGCCAGCCTGAACGAGCTGCGCCCCCGGGACCATGATCGCAACCCGGCGCCGGCCCTCGGGAGCCGGATCGACCTGGAGGGGCGCGTCAAGGGGCTCAAGGCTGGAGAGCCGCTCGTCCTGGAGGACGAGCGCAACGGCAGCCTCCATGGCTACGTCATCCAGTCCGTGTCCGAAGGCGAGGCCGTGACGAGCGTCGAGGTGGCGCCCGCGGTCGCGAGCCAGATCCCCAAGGGGTACGCGATCGTCCACGCCGGGCCGAAGGAGCGCGTGGCGCCGCTCGCGCCAGCCTCCAAGGGCGTCCAGCTCGGCAAGGCGCTCCAGCTCACCGAGGAGCCCGTGGGGCTGCTGCCGGGCGACGTGGTCTGGATCAGCGACGGCAAGCAGCCGCGGTACCGCCAGGTCCAGAACGTCCGCGGCCGGCAGGTCCTCTTCGACGACGACCTCGGCGAGCTGCGGGTCGACCAGACGGTCGTGGGCCGTCCCTTCGTCCTGCCGGTCAACCAGGTCGTGAGCCGCGAGATCACCCGCGACAATTCCGGCACCCTCCAGGCGACCATCCTGGTGGTCAAGGTGGCCGGCGACTGGACCCGCCTGGCCGGAGTCTGGCTGGCGGACAAGAGGCTGAAAGACGGCAAGAAGCTCCTGCCTCCCTACCAGGCGATCGGCGCCGACTTCCGGCCGGCGGGGAGCGTGATCGACGGTGTGCCGGACTCCAACGCCGGGTACACCCTGCTGCGCCTGGAGTGGAAGCACGACGTCGACCTCTTCAACCCGCAGTCGCTGCTCGCGCCGCCGCCCGGCGGCGGCATCTGGCGGGCCGACCGCTTCCTGGAGAAGACGTCCGGCAAGCTTCCCCCTGCCATCACCACCGTGCTGCCGAAGAAGGCCGCGGCCGGCGACCTGGCCGTGGTGTCGAGCGGCAAGACCCTGGCCTGGACGCGGCTCGATTCGATCGAGGCCGACGCGGACGCGGGAGAGGCGGTGCTGCGGGCCAGCGCCGCGAGCGGCTGGCAGGACCGCGGCGGCGGCCCCTTCTTCCTGGCCGAGACCCGGGTGTTCACCAAGTTCGAGCGCTCCGCCCGCATCCTGGGATGGGACGCGAACCCGACACCGCTCGCCGGCGCCTCGTTCCCGGCTCCGGCCGTGATCCCCGCGCCCCTGCGGCCGGGCCGGACCGTGCTGGTGGAGCTGGACGACGTGCCTGCCGGCGCGGTCGGGGCTCGGATCGTCGCCGTGACGGACAAAGAGATCACCCTGGACCGGCCGCTGCCCGCGGGCGCCCGGCAGGACAACCTGCTCCTGCGCGCCAACGCCGTGCTCGCCGGGCACGGCGAGAGCAAGCCGGAGCGGGCCCTGGGCAGCGGCGACGCTTCGCGCTCGGACCAGACCTTCCGCTTCGACGAAGCCGGGGTCTCGTTCGTGGCCGATCCCGGCCAGCCCTCGGGCGTGCGCGCCGCCATCGAAGTCCGCGTCGGCGACCGCGTCTGGCAGCAGGTACCGACCCTCGCCGATTCCGGCCCGGCCGATCCGCACTACACCGTGCGCATGACCGAGGACGGCGGCGTCGAGCTCGCCTTCGGCGACGGCCGCAACGGCCGGCGGCTGCCCACCGGGGTCAACAACGTCCGCCTGTCCTACCGCTCGGGCACCGGCCTCTCGGGCAACCTGCCCGCGGGCAGGCTGGTCAAGCCGGCGCGTCCCCACCCGCTGATCGAGGCCGTGCGGCAGCCGCTTCCGGCCACCGGCGGCAACGACATGGAGGGGGTCGAGTCCATGCGTGCCACCGCGCCCGCGAGCGTCTCGACGCTCGGTCGCGCCGTGTCGCTGGAGGACTACGGCCGCCTCGCCGCGAGCCAGAGCAGCGTCTGGCAGGCGCGGGCCTTCGCCCTGCCCACCGGGCTGGCGCGGCAGGACAGCGTGCGGGTCGTGGTCGTCCCGGCCGGCGGCGGCGAGATCGGTACCCTCGGCACCGCGGTCCGCGCCTTCCTCACCGCCCATGCCCTGCCCGGTGTCTCCGTCCAGGTCGACCCCTACCAGCCGGTCCCGGTCGACCTGCGGGTCACGCTGCAGATCGTCACCGCCGAGTACGACCCGGAGCGGGTGGTCGAGGCCGTGCGGGCGCGGCTCCTGGCGATCTTCGGCCTGCGCGGCCGCAAGCTCGGCCAGGCCCTGCGCCTGTCCGAGATCTACCGCGTGGTCGAGGCCGTGTCCGGCGTGGCCAACTCGCTGTGCATCCTCAACAACGATCCCAAGCTCGCCCGTGTCGAGGCGCCGGCCGACGGCGTGGCCTCCCTCGATGCCGCGGGCTCGTTCCTGACCGTCACCTACAAGGAGTTCGAGCTGTGAGCGTGCAACCGGAAACCCCCGCGGGCCGTCAGCTCTATACCCTGCTGCCCGAGGTCTACCGCAGCCGGGACAACGGCGACCTCGCCGCCCTGGTGGACGGGCTCGGCCACCTGCTGGGCCAGGTCCGCGAGACCCTGGAGCAGCGGCTGGCCGACTCCTTCCCGGACGAGCCGCGGCAGGGGCGCGCCTGCCAGCCCTGGCTGCTGCCGTACTTCGCCGAGCTCGTGGGCGCCCGCCTGGTTTCGCCTGAGCCCTCGGGCCAGCGGGCCGAGGTGGCCAACGCCATCGCCTGGCGCCAGGTGAAGGGCACGCCCGCCAGCGTCGAGCAGGTGGCCCAGGAGGTCGGGCGCTTCGAGGTCGAAACGCAGGAGGGGTGGAAGCGGATCGCGGTGACCCCGCGGACCGGCTGGCCCCTGCCGCGCCGCGCGACCGGCAAACCGGGTGAGGATCCCTTCGCCGTGGACCGTCCCTCCGGCACCGTGGCGATCGGCCTCCATGCCCGCTCCCTGCGCGTCGATCCGAAGGACCCCGAGGCCCGTTTGACCCGGTTCTCCGGGCAGGCGCTCACCTGGCGCCAAGCCAACCCGCACGGAGCCCCCTGCTTCCCGGGCAGCTACGAGGACCCCTCGGCGCGCACCGCCGACCTGCGCTCGCCCGACTGGCGCAAGGGCCACGCGCACCCGCGCCGGCTGCTGCTCTACCATCCGCCGCCGTCCGGTTTCTTCCTGCCCGGCGTGGCGCCGGTGGATTGGGCCGACTGGGGTGCGGGAGTCCAGGAGCTCGACCAGGCGGTCGCCGCCCTCGAAGCATCGGGCCAGGTTTTCCTCGACCTCGGCGGCGGCCGGGGGATCAAGAGGGTGGAGGAGACGCCGGTTCTCTACCAGCTCCGCCAAGGCCAGGACGTCCAGGCCGAGCGCACCGTCGCGCCGGACGGGGCCGAGGTCACGCGGCTGCTCCTTTCGGGCCACTGGCTGGAGCAGCGGGCGCTGCCCAACTGGCGCGAGATCCGGTCGCTCGGCGTCACCGTCCCGATCGAGGGTGACGTCGCCCTGCCGGGCACCGGCACCTGGTCCTTCGCGGGGCTGGCGTTTCTGGACAAAGTGGACGCGCAGGCCGCCCGCCTGGTCCTCCGCGACGCCGCCGTGGACCATGTCGTGTCGAACCGGCCGGACGTCCACGATCCGGCGGTGGACGCCGCCAGCTCCCTGATCCGGCAGCTCACGGCCGCGGACGGCCTGGTCCGCCTGGAGTACGTGACCGTGCTCGGCAGGCTCGAGGCGAAAAAGCTCCAGGCGAGCGACTCGATCCTGAACGGAGAAATCATCGTGGGCCTGCTGCCCAAGCAGTTTACTCCCGGCTGCGTCCGCTACTCGCGTGTGGACGCCGGGGAGACCGGCTTTTCCTCCGCCTTCAACACGCCGCAGGCGCCGATCTTCTTCGAGCCGGATTTCGGGAAGCCCGGCTGCGGCGTGCTCCATCCCGCGACCCCGCGGTCGATCCGCTTCGGGGCCGAGGATGGTGGGGAGATGGGGGCGTATCACGACCGCCGCTACGCGCTCGCCGTCGAGGCGGTGCGTACCAAGCTCGAAGACTTTCTGCCGCTGGGGCTCCAGGCGGTGCTGATCCCCGATCTGCGCCTCCTCGCCGCGCCCCCCAAGCCGCAGTCCTCCTAGGAAGAGAGACAGAGGTCCGCCATGAAGACACACATTTCGAGAGCCGGCTTCCGCGCCGACCGGCGCTACTCGGGCGTCTACCAGCAGCAGGGCCGCATGATCACCGACCGCGACTGGAACGAGCTGGTCGACATCCTCAAGTCCCGCGTGGACGACACCCTGGTCGACGTGATCGGGAGCGGCGCTCCCGAGGGACGCGGCGCCACCATCCAGCTAGTCAGCAACAGGGCCGTGATCGTGCCCGGCGTCGTGTACGCGGGCGGGGTGGAGGCCCAGGTGGCGGCCGCCCCCGGTGTGACCGAAAAACCCTTTTCGTTCACCCAGCAGGCGGATTTCCCCGGCTCCCCGAACGGCCCGGCGGTCGACACTCCGGCCAACATCTACGTCGACGTCTGGGAGCGCCCCGTCGTCTCGCTGGAAGACGAGGACCTGCGCGACCCGGCGCTGCACGGAGCCGACACCTGCACCCGCACGCAGACCATGGCGCAGGTCAAGTGGTGCCGGCAGGCCAGCAATCCCGAGAACCCGGCGCACAACCCGCCGCGGGGCAACGCCGGCCTCACTGTCGCGTATGTGCAGGGCGGAGACGGCGGGGGCGCCGATCCCTGCGACCCGCAGACGCTGGAGGTCGATCCGGCCGGAGGCGACTTCCTGCTCCGGGTGGAGATCCATGATGTCCACTACGGCGGCGGGTCGACCCCGAACCCCTCCGCGCCGGAGCGGGTCGTGGTCAAGTGGTCCCGCGAGAACGGGGCCGAGCAGTACACCTTCGCGGACGTGCCGGACTGGTTCACGGCCGGCGCCGCGATCTTCGAGCTGTTCGACTCCGAGACGGAGAAGCACCTGGGCTTCCACATGCCGGCCCAGAACGGCTGGGCGCCCAAGCGCGCCACCCTGATGCCGGCCCTGCCTCCGGCCTCGGACAAAATGGTCCGCCGCTGGGACGGCTATGCCGTGGCCGTGCTCTCGGCGAACGTCTGGGGCCTGTCGAACGTTTTGAACGAGACTCCGGACGTCACGGCCCCCGGCGCTACGCTCGAGGTGAGCGGCGGCAAGCTCACGGTCCTTCTCTCGGATCTCGAGCTCACGCTGGATCTGGCGGCCAAGGTCTTCCTGGCGGGCGACTCCTGGATGGTCCCGGTGCGCCGGGCCACGTACCAGGCCGGAGCCAAGCTCCTCGACGCCGCCCAGCCCACGGGCATCGTCCACCGCTACGTGACGCTGGCCGAGCTGACGGCTACGGGGCTCCGCCCGCGTACCGCCGCCGAGCAGCGCCGCCTGGCCTTCCCGCGCCTGACCGATCTCGACGCGGGCGACATGGGCTACGCGACGAGCTGCGGCAGCGGGCTCTTCAACGCCAACCATGACACGGTCAAGAAGGCGCTGGACCGGTTGTGCGAGATCGCGGCGCAGCACGTGTCCTACACCAAGCCGGGGGACACGTCCGTCTTCAGGGGGAACAACCCGCTCACGGTCGCCCAGGCCCTGAACCTGCTGGCCGACGTCAAGGCGGACGACATTGGGTTTACGACCACCAAGGACTCCAGCGTCGACAACGTCCACGAGGCCCTCGACGCGCTGTTCAACCGGCAGGCCGGCAGCGGCAACCGCTTCACGATCGGCAACGGCGGCGACTTCGGGTCGGTCGGAGACGCGCTGAACGCGTTGCATTCCACCGGGACCGTGGCCCTGGAGTTGCTGCCCGGCACGCACACTTGGCCCAGCAATTTCGACGAGAAGCTCCTGACCGGCGACCGCGTCAGCCTGTCCGGCCTCGGCACGGCCACCCAGCTCGTCATGAATGGCGTGAAGCTGGAGGGGCTCGCCCTTTTCGAGGTCGACCGCCTCTCGCTCGTTCTCAACGGATCGCAGCTCGCGCTGGACGGCTGCCGCGAGGTCCTCTTTACCGACAGCTGGATCCAGGGCCAGAACTTCTTTACCGAGACGGGACTGATCGAGGTGACTGCAAACCTCGCGGACAGCCGGCTGCTGGTCCGGGGCTGCATCGTCGACGCGCTGCCCGCAATCTCGCCGCCGTGGGTTGACTTCATCCTCGGATTGGTGGGCTTGTCCGAAGCTTACGCACTGGGTCTCCGCGATTTCGAAATCCAGGTCAAAGGCATCGTCGAGTCCATGGCCGCACTCTCCCATCAGGCGCGCCTGAACATCGTCGAGCAGATCCAGCAGGTGCTGGATTTCGGTCCCGGTGAAGGCCCGCCGCCGCCCCCGTCAGAGAGTGTCCGGCCCGCCGGCGCTCCTGCCCCTGCCTTCGCTGCTGCCGGTCCCGGAGATGACTGGGCGGAACAGCACCTGCCCGCGAACGAGCTGACCGCGTACAAGGCGATCCTCGGGTTCCTCAGTGCGCCCACGGTCGACACCGGCAGCCTGGAAAGGGCGTTCCAGAGGGTGCGGAAGGTGTTCATGACCAACACTCCGGGCACCGCCTTGGTGCTCAACAACGGCCGCGTTCCGGCCATGATCGAAGGCAACGACATCCGCGGGCTCGTCAGCCTCTATGGCCCCCCGGGAAAGAACAAGCTGGACTTGACTCTGGCATGGTCCCGACAGAAGAAGAACGTCTACCACTTCGGCGCGGGCTCGGACATCCACCTGCGTGACAACCGGCTGACGGGTATCCGGGTCAGCGACACGGTCGTCAACTGGCTGGAGCAGTTCAACCCCAACGACACTCCGGTGGTTTTCCAGGAGCCGATTCGCCATCTCGTGCTCACGGACAACCGGATCGACGAGCCCCAGTTTGAGCTTTTCGCCGGGAGCGTCAGCCTCAGCTCGACGTATTTCACCGTCGAGGGAGACCTGGGCTGGATCCTCTCGGAGAACGCAGTTTACGTGGGCAACCGCGGCGGCGACACTCAGGCATCGCCGCTGGTTAACGACCTGTCGAAGAACGTTTCGGTGGCGGCCACTCTGAGGCTCAACATTTTCCGCCGCCCCTAAGCCCGTGCAGACCCACGCCCCCGCCCGCCGTTCGGGACTCCCGCTGGAGAGCGCTCAACCCGCTCTCCGGCGGGCCGAGATCCGGCATGCACTTACCGGCCCCCGCCTTCAGCCCAAGCTGGAGGTCGGGGCACCGGACGACGCGTACGAGCGGGAGGCCGAGCGGGTGGCGGCGGAGGTGATGCAGGGGCCGGCTCCGGAGGCTTCGGAGGTCGCCGCCGCGCCGCCGCGGGTGCAGCGCGCCTGCTCCTGCGGCGGTACCTGCGACGACTGCCGCGAAGACGAAAAGCTGAGGCGTGCGCCCGAAAGGAACGGCACGGCGCCGGCCGAGGCTCCGCGCAGCGTGCGGGAGGCTCTGCACTCGCCGGGCCGGCCGCTCGACGGCGCGACCCGCGCCTTCTTCGAGCCGCGCTTCGGCCGGGACCTCGGCGGTGTGCGCGTCCACACCGGCCCCGAGGCCGCGGCCTCCGCGCGGGAGGTCTCCGCGCTCGCCTACACCGTGGGCTCCGACATCGTCTTCGGCTCCGGCCGCTATGCCCCCGGGACCGAGGCCGGCAGGTCCCTCCTCGCCCATGAGCTCGTCCACACCGTGCAGCAGGGCGCCGGGCTGGCTGACCGCGTCCAGCGCCGCTGGGGCAAGCCGAAGGCCGGCGAGTGCGACGACGTCAAAGGCAAGACGCTCAATCGCGTCGTGGTGGAGCAGGAGACGCCCCAGTCAGTCACCCTGCACTGGAGCGACGGCAGCATCGAGAGCGGCATCTGTTCCACCGGCAAGGGCCACTGCTGCGCCGATCCCGCCACGCCCGAGGCCGCCACCTGCTCCGCCGAGCGCTCGCGCAAGAAAGATACGAACTGCACGCCCATCACCGAGGACACGGGCTACACGATCCAGCACCGCGACCGGGACCACAGTGGGATCGACTTCTGGAGCGAGTTCGTGCCGAGCCGGGCCATCGCTCTCCACGAGTACGAGAAGCACGGCACCGTCGACGGCACGCCCCTGTCCCATGGCTGTGTCCGCCTGAGCATGGAGACGGCCCGCAAGATCTTCTGCGGAGCGGTCCAGAACAAGACGCTCGTCCAGGTGCGCGGCTTCGCCCGCCCGAAGTGCGACGATCCGGATCTCCAGGCCGAGTGGCAGGGCGATTTCGAGACGGCCGGAGGCAAGCCCGACGGCGAAGGGGTGGGCGAGGCCCGGAAGATGCTCCGCGACTCCCTCGGGCTCAAGAACGACAAGGAGCTCCTGGAGGTCATCAAGAAGCTCGAGCTGCCGGAGCCGTTCACGCTCCTGGACCCCAAGGAGGAGGCCAAGGTCCTGGCGCGGGTCGAGGCGAAGATCCCGCGCTGCAAGGACACCGGACCCCTGCCCACGGTCGAGGAGGCGCGGGGGATGTCTCCGGTCGCCCCGGGCGGGAGCGCGGTCCCCATGAAGATCCTGGCGGCCTCCAACTTCGACGAGCTGGTGGTGCCCTTCCAGGCGGCGCTCAAGGGAGCGGGGGACGCGGCGAAGGCGGAAAAGGTCGTCGGTGAGCACGGCAGGAAGCTCTGGGAGAAGTCCGTCAAGCGCGCCCAGGGCGCGTCCGCGGACCTGGACGACCGGCCGCTCTACTGGGCCCGGCTCGACATGGCCCGTGCCCTGCGGCAGTGGCAGCCCACGGCCTTCGCGCTCTCCACCGCCAAGAGAGAGGACCTGCTGGCCGCCTTCGAGCGTGCCTCCCGCGGCATGGAGGGGGCCGCCTTTGACAGCACGGCAAAGAACAAGAGGGTCGTGGTCAGCGGCTTCGACCCCTTCGGCCTGGAGTCCGATGTGGGCCGGAGCAATCCCTCCGGCGCCGCGGTGCTCTCCCTCGACGGCCAGACGATTTCCGGGGGAGGAGTGGATGCCCGCATCGAGGGCGTGATCTTCCCGGTCCGCTTCGCCGACTTCAACGCCGGCATGGTCGAGACCTTCTTCCGTCCCTACCTCGCCGGCAAGACCGCGGCGAACATGATCGTGACGATCAGCCAGGGCAGGAGCGACTTCGACATCGAGAAGTGGGCCGGCCGCCGCCGCTCCACCAAGGCTCCGGACAACCTGGAGGCGTTCGCAGGCGGAACCTCGAACAAGCCGGTGGAGCCCAAGGGGTTGGGCGCGGGGCCGGAGTTCCTGGAGACCAGCCTGCCGGTCAAGGAGATGCAGAAGGGGACGGGCAAGTCCAAGGTCAACTTCAACGAAAATCTGACCGAGCAGGTGTCGGGGACGAACAAGGAGGTCACAAAGCCCACGTCCGGCTCCACGGCCGTGGAAGGCTCGGGCGGCGGCTACCTCTCCAACGAGATCTTCTACCGCACGGCCCTGCTGCGTTCCGACATGGGCTCCACCGTGCCCTACGGCCATCTCCACACCCCGATACCTGGCGCCGTCACCCGGGACGCGATCGTGGCCCAGGTGCGCGAGATCCTGAAGTCGGCGCTGCCGGCGATCTGAAGCATCATGAGCAAGACTTCCGTAGCACGAGCGCGGGCGAACGGGCCCGCTCCCGAGGGGGGGACATCACATTCCATCCCGCAGCGGGCCGAGGTCCGCCGTGCCCTCAACAGTCCGAAGCTCCAGCCCAAGCTGGAGGTCGGGCCGCCGGACGACGAGTTCGAGCGCGAGGCCGACCGGGTCGCCGACGAGGTGACGCGGGGAGGCGCGGCCGAGGTCTCGTCCGCTCCGCCGCGGGTGCAGCGCGCCTGCGCCTGCGGCGGCACCTGCGACGACTGCCGCCAGAAGGAAGAGGAGAAGCTCCGGCGCGCCACCGCTGAGAGCGCCGGTCCGGCCCCGTCCGAGGCCCCGCGCAGCGTCCGCGACGTCCTGCGCTCGCCCGGCCGGCCGCTGGACCCGGCGGCCCGCTCCTTCTTCGAGCCGCGCTTCGGCCGCGATTTCGGCGGCGTGCGCATCCACACCGGCAGCCAGGCCGAGGCCTCGGCCCGCGACGTCTCGGCCCTCGCCTACACCGTCGGCGACGACATCGTCTTCGGCGCGGGCCGCTACGCTCCGGGCACGTCGTCGGGAGACCACCTGCTCGCCCACGAGCTGACCCACGTGGTGCAGCAGGTCCGCGGCCTGCGCCGGAAGACCGTGGAGCTGGCGTGCGGCAGTGGAAGCGCGGACGGCTCCGCCCGCGTGGGGCCATGGCCAGCGGACGTGCCCGTCAACCCCGCGATCGGCGACCCCGCCTACTGGATCACGAGCACCTGGAAGGAGGGCGACACCAAGGACTCGTACTACACACGGCTCGTCGAGTCCTGGATCGGGTGGCGCTTCGGGAGCGTTCCGCCGGCCGCCAGGAGCCAGATCCTGAAGATCCTGTCTCCGGCGGTCTTCGGGTGGCGCGAGGGCGTCACCGCCGAGAGCCAGAAGCCGGGCTGCCAGTACTGGAACTACATGTCGCTGCGGACGCACTCGGCCATCACGGCCCTCGTCCAGCGGCACAAGGGCGCGCAAGAGGCCGAGAAGCGCGAGCAGGAGGCCGGGCTCTCCGGCGGCGGCGGCGGGGGCGAGGTCATGGGCGGCGCCGGAGCCGTGGAAGGGGTGGAGAACGCTGTCCAGGAAGGCGCCTCCTCCGACAAGCCCGCCACCCAGGGGACCGAGCCGGTTGGACAGCACGTGAGCGGCAGCAAGCTGCCCTCCGAGATCGTCGGACCGGACCTCCAGGTCTCCCGCGGGATCGGCAGCTACACCATGAAGCTGGATTACCGGATCGTCGGCGACTCGCTGCAGCAGCTCGTCGAAGGGTTCAGGTACACGAACTACCACTGGGAACGGTACGACATCACGGACATCGTCCAGAAAGGCCTCGCCAAGGAGACGGAGGCGGCCGTGGAGAGGCTCGCCGCCGCGCCGACGTCCGAGGAGGCCGAGGTCGACCCCCTGACGGCGACGAAGCGCCGCGCCGAGCACGCGGCCGAGAAGCTGGCAAAAGAGGCGTCCGGGGCCGCCAACGAGCTGATGCACCCGGTGGAGGCCTCCTCGACCCAGGAGGCCACGGACGTCGTCTCCCGGATCTACTCCAACGTGCTCAACCTGGAGTACCTGCCGGTTTCGGTGATCACCAACGCCGGCGGCCAGGCCCTTGGTGCCCTGGCCGACCTGGTCGGGGGGCCGGCCCAGCACCGCGAGGTCACGTTTCCGCGCAAGGGCTTCTATCTCCTCCGCTGCGTGGCGAGGCCCTCGGGCGGCTACAAGGTGATCCGTCCGGCGAGCGTCGCCACCAAGGTCATCCGGGTCGTCGAGCCCGAGGTCGCCGCCCGCAACGCGATCGCCGAGCCCGAAGCGCAGGCCGCGGAGGCCGAGGTCTTCCGCGAGCTGGCGACCGATCCGGAAGAGAAGGCCCGGCAGGAGGCGAAGCGCGCGCGGCAGGAGACCTTCGCCAAGGGCTCGGTCGTGGCCGTCCTGGAGAAGCGGCTCGAGGAGAAGACGGCCGAGCTGGCGAAGGCCTCTTCGGAGCGGGCGAAGGCGGCGGTCAACCGCGAGATCGACATCCTGAAGGAGCAGATCAAAAAGGCCCGCGCGCACAAGGGGGAGACCCCGGACAAGGACGTGCACCGCCTGAGGGCCGCCATGACGAGCACCCTGACCGGGGAGACCTACCCGCTCCTGCTCATGGCCGTGCCGCTGCCGAGCGAGGACAAGGACGTCGTCCGCTACAAGGTCGTGGACACGACGAGCCGGGACGTGAAGCAGTACGTCGGCGTGGGCTCCTCGATGAGCGAGGCGATCTTCCGGGCGGCGCGGCTGTTCGCGGGATCGGGACCCTATGGCCAGGGGAAGCTGGCCGTCACCATCCCCGAGGACCACCCGGAGCCGGAGCGGCTCGAGGTGTTCGAGACCACCGCGCTCGGGCCGGCCCAGACCCGCGAGCGGATCAACGACCTCCTGACCGTGCTGACCACGCTGGGGCTCTTCGTCTCGGGCCTCGCGCCCGTCGCGGCGGGCCTCGGGGCGGTGGTCGCGGCCGAGCGCCTCTACCAGCGCTGGGCGAGCGGCAACCTGCGCCTCGACGAGGAGTCGGTTGGCGACGTGTTCGGCGTGCTCGGAGCGATCGGCATGGCGGCTTCGCAGGTGGGCAAGCTCGCAACTCTGAAGTTCGTGCGGAGCTCCAAGGTCTTCGTGATCGCCGCCGGCACGGCGGACGACGCGAAGCTCCTGGAGTTCGCCGAGAAGCTCGGACAGAAGCTGGCGAACCCCATCGCCAAGGCCACCGAGCTGATCGGCCAGGCCGGGATGATGTGGGGGGCCGTGTCGATCTTCGGGCAGCTCATGCAGATCCAGCAGGACGAGCTGAAAGGCGAGGTCGGGCCGGCCGAGGCCCGCCGGCGGCGCTTCCAGATCCTCCTCGGAGCAATCCGCGACAACGCCGTGCCTCTCTACATCCTGCGCGGAACCGCGGCGAAAGGGGGCGCCCTGCCGGACGCCCCTGCCAAGACGCCGCCCAAGACGCCCCCCGCCGGGGGCACTCCCGACGCGCCACACGCGGCGCCCGGTGATGCCCCGCACTCCGCCCCGGATACTGGTATGGTCAAGCCCGATGCCTCCGATCCCTCGCGGGTCACGCCGGACCACCCGCAGGCGGTCAAGCTCGGGGAGGGCCTGACGGGCAAGGAGAAGGTCTCGGCCCACGTCCTCACGCCGGACGGGCTGCACGACGTCGCCGTCCTGGAGGATGGCCGCATCATCCGCTGCTCCAAGGTCTGCGCCGAGATCCTCGCCCACTACGAGGATTTCCTGAAGGAGGAGTCCGACCCGAAGCGCGTCGAGAAGGCTGCCGCCTACAAGAAGAAGCTGGAGACGCTCAAGGCCGAGGCCGCGGCGGCCCAGGACAAGGCCCAGCACAAGAAGATCGCCGAGGAAGCCGCCGCCGTCGACGCCGAGCTGCGCCAGTTCTCGGCCGAGCGGCTCGCCAAGGAGCTCGGGGTCAAAAGCTCCGCCACCGAGACCCTCCTCAAGATGGTCAACCCGGAGCAGGTGCGGGCGCTCCGCGGCCTCCTGGGAGATGACCTGTTCCGCTACCTGGCCGGACGCAAGGACCCGAACACCATCCTCAAGGCCGCCGAGGCCGTGCTCACGGCCCCCACCGACCCCGACCGCCAGGCGGTGATCGACGCCGTGGGGAAGGCTGCGAAGAGCCGGACCGGAGAGGCCCAGCTCGCCAAGGAGCTGGACCGGCTGGCCGGGGCTCCGGAAGCCCCCGCCGCCGAGCCCGCCGCCGGGACGAAGCCAGCGAAAGAAAAGAAGAAGAAGGCGGCCGAGGAGGCGGCGAAACCGGACGTGCCCGAGCCCGAGGGAGTGACCGCCGCCGACCCGCCGGATCCCGTCCGGGAAAAGAAGAAGGCGCAACTGGAAAGCAGGAAGGCCACGCTCGAAAAGGACGTGGAGGACAACCGGAAGGCCATGACGGACCTCGGCGCCGACCTCCGCGAGCTGACCCAGAAGGACGATGCCGCAGCCCTGGCCTACCTCGAGAAGAACCGCTCCAGGCTGGAGACCGATGGAGTCATCGAGGGTCCGGTGACCCTGGTGGAGGCCCGCAAGGCGGTCCGCGACGAGATCGATGCCCTCGCGAAGATCCATGAGGGCCTGCTCACCAAGCTGGACGAGGTCAACGAGGCGCTGGCTCCCAAGCAGGGCCTGCTGCACCGGGCCAACACCGTCCACCCGATCTCCAAGATCCCCTACGACGCGGAAGGGTTCCCCATCTTCCAGGCCGCCGCGGAGGTGAAGCTCGTGCCGCGCCTATACGAGGCCTCCGACGGCTCGCAGTTCTTGTACTGCAACAAGCAGTTGAACTGGGAGATCGCCAGCCATCCGGACCTCAAGCGCAAGTTCACTCCGGAGCAGCTCCTGCAGATCGCCGCCGGCGAGAACCCGAAGGGCTACACCTGGCACCACCACCAGGAGAAGGGCAGAATGCAGCTCGTCCCCTCCCTGCCGCACGATCAGACGCCCCACGTCGGCGGCGCCAGCATCTGGGGCGGCCGGACCGAGCGTCGGGAGGCTTCGAAGGAAAGGAAGAAGCAGCGCGCCAAAGCCGCTGCTGCCGCCAATGCCGCCAAAACCGCCACGCCCGCCACACCTGCCAAGCCTTGAATGGCGCTGGGCTCTGCCTCCGGCCGGCCGCGACGACGTCGCGGCCCTGGAGCGCGAGCTCGGAGTCGGGCTCCCCGAGGACTACGTGGCCGTCGCCCTGCACCATCACGGCGGCCGGCCCGCGAAGCGCCTTCTCGATTTCGGAGGAGAGAAGGAAAAGGTCTTCCAGTCGCTGCTCGGGCTCCGCGCCGATCCGGACAACCCGGGCAGGACGGTCCTGGAGTCGCACCGGAACCTGCGGCAGAATCTCGCCGATGCCGCCGACCCCGGGATCGTCCCCTTCGCCGATGATCCGGCCGGCAATCTCTACGCCTTCGACTACCGCGGCGGAGAGCCGCCGTCCGTCGTCTACTGGGACCACGAGCTGGCAGCGGAAGACCCTGAGAGTGCCCTGACCCCTGTGGCCGGCTCGTTCACCGAGCTCCTTGGCCGGCTCTACTGACGAGTCCACGCAAGAACCAAAAGGCAGGCAGGCATTGGGGATGGAGCCGGGAAGCGGTGAGATCACGCAGAATTCCTCGGCCGCTTCAAGGAGGACACCTGTCCCCTGCAGGACGACTTCCACAAGGTTTTGCTCCTCGAGCCCAGGTCGTTCTCCTATAAAGATACGGGAGTCCGCGGGATCGGCTATACCGCCGAAGAAGTGGCCCAATAATTCCGATCAAATGCCAGGCGTGTGTTCGGCACCCGGCGGTGTCGTCGGTTTTCGGAGGCTACTCAGGGCCGTTCTCCTTGTCCGTAGCCTGCACGCGCATTGCAAGCCTTGCACCGTTGGAGGTCTCCTCATACTCGACAGTCACCGGCATCCCAGGCTCGACGGACTTGACCTGAGACTCGGTCCTGGGCGAGAGGAACAGGGTCACGTCGCCCTCCTCGGTCCGCAGTACCACCGCCGCTTGCGTCCAGGAGACGACGGTCCCGGTCACCGTACTCGGACCCGCGCTCGGAGCCGTTTCCGTGGCGGACTGCGCAGCGGTGCCAGTCTCCTTCACCGAGCGCACCCGCTCCGCAATGACGAAGTCGCCGATTTTCCGGCGGTATTCGATCGTGACCTCGGCCCCTGGCTTGATCTCCACCAACCGCTCCGTGTCCTCGTTGATGGCAACCTGTTGCGTCTTCCCGTCAGGCGTTTTCAGGTCGATCCGGTGGCCGTTCCAACTTGCAATCGTGCCGGTGACGTGAGGAACCACGCGCGGTGCCGGAGCGGGGGTCTCGCCGGCTTCCGGTTGGGTCTGGGCCTGTTCCTGCCTTTCCTGTTGCTGCTCCTCCGCCTCGGTGGCGCTTTGGGCGGCCAAATTGGCGGGAATCGCCAGCAGCGCCGCCGTTACCAGGAATGCCATGAGGGAGCGGATTCTTTGTTCGATCCCGTCCATGAAACCTCCTTCGGTCATGAGGGCGTCCCCACCCATTTCCGCCCACTGGGCCGCCTTGGCAAGAAAATATGCAATTTCCGATCCGGCAGGAGCGACAGAGTAGCTGCTGCTCCTGTTGCTCGTCGAAATGTGCTGGTGCTTGCAACATTTACGGCGCCTCGGCGTTCCGTGGGTGATAAGGTGACCTGATCCTGGGAGGGGGAAAAATGAGCCGTTCGCCTTTTGTAGGCCGCGCCGGGGCATCTCCTGGGCCGCCGCTCATCGACCGCGTGCTCCACCCTTTCGCGGAGTTCGCGCACACAGCCTCGTCCGGGGGAATCGTGTTGCTCGTCTGCACCGCGATCGCCCTTGCCTGGGCGAACTCGCCCTGGGCGGCGTCGTACCATCACATCTGGGAGCTTGAGGTCGCGGTCGACGCCGGGCCGCTCGCGTTCCGCTCTACGCTGCACCACCTCATCAACGACGGCCTCATGGCAGTGTTCTTCTTCCTCGTCGGGCTCGAAATCAAGCGCGAGGTCCTGATCGGCGAGCTGGCGTCCCTTCGGCAGGCGGCGCTCCCGGCCGCCGCGGCGCTCGGGGGCATGATCGTCCCGGCGGCGATCTATGCCGCGCTGAATTCCGGCGGCTCCGGGTCGGCGGGATGGGGGATCCCGATGGCGACGGACATCGCCTTCGCTCTGGGGGTGCTCGCTCTCCTCGGCGACCGGGTTCCGGCAGGGCTCAAGGTGTTTCTGGCAGCCCTAGCGATCGTCGACGACATCGGCGCGGTGCTCGTGATCGCCCTCTTCTATACAGCCGGAGTGAACTGGGCTGCCTTGGGTATGGCAGGCGCGCTTCTCCTTCTGGCCGCCGGCGCCAACGCCGCGGGAGTGCGGCGGCCGTCAGCCTACGCTCTCATCGGAGTGGCTCTCTGGGCGGCGGTGCTGGCCTCCGGGGTCCATGCCACGGTCGCGGGCGTCCTCCTCGCCATGGCCATTCCGTCGCGGACGCGGATCAACGAGGACGAGTTTCTCCTGGGCGCTCGCCAGAGCGTCGATGCGTTCGAGCGCGGCTGTGGTCCTGAGACGACCGTCCTCACGAATCGGGAGCAGCAGGAGGCGCTGCTGACGCTCGAAACCTTGTGCGAGCAGGCGCAGGCACCGCTTCAAGTCACGGAGCGAAGGCTGCATGGAATCGTGGCTTTCCTCATCATGCCCCTCTTTGCGCTCGCCAACGCGGGTGTGCGGCTCAGCGGCGGGGAGCTCGCAACGGCCCTGGCGAGCCCGGTCACGCTCGGCGTCCTCCTCGGGCTCCTGCTCGGCAAGCCGCTCGGGATCACGCTCTTCTCGTGGGCTGCCGTGCGCATGGGCGTCGCCACGCTGCCGAGCCGGGTTACGTGGCGCATGGTCCATGGCGCGGCTTGGCTCGGAGGGATCGGCTTCACGATGTCGCTCTTCATCGCGGGGCTCGCGTTCCCCGACATGCCCGACCTCCTTGCGGCGGCCAAGCTCGGCATCCTGGCTGCGTCGCTCACAGCCGGCATCTGTGGCTGGATTCTGCTCCGGCGCGTGGTTCGCGTAAGTTGACGAAAGGACCGGATGGCACACGAGACGGTTATCGCGACGCGGGAGCTCGCCAAGCACTACCGCGATGTCCGCGCGGTGGGCGGGCTGACACTTCAAGTGCGCCGTGGCGAGGTCTATGGCTTCCTCGGCCGCAACGGTGCAGGCAAGACTACAACCATCCGCATGCTGCTCGGACTCATCCGGCCCACATCGGGTGAGGTCGCGCTGTTCGGCCTTCGCGGACTGCGGAGCGGGGCCGCCGCCTTCGCGAGAATCGGCTATTTCGTCGAGACCTCCACCGCTTATCCGAACCTCACCGTGCGTGAGAACCTGGAGATACAGCGGCGCCTGATGCGCTCGCCGCCTTCGGCTGTCGGCGACGTCATCACGCTCCTGCGCCTCGACGAATACGCGGACCGCACGGCCGGAGCGCTTTCGCTCGGCAACAGGCAGCGCCTCTCGCTCGCTCGGGCGCTGCTGCACTCCCCCGAGGTCCTCGTCCTCGACGAGCCCGCCAACGCGCTCGACCCCGCGGGCATCGTCGAGGTGCGCGAGTTGCTGCGGGCCCTCGCGAGCAAGCGTGGCGTGACTGTGTTCATGTCGAGTCACAACCTCGCCGAGGTCGCTCACCTGGCCGACCGCATCGGCATCATTCATGAGGGGCGGCTGTTGGAGGAGCTCGACATCGGCGAGATCCAGGCACACAGCCGCAGCTACCTCGAGGTGAGCGTGTCCGATCTGTCCCGCGCCCGGACACTCCTTGCGGAGCGGCTCGGAGCCGCTGGGATTGAAGAGCACGACGGGATGCTGAGGGTTCTCGGAGGAGCCCAGCTCGCTGCGGAGGTTGCGCGGGTGGTGGTGCAGGCCGGGCTGGATCTGCATTCCCTTGCTCCGGTGACCGAGGATCTCGAATCGTACTTCCTGCGGCTGACAGGAGGCCAAGCGTGATGCTCCCAACCGTCCTCGGCACGGAGCTGCTGAAGTTGCGCCGCAGCAAGGTCACTTGGCTCACATGGCTCGCGTTCTCCATCATGCCTGTGGTCGGCGGGCTGTTCATGTGGATCCTTAAGGAGCCCGACCGCGCCAGGGCGCTCGGCCTGCTCGGCGCCAAGGCGCAGGTCGCGGGAGGGTCGGCGGACTGGCCGTCGTTCGTTGCGGCGCTCGCTCAGATGACCGGCGTGGGTGGCATGATGCTCACCGCGGTCATCACCACGTACGTCTTCGGACGGGAATATGCCGATGGCACGGCGAAGAACATGCTCGCGCTTCCGGTGCGGCGCGAGTCGTTTGTCATCGCCAAGCTGCTCGTGGTCGCGCTGTGGTTCGCTGTGCTCGTGGCCGCGATTTTCGTCGAGGGAGCGGCGATCGGGCTCGCGCTCGACCTGCCGGGCTTGTCGTCGGGACTTCTCGGCCGGGCGGCGCGTGACGTCGGGCTGTGCGCGGCGATGTGTTGTCTTCTCATCCCGCCGGTGGCCTGGATCGCGACGTTGGGACGCGGCTACCTGCCGCCGCTCGGATTTGCGATCGTCACCCTTGTGCTCGGCAACGTCTTCGCGGCCACGGGCTGGGGGAAGTGGTTTCCTTACTCGATCGTGCCGCTCTATACCGGAATCGCGGGCCCGCGCGTGAGCGTGCTCGAGCCGGGCAGCTACGTGGTCGTGCTGCTGCTGTTCGCCGCCGGTGTTGCGGCCACCGTCTGGCAGGTGCGCTCCGCCGATGACACGCAGTAGAGGCCGACGCACGAGGGGCAGTTGCCAGGGGGAATGTGCCAAGCAGGTGCCAGGCGAGTGTTCGGGTCCGGACCGCGGATGGACCAGCGCCTCCTCGCCGGCCTCACGCGGGAGGATCTGGAGCTGTTGCTGCCGTGAGCCTTTGGAGCTAAGGTATTGGCCATGACACGCTGGCTCACTCTTCTCACCTGCTTCCTGTTGGCTGCCGGGGCCGCTCCCCAGGGCGGCGCTCCCGTCGAGATCCGCGAGTGGCCGGTGCCCTGGGAGGACACACGACCGCGCGACCCGGCGGTGGACGGCCAGGGGCGCGTCTGGTTCGTCGGGCAGACGGGCGACTACATCGGCCGGCTCGATCCGGCGTCGGGCAAGTTCGACCGTTTCGAGCTGGAGAAGGGCACGGGACCGCACAACCTGATCGTCGGGCCGGACGGCGCGATCTGGTTCGCGGGCAACCGGAAGGCGTACATCGGGAGGCTCGATCCGAAGAGCGGCAAGATCGAGAAGTTCCCCATGCCGGACGCCGAGGCCAAGGACCCGCACACGCTCGTGACGGCCCCGAACGGCGATCTCTGGTTCACCGTGCAGTCCGGGAGCTACGTCGGGAAGCTCGAACCGAAGAGCGGCGCGGTGCGGCTGGTCAAGGTCCCGACCCCCGGCGCGCGTCCCTACGGCATCGTGGTCGATCCCGCGGGCAAGCCGTGGTTCAACGAGTTCGGGACGAACGCGCTCGGTTCGGTCGATCCCAAGACCCTGAAGCTCCAGGAGCACCGGCTGCCCGAGGGCGCGCGGGGCCGCCGCATCGCGCTGGCGCGCGACGGCGGCGTCTGGTACGTGGACTACGCGCGGGGCTTCCTCGCGCGCTTCGAGCCCAAAACCGGCAAGGTCGAGGAGTGGCAGACGCCCGCCGGCCCCAGCTCGCTGCCGTACGCCATGGCGATCGACCACCGCGGCCGGCTGTGGCTCGTCGAGACCGGCCCGCAACCGAACCAGCTCGTCGGCTTCGATCCCCAGAGCCGCCGCTTCTTTTCGACCACCGAGATCCCGAGCGGCGGCAGCACCGTGCGCCACATGATCTTCGACGCGCTGACGCGGACGCTCTGGTTCGGCACTGACAAGAACACCATCGCCCGGGCGCGCGTGCCGTAGCACGCCCCGGATCAAGGGACGGTTCCACCCGCCTGGAGAAGCCAGCCTGATGGTCGTCCTGGAGACGGAGCGCCTGCTGTTTCGAGCGCATGAGCCCGGGGACCTCGACGCCTACTGCGCCCGATCAGGTGCCTGGTGATTGTTCGGGGAACATTCCTGGAAGTCCTTCAACACACGCCTGGCACGTGTTCGGCACGGACCAGGACGGAAACGTGAGCTCCCTCTTTCTGGGGAGCGCCCCCGGGGCAGAAGGGGGGCCGGCCGGCTTCGTCGGCATCATGGGGCCTGGTGGCTTCCACTCCTCGGCCACGCTGACGATGTCCTCATATTGGGACCCCGGGCTCGTTCCCAATGCTCAGATCCAGGTCGTCGATCAGGGCGATTATGCCGCCGCGATGTCCTTCAACCTGTCGCCGCCAAACTCGGACGGGCAGGCAACCCCCCGAGCCGTCCTCCAACTCCTGCCCCGATCAAGTGCCAGGCGTGTGTTCGGTCGGGCAGGTGATCTTGGAATGCCCTCATCCCAGAGCCCCGGGGCCACCCCGGAGCCGTCCTGGGTCAGTCGATGAGCCAGGCAGGGGGCTGAAAAATTTTTCAGCGTGCCAAAATGCCGGTAGACGCGTTAGAAAAAAATTTGACACGTCGAATTTTCCGTAGACGCGCCGAAAAAATTTTCAGCCCGTTGAATTCGGTGCGGGCGTGCCAAAATGCCGGTAGGCCCGTTGAATTTTAAATCGACGTGCCAAAATGCCGGTAGACGCGCCGAAAATTTTTTTGACGCGTTTGATTTTTTTCTGACGCGCTTGCAGACAAATCGACGCGCCGAAAAAAATTTCAACGCGTCCGAGAATCTTCCGGCGCGCCAAAAAAATTTCAGCCCGTTGAATCAGCTTGGAGGCAGGGAGGGGAAAAAGCAGGGGGCGTGAGGCAGCACGCCCCCTGTCGAAGAGAGGCTACTTCGCGGTGTCAGGATCAGAGACCGATTCGGCGGGGGCGGGCGCTTCCGGTCCGGGCGGCGGGGCCGGCTTGGCGGCGCGGGCACGCCTGCCGGTCGGCTTGATCCCGAACTCCACCAGCTTCTGGCTGTTGAGCCCGTAGTGCTGCCGGACTCCGGTGCGGATGTAGTCCACGAGAGTTTCCGTCTCGCGGAAGAGCTCCTTGATCTCCCGGCTCGTCTCCTGCTTGCTCGCCCTCTGGGCCGCCTGCCGAGCGATCAGGGCCCTGAAGCGGTCCGCCTTCTGATCGAGATCGGCCTGATAGACCTCCAGGTGACGGAGATCATCGACGTTCGCGACCACTGCCGTGTTCGTGAGATCCCAGCCTGCGACCCGTTTCATGTACTGCGGCATTTCTGCCATGACTGCTCCTTTCTTCCCCTTTTGGAGGGTACCCCGAACGGCACCTTCGTGGCGCCGGCGGTTGCTGTGTGACATCGACCGACGGAGAGGAGTATGGGCAGACAACGGAAGGATGTCAAGTAGTTTTCTCGAAGTTCGGTCGACTTCGGTCTAGTTCTAACTGTATCTAGCGCGATTGGAGTCTATTAGACGCCAATGGTGCGGATTCAACCCAATCGATCCAGGACTAGCGCTGCCAAGTGCCAGACGATTGTTCGGATCGCACGGCCGTCGTCCTTGGCGATGAAGAAGCGCTCCATCTGCGGAGCTCCCCTGCCTGCGGATAGGCGCCAGGCGTTCCTGAGGTTCCCCCAATGAGTCCAGGGTCTGCGGCCTCAGGTGTCCGAGTGACCTCGATAGAATTCGATGAACGACCGCGGAGAAAGCACTTCGACTCCACTCCGGGCTTCGGCAGGGTAATGTTTGACGTTCTCGGTGACGAGGCATCGGGCTCCGCTGGCCAGCGCAACCTCTAGAAACGCCTCATCGTCGGAGTCGGGCAGCGCGATTGGAAGTGGGCGGGCTGCGACCGAAACGCCGGCTGCCCTGATCTGCTCCAGCAGGATGTCGACGCGGGCCGGAGGGGCCAAAAGGCTGAAGCAGGCCGGACACGAGGACATTCGTGCCCAGGACGATCTTCATTGCGGAGGATTGCCCTGCTCCTTGCGGGCGCGCCGGACGCTCGCTAACTTCATCAGGGTGTAGCCTCCTGTGCAGCCTGCAGTGTACGCGATTGTCACCCCGACTTTTGCGAACACCGGACCGCGTAGCGGGTCCTGGCCGCGCCCCCGCCATCGAAGCCCTCACCGCCGGCCGCATCGCCGATGCAGACCCCGCCGCCCGCCCCGCGCGCTGACTTCAGATTGTCACATTTCAGGGGGTTGACTTTTACTTAACGACAAATATCATATGCATGCCTCGCGATGAGCGGGGGCTCCTGAGCGCGCGCAAGGAGAAGAAGACGGCCGAGTTGGCGCTCGGCCTGAAACTGACCTGAGATGCGAAAGGAGCATTGTAGCATGTTGAAGAAGAGCTTCGCGTTCTATCTGCTGAGCCTCGTCCTCTTCCTCGGCGCCGAGGCTTCTCTGTACGCCCAGAAGGATCCCGGCTTCACCTTCCACTTCCCCGTCGGGCAGATCGAGGCGATCCCCGACAGCAAGCTGCCGGAGCTTCCGGACGCCAGCAACCTGACCCCCGCCGAGCTCTCGACGGCGCTCCAGAACAGCTGCGGATCGCAGGAGATCGGAACTCTGACCAACTGCGAGGCGTGGACGGGTCCGAACTGCACCGGGATCGGCTTCGCGATCCCCTGCAACTTCCAGATCACCCCTGGACCCTTCCTGTCGTTCGCGACCGGCTGCACGACCAACTACGCCCGTCTCACCAGCAACAACCAACTCTTCCAGTTCCTCGGCTTCCCGCCCAACATCTGCATCAACGCGCCCGCCGGTGACTCGTTCAACCTGGTGGCCTGCACCACGCCCTGATTGACTCCGGGAGTCCGGGGAGGTCCGCCTCCCCGGGCTCTTTTCCTCTTGGCAGCCTCAGACCCGATCCAACTCCGCCCCCCCGCCAAGTGCCAGGCGATTGTTCGCCGATCGCCTCGGGCCCGAGAGCCGGCCGACCCATAGCCTCCCGGACCTCCGTCTACGCCCAGCTCTGCCTGCCCCAGGTCGCCCAGGTCTTCAGCCACCTCGGCTTCACGAACTATTTCCGGATCGAGCTTTGCTGGGCCAAGCTGGCGGGCCTGCTGGTCCTGATCCTGCCCATGGCCCCGCCGCGCCTGAAGGAGTGGGCCTATGCCGGCTTCACGATCGTCCTGGTCTCGGCCCTCATCGCCCATCTCTCGGTCGGGGACGGGCCCGAGGCGTGGTCCTGGTCGGTCGGCTACCTCGTCCTGGGCGCCCTGTCCTATCTCAGCTTCCGCATGACTGCGCCTTCCTGAGCCGCCCTGGCTTCAGGACCGCTCGTCCTGAACAGGTGCCGGGCGAGTGTTCGGGCTCATCGACCAGCTCGAGACCGCTGAGCTGTCGGGCTGGGCAGGCCAGCGCCTGATGACCAGCATTGCCGAGGCAGTGGACGAAGCGAGCCTTGCGAACCTTCAGGCGACGGGCGTAGCGCAGCTCAGGATCTCGAGGGGCAGCTCTACAACGCGTCCGAAGACACCGAGCGGCAGCGCCTCGGCAGGCAACTGGAGGAAGCTGAAGAGGAGCTCCGACGCCAGCTCATCGAGGCGCTGGGACGATTCTTGTAGCTAGTCGTCAGCGAAACGCCGGCGCTCCCAGTGAAAACAAAGACGGTTGAGGACCCTTCCCCTGCCCTCCTCCCGCCACCTGCTGGCGGGAGGTGAGGGCCAGCCTTCAGGGACAGGACAGGTTCAAATCAAGCACAGCCGCTAACGTACCTGGCGGTCGCGTCACCGTTCCGGTATCCACTGCACCCAGCGGCGTTGCAAGCCCGCACTCGTAAATAGGTGGTTGTGGTCACATTAATGAGCTGATCAGACAGGGCTGTACCTGAGTATTCGAGCGTCTGGCTTGAGAAACTGGAGCTCGTCGAGCGGTAGAGCTCGTAGTAGCTGGCACCGGAGGAGGCGGCCCACTCCGCGCTATTGAGGCCTCGGCACGACTCGTTGAAGACGTGGAGATACTCGGGTACCGGCGGCACGACGCCGCCACCGCCGGAAAAGTACCTGCTCTCCGAGCACTGGAGGGCTGCCTGGTCGTCCACCTCGAGCGATCTCCCATCGGTGCCGAAGTACGTAGCGTACATGGTGGGCCGGGGTATGGAGGTGACGTCCGTGTGATGGATGCCGAGCGAGTGCCCAAGCTCGTGGGCGGCGATTGCCTGGGTATCGTAATCGGCCCCATTGGTGTTCCAGGTATAGAGCGAGTTGAAGGTCACGTCAGATTCGATGATCACCTGGCCGGACTGGAGGACCAGTGCCGTGAGCGCAAGGCACGAACCCGTGCAACCGTTGTCCACCGCCCACAGAAGGGTATTGACGCCGTCGGTGGCCCAGCCGGCTGTGGTTGTACCTGTATAGGTCAATACGTGACTGGCATTGGTGACGTCGGTCCAGGACTGCATGGCCGCTTGGAGGGCAGTCGCCTTGCCCGCGCCCTGGCCCGCTGTATTGTGGTACCAGGGGATCGAGCTGGTGCCCCAGTGCGCGAAGCCACCAGGAGCCTCACAAGCGACGGGGGTGCCGGCGGTCACCCGGCCAGTGCTGGTGTTCTGAATCATTTGATGGGCGTGGGCCGAGGTCGCCAGAGCGACTATTCCCACTGCAACCGTCACGGTCGCAAAAAGCCGAGCAGCTCTATTCGCCGTGCGGTTCATCACTTCACCTCCCGGCTGGTCCTGGCTAAGTTGCGGATCGAACGCACCATGGAGTCGAGCGCCAGCCCCTTGGCCCCGCCCGGAGGTTCGCTGGAGCCCTGGCGGTCAGGAACCAGAGGGTGCCGATTGGCTTGGCTTACGGCCCTCAAGCCCTCGCCGTTGGATACGAGGTCGAAGGCACCCTGGCAGTGGTCGGATACCGTGAGAGTCTTCTCCTTCACTCCAGGCAGGTTTCGCTCATCGAGGAACAGCACGTAGGAATTCTCCGGCTGCAGCTCGGCGCCACCGACGATCAAGGTGGTCAGCTCGCCAACCGTCCCCCCCATGATCGTGAACGTGAGCTCACCACCTTTCACCTGCCCTTTGAGAACCTCGTGCACGGTGACGCGAACGTCGGTGAGGATGAAGGTTCCACCCGCGTTCCAGTACGAATAGGCGTCAAGGATCTCGCCGACGACGATCGTGCTATTGCTCTTGGTCAGCTCGTCCAGGCCGGCGCGCATCAACGTCGTCGCGCTCGCCTGCGCAGCAACGCAGATGGCTAGAGTGACCGCTAGGAAACCGTGTAGCAAGCTCGTCCATACCCTCATAGAGTCCTCCTTTGGGAGTGGAGTGCCGTAACGGCCCAATTGCCGCCCCTCACCTCTAAGGGTGTATGAGACAAGAAAATGTGAGCCTTGTCCGGGCCGTCGCTGTTGAACCAGGCAGACCTCCGAACAGGTGCCATAGAGTGTTCAGAGCTGTGAATGTGGACGTCGGCAATGCCGCTCGGTGCAGCCGGGGCCAGGTTGGGTGACGCCTAACGCCAGGAGGACCGCGCCTCCCAGCACGTGCCGCCGCGAGACCTCACGCGCGCGCATGCTTGACCAGGACCAGGCCGGAAGGAAAGGTCTTGGTGCTCAGATGTCGCACGCGGTGCGTGGCGGCGACGTTGGCAAAGAGCTTCTTGCCGCGTCCCGCGATGACCGGATGCGTGACGAGGTGGTACTCGTCGATGAGCTCGGCCTCGATGGCCGCCGCGGCGACCGTCGGTCCGCCCCACATGAGGATGTCGCGGCCGTCCTGACGCTTCAGGCTCGCGATGGCCTCGACGCCGCCCGCGAGCACACTGGCGTTCGGCCACTCCACGGTGCGCAGCGTACGCGAGAGGACGAAGTGAGGCGTTCGGTCCGCGATCGTGGCGAACTTTCGCTCGCTGGGCGTGGCAGTGGAGCTCGTCAGCGCGGACTGCCAGTAGCTGAGGTACTCCCGATGCGTGCCGGCCCCGATCAGCATGGCGTCCACAGTCTCGAGCGTCGCAAAGATGTCGCTCCACGAGCCCTCGTCGCCGTAATCGACCATGTCGATCGGCCCATTTTCGCCAGCGGCCACGCCATCAAGCGTGAGCTCCATGCGCAGGATCAGCTTTCTCATCGGATGCTCCTTTTCTAGACGACGAATAGCCTCGACCGTGCATTACTCAAGAGTATCAGAGCGACCTGGCGTTGTCGTCGGGATGCGCGTCGATCAGCTCGTGAAACGGATCGATGCCGGCGCGCACCGGCTTGCCGCCGACCACGATCTCGAGCGTCTCCACCGGCCTGGTCATGCGGCGCTTCTCGACGAACAGCTCCTTGCCGCCTTCACCGAGGACGGCGATGCGAATAAGGTCGTTGTTCGGGACCGGTTTCGGCTCGCCGATGCCGTCGGAGCGCAGCTTGACTGAGGCCACGGTCAGCTTCACCACGTACTTGCCGTCGGCGCGCTGGGTCACCGTCGCCTCGCGGGTCTGGTTGTCGTAGAGGGTGATGCGCTCGAAGAGGTCCGTGATCAGCTCCTGCTCCTCCGGCCTCGCTTCGGCACGCAGGTATTGCACGAGATCGGCCGCCGCCCTGTACGGCGGACCGGAAAAGGCGTAATCCTTCAGAAATCTGGCCAGCGCGCGGTTCACCCGCTCCTCGCCCATCGCCTCGCGCAGCGCGTACATCGCCAGCGCGCCCTTGTTGTAGTGCACGTAGTCCTGGCGCTCGACCAGCATCAGCGGCATTTCCCGGATGATCTCCTTGCCGCGGCCGGCGAGGTAGCGGTCGAGCTCCCAGCGCAGGTAGCGGCGCATGGTGGGGCGGTCGAATTCCTTGTCCAGCACCATGAGCGCGGAGTACTGCGCCATCGACTCGGAGAGCATGGTCGCCCCCTGCACGTTCGCGGGGGCGATCTGATGGCCCCACCACTGATGGGCGACCTCGTGAGCAGTGGCGTAGAAGACGTAGTCGAGCGAGTCGCCGCGCAGGTCGGCGACGAATCCGAGGGTCTCGGAATAGGGAATCATGTTCGGGAACGACTGAGCGAAATTCGCGTAGCCGGGGAACTCCAGGATGCGCACCTGCCGGTGCTGATAGGGCGAAAAGCTCGCAGTGAAATAGTCGAGCGACTTTTTGATCGCAAAGACCATCCGGTCGACGTTGTAGGCGTGCTCGGGGTGGTAGTAGATCTCGATCGCAATTTCGCGAGACCGGCCGCGCCACCGGTCGCGTTTCACCGCATAGCGCGCCGACAGGTACGACCAGATTCCCTTGATCGGCGTGGTGGTCTTGTAGTGGAAGTAGCGGCGGCCGTTCGCGGTCCACTCGCGCTGCAGGTAACCCGGCGCGACGGCGATCTGATCGGCGCTGGTGCTGACGGTGGTGTCGAGACTCAGCCAGTCCGAGCCGCGGGCGAACGTATGCTCGGCGCGGCCGCGCGGATCGTCGGGCGGCTTCTGCCGCTCCAGCGGCGGCAGGCCGTGCTTTGTGCGCTCTTCCTCGAGCTCGTCGCGGGAGTTGTAGCCGAGGTGCGGGAAGTAGTCGCGGTTGTTGAGGAACGTGCCATTGGCGACGATGTTGGTGTTCGAGCGGCCGTCCACGAAGCCTTTCGACTCGTACGCGGTCCGGAAGCCGATGGTGAGCGACGCGCCGGGCTGCAGCGGCTCGGCGAGCGTGTACATGCGGTAGCCGAGGCCGGGGTCGTCGATGCTGATCTTCGCGTTCGGAATCGACAGCTCGAATGACGTCAGCTTGCGCCAGCTCCAATTCACCAGCACGTCTTTGACGGGCACACCGGTTTTGTTGACCGTCAGGTACGAGCCGTCGATGAAGACGGCGCGGCGCTCCGGATGGATGTCGACATTGGCCTTCACCGCCACGATCTTCGGCTGCGGGGTGTACTGATACTTTTTGTACTTCTTCTCTGTCTCCGCGGCGCTCGTTTCGAGCTCGCCGGTGCTCCGGTACGTGTTGAGGACATCGGTGTTGTAATAGATGTAGCAGCCGGTGGCGATGAAGCCGGCGGCGAGGGCCACGATCGCCGCCGCGACCGGCTTCGCCAGCCGTCCGCGGGCGATGCGCAGCCGCTGCCTCAGGCCCGTTTCGGTTCCGCGGACCCAGAACAGGTGCCCGACGGCGAACAGCAGCGCCACGAAGAGGATCCAGTAGAGCGTCGTCCAGAACAGCGGCGCGGCGAAATGGCCGTAGCCGTTCATGTCCGAGTAGCCATAGGGCGGAGTCGATGCGAAGCGGTAGAGCAGCCGCTCGAGCCTCATCGTCGGCAGCAGGTTGGACACGAACCAGACAGAGATGCCGATCAGCCCCGCCAGCTTGTGGCTGAGGAAGATCTGCATCAGGAAGGCGAGGCCGGCGATCAGGGCGAGCCGCGTTCCGAGCAGGACGAGGATCGACTTTGCGTAGAGCGCGAATTCAAAGCGGTAGTAGCCGTCGATCGCCTGTACGGCGATGGTGGTCAGGATCGCCAGCACGACCGTGGACTGGATCACGAGCAGGAGCGACGTGAATTTGGCCGTCCATTGCAGCCAGGTCGGTACCGGCATGGCGTCGCTCACTTCGCCGAGCTTGAGCGTCCGCTCGCGCCAGACGATGTCGCCGGCGTAGAACGCGGCGATGAGAGCCGCGAAGACCGCGAACGCGGTGCGGATGACGTTGGCCATCTCCCGCGTGACCGGATACGGCGCGCCGAGCCAGTCACCGTCGAGGGTGCCGAGGGTATTGCCGGCCACGAGGGCGATGCCGCTGACGAGCATGATCATGAACGGAATGCTCTTGAGCGTGCCGATGGCCTCGAGCTTCACGAGGGCTGCGAATTGGGCGGCGCTGCTGAAGCTCGGGCGGACGCGCGGCAGCGGCAAGGCGACGCGCGCCGGCGTTTCGTCGATCTGTTTGCGCGCCGCGCGTCGCCTGCTGGCGGTGAAGCTGGCGGTGAAGCTGAATCGCACGTACGCGAGCGCAAGAAAGGCAAGGGCCACCCCCACCCACACCACCCGGTTCCAGAGAAAGACCCCTTCGAGCGCAATGACCTGGGTGTTCTTCTCGAATACGGTCCAGTACTGCGTGGCGAGCATCGCGGCGCGCACGCCGAACGGGTCGAGCATCCCCGCCCACGTCCGCGTCTCCATCCCCTCGGCCAGGCTGTTCGCGACGCCGTAGAACACGACGGTTCCGACGATGCTGGCGTACGTCGCCATCAGACTGCGGGTCAGCGCGGCGATGGCGAAGAAGAGCGCGCCGGCGAAGAGGAGGTTCGGCAGCACCAGGATCGCGATCGAGTAGAGGTACGGGAAGAGCTCGATCGATCCGATGTGCTCCTTCGGGATCCACGGCGCGAAGCTGCCGAGGAGCGTGGCCAGGCAGACGCCGGCAAAGACCAGCATTCCGGCGAGGAACGAGCCCAGGAAACGGCCGCCCATGTACTGCCACTTTGCGATCGGACGGCTGAAGAAGAGCGCGTCGGTGTTCAGCTCGAAGTCGCGATGGATCGAATTCACCACGAAGGCGGTCGTCGTGAGCGTGCCGGAGAGACTCATCAGCAGCAGGCACATCATCACCACGTACGGCGAGTTCCACTTCACGTTCGTCGACGCGCCGAAGGCGTCGGCGGGATCGTCGGTGATCAAGGCGAACGTCAGCGCGAAGAGGATGACGAACAGGATCGCGAACAGCGGCGACCTGACCTGGTATTTGAGCTCGAAGCCCGCGATGGCCCGCAGCATCTACGCGGCCTCCGCGATGTGCAGCGCCGAGAAGTAGACGTCTTCGAGCGACGGATTCACGGTCTCGAACCCGGCCGGCCGCTCCTCGCTGAATACGTGCACGACGGTCTTGCCGGCGGCGAGACGCGTGGAGATCACGGCGTGGTCGTTCTGCAGCAGCGGCAGCTCGCCCTTGTCGATCACCCGCCGCCAGATCTTCCCTTCCACGTCGGCAATGCGCCGCGACGGCTCCCCCTCGGCGAGCACGCGCCCGTGGGAAATGATGGCCATGCGCGAACAGAGGTCGCTCACGTCCTCGACGATGTGCGTCGAGAGAATGACGATCACGTTCTCTCCGATCTCCGCGAGCAGGTTGTGAAAGCGCACGCGCTCGCCGGGATCGAGCCCTGCGGTCGGCTCGTCGACGATGATCAGTTGCGGGTTCCCGAGCAGGGCCTGGGCGATGCCGAAGCGCTGCCGCATGCCGCCCGAAAACGTGCCGAGCTTCTGCTTGCGGACGTCGTAGAGATTGACCTGCTGCAGCAGCGCGGCGACGGTGTCTTTGCGCAACCGCCGGTCGGCGATGCCCTTGAGGATCGCGAAGTGGTCGAGCAATCCCTCGGCCGACACGCGCGGATAGACGCCAAACTCCTGCGGCAGGTAGCCGAGCACGCGGCGGACGTCGTCCTTCTGCCGGAGCACGTCCATGCCGTCGAGGCTGTCGAGGACAATCGAGCCGGAGTCGGCTTCCTGCAGCGTGGCGATCGTCCGCATCAGCGTCGACTTCCCCGCGCCGTTCGGGCCGAGGAGGCCGAACATGCCGGTCGGAATGGTCAGGCTGACGTCGCGCAGAGCCTGCACGCCGTTCGGATAGGTCTTCGAGAGGCTGTCGATGCGAAGCTCTAGGGGAATGGCCATGACCGGCAATACGCCTCCGGAGCCGGGCGGTGTACAGGGGGCAGGATTTTTCGGACTTTTTCGGGCGGGCTGTACACCACTCTCGGCGTCGCTCGTAGTACCGGGCAAAGGAGATTCACGCCCATGACGCTCACCACCCGAACGATCTTCATCCTGATGCTGGTCCTTGCTCTCGCAGGCGGGCTCATCGCTCAGGAGGCCCCGACGACCGCCCCGACCGATACGGAAACATTGACGGCGACCTCGACGAGCACTGAAACGGGGACCACCGAAACGGCGGCCGAGACACCCTCCGAAGAGACCGAGAACCCGTCGACAGGCAGGCACTACCAAGTCCGGGAGCAATTCACCCGCCTGCTCCAGCAGCATCCGTACGAGCTGTGGATGATCCTCAAGCTCGACCCGGCCCTCCTGACCAACGAGGCATTCATGTCCGGCTATCCGGAAGTCCAGGAATACGTGGCCAGGCATCCGGAGATCCTCAAGAACCCGCGCTTCTTCCTGGCCCAGTTCAACAGCCCCGCGCAGGAGCGGAGCGTGCTCGACGACATCTTCGAGGTGCTGGCGGTCGTCGGCGGCATCGGCCTGACCGTCTTCGCGCTGGCGTGGCTGATCCGGACGCTGATCGAACAGAGGCGCTGGAAGCAGCTCTCGCGCACGCAGAGCGACGTGCACAACAAAATCCTCGACCGCTTCAACACGACCGAGCAGTTGCTCGAGTACATCCGCACGCCGGCGGGCGGCAAATTCCTCGAATCCGCGCCGATACCGCTGCACGTCGAGCGTCCGGCGGGCTGGAAACCGTCGACACCGGCGGCGCGAATCCTGTGGTCGGTGCAGATCGGCGTCGTGACCTCCATCGTCGGCCTCGGGATGCTGCTGCTCAGCGCCGTCTTCGAAAAGGACGCGTCGCAGGGGCTGTTCGCCCTCGGAGCGATCGCGCTTTGCGTGGGCGTCGGCTTCATCGCCTCCGCCGCCGTTTCGCTCAAGCTGTCGCGCCGCCTCGGCCTGTGGGAGGACGCCGGCGCGCCACCTGAGGCTATCGACGGGACAGGGCTCGTGAGATGATCGAAGGGATGAGTTATCCGCTCGTGATCCTCGACACGATGATGGCCGAGCGCCACGCGGAAGAGGCCCTGGCCGTCCTGGGGGACGACGAGTTCCGTGCGTTCTACGAGCGCACGGCGCGTCCGTTGTGGGCGTACCTGTC
>DATMER010000091.1:0-80657 GCA_035556715.1 Thermoanaerobaculia bacterium
AGCCCCACCCGCCTGCCACGGGGCTGACGCCCCTGGCCCCGCCGTCGCCCCTTCAGGGCTTCGGGGTTCTCTTGGACCCGAACCCCGGGCAGAAGCCCGGGGCTACATGCCGGTGCCCCTTCAGGGCACATCGTGCTCGAAGACAGGCACAATAAGGCCCCGATTCTCCGGCGCAGTACACTAATCCTTCGGCCCGGGCTTCGAATAACCGAGCTGCACCAGCGCCTCCTGCACCTTCGCCGTGAACTCGGGATCGCTTCCCGAGGTATTGGCGGCCAGCTTGCCTTGAACTTCCTTGAGCGCTCGCCCGAGCCGCTCCACGTCCGCGCCATAGCACGCCAGGAGCCGGCCCAGGGTCGGCAGGTCCGGGAGCTGCCTGCCGTTCTCGTAGCGGGAGAGGCGGTTCTGCGCGATGCCGGTGCGTTCGGCCACTTGGACCTGGGTCAGCCCGGCGACCTTCTCCCGCAGCAGACGCAAGGCGGAGCCGAGGTCGCTGAAGGGCCGCAGAGGAGAGGTCATGCTTTTAGAGTATGCCGCTGCCGGACGGCGTGTCCAGATGATGCCGCCGGGGGCCGGAAATGAGCCTCTCGCCCGCGGGGACTTGTGACTCGCCCTCCGGGGCTTGTGGCTCGCCCTCCGGGACTTGTGGCTCGCCCCCCGGGGCGAGGGGCTCGCCCTTGCGGGCGGGAGGCAGGGCAGGGAGGCCTCGGGATATATTTCCCCCGGATTCAAGATCTGGAGCCTTATGACGAGCGAGATATCCGACACGACCCGCAAGCTGCGCGACCTGGCCCGGAACCTCTGGTGGTCCTGGCAGCCCGACATCCGCGCCATCTTCCGCGAGCTCGACCCCGCGGTCTGGAAGGTGGTCTACCACAACCCCGTGGCCCTGCTGCAAAGGGTCCCCGACGAAGAGATCTCCCGCAGGGTGAACGACCTGGAGATGCAGACCCGCATCGACCAGTCCTGGCGCCGCCTGCAGCAGTACCTGGGCGGAGCCGAGAGCTGGGGCACGACCCACGCCGGTCCGCTCCTGGCCCACCCCGTGGCCTACTTCTCCGCCGAGTTCGGTATCCACCAGTCCCTGCCCATCTACTCCGGCGGCCTGGGCGTGCTCGCCGGCGACCACCTGAAGAGCACGAGCGACCTCGGCGTGCCGGTGGTGGGGGTCGGGCTCCTCTACCACCAGGGCTACGTCCACCAGCTCATCGACGAGAACGGCTGGCAGCAGGACCTCTACGAGCCCATCGGCTCGGCCGAGCTGCCGGTCGATCCCCTGCTCACAAAGGACGGCGAGCCGGTGCGCGTGGCCGTGGAGCTGCCGGGACGGACCCTCCAGCTCCGCCTCTGGCACGTCCGCGTGGGGCGCAGCCGCCTGATCCTCCTCGACGCCCGCGACGAGGCCAACTCGCCCGAGGACCGGGAGCTCACCGCCCGCCTCTACGGCGGCGACCAGGAGACCCGCATCCAGCAGGAGATCCTGCTCGGCGTGGGCGGCTTCCGCGCCCTGGGCGCCGTAGGCGTCCATCCGTCGGTCCTCCACCTGAACGAGGGGCACTCGGCCTTTGCCCTGCTCGAGTGGGCGAGGCACAAGGTCGAGCGCGAGGGGCTCGACCCGGCCGATGCCCTGCGCGACGTGGCGGCGGCGAGCGTGTTCACGACCCACACTCCAGTCGAAGCCGGGCACGACCGCTTCCGGCCCGACCTCGCGTCCCGGCACCTGGAGGCGCTCGCGGCCGGTCTGCGCATGCCTCTGAACGAGGTCATGGCCCTCGGCTCGGAGAGGGCGGGCGATGCCAACGCTACCTTTTGCCCCACGGTGCTGGCGCTCAAGCTCAGCCGCCGGGCCAACGGCGTGTCCGCCCTCCACGGCCGGGTCTCGCGGCGGATGTGGAGCTCCCTCTACCCGGGCCGGCCCGAGGAGGAGGTGCCCATCGGCCACATCACGAACGGCGTCCACGTGCGCACCTGGATGGCCGCGGACATGCACGGCCTGCTCGCCCACTACCTGGGGCCGCGCTGGCTCGACTCGATCTCGCAGCCGGAGCTGTGGGACAAGATCGAGCTCATCCCCGACGCCGAGATCTGGGAGGTTCACCAGGTGCTCAAGGCGCGGCTGTTCACCTTCGTCCGCAGGAGGCTGGCCGACCGCCGCGAGCGGTTGGGAAAGGCCGTGCCGGAGCGCCAGCCGCTCCTCGACGACGCCCTGACCCTGGGCTTCGCCCGCCGCTTCGCCACCTACAAGAGGGCCGACATCCTGTTCCAGGACCTCGACCGCCTGGACCGCCTGGTCAACCATCCGGAGCGTCCGCTCCAGATGGTCTTCGCGGGCAAGGCGCACCCCCGGGATACTGGGGGCAAGGCCCTGGCCCAGCGGGTGGCAAACCTGGAGAGGGACCCGCGCTTCGCCGGGAAGATCGTGTTTGTCGAGAACTACTCGATGCACGTGGGCCGGCAGCTCGTGCAGGGGGTGGACGTCTGGCTGAACAACCCGCGCCGCCCGCAGGAAGCGTCCGGCACGAGCGGCGAGAAGTGCATCCTCAACGGCGTGCTCAACTGCTCGATCCTGGACGGCTGGTGGGCCGAGGGCTACGACGGCCACAACGGCTTCGCAATCGGCCACGGCGAGGTGCACGCCAACCCGGACATCCACGACGAGCGCGACGCCGAGGCCCTCTTCGAGGTCCTGGAGCGCCAGGTGGTGCCGCTCTACTACGAGCGCGACGCCGAGGGCATCCCCCGCGGCTGGATCCGCAGAGTCAAGAGGGCTATCCGCACCCTGGCCTGGAGGTACAACGCGGACCGCATGGTCATGGATTACGTGGAGCAGTGCTACCTGCCGGCGGCGGGGGGGGAGACTTGCCGGATGCCGGGGGTTTGAAACCTCACCCCCTGTCCCCCTCTCCCATCTCCCACCCAAACCCCCGCCGGGAGAGGGGGACAGGGGGTGAGGTCCCCGGTGATATCTTCCCGGGGCCATGCCGTCCGAGCCCTTCACGACGGCCACCCTGCTCCTTACGTTCGGGCTGCTGCTGGGGATCAGCGCCCTGTTCAGCCGGGCTTCGGCGCGGGCGGGCCTGCCGGTCTTCCTGCTCTTCCTGGGCATCGGCATGCTCGCCGGGTCCGAGGGGATCGGTGGCATCGAGTTCGAGAATCACCATCTCGCCTTCCGGCTGGGCACGCTGGCCCTCGTGCTCATCCTTTTTGACGGTGGATGGAACACCCACCTGAGCTCGTTCCGGGCGGCGCTGGCGCCGGCCTCGGTGCTCGCGACCGCCGGAGTGGCGGGCGCCATGGCCCTGGTCGCGGTCGGAGCCCACCTCCTGGGGTTCCCCTGGAAGGAGGCCTTCCTGCTCGGCGCGGTGGTCTCTTCCACCGATGCCGCGGCAGTCTTCTCCGTGCTGCGCGCCAGCGGCCTGCAGCTCCGGCGGCGGCCGGGAGCGACGCTGGAGCTGGAGTCGGGCCTCAACGATCCCATGGCCGTGATCCTCTCCGCCGAGCTGACCCATAGCCTCGCGGGAGGTACTCCGCTCAGCCCCTGGATGCTTCTGGAGATCCCGTTGCAGCTCGCGGTGGGCGCGGTCTGCGGGGTCTTGATCGGGATGGGGTCGAGCCGGCTCCTGCGCGAAAGCCGGCTCCCGGCGAGCGGGCTCTACCCGGTGCTGACCCTGTCCATCGCGCTGCTCACGTTCGGGCTCACCACCCTGCTCCACGGCAGCGGCTTCCTCGCCGTCTACCTGGCGGGCCTGCTGGTGGGCAACGCCGAGATCCCGTACCGGTCCGGGCTGGTGCGGTTCCACGACGCGGCTGCCTGGTGCGGTCAGGTCGGCGTGTTCCTGGTCTTCGGCCTGCTCGTCTTCCCGTCGCGGCTCTGGGCCGTCGCGGGCATCGGCCTTGCCGTGGCGCTGCTGCTGGCGTTCGTGGTCCGGCCGCTGGTGGTGACGCTCTGCCTCCTGCCGTTCCGGTTCCCCTGGCGCGAGTCCGCCTTCATCGGCTGGGTGGGGCTGCGCGGAGCCGTGCCGATCGTGCTGGCGCTCTTCCCCGTGCTCTCCGGGGTTGGAGGGGGAGAGCGGCTCTTCGACGTGGTCTTCTTCGTGGTGGTGGTCGGCGCGATCGTGCCGGGGGCCACGGTGGGCTGGATGGCCGACCGGCTCGGACTGGCTTCGACCGGCTCCCCTCCGCCCCCCGCCGTGCTGGAGATCAGCTCCACCCAGAACCTGGACGGCGACGTCCTGTCCTTCTACATCCACCCCGCCGTGGCCGTGGCCCATGCCGCGATCTCGGACATTCCCATGCCGCCCAAGTCCTCGGCCCTTCTGGTAGTCCGGGGCGACGAGCTCATCGCCGCCCGGGGAGACACGCTGCTCCTCCCCGGAGACCACGTCCACGTCTTCTGCCGGCGCGAGGACCGCGCCCTGGTCGAGCTCCTGTTTGGCAGTCCGGAGGAGTGATGGCTGCGAAACCCTCTTCCACCCTCCCCCTCGTCCCAGCCATCCCCGCCGACACTGCCCGCCGGCTGCTGCTGGGTGCCCAGGGGCTCCTCGACGATCCCCGGGGCAAGGTCACGGCCGACCGGGTCTACGACCTCGTCGAGCGCATGGGTTTCGTCCAGATCGACTCCATCAACGTCCTCGAGCGGGCCCACCACCTGACCCTGGCCGCCCGCCTCCAGGGCTACCGGCCGAAGCTGTTCGACCGGCTGCTGGAGCGCGACCGCCGGCTCTTCGAGCACTGGACCCACGACGCCTCGGCCATCCCCACGGTCTGGTACCCGCACTGGCGCTACCGCTTCGAGAGCTACCGCCGGAAGGCGCTGGAGCACCCCTGGTGGCTGGAACGGGTCGGTCCGGACTACATGGCGGTCATCGCCGGGGTCCGCGAGCGCCTCGCCCGCGAGGGGCCGCTCATGACGCGGGACTTCGAGGACACCCGCGACGACTCCGTCGACCGTACCTGGTGGGGTTGGAAGCCGGAGAAAGCCGCCTTGGAGTACCTCTGGCGGACCGGCGAGGCGGTGATCGCCGGGCGGGTCAACTTTCACAAGGTCTACGATCTGGCCGAGCGCGTGCTCCCCGAAGCCCACGCCGCTCCGCAGCCGGACCCCGAAGAGCACCTCGACTGGGCCTGCCGCACGGCCCTCGACCGCCTCGGCGTCGCCAGTCCGGACGAGATCGCCGGCTTCTGGCGCGTGGTTCCGCTGGAGGACGCGAAAGCCTGGTGCGCCCGGGCGGCTGTCGAAGGAGACTTCGCGGCCGTGCGGGTGGAGGCCGTGGACGGCTCCGTCCGCAACGCCTACGCCGTGCCGGATTGGGAGGCCCGGGCCGCCGCCCTCCCTCCGGCCCCGGCGCGCATCCGGCTGCTCAGCCCGTTCGACCCGATCCTGCGCGACCGCCGCCGGACTCTCCGCCTCTTCGGCTTCGACTACCGCTTCGAGGCCTTCGTCCCCGCGCCCCAGCGGCGCTACGGCTACTACGTCCTGCCGATCCTCGAAGGCGAGCGCCTGGTCGGAAGGCTCGACCCCAAGCTCCACCGCGAGCAGGGGCTGCTGGAGGTCCGAAAGGTCTGGTGGGAGCCCGGCGTGAGGGAGAGCCAGGCGCGGAGGAAGAAGCTGGAGACCGCGCTCGACCGGCTGGCGCGGTTCGTAGGGGCCGAGAGATGGTCGGTTTGATCCCGTTCCCCCTCTCCCCATCCCTCTCCCCCGTGCCGGGGGAGAGGGGGCATCAGACCGGCCCGCCCCGGCCAGCTCTCTCCAAAGCCCGCTGCATGAGCAGCTCCTGGCTGTTGCGCGGCTCCTCGCTCTTGCGGGGACGGCGCCGGACGTAATTGCCGTCCGGCCGCATGTCCCAGGCCTTCACGTTGTCGGCGAGCTGGAGGTCCAGGATCGTCTTGAGCTCCTCCTGGAGGCGGGGCTCCTCCACCGGCACGATCGCCTCGACGCGGTAGTCCAGGTTGCGCGACATCCAGTCCGCCGAGCCGAGGAAGTACTCCGGCCGGCCGCCGTTGCCGAAGCAGAAGATCCGGGCGTGCTCCAGGAAGCGGCCCACGATGCTGATCACCCGGATCGTCTCGCTCTGGCCGGGCAGCCCCGGGCGCAACCTGCAGACGCCGCGCACGATCAGGTCCATCTCCACCCCGGCTGCCGATGCGTCGTAGAGCGCCCGGATGATCTGCTTGTCCTCGAGGGCGTTCATCTTGGCGACGATCCGCCCGCCGCTCCCGGCCCCGTGGTGGTCCACCTCGCGCTGGATCAGCTCCAGGAAGCGCTGCCGCATGTTGAGCGGCGCCACCAGGAGCTTCCGGAACCGCGGCTGGTGCACGTACCCGGTCAGCATGTTGAAGAGCTGCACCACGTCGTCGGCGATCTCCTCGCTGCTGGTGAGCAGCCCCAGGTCCGTGTAGAGCTTGGCCGTCTCGGGGTTGTAGTTGCCGGTGGCGATGTGGGTGTAGCAGCGCAGCCCGTCGCGCTCCTGGCGGACGACCAGGGCGACCTTGGCGTGGGTCTTGAGGCCCACGACCCCATAGGCCACGTGCGCGCCGACGTTCTCCAGCCGCTCGGCCCACTCGATGTTCGCCGCCTCGTCGAAGCGCGCCTTGATCTCCACGGTGATCGCGACCTGCTTGCGGTCCTCGGCGGCGCGGATCAGCGCCCGCATGTTCGGCGAGTCGGCCGAGGTGCGGTAGAGCGTCTGCTTGACCGCCAGCACCGCCGGATCGGCCGCCGCGGCCTCGATGAAACGCTGCACGCTGGCGGCGAACGAGTCGTAGGGGTGATGGACCAGGATGTCCCCGCCGCAGATCGCGCCGAAGATGTCCACCTCCTCCCCCGGCTCGGCCGGGTGGAGGCGGGGGTGCGTCACCGGCGCCCACGGGCGGTAGCGCAGCGACGGCAGGGGCGCGCTCGTGAGCTGCATCAGGTCCTTGAGGGCGAACAACCCCTCGATCTCGAAGATCTCCAGCTCCTGGATCTCGAGCTGCTCGCAGAGGAGCCCCCGCATCCAGGAGGGCATGCCGGCAGCCACCTCCAGCCGCACGACCGTGGCAAAGCGGCGCTCGCGCAGCTCCTCCTGGATCGCCTCCAGCAGGTCGTCCGCCTCCTCCTCGTTGCGCTGCACGTCGGCATTGCGCGTCACCCGGAAGGGGTAGGACTCCACGATCTCCATGCCCTGGAACAGGCGGTCGAGGTTGTGCGCGATGACCTCCTCCAGCGGCACGTAGCGCAGCGTGCCCGGCACCTGCAGCCAGCGCGGCAGGATGTGCGGCGCCTTGATGCGGGCGAAGCGGGGCTCGGTCTCGCCCGGCTCCCGGACCGCCACCGCCAGCGAGAGGCTCAGGTTCGAGATGAAGGGGAAGGGGTGGGCCGGGTCGACAGCCAAAGGGGTCAGGATCGGGAAGAGCCGCCGCCGGAACTCGTCCGCCAGGTGGCGGCGCTCGCTCGCCCGCAGCTCGTCCCAGCGCAGGATCTCCAGGCCGTGCTGCCGCAGGGCAGGCAGCAGCTCCTCGTTGAGCAGGCGGCGCTGGCGCTCCAGCATCGGCCGCACCGTGGCGTGGACCTCGGCGAGCTGCTGGCGCGGCGTGCGGCTGTCCGGCGGCAGCTCGCGGACGTTGCTGGCGAGCTGGTGCTTGAGCCCGCCCACCCGCTTCATGAAGAACTCGTCCAGGTTGCTGTCGAAGATCGCGAGGAACTTCAGGCGCTCCAGGAGCGGGTTGGACGGGTCTTCGGCCTCATGGAGCACCCGCAGGTTGAACTCCAGCCAGGAGAGCTCCCGGTTGAGGAACAGGGAGGATGGATCGTAAGGCTCGGCCGGCAGGTCGGCGGGCAGGATGATCTTGGGCTCGGACACGAATCGGAACTCCAGGCCGGCAGGGGGAGCGCGCCCCCGGGCACGAGTCCTCAAGTCTCGCATACCCGGGACCGGGGATTCCACGGCGCCTGTGTGACAAATTCGCTAGGGCAGGTCGTCCGGCAGGGGCGTGGCCGAGGTGGCCGAGGTGGCCGAGCCCGTGCTTTCGGATTCGGAATCGAGTCCTTCTTCGGAGATCCTCTGCTCCTTGCGGGCCAGGTCGATCATCCTGTTGGCCATGAGAAGCGTCTTCTTCTGCTTCTCCGCTTCGTCTTCCAGAAGCTCGCCGATCGACTGCTCCGTCATCCAGATCTCCTTCTTGGAGAGCATATACATAGCTCTCCCATCCGAAAATAGGATGCAAATCCTGCACCACCACCTGCACCAGAAGACCCGGCCGCTGCGATTTTCGGCGCCACGTCCCCAAATGGCTACCGTAACGACTTCGCTACGGATACGTCACCGAATGCTCGATCCCCGGCCCTACATTGACAACATGACCGTCAGAGCCGACCTCCACGTCCACAGCAAGCACTCGAACCGCCCGAGCGAATGGATCCTCCGCCAGTTCGGAGCCCCCGAGAGCTTCACGGAGCCCGGGGAGATCTACCGGACATGCCGCGAGCGCGGCATGGACTTCGTCACCATCAGCGACCATGACTCGATCGACGGCGCCCTGGAGATCGCCCACCTGCCCGGCACGTTCCTCTCCTGCGAGGTCACCGCGGAGCTCCCCGAGGACCGCTGCGAGGTCCACGTCCTTGTCTTCGGCATCGACGAGCGGCAGCACCGGGAGATCCAGGAGCTGCGGCGCAACCTCTACGAGCTGCGCGACTACCTCCGCGACGAGGACGTCGCCTGCTCGGTCGCCCATCCTCTCTACCGGGTCAACGGCCGCCTGACCCTGGACCACTTCGAGAAGCTCCTGGTCCTGTTCAACCGTTTCGAGACCCTGAACGGCATGCACGACCGGCGGCTGAACGGCCTGGCCCGGATGATCCTGACCTCGCTCTCGCCCGAGATGATCGACCTGCTGGCCGGACGCCACCGGCTCGAGCCCTGGGGCGACACGCCCTGGATCAAGAGCTTCACCGGCGGCTCCGACGACCACGGCGGCCTCTATCTCGGCACCACCTGGACCGCGACCCGGCCCGCGCCAACCGTCGAGGAGTACCTCGGCCACCTGCGGACGGGGCGCTGCGACGCGGGCGGCACCACCGGCTCGGCCGTGCGCCTCGCCCTCAGCCTGTCCACCCTCGCGCGCGAGTACTTCCGGCGGCAGCTTCCGCTCGGCAGCTGGGTCCATCCCCGCCTGCTGGGCCTTGCCTCGCACTGGGTCTCGGCCCACGCGCAGAGCAAGGGCGCCGACCTCCTGGACCAGGCCGCGACGCGCTTTCTGGAGCCCGACACTGTTCCGTTCGAATTCGAGCGTAGAATCGTGGCGTGACGGCGGTCGTGGTGCAGCCCCTCGCCTTTCCGGAAGCCGGTGCTCCCCCCGAAGCGGCGCGCGCCGGCCTGGGCCGCCTGGCCGCGATCGACATCGGCTCGAACTCCATCCACATGATCGTGATCGCCCCGGAGACAGCCGGGGCGATTGGTGGCGCGATTGGAGGAGGTTACCGGGTGCTCGGCCGCGAGCGCGAGATGGTCCGCCTGGGCAAGACCGCCCACGGCAAGGGCGCGCTCTCCGAGACCGCCATGCGCGACGGCCTGGAGACGCTGGTCAAGATGACCACGCTCGCCCGCCTCAAGGGGGCCGAGCGGGTGGTGGCCGTGGCCACGAGCGCCGTGCGCGAGGCTGCCAACGGCGACGACTTCCTCACCCGCGTCAAGGCCCAGACCGGCCTCGACGTCCAGCTCCTCACCGGGGTCGAGGAGGGGCGGCTCATCTACCGCGCCGTGCGCGAGGTGGTCGACCTCGGACAGGGCCCGGCCGCCATCGTGGACGTGGGCGGCGGCAGCACGGAGTGGATCTCAACCCGGGCTGGCGAGGTCGAGCAGGTGGTGAGCCTCGCCCTCGGCTCCCTGCGCTGCGCCAACGACCTCCGGGGGGACCCGCCCACCGCCGCCTCCCTGGAGAAGCTCCGGCGCCGCATCCAGAAGCGCTTGGAGAAAGAGATCCCCAAAGCCGCTGTCGAACGCCTGGTCGCCACCTCCGGCACCGCGGTCTGCTGCGCCGACCTCGTGGACTTCTTCGCCGGCCGCGACTGGAAGGAGGCCTCGGCCGCGCTGCGCGAGATCCGCGTCAAGGACCTGGCGCAGCTCATCGAGCGCCTGCGCCCGCTCCCGCGGCGCGAGATCGCCGACCTGCCGCCGGTCGGCATCCCCCGCTCGGAGAGCCTGCTCGCCGGCGCCGTGCTGCTCCACGAGCTGGTCTCCCACGCAGGTGCAGACCGTTTCCAGGTGAGCGGCCAGGCGTTGCGCGAGGGCCTGGTGCTCGCCGCCCTCGGCCAGCCCATCCCCGCGGCACGCCAGCCCGAGGACCTCCGGCGCCGGCAGGTGCTCCGCCTCGCCGAGCGCACCGAGAGCGTCTACCGCCACAGCCTGCACAGCGCCCGGCTCGCCGTCCGCCTCTTCGACGTCACCGCCTCCCTGCACGGCCTCGGCTCGCGGGAGCGCGAGTGGCTGGAGTACGCCGCCCTGCTCCACGACATCGGCTACTCCATCCACTACCGCAACCACCACAAGCACTCCTTCTACCTGATCTCCAACGCCAGCCTCGACGCCTTCGACCCGCGCGAGATGGAGATCATCGCTCACATGGCCCGCTACCACCGCGGGCCCACCCCGAAGCGCGACCATCCCACCTTCGCCGCCCTCAAGCCCTGGCAGCAGAGGACGATCCGCCAGCTCACCGCCCTGCTGCGCGTGGCCGACTCTCTGGACCGCACGCACGCCTCGCGGGTGGAGGAGATCTACGGCTCGCTGCGCAAGCGGCAGGTCAAGCTGGAGGTGGTCTCGCGCTACGACGTGGAGCTGGAGCTGGAGGCGGCGCGGGCGCGCGGCGGCTATTTCGAGAGGGTTTTCGACTGCCGCCTGCGCCTGCGCCAGGGGCTGGAAGCGGCCGTCACTTGATACCGCCTTGCTTCCGTCTTTTGTAAGAACCTCCCGTTTCGGACCCCCTGTTTCCTTTTTGCACCACCGGGTTAAATGACTGCGTCACAGAGATTTAACACACCTCTCACACCCTGGTCACACAGGGTATGTGGAAATCCGTTCATACTTTTGAACGGGGTTCTTCCCGAAAGAGAAGGTATCCGGTAAATGTCTCAAGGAAAAGGAGTTAGGTGAGTTGCACAGAACGTTGGTCAAACAGGAGAAAGCGCCGTCCGAGGCTCATCCCAGACCCTTTTCCGCAGGGTTTTCCTCAGAGGGCTGTGGAAACTCCGTGCTAGCCTCTCCGCAAATGGCACGGGAAAGGATTCTGCTCATCGAAGACGAGCCGGATATCGCCGAGGTGCTGCAGTACAACCTCGAAAAGGAGGGGTTCCAGGTCGAGCTGGCCCACCGGGGAGACACCGGTCTGGAGGCCGCGCGCCGGGAGAGCCCCGACCTCATCCTGCTCGATCTCATGCTGCCGGGGCTCGACGGCCTGGAGATGACGCGCCTGCTCAAGCGCGACCCGGCGACCTCCCATCTCCCGATCGTGATGCTGACCGCCCGCAGCGAGGAGGTGGACCGCATCGTGGGTCTGGAGCTCGGGGCGGACGACTACATCAGCAAGCCGTTCAGTCCGCGCGAGGTGGTGCTGCGGGTCAAGGCGGTGCTGCGCCGCATCCAGCACGAAGAGGTGGCCAGCGACCAGCTCCAGCTCGGCGGCATCGAGCTGGACATCTCCGGGCACCAGCTCCGGGTGCGGGGCGCGGAGGTGCCGCTGACCGCCACCGAGTTCCGCCTCCTGCGCCTGCTGATGGAGCGCAACGGCCGGGTGCAGACCCGCGGGCAGCTCCTCTCCGACGTCTGGGGATACGCCGAGGACATCGACAGCCGCACGGTCGACACGCACATCCGCCGGCTGCGCCGCAAGCTCGGGCCGGAGGCCGACCGCATCGAGACCGTGATCGGCGTCGGATACCGGCTGAGGCCCTGAGGCGTTGCGCCTCCGCTTCCCTCCCAAGCTGCGGCTGGCGCCGCTCTGGCCGGCGCTGGCGGCGGTGCTCACCGCGTCCCTGCTCCTCTGGCAACTGCTCCCCGGCCTGTTCCAGCGCAGCGCTTCGACCCAGCTCCTCGACACGCTGCGCCTCCTCTCCCCGATCGTGGCCGAGCGCGCGGTGCAGCCGGGCGCCGACCTCCAGGGTTGGTTGCGCGATATTGGCGGCGGCGGCGGGTCGGGCCTGAGGGTTACGCTGATCCGCAGCGACGGCAGCGTGATCGCCGACAGCGCCCGCTCCGGCAGCCAGGTCGAGGCCATGGAGAACCACGCCGAGCGGCCCGAGGTCCAACAGGCCCTGGCCCGCGGCGAGGGGGCAGCGGTGCGCCATAGCGAGACCACCGGCGACACTTATGTCTACGCCGCCCGCACGCTCACCGACTCCAGGGGCGAGCTGTTCGTGCTGCGGCTCGCCCAGCCCCTGGCGCAGCTCCAGTCGCTGCGCGGCCGCCTCGCCGCGGCCATGCTGCTCGCGGCCCTGGCGGCCGGGGTGGCGATCCTGCTCACCTCCCTCTGGATCGACCGGCGGCTCTTCCAGCCGCTGACGCGGATGATCGGCGAGGCGCGGGGCCTGGTCGGCGGACGCGTGGTGGGCCGCGTCCAGGTGCCGGAGGAGGACGAGCTCGCCGCCCTCGCCCTCGCCCTGAACCGTCTCGCCGAGACCGCCGAGACCCAGTTCGCGGCCGTGAGCGACGAGCGCGACCATCTCAAGGCAATCCTCTCCAGCATGTCCGAAGGGGTCCTGGTCGTAGGCTCCGGCGGCCGCGCCCGGCTGGTCAACCCTGCGTTCCGGCGCCTCTTCGACCTGGGAGAAGAAGATGTGACGGGCCGTCCGGTTCTGGAGATCATCCGCCAACCCGGGCTGGCCCGCATCGTGGACGACACGCTGCGCCTGGGCGAGGGGCAGAGCGGCGAGATCGAGACCCTCTCCCCGGAGCGGCGGACGCTGCTGCTGGCGAGCGCCGCCCTGGCCGGCGGCGAGCGCGGCGCGGTCGTGGTGGCCCGCGACACCACCGAGCTCACCCGCGTGGCCGACATGCGCCGCGACTTCGTGGCCAACGTCTCGCACGAGCTCAAGACCCCGCTCGCCGCGATCCGCGGCTACGCCGAGACCCTGCGCGACGGCGCCCTGGACGAGCCGCCCACCGCCCGCCGCTTCACCGAGCGCATCCTGATGCAGTGCCAGCGCCTCCAGGCGCTGCTCGACGACCTGCTCACCCTGTCGCGCCTGGAGAGCGTGCCGCCGTCGCCCGAGGAGCGGGAGCCGGTGGAGATCCAGGCGGTGATCCAGCACGCGGTCGAGCTGCTCTCCGCCGCCGCCCGCGAGCGCCAGGTGCGGATCGAGGTGGACATGGACGAAAACATCCCGCCCATCCCTGGCGACCAGGACGGCATCGAGCGGCTGGTGCTGAACCTGCTCGACAATGCGATCAAGTACAACCGTCCGGACGGGCTCGTGAACCTCCGCCTCTCCCGGTCGGACGGCCCCCCCGAGCTGGCCGAGCTGGAGGTCAGCGACTCCGGCATCGGCATCCCGCAGGACGCCCTCGCCCGCATCTTCGAGCGCTTCTACCGGGTGGACAAGGGTCGCGCCCGCGACGAGGGGGGAACCGGTCTGGGGCTCGCAATCGTCAAGCACGTGGCCCAGGCCCACGGCGGCCAGGTCGAGGTCGAGAGCCGCATCGGCAAGGGCACGACGTTCCGGGTGCGGCTGCCGCTGGGGTAGCTGTCACCACCCCGCCTCTCCTGCGCCACGGCTCCTCCATCCCCGGCTGACATAAAGGGGGCGTGCCACCCCCATCTCTTCTCTCCTTCGCCGAGGTCCTGAGAACCGATCTGCCCGGGATGGCGGACCGGCGGACCCGGGCCGCGCTGCGGGCGGTGATGCTCGCCTTCGGCCCTTGGATCGAGGTGGAGCGCGCAGAGCGGATCGCCCTTCCCGGACCCGCGATCTTCGCCCTCAACCACAGCAACTCGGTGGAGGCGGTGGTGGTCCCCTCGGCGCTCATGTGGCTGCGCCGGGGCGAGCCGGTCTGCTTCCTGGCCGACTGGATGTACCTGCACCTCCCCGTGGCCGGCTGGCTCCTGCGGCGGGGCGCGGTCATCCCTGTCTACCGCAAGCCGAGCCGCTGGCGGCTGCTGGAGGCGCACCGCCGGGAGCGCTCCCGGGCGCCGGTCCTGGATGCCTGCCTGGAGCGGCTGGCGGCCGGGGCCTCGGTAGGCATCTTCCCCGAGGGCACCCGCAACCGCGACCCGGAGCGCCTGCTGCGCGGCCGGAGCGGCCTGGGCGAGCTGGTGCTGCGCTCGTCCGTCCCGGTGGTGCCCGTGGGCATCCACTACCCCGCGGCCGGACGTCTCGGCAGGTCCCCGCGGCTCGGCCGCACGGTGCTGAGCCCCGGCGAGCCCCTGACTTTCCAGGAGGAGCGCCATGCAGCGCATGCCGCTCTCGGTCCTCGCGAGCGGATCGTCCTCGCCCGGCGGGTCGTCCGCCGCGTGATGGCCGATCTCGCCCGGTTGTCCGGTAGACCCCAGATCGGAGGAGATCCATGAGGAGCCCTGTCTCGGCCAAGAAGGTCCTGACCCCGCGGGACCGGGAGGATGCGCTCTCGGTCATCGAGGCCGTGTACCTGCAGGAGAAGCGCTGGATCCGCGATCCTGACTCCGAGATCCCGGCCGACGTGGCCGGGCGCCGGGACCAGTCCTGGTTCCTCGTGAGCGTCGGGGGCGAGCCCGCCGGTGTGATCCGCCTGGTCTACGATCCGCCGCTCGAGATGCCCGCCGAGCTCGGCGTCGCCCTGGAGCCCGACGTGGACCTGGAGGGGCTGCGGCGCCGCGGGCGCTTCGTGGACATCGGCCGCTTCATGATCGTCCCCCGGCAGCGCCGCAACATCCGGGTGGTCCTGCGGCTCATGCGGGCGGCGATCGTGGAGGTGGTCTCCCGCGGCTACACCCACTTCGTGACCGACGTGTTCGAGGACGACCCGCACTCGCCCTACCTGTTCCACACCCGCGTGCTCGGCTTTGAGCGCATCGGCACCCATCGCTACGGGGAGCTGGCCTGCGCCAGCACCCGGATCATCCTGATCCTGGACATCGCCAGCGCCTACCGCCGGCTCCAGAAGAAGGAAAACAAGGTGTTCAGGGAGCTGGGAGAGGGGGTCGGGGAGCTGCTGGAGGCCCGCCTGCTGGCGCCGACCGCCTGAGGCCGACCCACCGCCGTCACGGCGCCGCCTGCAATTTGTCACACGGCGGACGCCCTCCCCCCGTTTCCCTCCGTACCGGGAGGGGGTAAGATCGGTACGGAAAGGATTTGAAGCTATGGAACGACATCTGGATCAGGAGCTGGACCGCGCCCGGCAGATGCTGCTCAGAATGGGCGGCATGGTGGAAGGGATGGTCGCGCGCGCCACGCAGTCCCTCCTGGAGCGCAAGTCGGACTTGAGCGCCGAGGTCATCCGGAGCGACAGCGATGTCGACCACCTGGAAATCGAGATCGACGAGATCTGCCACAGCATCCTGGTGCGCCGGCAGCCGACCGCGGTCGACCTGCGTTTCATCGTGGCGGTGATGAAGATCAACAGCGACCTCGAGCGGATCGGCGACTCGGCCGTGAACATCGCCCAGTCGGTGGAGCAGCTCAACGAGCAGCCGCCGCTCAAGCCCTACATCGATCTCCCGCTCCTCTCCAACCTGGTGCAGGCGATGGTGCGCAAGAGCCTGGACGCCTTCGTCAACCGCGACGTGGCCCTGGCCACCGAGGTCTGCCAGTCGGACGACGCGGTCGACGGCCTCTACAAGCAGCTCTTCCGCGAGCTGCTGACCTACATGATCGAGGACCCCAAGACGGTCAGCCGCGCCCTGCATCTGCTCCTCATCTCGCGCAACATGGAGCGCATCGCCGACCACGCGACCAACATCGCCGAGGACGTCATCTATTACGTCGAGGGCCGCGACATCCGCCACTCCATGGGCCACCAGCAGGCGGCGCAGGCCTGAAGGTATCCCTGACGACTCTGTGACGGCAACGACACACCGTTGCCACCCAAGGGCGCCACTCTGTACGCGGAGAGGAAAAGGCTCTTGGAGATGCTACTCAACCTGATCACCGCCATTGCAGCAATCTCTCTGCTGCTCACCCTGGCCGCTTCCGGCGCCACGCTGTGGCTGCTGCGGCGTCCGCGCCCGGGGCGCGAGTCCCGCGGCCTGCCCCCCATCTCCGTCCTCAAGCCGCTCAAGGGGCTCGACGAGGGGCTGTACGAGAACCTGGCCTCCCTGGCGCAGCAGAACTATCCCGACTTCGAGCTGGTGCTGGGGACCGAGGACCCGGGCGATCCCGCCCTGGCCGTGGCCTCCCGGCTGCGCGCGGCCTTTCCCCGGGTCCGCATCACAGTCATAGCGGGCGCCGCCCCCCTGGGCTACAACCCCAAGGTCACGAACCTGGCCTCCCTGGCCCGGCACGCCCGGCACGAGCACCTGCTGATCTCCGACTCGAACGTGCGGGCCCGGCCGGACTACCTGCAGGACCTCGTGGCGGAGATGATGGAGGGGATACCTGGGGAGGTCGGCCTCGTCGCGAGCATCCTGGCCGGCGTGGGCGAGAAGAGCCTCGGGGCGCTCTTCGACAACCTCCACCTGTGCACCTTCGTGGCCCCCTCGGTCTGCGCCGCCCAGATCGCCGGCCACCCCTGCGTGGTAGGCAAGTCCATGCTCTTCCGCCGCCGAGACCTGGAAGCCCTGGGCGGCTGGAGCGCGGTCCGCGACGTCCTGGCCGAGGACTACGTGCTCGGGCAGGCGTTCCACCGGGCCGGCTGGCGGGTGGCCCTGTCCACCCATGTCCTGCCGGTGGTCGGCGAGGACAGGCCGGTCTCCGCCTTCCTCGAGCGCCACCTGCGCTGGGCGCAGATGCGACGCCGGCTCTCTCCGGCCTTCTTCGGCGAGCCGCTGCTCAACCCGGTCCCCTGGCTGCTCCTGGCAGCCGCCACTGGACCCATCCTCCCGGCTCTTCTGGGGATCGCCCTCAAGGTTCTGACGGACGCGGCCCTGGTCCATCGCCTGCGGGGTGGCGCCATGCCCGTGAAGTCGCTGCTCTGGATCCCGGTCAAGGACGTGCTCGTCGCCGGCCTCTGGATCGCCGGCGCCTTCCGCCAGACGATCTGCTGGCGCGGGAACCACCTGCGGGTCGGTCCCGGCAGCGTGCTCTCCCCTCTCCCAACGGAGCTGCCGGCGGAGCCCCTGCGGAGGGCGGCGTGATCCCCCTGCGGGCCACCCTGGAGGAGACGGTCTGGAAGCGGGTCGTCTCCGTGGACCAGGCGCTGCTCCTGGGAGTGCGGCGCTGGGAGTCGGCCCTGCTGACCCGCCTGATGAAGACCCTCACCCACCTGGGCGACACCTCGACCTGGGTGATGGTGGGGCTGGCCCTCGGGCTCTCCGGCGGCCGGGGCCCGCGCTATGCCGGGCTCCTGGGGCTCGGAGCCGCGATTGCGGTCCTCGGCTCCCAGGTCCTCAAGCGGCTGTGCTGCCGCGCCCGGCCGAGCTGCGGCATCGGCGGGTTCGCCGCCCTGGCCGAGAACCCGGACGCCTTCTCCTTCCCCTCGGGCCACACCGCGGCGGCCTTCGGCATCGCCGTGGCCCTGGCCGGAGAGGGGATGGGCCTCGGAGCGCTGACCCTGGCGCTCGCCTCGGGCATCGCGGTCTCCCGGGTCTACCTGGGGGCCCACTATCCTCTGGACGTGGCCGCGGGCACGCTGGTGGGGACCCTGGCCGGGCTCACGGCCCGGATGATCGTCGACAGCGCCCCTCTCCTCGGATACGCTCCTTTCCTTGCCGCCTGAGGACTGCCCCGTCGTAGCCTCGGTGGAGATGGGCTACGGCCATCTCCGCGCCGCCAAGGCCCTCGCCGACCATCTCGGCACCGGGGTGGCCCACGTCGACCGTCCGCCCATGGCGGAGGCCGACGAGCAGCGCCTGTGGCGGGCCTCCCGCCGGTTCTACGAGATCACCTCCCGGGCCTCTCAGCTTCCGGTGGTCGGAGCGCCGATGCGCTCGCTCCTGGACTCCCTGACCTCGATCCCACACCTCTACCCCTATCGCGACCTCTCGGCGCCCACCCTCCAGGCGAGATCGCTGGACCGCCTCATCCGCAAGGGGCTGGGCCGCGGGCTGATCAACCATCTCCGGTCCACGGGCGCGCCGCTCCTGACCACCTTCTTCGCGCCGGCCCTCGCCGCCGACCACCAGGGTTGCGAGCGGGTCTACTGCGTGGTCACGGATGTCGACATCAACCGGGCCTGGGTGCCGCTGCGGCCGGAGCGGAGCCGGATCGTCTACCTGGCTCCGAGCCGCCGGGCGGTCCAGCGCCTGCGAGCCTACGGCGTGGCCCGGGACCACATCGAGATGACCGGCTTCCCCCTGCCGCACGACCTCCTCGGCGGCCGGGACCTGACCGCGGCGCGGCGCAACCTCGCCGCGCGCCTGGTCCGGCTCGACCCCAAGCGGGCATTCCGCTCCCAGGCCCACGACGAGATCCGCGCCTTTCTTGGAGTCGATCTGCCCGCGGACCAGGAAGGCGTGCCGCCGCTCGCAACTTTCTCCGTTGGGGGCGCCGGCGCCCAGGCGGAGCTGGCCCGGCGGCTCCTGGCCAGCCTCCGTTCGACGATCGAGGAGGGCCGCCTGCGCCTCTGCCTGGCCGCGGGGGTGCGCCAGGAGGTGGCCGGCCGCTTCGCCGGCTGGATCCGGGAGAACGGTCTGGAGGGCCATCCGGGCGTGACCGTCCTCTGCGAGCGGGACTTCGGGGCGTACTACGCCGCCTTCAACCGGCTCCTGGCCGGGAGCGACGTCCTCTGGACCAAGCCGAGCGAGATGACCTTCTACGCCGCCCTGGGCCTCCCCCTGGTCCTGTCGCCGCCGGTGGGCGTGCACGAGGGGTACAACCGGCGCTGGGCAATCGAGAACGGCGCGGGCCTGAAGCAGCGCCACCCCGGTTACGCCGGCTACTGGCTCCGGGAGTGGCTCGCCGAGGGGACCCTCGCCGCCGCGGCCTGGTCCGGGTTCCTGCGGCTGCCCAAGTTCGGGCTGTACCACATCCTGGAACGGGTAACGTAAAAAAGGGGAGCCGCGCCGCGCGGCTCCCGTCCAGAGGGCTGGCTCAGAAGATGATCTGGTACTGGAGGCGGAACTCGTCGTTGGTGACGTCGGTCGCCACGTTCTCGAGTTGGCGGTAGTCGGCCTGGATCTTGTGGGCGTGCTTGTTGAAGAACCAGCCGAGGGCGATGCCGCGCTCCTGCTGCTCGTCGTCGTCGCGGTCGTTGTTGGGATCGATCTCGGCCAGGCGAGCGGCGAGCTCGAGCTTCTGCGGGATGACGAAGTAGCCGGCTTGGGCCACGAAGCCGCCGTCGTCGAAGTCGGCCAGCACGTCGCGGTCGTTGGTCGAGTCGTGGTACGCGGCGAAGACCGAGAAGCCCTTGAACTTGAAGACCACGTCGCCACCTACGATCTCCTTGTCCACGTTGTGCGCCGGCGTGGTGCCCGCGACCGCCACCGGGCGCTCGTTGGACTCGTACTCGGCGGCGATGGCGAACAGCGGCCGGTCGGTGGACTCGAAGTCGCCCTCGGAGTACTTGACGTCGCCGAAGGGCTGGAAGGTCAGGCGGGCGTTGAGCTGGTATTCGTCGTTGTCGTTGCGCGAGACCGTCCGGCCGTTGCCATTGAAGATGCCGACGCGCCAGTCGAGCTTGCCGGCGGCCGGGGTGCCCCAGACTTGAACGCCGATGTCACGGCCGCGGGCGAAACGGTTGGTCACCAGGGCGCGGTCCACGAACTGCTGGTTGCCCGAGGAGGTCAGCTCCTGGCGGCCGAACGGGACCTTGTACTGGCCGGCCTTGAGCTGGAACGTCTTCTTGCCCTTGGTGAAGTCGTAGTTGACGTTCGCATCCTCGAGCGGGTTGGCGGTGTCGGGCCAGTTGAGCTGCAGCTCGTAGGTGAGGTCCTTGGTGTAGACCCAGCCCTCGAACTTGGTCTTGGCCCGGCGGATGCGGAAGGAGCCGACGTCGTCGCCCTGGTCCGGCAGCTCCTGGGTGAAGCGGAACTGCACGCGGTTGGAGATGTCCAGCCTCCCCGACTTCGTCTCAATGGAGGTCTTGCCGTCCTTCCAGCCTACTGTGAAGCCCGGGGCCACCGGCTTCGGGGTGGGACGGTCGTATCCCTCCAGGTTGTGCTTGAAGAAGTAGAGGTCCAGGGCCGTCTCGTTCTCGGCCACCAGCGTCTCGCCGTTGGCGCCGGCGCCCGTCAGGGTGACGGCCGTGCCAAGCTCGCCCGACTGCTCCCAGGACTTGTAACGCTCCGGAGTATTGAAGATATAGATCCGGCCGTCCTTCTCGACCTCCTTGTAATACAGGCCCACCACCTGCGCCGAGGCCATGGGGGCGGCCACCAGCGCGATGACAAGCGCCAGCAGACCGGCCGCAAAGCGAGTTGATCTGGGCATTCCTTGGCTCTCCTTTTCCTTACGGGATATCACTCGTTCAAGGGGAATTTCTCGTTGCAAGCTTCGGTAGAGAGCCTACTGTCCGGCCCGTGCGTCTCTGCAACGGATCGGTGACAGGCCTGCGACAGTCGGCGGAGCCCTGCTAGACTGGCCTCAATTCGGGAGGACTAAATGGGCCTCGATCGTGAGACGCAGCACCGGCGCCAGAAGGAGATCCTGAACATCCTCGATGGTCCCGACCCGGTCGAGACGCAGATCGAGGTCATGCACCGGCTCCGGGAGCGGGGATTCGACGTGACCCAGTCGAGCATCAGCCGCGACTTCAGGGATTTGGGGATCGCGCGGGCGAACGGTCGCTACGTCGTCCCGAGCGGAGCGCGGAATGACGAGCCGCTCAAGAAGGTGGAGGGCTTCATCCGCAAGGGAGTCCCTTCAGGACCCTACCTGGCGATCCTCCACTGCTATTCCGGAACGGGAAGGGCGGTGGCCACGGCCCTGAAAGCCTCCGAGTGGGACGAGATCACCGGCGTCATGGCCGACGACGACACGGTGTTCATTGCCACCGCCAACAACTTCGACCAGAAGCTCGTGCTCGGCAAGCTCCGGAGAATCCTCGAAAAGTAGTCTCATCTTCCCTGGGAGCGCCGGCGTCCCGCCGGCGCTCCCAGGGAAAGCTAGAGGAACCAGGCTTTGAAGGTGAGCGTGATGCGGATCTTCGACGTCAGCAACCGGGACATCGAGAAGAGGCTCGGCCTGGGCTACGGCTACCTGAGCCGGCTGTTCTCGGGCAGCATCGAGCTGAAGGTGGAGCACATCCTCCAGATCCTGGAAGTCCTCGGCCTGTCTCCGGCGGAGTTCTTCCAGTTGGCCTATCCCCGCCGGCCCTCCCCGCCCAGCGAAGCCGCCGCCCGCATGAGGACCATCCTCGACGGCTTCGGCCCCATCCCCGTCGAGCAGCGCCCGCCCTCCGGAGAGACGACCCCGGAGGAGTTGGAGAAGATGGTGTCAAGGGTGCTGCAAAAGCTGCTCAAGGATGCCAAGACCTGACGCCGAGGGCACCGGAAGCGTCGGCGCATTGCTCAGCACCTTGCAATCCGACTTGCATCAATCTATATTGATGCGCCATGGACACAACCGCAGGATTCCCCCCGTTCCTCAAGATCCTCGCCCATGAGCAGCGTTGGAAGCTGCTGGAGGCTCTCGCTTTCAGCGACCGGCGAGTTCAGGAACTGGTCGGCACCGTTCAGCAGCCGCAGAACCTCGTCTCGTACCACCTCCGGAAGCTGCGGGAGCATGCCCTCGTCAGGGAGCGGCGCAGTGCTGCCGATGCGCGGGACGTCTACTACAGCCTGGACCTCGACAGGCTCAAGGGGATGCTGATGAGCACGGGCGAAGCCATTCATCCGGGGCTCAGCGAGCAGCCGGGCACTCACGAGGACGTTCCGCTCGCCGAGGCTGGGAAGCGGGCCCGGGTGCTTTTCCTGTGCACCCACAACAGCGCGCGATCCCAGATGGCGGAGGGCATCCTGCGCAACCTGGCGGGTGACAAGGTCGACGCGTTCAGCGCGGGCACCGAGGTAACCCGTGTGCATCCACTGGCTATCAAGACCATGGCGGCCCGGAGCATCGACATCAGCGGCCAGCGTTCCAAGCACCTGGATGAATTCCTGGACCAGCAGTTTGACTACGTGATTACGGTCTGTGACAGGGCAGGCGAGACCTGTCCCGTCTTTCCCGGTTCACCGGAGCGCATCCACTGGAGCATCCCTGATCCCTCCAGCGTCGGGGGAGAGGACAGCGAACGGGAGGCGGCTTTTCAGAGAGCTGCCGACGACCTGCTGACCCGAATTCGCTATCTGCTCGCCTTTCTTCGTCGCCGGGGTTGAAGCTGTCAGGTGGGGATACCTCCGAAGGGTTTGCCTCGGACCCGCGAAAGGAGGCCGCCGTGGCCCTGACTGGCCTTTGTACCACTGCCAGCGTTTTGCTCTTCCGGTGTCCGACCGGCCATTGTCACGCCGCTGTCACACAGCGGTAGGTCCGCTGCCAAACCCCTCTGCGATCCTCTCTCCGACGGCCGCCTCCGGCCACGGACCTGATGTCCACCCAACCCGAAAGAGGAGAGAACAAAATGAAGCACAACCTGAAGGTGGCTCCCCTGGCCCTCGCGCTGGCGCTGGCGCTGGCGGCGAGCTCACTGTCCGCGCAGGCGGTCAAGGTCGATGCTGGCATCCCAGGCTACAGCAAGACGAGCGGCGTTTCCGGCAACGTGAGCTCAATCGGCTCCGACACGCTCAACAACCTGATGACCCTGTGGGCCGAGGGCTTCCGCAGGCAGTACCCGAACATCCGTGTCCAGATCGAGGGCAAGGGCTCCTCCACGGCGCCCCCGGCCATGATCCAGGGCACTGCCCAGTTCGGCCCCATGAGCCGCCCGATGAAGGCTGACGAGATCGACGGCTTCGAAAAGAAGTACGGCTACAAGCCGACGGCGATCCGCGTCGCGGTCGACGGCCTCGCGGTCTACGTGAACAAGGACAACCCGCTTCAGCAGCTCACCGTTCAGGAAGTCGACGCGATCTTCTCCAAGGGCCGCGCCTGCGGCGGCAAACCGATCGCCAACTGGGGCCAGGCCGGCCTCCAGGACGGCGCCTGGGCAGGCAAGCCGCTCAGCCTCTACGGCCGCAACTCCGCCTCCGGCACCTACGGCTTCTTCAAGGAGAACGCGCTCTGCAAGGGCGACTACAAGGACACGGTCAAGGAGCAGCCCGGCTCCGCCTCCGTGGTCCAGGGCGTGACCGAGGACAAATTCGCCATCGGCTACTCCGGCATCGGCTACCGCACCTCGGGCGTCAAGCCGCTCAAGCTCGCCGCCAAGAAGGGCGGCCAGTACTACGGCACGGATCCCGCCGACGTCTACTCGGGCAACTACCCGCTGGCCCGCTACCTCTACGTCTATGTCAACAAGGCGCCCAACAAGCCGCTCGATCCTCTGGTCCGCGAGTTCCTGAAGTTCGCCCTCTCCAAGGAAGGCCAGGAGATCGTGGTCAAGGACGGCTACCTGCCCATCCCGGCGAAGGTGTTCCAGGAAGAGCTGGCCAAGATCCAGTGATCGACGCGCTTCGGACGGCCCGGCGGCACAGCGCTCGCCGGGCCGTTTTGCGCCAGTCCTGTTTGGTAAGCTGAGCATCCAGCGCACGGCCGAACCCGGAGCGAACGCCCCTTGAGCCAAGTCAACCCGCGCAGCCAAGATCTGCAGACCCCCCGCAAGCGCCTCATCGCCGACCGCGTGGCCCGCTGGCTCGTGTCCGCGGGCGGCCTCGCGATCATCGTCAGCATCCTGGGTATCCTCGTCTTCATCCTGGCCGAGGTCTGGCCCCTGATGACCAAGGCCAGCGTGCGCGCCGTCCGAGAGATCCCCCTGCCGGGCCCTCCGGCCGGGGCCCTGGTCTCGGATGAGCACCGCACCCATGTCGCGGCCCTCGCCGCCGACGGCCATGTCCGGGTGGTCCGCCTGCGGGATGGAAAGCTGGCCGCCGACGTGGACCTGGGGACCGGAGCCCTGACGGGCATGAAGGTGCCCGCGGGCCAGATCGTGCTCACCGGCGCCACCCGCGACGGCCGCATCGTCCTGGCGCCGGTCTCGTTCGACGTCACCTTCGAGGGGCAGAGCCAGGTCGTCACCCCCACGATCCAGGATCCGATCCTGCTGGAGCTCGACCCGCAGCGGCGCCCTCTGGGCGCCTTCGCCGCCCAGGTCGACGATGACGGCAACACCACCGCCGCTACCCAGCTCGCCGATGGAACGATCGCCGTGATGCGCCGCTCCAGCCAGGAGAACATGATGAGCGGCGAGGTGACCGAGTCCGTGGAACGCTTCCAGGCGCGGGCCCCGGGCCGGCTGACCGCTCTCGTGATCGACGACGGCCAGACCTCCCTTTACGGCGGCACCGCTCGCGGCGAGATCCTCTGGTGGCCGCTTGCGGAGGGCCAGCCCGGCCAGGTCCGGACCGCCTCCGCCGGGCCTTCCGCGATCACCGCCCTTGACCTGCTGATCGGCGGGCGCTCCCTGGTCGTCGGCCAGGAGAACGGCGCCCTGAGCATCTGGCTGCAGACCCGTGAGAGCCAGGGGGAGGACGTCTTCCGCCTGACCCGCGTCCGTGACTTCCCTCGATACGACAGCCCCATCCGGCAGATCGCGCCGTCCGAGCGCGGCAAGGGCTTCCTCGCCCTGGGAGATGGAGGGAGGCTGGGCCTCCACTACTCCACCTCGCACCGCACCCTGTGGACGGGCGACGCGCCCATCAAGCGCGGCACTGGCCTGTTCTACACTCCAAAGACCGACGGCGTGTACCTGGCTGGCGAGGGCAAGCTGGCCGAGATCGACGTCGTCAACCCCCACCCCGAGGTGACCTGGAAGGCCCTGTTCGGCAAAGTGTGGTACGAAGGTTACGACGAGCCCAACTACGTCTGGCAGTCGAGCAGCGGCACCGACGATTTCGAGCCCAAGCTCTCGCTGACGCCGCTGTTGATGGGCACGTTCAAGGGGACGTTCTACTCGCTGCTTCTGGCCATCCCCTTGGGCGTGCTGGGCGCGATGTACACGTCGCAGTTCATGCACCCCTCCTACAAGCGGGTGCTCAAGCCGGTGGTGGAGATCATGGCCTCGCTGCCGAGTGTAGTCCTGGGCTTCCTCGCCGGGCTCTGGCTCGCCCCGCGCATCGAGAATGCGGTGCCGGCCCTGGCCCTGATGACTCTGATCCTGCCGATCCTGGTCCTGGCTGCCGGCTTTCTCTGGAACGCGACGCCGCGCGCGTTCCGCGGCCGATTCCGCGCCGGCATCGAAGCGATCCTGTTCGTCTTCGTGCTCGCCTTCGGGATCTGGCTCTGCTTCAAGCTCTCCGGTCCCTTCGAGGATCTGGCCTTCGGCGGCAGCTTCCAGACCTGGCTCACTCAGACCACCGGCCTGGCCTACGACCAGCGCAACGCCATCGTGGTCGGCCTGGCCATGGGCTTTGCAGTGATCCCGATCATCTTCGCCATCGCCGAGGATGCCTTCTCCAACGTGCCGCCCAACCTGGTGGCGGGCTCGCTTGCACTGGGAGCGGACCGCTGGCAGACGGTGACCCGCGTGGTGCTGCCCACAGCCTCGCCGGGCATCTTCTCGGCGATCATGATCGGCTTCGGCCGCGCCGTCGGCGAGACCATGATCGTGCTCATGGCCACGGGCAACACGCCCATCATGGAATGGAACCCGTTCAACGGCTTCCGCACGCTGTCGGCGAACATCGCGGTGGAGATCCCGGAGGCGCCGCATGCCAGCACGCTCTACCGGACGCTCTTCCTGGCCGGCCTGCTGCTGTTCGTCGTGACCTTCATCATCAACACCATCGCGGAGCTGGTCCGCCAGCGGCTGCGCGAACGGTATTCACAGCTCTGAGGCCCATGCCGGAGAACGATCGAATGAACCCTCCGATCCAGACCTCCGCTGCGCCGGCGGCGGGTACGGCGGCGCCAGCCCGCTCCGTGGGCCGCGCATCCTCCCGTACGGGCAGCCTGTTCGGCAACCAACAACAACGCTCCGAGATCTTCGGGCAAGCCATGACCTGGCTCTGCGGCGGCGCCCTCGCCTTCAACCTCCTGCTGGTGATCGGCATCATGGGCCTGCTGGCCTGGCATGGCCTCGGCTACTTCTGGCAGAAGGATCTCGTCGAGCTCAAGCTCAAAGATGGTACGCGCCTTCTAGCCGAGGTCTGGGAGATCGAGCAGGTGGTCGAGGCGCCAGGGCAGCCCGCGCTTGACCGCATGCGCCTCAAGATCGCCAACCGCGACGTGGGCGGCCTCGACTTCGCCTGGATCGACGCGGTAAACGTGGCCTCCCGCACCCTCCCTGCCGAAGCGGTCCTCCTGGAACGCCTGGAGTGGGGCAACTTCCACGGTTACATGGAGGAGCTGCGCGACGGCGGCAAGGTCCTCGCACGCGGCCCGGAAGCGACTTGGAAAGCTTTCCACGAGCTGCACGAAAAGAAAGCCGGGCAGCGCGAGCAGGTCGAAGAGCTGGAGGAAGGGGAGATCGGCGACGTCAATTACGCGATCGAGCAGCTCCGGTTGGACCGCCGGGCCCTCGATTTCGAGAACCTGGCTCCGGCCGAGAAGCAGCGCCGCGCCGCCGGGCTCGACCGCGAGCTCGCCGAGCGCGAAGCCGAGTATGAGCAGCTCGCCGGCCGCCTGTTCAAGCTGCGCGAGGAGCTGGAGAAGGGCACGCTGGTCATGAGGTCCGTGGACGGCCAGACCAAGGAGATGCCGGTCGCGATGGTGGTCAGGGCGGTCCGCCCCAACGACATGGGTGTCCTCGGGAAGACCGGGCTCTATCTCTCCAGGGGCTGGGAGTTCATCACGGCCGACCCGCGGGAGTCCAACACCGAGGGCGGCATCTTCCCGGCGATCTTCGGCACGGTCATGATGGTCTTCATCATGTCCTTCGCCGTGGCGCCGCTCGGCGTGCTCGCCGCGCTCTACCTGCGCGAGTACGCCAAGCAGGGGCCGCTGGTGCGGATGGTGCGGATCGCGGTCAACAACCTGGCCGGCGTGCCCTCGATCGTGTTCGGGATGTTCGGGCTCGGTTTTTTCGTTTACCTGGTCGGCGGCTCGATCGACCGGCTCTTCTATCCCGAGGCGCTGCCCACTCCGACCTTCGGCACGGGCGGCATCTTCTGGGCGAGCCTGACGCTCGCGCTGCTGACCGTGCCGGTGGTGATCGTGGCCGCCGAAGAGGGTCTCGCGGCAGTGCCGCGCATCGTGCGCGAAGGCTCGCTCGCCCTGGGCGCCACCAAGTTCGAAACCATCTGGCGCGTGGTGATCCCGGCCGCGGCCCCGGGCATCCTCACCGGGATGATCCTGGCAATGGCCCGGGCCGCCGGCGAGGTCGCCCCGTTGATGATCGTGGGCATGGTAAAGCTTGCCCCCTCGCTGCCGATCGACGGCCGGCCGCCGTTCGTCCATCTGGAGCGCAAGTTCATGCACCTCGGCTTCCACATCTACGACGTCGGCTTCCAGAGCCCCAACGTCGAGGCCACGACGCCGCTGGTGTTCGCCACCGCGCTGCTCCTGATCGCGGTGATGACGGGCATGAACATCGTAGCGATCATGCTCCGCAACCACCTGCGTCGGAAGTACGCTGGCAGCGCGGTTTGATCACGTTCCCCCTCTCCCTGGCCCTCTCCCCCGTGCCGGGGGAGAGGGAAGAAGAGGGAAAGCTTGGAGAGATGATGACTGAGACCATGGCTTCCCCCCTTCCCAAGACCGATCCGGCGCTCGACCCCGGGATCAAGGACCCGATCCTCGAGATCGAGTCGCTGTCGCTCTGGTATGGCGAGAAGCAGGCGCTGAACGAGATTTCTCTCAAGGTCCCGGAGAAGAAGATCACGGCCTTCATCGGCCCTTCGGGATGCGGCAAGTCGACCCTGCTGCGCTGCATCAACCGCTTGAACGACCTGATCGACAACGTCCGGATCGACGGCGACATCAAGTTCCAGGGCGGCAGCATCTACGACCCGCGGCTGGAGATCAACGCGCTGCGCAAGCGGATCGGGATGGTGTTCCAGAAGTCGAACCCGTTCCCGAAGTCGATCTACGAGAACGTGGCCTACGGGCCGCGCCTCCAGGGGATCAACCGCAAGCGCGACCTCGACGAGATCGTGGAGCGGAGCCTGCGCGGCGCCGCGCTCTGGGACGAGGTCAAGGACCGCCTGGAGGACAGCGCCCTCGGTCTCTCGGGCGGCCAGCAGCAGCGCCTCTGCATCGCGAGGGCGATCGCGGTGGAGCCCGAGGTGATCCTGCTCGACGAGCCCTGCTCCGCTCTCGACCCCATCGCCACGGCCCGCATCGAGGAGCTGATGCAGGACCTGAAGACCCAGTACACGCAGGTCATCGTCACCCACAACATGCAGCAGGCCTCCCGCGTGTCGGACTACACGGCCTTCCTCTACCTGGGAGAGCTGATCGAGTACGGCGCCACCGAGAAGATCTTCATCAACCCGATCAAGAAGCAGACCGAGGACTACATTACGGGGCGGTTCGGCTGAACGAGTCGACGACGGCTCGTCGTCAACTGAAGTTACCTCCCCTTACGGCGGGCTGATCTCCCAGGGCACCGGCCTGTGAGCCAGCGCTTTCTCCAGGTGACCTGGCTCAAGTCTCACAGACACATTCGCTTTCTGACCGAGACCGGGAGCCCATCGGCGGCTCCCCCTGGTCTATCGGCGGCTGTCCCCAACCTATCGGCGCCCGTCCATAGTCTATCGGCTAGACCTCCATAGTCTATCGGCGTCCGTCCTGATCTATCGGCAGTCCCCCATAATCTATCGGCGCCTGTCCTTAATCTATCGGCGTCCGCCCTTAGCCTATCGGCAGTTCCCCCATAGCCTACCGGCGCTGTCCTTAATCTATCGGCAGCTCTCCATAGCCTATCGGCGTCCGCCCTTTAGCCAACGGCAGTCCCCCATAACCTATCGGCGCCTGTCCTTAATCTATCGGCAGCTCGCCATAGTCTATCGGCGCCTTTCCCTAACCTATCGGCGAGACGCCGATAGGTTAGGGAAAGGCGCCGATAGACTATGGCGAGACACCCGATAGAGTTTGGCGGCTCAGGAAACTCCACGGGGGAGAGGTCAATGGGTTGCAGAGGCTCGGGGAAGGACCGCGGCGAGAGGACGAAAGCTTGCGGCGAGACCGGACAAGCTCTCGACGTCGTGGCAAAGGCTTGAGGCGCAATGACCAAGGCTTCGGGCGAGACGGCGAACAAAAAGGGGGCCGTTCCCCTCTGGACGGGAGTCTTCCGCACCTGGAGTTGCGACGCTCCCGTCTCGAGATGCGACGCTGCCATCCCGACGGGTGGCGGTCCCACCGCGATGGGAGTGTTCCCCGTCTGCATGGGGATGGTCGCCCGCCTGGATGGGAGTGGTCCCCACCTCGACGGGAGTTTCCCCTTCTGGGTGGGAGTAGCCGCCATCTGGACGGGGGGCGTCCCTATCTCGATGGGAGTGGTTCCCGTCTGGACGGGAGTGGTCGCCATCTCGGCGGGAGAGATCCCCGCCGGCATGGGAGAGTCCGCCATCTGGATCAGAATGGTCCCCGCCGAGATGAAAATCGACCCCGAGTGGACGCGGACCGCTCCCATCCCGGGTTGCGACGCTGCCAGTTCGGGTTGAGACGCTCTCGGAACGAGGGGCGGGACTGGAGATCGTTGCGGACACATAGAGGACAGAAGCGTTTCATGTTATCCGAGGCACCTCATTCTATAAATGTTGATTGTGGGGGAGGTTTCGATGGCCGCCTTGAAGTCGATCCTCATCCTGTGCGCGGCTGACAACCCATGGAGCCCGGTTGTTTATTCGGGCCTGATTGACAGCCGCCAAGCAGGGGCTTACACTCATTAAGTCTATGTTCCTGCGGATCTTGCGACGGCGTTCGCTGGTATTGGCGTTCGGCGTAGGACACGGATGACGTGACCTAGTCATGGGGATGGCGCACGTCGAATCTGCGGTTGTGCGTCCGTTATAGATACGAGGGGCCATTGTGTCACTTGCCTTGAGGGTTGAATGGGATAGGCTCTCGAAGCTCATCTCGGGTTTTCTTGAGGCGCGCCAGCTCTACTTGAACGGCTCGGACAAGACTTCCTTCATTAACGGACGTCGTCAGCTTGACAAGGCCTGGAAGGTAATTGTCAACGGCTTAGATACTTTCCTGAAGCGACACAAGATGGTACTCCCTGAGGAGGCGATCCAATCACTCGAGGGTTTTCTTGGCGATGCCTCGGGTAGCGTGCTGCCGGACCCATGGGGACTATATCCTATGGAGGATCGGTTTCTTGCTATTGCATCGATCCGTTCCGTGCTCGATTTCCACCTTGCGGACTTTGAGTTGCTTGCCCGACGTTTATCGGAAAGAGCCTTCTCACATCTGAGGCGGAGCATAGTCGTCGATGAAGAAATAAAACGCAAGTGGCAGAGTGCTTATGAGATAGGCGAAGTCGCCTGTGAACGCCTTGGTGCCGTTCATCTCTTGGCCCATGGGATTTGGGCATTCAAGGTTCATAGTTCTGGCGAACGAACTGATCTTGTCATGGGAGATCGACTCAGGGATCTAACGGAGGTGGAGGGCTCTGCGGAAGCTCTAGTTCTGACGGAGTGGAAGAAAGTGATAGGAGATAACGCAGAGGTTTGCGCTGAGGAAGCATTAAAGCAGGCTGCGAGGTACGCTTCCGGTAGCCTATCAGGAATCGAGCTCCACACGCAACGCTACCTAGTACTTGTGTCTGAGGGTGTAATTGACATCCCGTCACCTCATATCGACAATGGAGTTACTTACAAATACGTAAACATACCCGTCGCCCCTCTTCCGCCGTCTCGCGCTAAGGCAGGGCGTAGGAACGGGGGCAAGTTGTCGCACAACCCCACCGATCGAGCGGACGGAAACCGCAAACAGCGCGGTTCCCGCCGCTCATCGACATAGCGTTGGCGTCGCTCGGACCTACACACGACTCACCCATGAGGAATCCGGTCTCGCTGGTTCGCTGGCACTGGGCTAGCGACGCCGCAACCCTCATCCCGGGCTCAACCGACTTCTATCCCTTTGAGCGCCAAAAGAACCCCGACGGCCCGCCCTGCTGGCTACCCGAAGTGCCCATTCACGGCTACTTCGACTACATCGGCGGACAGCTCGTCGCCCTCTACCGCATCCCGGATGACGCCGGCACTCTGTGGTTCCAGATCGGTGGTCGTCAGATCGCACTGACCGACGCCACCTCGAGCACGTTCACACCTGTGTTTGCTGACGAGGAGCCGCGGCTTGAAAGCGCCACCGTTGATCGTCGCTTCCGGATCTATGACGGCGACACGCTCTTGGTCGACCACGCGTATCGCCTCGATGACCATGAGAAACGGCTGTATTTTAGCATTGATCCCTTCCCTGCCTGGCCAGACGAAGAAGAGAACTACGACCTCTGCTACTTCGTCCACCGTATCCTGAAGTCCGGCAGCTGGACCCGTGTCTTCACGGCCCTGCCGCAGCGCTGAAGCGCCGCCGGGAACGTCACGGAAAGCCCCGATCAGGATATTGGCGTCCAGAAGATCCATGCGTCAGCGCGTTCGGCGCCGGTCGTCGGCAAGATCGGCAGCGGCAACAGCCTCTTTCAAGGTCGAGAAACCTGGAACCAGGCCTCCCGAGGCCGTGGAGACGGGCAGGCGCACGCGCCTGCGGCCCGGCCGGGAAGCGGGCTTGGCAAGGTGCTCGCGGATCGCTTCTTCCACGAACCGCGTCAAGCTGATGCCCCTAGCCGCCGCCTGGGATTTGGCCTGCCGGAAGATCTCGTCGTCCAAGCGCAAGGTCGTCTGCATGACAGAGATCTGTCACCCTTGCCGCCCGGTGTCAAGCGAGGACCACATCACGGGGGCGGTTCGGGTAGGCCGCGGCCCGCAAGCGTTACTGGGAGTCGAGGAACTCCTCGATCAGACGCGCGGTCAGCTCGGGATGGCGGGTTTCCTTCTGCGTCATGACCGCTTCGCCGAGATAGTCCCCGTGTCCACCGGGGAGGATCAGCAGGCGCGCGCCCGAAATCAGGCGCGTCAGCTCGATGGCATGCTCAGGTTTCACGATGTCCTGATCCCCAAGCACGATCAGCGTCGGTGCGCGGACCGACCGGACCAGGTCGTCGGGTACATCCTTGAAACTCTGCATCCTCGCGGCGTCCTTGTCGTGCATGGTCCTGAGCTTCTGCACGTCCGGGTTCACCCGCAGGAACGCATCCTTGAGCGGCTGCGGCATGTTCGAGAAGTCTGCCTTCTTGATGAGCTCCCATAGCTGCGGGTGTGCGCCGTCCCGTTTGGTCATCGCGGAAGCGAAGACCAGCTTTCGCACGAGATGGGGATGCCGGATGGCGACTTGAAGGGCGATGCTGGCCCCGTTGCTGAACCCGAAGAGGTCCGCCTTTTCGACCTTGAGGTGCCGGAGGAGGGCCGCGACGTCGTCCGCGGAGGACTCGAAGGTGACCGGCTGGTTGCGGTCGGTCGTGCGGCCGTGCCCCTGCTCCTCCACGGCGATGACCCTGCGGCTGCCGGCGAAGACCGGGAGCACCCGGCTGAACGTCACGTCGATGGTGGACCCGCCGCCGTGAAGCAGGACGAGCGGAACGCCGCCTCCGCGGCCATGCACTTCGTAGTACATCTCGATGCCGTTGACCGCTGCATGGCCGCTCTCGATCGGCCTGGATTGAAGTGCATAGCCGCTGTTCGCCAAGAGCATGGCAAATACAAACACAGAACCACGCTTTCTCATCTTGTGCTCCATCGGGCGCCGCCGCGCCGGGCGGATGCGGCCATTCAGTCTACAGGAGAAGCACGCCTCCACATCTCAACTGTAGCGGTAGAGATTGATGGCGAGCTTGCCAAAACCTCGCCGATCCGAGAGAAATCGGCGCCCTTCCGCACCGGCGTGGTTGCCGCTACATTTCGGGCATGACGACTGAGAACCGAACCAGCAAGATGGTGTACGACGCCGTTATCGTGGGAGGCGGCCCGGCTGGGCTGTCTGCCGCTCTCAATCTCGGCCGCGCGCGCAAGCGGGTGCTGCTCTGCGATGCGGGACCGCGACGCAATGCCGCCGCCGAGCACATCCATGGATTCGTGACGCAGGACGGTACCACGCCCGAGGAGTTCCGCCGCATCGGGCGCCGGCAGCTCGAACCGTACCCCAATGTCGATGTCCGCGATGCTCCCGTCGAGGAGATTCGCGGCGAGAGAGGAGCGTTCACCGTGCGTTTGGCCAGCGGCAACGTGGAGGCCCGCCGCATTCTCCTCTGCACGGGAATGGTCGACGAGCTGCCGGACATCGAAGGCTTTCGAGCGCTGTGGGGCAGATCGATCTTCCAGTGCCCGTACTGCCATGCCTGGGAGGTGCAGGACCAGCGCTTCGGGTTCCTGTCGCCCAATGTGGATGCGCTCGATTTCGCCCTGTTCCTGCGCGGCTGGACCGGCGACGTCACCGTTCTGACCGATGGCAGGTACGCCGTTCCCCCGGAAATGCGGGAGCGCCTCACCGGCGGGGGTGTCCGCATCGAGGAGCGCCGCATCGCGCGCCTTTCCGCGAAGGAGGACCGTCTCGATCTCGTCGAATTCACGGACAGCGATCCGTTGCGCCTCGACGTGCTATTTGCGCGCCCTCCTCAGCGGCAGGTCGCCGTCGTGCAAGCGCTCGGGCTGGATCTGGATTCCGGGGGTTACGTCCGATTGGACGAGCGCCGCCAGACCTCGATTCCGGGGATCTACGCGGGGGGAGACCTCATCACCTCCGCGCAGAGCGCGGTGCTCGCGGCGGCCTCCGGAGTCCAGGCCGCGGCGATGATCAACCATGAGCTCACGCTACTGTAAGGGCTCGTCACAGAATAAGTGCCTCATCTGTGGGCTCTCGCTCGCGGAGTCGCCACTGCCCACCGACCGTACCCAGGTGCCGACGAACGGCACTGGGCGCGCCGGCGTCTCGCCGGCTTGAAGACATGGGCCGAAGGCCCGGCCTTATTGACGAGCGGGGCTGGGCCGCGCCTGCCGCACCACCGTGGATGCGGGGAGTGTGGGCCGGCGAGACGCCGGCGCTCCCAGTGGACGACGCTTAACCCTCAGTCCTGAAGCACTTATTCTGTGACGAGCCCTAAGTGTGCCTTCGCCGCACGCCAGGCGGCCGGCGTAGCGCCGTGCGCCCGCTGGAACATCCGGATGAAGTGAGTCGGATCGGCATAGCCAACCCGCTCGGCCACGTCGTCGACCCTCTCGTCCGAGTGCAGGAGGAGACGCCGGGCCTCGGCCATCCGCCCGGCGATGATCCAATCCACCGCGCTTCTGCCGGTGGCCCGCGTGAGAGCCGTGGTGACGTAGGCCGGGCTGCGTCCCACCGCTTTCGCAACCTCCTTCAGCGTCAGAGGGCGAAGGCAATTCCGCTCGATGAAGGCAAGGCTTTCCGCAACCACGCCCTTCGGGCTCGAAGCCTCGGAGCCCCATCGCGCAGCGCGCCGGATCTCATTCAGGACAAGCGTCAGGAGGCTGCGCTGAACCGCGTGCGGCTCGCCGCGCCGCTTCGGATCGGTAGCCTCTTCCAGCTCCTGAAAGAGGCTCTCCAGGAACGAATGGCGCTCCGGGGGAATCCGCACGACGGCCGACGCGCCCGAGCGCACTTTTTCGAACGGCTCGAGGAGGCTTCCCGAATCCTCCGCGGCAAAACAGGGAACACAGAAGCCGAGGCCCCAGAATTCAGGCCGCTGAGCTTCGACGCGCCGGTGCGGCTCTCCGGCCGGGACGACAAGAACGTCTCCGGGTTCCAGCGTCCACCGCCCACGCTGCTCCATGAGCGCCCGTCCGCCCGTGTAGAAGGCCACGGCCGCATATGAGTGCGTCACCGGTGTCCGGCGCGGATGCGGATCGTCCATCGATCTTCTCGCGACGAAAATCGGCGCGTCGGTATCGCGTTCCATGGATCGAACATACGATGACCGTGGCGGGTTGGGCAAGCTTCGGCCCGTGCTCTGCCCCGAAGGGCAGGACATAGAGATCCCATGAGCGGCGGGCCGCCTCTCGGCCCGCCGAACCTCATGGGTCCATCGGTTGTCAAAGAACGCGGAAAAGCGCGAGCCGGCCACCTGCCCCGCCTTCCAATGCCATGCCGTTCTACGAGTGTGGATTCACTTCCGTCTAGACGCTTCTGCCCGGCGCGTCGTATGCCTGTCCAGCAGGTCATACAAGGAGGCGCGAGATGGTGACGGTACTTCTCTTCTACATGAGCTTTCCCATGCTGCAGACCCCGAGCAGCCAGGTGCCCGGCTTGAAGGTGCAGTACACCGTCCCCGAGATCGACGAGTCAGGGTCCAGCTCGGCAGATCGAGGCAGTGCTCCGGCAAGGAGGAGCGCAGCCGTTCTGCCGCCGACCGTGGAAGCCGGATCCGGAAGAAAGCCCCCCGGAGCCGCCTTCAGTCCTCGACACACCCACCTCCTCCGATTTCGCTCCTGACAAGTAAGCAGTCTCCCCTTTCCTGCCGGCACACGCCCCCGCTTTTCACTCCCCTCCGCATGCCGCTCTGCCTGTCCGCGCGGCGTTGACCCGTCGAAAATTTCGTTGAGCCGTCGAAAGTTCTATTTAGCGGTCCAGAGCAACTCTGGACGCCTAATTCTTCGATTGAGCCGTCCAAAGTTTTGCTGACGCGTTCGGTGGAACTTTTACGCGTCGCGAGAAACTCTGACGCGTTCAAAATTTCGTTGAGCCGTCGATTCTCCCGTTTAGCCGTCGATTCTTCCGCTGAGCCGTCGAAAGTTCCGCTGAGCCGTCCAGCGAAACTTTGAGCGATCCAGAGTAACTCTGGACGCCTAAAAATTTCGTTTACGCGTCGAGAGCGCCAAAACGAGCGCTCCGCGAGCTGCTTCCCTGCTCCTGCGCGACATGCTGCGCACTGGTTCCCAGGAGAATGGTAGCATCCGATCGAGATGCAGACGTCCAAAATGACAACCAGGTCGACTGCGAAGACCATCGACGAGTACATCGCCGAATTCCCGCCCGAGACTCGGAGGGTGCTGGAAGAGCTGCGAGCCCTCATCAAGGCATCGGCGCCCGGCGCGACCGAGAAGATCAGCTACGCGATCCCCACCTTCTACCTGAACGGGAATCTGGTGCACTTCGCTGGCTACGCGAAGCACATCGGCTTCTATCCAGGGGCGAGCGGGATCGAGGTGTTCAAGGAAAAGCTCAAGCCATACAAGAGCGCGAAAGGCTCGGTGCAGCTCCTCTTGGACAGCCGTTGCCCACGGACCTGATCCGCCGGATCGTCGAATTTAGGGTCGAAGAGAACACCGGCAAGGCCTCGAAATAGGGCTTTGTTTCAGAGCGCGAGCCCGGGATCGCCTTCGAGGATGCGCCGCTCGAGGCGGGGCCGCTCGCCCGGGCGCCACATGGGCACGCGGTGGACGACCCGATAGCGGAGCGGTCCTCCGTCCGCGCCCGGGCTGCGTTCGAGCGGCCGCGGGATGCAGACGAACTCGCATTCGACGGCATCCGCCGTCAGGTGCAACGTGGCATAGCCGTGGCCGCCCATGTCGAGGAAGGAGACGTGTGGCGCCAGGTCCGGGTTCGACGCGCGGCGGGCGCGCTCGGCATCCCCGCTGTGCTGGTACTCCAGGCAGGCACGCACGCCGTGATGCATCAGGAGGTTCACCATGGGCTGCATCTTTCCGCTGACCTCAGACATGTAGAGGGCGCGGAGGGGGTGATCCTTGGGGAAGCGATGCTCGAAGGCTTCCACGAGACCGGGCGCGGAGATGGAGCCGGTGATGAAGGCGGCGCCGACCGGCTCGAAGGCGGCGGGGGGTAGCGACTTCGCGGCGAGCCCCGCCCAGAAGCTGTGCCGGTCACCCGAGACGGTCACGAATCCGGTGATGCCCGCGTCGCGCACCGTGTCGTAGATCTGGCCGCGTTCCGTGTAAGCCGTGCCCCAGTCGCCCCCGCCGCCGAAGCAGGCGTAGCCGGCGCCGGGCCAGGGCTTTCCCAGTCCCGGAGGCAGGTTCTGCGGATCGGCGCGCCAGTCCAGGGTACCCAGGGAGTTGCCCCACACCTTCCAGGTCGCGCCCGACGCGCGCACCCGGTCGAGGAACCACGCCTTCTGACTGGCGCCGAGGATGGTCAGGGGCGCCCCGTCCTTGCGGAAGTTCGGCACCTGGACATCGCCGTACCGGATGGTCTCCGGCGGCCGGCCCTCCGCCCAGGCCCGCCCGGCGTCGAGGATCGCCAGGTTCTCCTGCGGGAAGAGCTCCGGGAAGTCGTCGCTGCGGAGAGGCCGCGCTTCTTCCCGGAGGTCTGGCACCGCGGAGCGATAGCTGTGCTGATCGGTGATGAGGAGCTCCAGGTACCGACCCCAGCGAACGGTTCGATAGGCCGTGAGGCTGCCGAGCGCGGCGAGGTTGTTCGGCTCCTGCCCCAGACCCTGTTCGTCATAGCGCTCGACGGGCGCATTTCTCACCTGCGGCGGATCGAAGCGCTCGAGCGACGGACCGCCCGCGTGGCTCACCCGCGCCGGCTGATACTCGAACCACGCCTGATTGGCCATTACCTTGATCGCCTGGGCCGGGCGCGACTTGCCGTCGAAGATCTGGAACGACTGCCAGCCCATCCAGGAGAACTCGTGGTTGTCCCACATCGGAACGAAGGGCAGCCGCGCCCGCGCATCCTGCAGGTCCGGGTCCCGGAGGTAGGCGCGATAGAGCGCGCGATAATCGGCGAGGGTCGCCGGCACCCGGAAGCTTGAAACCTTCTCGCCGTCGGGAAAGCGGATGGCGTCGCGCAGCCGGCGGTCGTAGCGGTGTCCGCCGGGGACTTCCTCCGGGTATTGCACGACCTCGTAGACGAAGTCGCCGAGGTGCAGCACGAACGCGAGCTGGTCCTCGGGCGCGGCTCGCTCGTCCTCGAAGATCATGCGCCGGTAGGCGTTCTGCGCCCCCTCGCAGATGTTCTGGCAACTGACGAAGGCGAAGCGCACGGGCCGCGGATCGTCGTCGGCCGGCGCGGTCCGGGTGCGTCCGATCCGGCTGCCCCCACCGTTCTGGTCCAGGAATCGATACCAGTATGCTTGAGCCGGCCGCAGCCCGGTCACCAGGACGCGACAGGTGTGGTCGGCGGCCAGGAGGGCGACCGTGGGCGCCGTGGCGACCACGCGCTCGAAGTCCGGGTCCTCGGCCACTTCCACAGTCAGCGCGAAGGACGCCTCGGATCCCCCCGCAGAGGCGCGCGTCCAGAGGAGGATGGTGTCAGGGCCGGGATCGCCCGAGGCGACGCCTTCGGCGAACAGGTCGCGGCGCTCGACCCAGCGCGAGCGCGAGCGCATGGCCCGAGGCCCTGCGCAAGCCCAAGTCGCCCCCATCGCGGCTGCGGCTGCGATGAATTCCCTGCGTGTAAGACGAGCCATGGGCCCCAGTTTAGCGGCCTGCACCGGGTCTTTGCCAGCGGCTGGGCGCAGCTCGGATGAATCTTCTATGCCATAATGACAAACCGCCGAAAAGCTTGCGGCGGGACAAAGTGGCCGCTAATATGTCGCAATGACAAGAGACGACTGGCGGTTCCTCCCCCCCGCTCTCCGCTGCAGTCTCGTCTTCCTCCTGGCCCTGGCTTCCGCTGATCGAGCCACGGCCGCTACCTTCTCCGTCACCAATTTCAACGATGCCGGACCGGGCAGCCTCCGCCAGGCGGTGCTCAGCGCCAACGCGGCGCCAGGCCCTGACGAGGTCACCTTCCCGGGGCTAACGGGAACGATCACGCTCACTTCGGGCGCGATCACGATCGCAGACCCTCTTGTCGTCAATGGCCCCGGGGCCGGGGTGATCACGGTGAGCGGCAACGATCTGTCCGGGATCTTCTTCGTGCAGAGCGCGGCCATGACGGAAATCGAGGTCACGTTGTCAGGTCTGACCCTGACGCGGGGCCGTTCGTTCTTCGGGGGCGGGGCGGTCATCGCGATCGAAGAGAACCTCACGATCCTCGACAGCGTGATTTCGGACAGCAGGACCGGGCTCCTCTTCGATCCGATCTCGGAAGGGTGTGGCGGCAATGTCGCACAGCAAGGAGGGATTCTGCGGATCGAGGACAGCACGCTGACCGGAGGCAATGCCGAAGGCGTCGGAGGTTCGACGGGCGGCAACCTGTGCATCCTGGACGGGAGTCTGATCCTGGAGAGGAGCACCCTCTCCGGAGGTACCGCCAACCTGGGCGGCGGCCTCTCCCTGCGCGACTCGACGGCGATGATCTTCTCCTCGACGATTTCCGGGAACCAGGCCCTGAATTCAGGGGGAGGGATTTACGTCGAGCTCGAAGGTGCTCTGTCAATGCGCCTGACCACCATCTCGAACAACACGGCGGGCGATGAGGGAGGCAGCCTTCTGGTCTTCGACTCCTCGTCCTTTGTCCAACTCGACCACGTGATCGCGGCCAACGGAGCCCCCGAGGACATCGCCAGCCTCGGCCAGGTCCCGGCGGCGATCCTGGCGAACTACAGCCTGATCGAAAACCCCGGGGACACGGTCCTGGGGGGCATCAACAACCTGGTCGGAACTGACCCCCTCCTCGGCCCGCTCGCCAATTATGGCGGCCCCACCCTGACCCACGCTCCGCTCCCGGGCAGCCCGGTGATCGACACCGGCGACCCGGTCATCCCCCTCCCGCCTCCGACGGACCAGCGCGGGTTCCCGCGCATCGTCGGTCCGGCGATCGACCGGGGGTCCGTCGAGGTGCAGGGACAGCTCGACATCAGTGAGGTGCCGACGCTGTCGCAGATGGGGATCTTCTTCCTCACTACGCTGCTCCTCGTTGCGGGGGTCTGGAAGCTGCGCGGGCTCTGATTCAACCGGCCGGCGGCTCGATCCTCTGCACCAGCACCTTGTCGACCCGCCGGTCGTCCATGTCCAGCACCTCGAACCGGAGGCCGCGCCACTCGAAGCGGTCTCCGGTCTGGGGGATGCGGCCCAGCCGCCCCATGACGAACCCGCCCACGGTCTGGTAGTCATCCAGATCCTCGGCCTCCGCCGGGCCGAGACGGAGCAGGCGCGCCATGTCGAGCGCCGGGAGCGTCCCATCCAGCAGCCAGGAGCCGTCCTCGCGCTGCAGGAACATGGGCTCGGGCTCCTCCAGCGTGGGGAGGTCGCCCACCAGGGCCTCCAGCACGTCGTTGAGCGTCACCAGTCCCTCGATTCCGCCGTACTCGTCCAGCACCAGGGCCAGGTGGCCGCCGGTCTGCCGGAAGCGCTCCACCGCCTTGAGCACGGACGCGTGCTCCGGCAGGTAGAGAGGCTCCAGGAGGAGGGACCGCAGGTCAGGCTCCCTCTCCCCCTCCACGCACCGGGTCCAGAGATCCCGGACGGAGACGATCCCGAGGACCCGGTCGGGCGTGCCCTCGTACACGGGGAAGAAGAAGTAGCCGCTCTCCAGCATCTTCCGGAGGTTGATCTCCGGCGGGTCCGCGACGTTCAGCGCCACCACGTCGCGGCGGTGAGTGACCAGCTCGCCCACCCGGCGCTCCCCCAGGACGAGCGCGCGCGCCACGATGTCCCTCTCCCCCTTCTCGAACACTCCCGCCCGCGTCCCCAGGTCCAGGAGGATGCGGATCTCCTCCTCGGTAACCGGAGGCTCGGTCGAGGGGCGGGAGCCCAGGAGACGGAGGACGAGCCGGCTCGACAGGTCGAGGAGGTAGACGGCGGGCGCGGAGATCCTGGAGAGGATGCGCAGAGGGCGGGCCAGCAGCGAGGCCAGGGCCTCGGGCCGTTGCAGCGCGAGCTGCTTGGGCACCAGCTCGCCCACGATCAGGGAGAGATAGGTGATCACCATCACCACCACCACCACCGCGACCGCCTCGCCGTACTCGCCGATCCAGGGGAGGCGGGTGAACCAGGGCGCCAGCTCTTCGGCCAGGGTGGCGCCGCCGAAGGCGCCCGCCAGGATCCCGACCAGGGTGATGCCGATCTGCACGGTCGAGAGCAGCCGGCTCGGGTCCCTGGCGAGCTCCAGAGCGACCCGGGCCCCCTTGTCCCCCCGGTCGGCACGCTGCTTCAAGCGCGCTTTCCGCGCGGAGACGAGCGCGAGCTCGGACATCGCCAGGACCCCGTTGAACAGGATCAGCAGAAGGATCAAGACGATCTCGGTGGCGATGGTAATGCGTTCTCCTACATCCTCATCCGCAGGAAGGCCATCCATGACACGGGCCGCTCGCCGTACTCATGCTCCAGCTCCTCGGGGATGAACGCAAGGCTGCCGAGCAGGCCCACGCCCGCCTTCCAGGTGTCGGTCAGGATGGCGTCGTACGTGTAGCCGAGGCTGAGCTTGCCCACCTCGAAGGCCTCGCCTTGATGGTGGCCGTTCTCCCCGCCCTCGTCTCCGTGACCGAACAGCTCGTCGTTCTCCTGCCGCTCCACCCGGCCGAAGAGGGTGTGCCTCTCCGCGAACAGCGCGGCGGACTCCAGCAGCCAGGTGTCGGTGGGATCCCCCTCCGACTTGGCATTCCGCCCCCAGGCCAGGGTGGTCTGCCAGTTGCCGTTTGCCAGGGGTTGGTTGTAGAGCGCCGAGGCCGTGGTGCGGTCCAGGTCCACCTCGGGCTCTAGCTGCTCGGGGCTCTGCAGGAAGCCGTGGCTCACCTGGAACGACCAGTTCACCGTCGGCTGCCAGGAGGCCCGGACCGACCAGGAGTCCATCTTCGGCTCCTCGATGTCGGTGCGCTTTTCGTCTGGCTCGCGGCCGGTGAAGACGGAGCCTTCCAGCTTGAAGCTGTCCCGGACCCAGCCGAGGGTGGCCACGCCGAAGGTGATGTGGGTCGAGTCGAGCCAGTGGTGACCCAGGGGCGCCTCCGGGTTCTCCATGCCGGAGAAGCGATGGAGGAAGGCCGGCGGACCCAGGGCAGGCTCGCCCGGCAGCCCGAGATAGAGGAAGGCCGAGCTGTCCTCCCCCAGGTCCAGGCTGTAGCTCGCGGCCAGCTCCATGAAAAGGTCGTGCGGGTGCTGGCGGTCGATGAGCGGGGTCCGGCCGTCCGCGGTCTCGCCCGTCTGGAGGAGGAGCGGATAGCCCTCGTCGCCGATCGTCCAGGGCTCGGCGGAGACCATGGCCCGCAGCCCGAGCCGGCCGCTGCCCAGATCCCGGACCGCCATGCCCATGAGCATGCTCTGGCTGAACGCCTTCTCGTCCCCCCGCGGGCCGTCCTGCTCGTCGTAGACGAAGTTGACGAAGCCGTGCGCCATGAGGTGCCAGTTGCCCCGGGTGGTATGCAGCCCCGGGTGGGGCGCCGACTCGGGCTGCCAGGCGGTGCCCGAAGCCTCGCGGCTCATGGGATAGGGGCCGAACATCCCCGGCATCTGATGACCAGCCTCATGCCCCACGTGATCCATACCGGGCTGATCCTGCATTTCGTGCTGGCTGTGGTCCTCCTGCTGAGGAGCGGCCTCGTGTCCCTCATGTTCTTCTTGTTCCTCCTGGGCTTGTTCCTCCTGGGGAGGCGGGGCTGGATGTTCGTGCTCATGCTGCGCGGCCAGGGGCATGCCGCAGAGCAGCACGATTGCAGCCGCCGAAAACCACTTCCTCATCTCTTTCTCCTTCTCGCAGACACGTTGTCCCGAGGCGGCGTCGCCGCCCCGATTCACAGAGGCTGGATGGGAAGTCAGGCCAGAGGCACGTGGTCGATGGAGAGGACGAAGAGGCGGAGAGCGCCCTGGACCGAGGGTGCGGCCAGCCGCTCGAACTGCAGGTTCAGGGTCGCCGAAGATCCGGCGAGGACGCCGGCCGCAGCCTGGCAGACCATCTCGCACCCGCGATGGCCCTTGCCACAGCAGTCGGGCTCGCCGGACGAGTCCTCGCTGTCGGGGACGGGGGTCTCCTCATGGCAGGAAGCCTGCGGCTCCGGAGCCGGAGTCTCCTCTGCGGCGTGGCAGGGGTGAGGACCCAGGAACAGGCCGAGCCCGACCAGCAGGAGGAGCAACGAGGCGATCGAGCGGATCTTCATAGGCAAGACGCGGCCCCGGCCGGGGCCGCGGATCACTTTAGAACAGAACCCGGAGCTGCACCAGCCCATTCCAGCGGCTCCTCGGCTCTTCCCGGCCCAGATCGTCCCAGATGGGGAGCTGCACGGAGAGATCGAGGAAGGCCCGCTCGGTCGCGACGATCTGCAGTCCGGGAGCGAGCAGCAGCTCGCTGCGGCCGGTGCCGGGCACGGCCGCGCCGCGGAACCTGTCCTTCTCTCTCCGCAGCGCGGTAACCTCCAGAAGGACGAAGAGCTCGCGTCCCGGCACGGTGTAGACGCGCGGCAGGAGCACATACTGCGCGCCCGCGTTGAGACGGGCCTCGTCGCCGAAGCGCAGCTCGCCATCCCCTTCGGTGTTGTGCTGGTAGCGGAGGTCCGCCGCCTGACCCCAGCGCTTCCGGGCCTGCTGGTAGACCAGATCCACGAAGACATCCGTGGAGCCGGTCCCGGGTTGGATGCGGCGGAGGTCGAGCCGCTCGCCGGTGGCCCCGGTCGGCAGCTTGACCCCCACCTCGGCTGCGGCGTGCCGGTCCTGCCACGGGCCGACCGCGCGATAGAAGCGGTGCCTGGCCGCGATCACCACGTCCCCGATCCCGGAGGTCGACTCGTTCGCCAGGCGGCCCTCCACATAGGGAACCTGGAGGCTGAGAACCCAGTGGGTCGACGGCGTGTAGCGCAGCTCGGTGAACGCGGTCAGCGTCCGCATCTCTTCGGACTTCCAATCCACAGCCATCCCGGTCAGGAGCCCCCATCCCCGGTACACCCCGGTCCCGGCCGTGTTGCCCCGGATCGGCGCAGCCTGGACCGGCCCGGCGGCGAGGACGAGAGCGGTCCATAGCGCGAGCCGTCTCATGGATCACCCTCCGCCGGCCCCGCCTCGTCCAGGAGGATCGCCTGCTCCCCTTCCTGCAGCTCCCACGCTCCCTCGGCCGTCACGGTGGAGCCGGCGGCGCTCTTCGCCCGCAGGTCCCCGGCTTTCCGGCCGGCCAGCAGGAAGACCTGCCCCGTCTCCGGAACGCGGAGCCGCCCGTCCTCGGTGAGCACGCCCTGGACGGCGATGCGCGAGCGCTCGATTTCGTAGCCTGCCCTGGTCACGGACTCCTGAAGGTCCGCGAGGGAGACCGGTCTGCCCTGCTTGGGACGGAAGACGAACCGCCCGGTTTCGATGTGGATCACCTTCATCTCCTTCGGGTCGGGCGCGAACTCGAGACGGCGCACGGCCGCCTTGATTCCGTACACTCAGAGCCCGCAGAGATAGCCGGTGACGTCGAGCTCGATCCGATGTACCTGGGCCCCGGCCACGGAGGAAAGCACGAGCATGCCGATCCCCGCCAGCAGGGCGATGAAACGTCGATTCATGACCTGACCTCCTACAGCGTCAAGATGTCGCGGACGAGATGGACGACTCAGGTCGGGATCGGTCGCGGGACGTGCAGGATGCCCAGGGGATCGGGGGGCAGGAAGACGGCCTCCGAAAACACCTCGACGAACGAGGCCGGCATCAGCGCGAAGCCGGTCCGCGTCCAGGTGGGGAGCGGCGAATGGGCATTGAAGCAGCAGAGGGAAAAGGTGCCCGGCATCGTGCCGCAGCCCGTGGAGGGCTTGTCACAGCAGTCGGAGGCGAACGCCACCGCGACGGGCCAGAACACGCCCGAAGCGACGAGAGCCAGGAACAGCAAGCCCGCGGCGCGCCTCATATCGCTCTTATACCACGCGCTCCCACACACAGCCGGAGTGCTACACTGTTTCCACGATGAGTTCTCCTCTTCATCGTCCCCGCCTTCGGGTCCGCCTGGCCGGGCTCTGCCTGTTGTTTGCCTGGATGATCCCGACCGCGTCCCTGCTCCTCTCCGCCGCGACGCACACCTGCGCCTGCGGCATGAAGAAGGGCGACTGCTTCTGCGAGCTCGCGGCCCCCCGCGGCGCCCACTGCGACAAGGACGGCGGATGCTCGATGAAGAGCGCTCCCCGGCCTGATCCCACCCCTCTGCTCGCGAGCCTTCATCTGCGGGGGTGGATCCGGGACGCCGCCCGCTTCGCCGGCCCCGGAGCGGAGCCGGCCGGGAGGGTGACCGCCGCCGCCCTCTCCCTGCCGGCCGCGCCCGCTCATCTCCCCGCGACTCCTCCCCCGCGATCCCTTCCGATCGTCTAGCACTTCGCTCGAACGAACGCTGCGACCCTCGGAAGGAGGAGACGTATGTGGTCTGCCCGCAGGCAGGCGTTTGCCTGTTGTCTCTCGTTGTGCCTGATCGCCGTCCCCGGTTTCGCCCAGACATCGGCCCAGACGCCGGAAGAAGAACAGGAAGAGCCCGAGTCCCGCTACGAGGATGAGATCACCGTCGTCGAGAAGAAGGAGCCCTCGCTCACGCTCCCCGGCCCCGAGGCCGCGGCCCGCGAGATCGCCGAGATCCCCGGCGGCGCCTCCCTGGTCGACGCCGAGGACTACAAGCGCGGCCGAGCCTCGACCCTCAAGGATGCCCTGGACTTCACGCCCGGGGTCTTCGTCCAGCCGCGCTACGGGTCGGAGGAGGCGCGCCTCTCGATCCGCGGCTCCGGCCTGCAGCGCACGTTCCACGGCCGCGGCATCAAGCTGCTCCAGGACGGCATCCCTCTCAACCTCGCGGACGGAGGCTTCGACTTCCAGGCCGTCGAGCCGCTGAGCGCCCGCTACATCGAGGTCTACCGCGGCGCGAACGGCCTGCGCTACGGCTCCTCGACCCTGGGCGGAGCCATCAACTACGTTTCGCAGAACGGCTACGGCGCCAGCCCGGCCCAGGTCCGCCTCGAAAGCGGCGCCTTCGGCTATCTGCGCGGCCAGGTCGGCTCCGGCCTCGTCCGGGGCCGCATGGACGCCTTCGCCACCCTCACGCACTTCTCCCAGGACGGATTCCGCGACCACAGCGACCAGGGCACGCAACGCCTGTTCGGCAACGTCGGCTGGCGGCTCGACGGGGACCGGGAGACCCGCTTCTTCGTCGCCGCCGTCAAGACCGACTCGGAGCTGCCCGGCAGCCTGACCCGGGCGCAGCTCGAAGCCGACCCGTCGCAGGCTGCGCCCGGCAACCTGGCCCTCGATCAGAAGCGAGACTTCGATCTCTTCCGCCTCTCCAACCGCACCACCCTGCGCTCCGGCGCCGCCGGTCGTCTCGACCTCGGCGCCTTCTGGTCCTACAAGCACCTTGACCATCCCATCTTCCAGGTCCTCGACCAGAGGTCCAATGACGTCGGCGCCGAGCTGCGCTACGAGCGCGCCGCGGAGCTCGGCGGGCGGCCAAACGTCTTCGTCGCCGGCTTCAGCCCGGCCTTCGGCGTGGTCCAGGACGACCGCTTCGTCAACGTGGCCGGCCGGCGCGGCGCGCGCACGGCCGAGGGCGAGACGACGTCGCTCAACCTGGACCTCTACGCAGAGGACCGCCACGAGCTGCGGCCGGGGCTGACCCTCTCGGCCGGCGTGCAGCTCTCTCGCGCGGTCCGCGACTTCGAGGACGGCTTTCTGACCAACGGCGATCAGACCGACAGCCAGGAGTTCGACGGGATCAGCCCCAAGCTCGGCCTGATGTGGGACGTGACGTCCGCGGCCTCCATCTTCGCCAACGTCAGCCGCAGCTTCGAGCCTCCCTCGTTCAGCGAGTTGGCCAACCTCGGCGGCAGCGGCCTTCTCCAGCTCGACGCCCAGACCGCCACGACCGTGGAAGCCGGTACCCGCGGCAAGGTGGGCCGCGCCGCCTGGGACCTGGTCGTCTATCACGCCCGGCTGGATGGCGAGCTGCTCAGCCTTAACGATGCCATCGGCAACCCGCTCGGGACGATCAACGCCGACCGCACCCTCCATACCGGCATCGAGGCCGGCCTGGAGGTCCGGCTCGGCCGCGGCCTGCTCTGGCGCCAGGTCTACAACTGGAGCCGCTTCTCCTTCTCGGACGACCCCGCCTTCGGGGACAACCGGCTGGCCGGCATCCCCGAGCATTACGCCCGCGCCGAGCTGCTCTACGAGACCGGGTCCGGCTACTACGGCGGGCCCAACGTCGAATGGGTGCCCGACGCCTACCCGGTCGACCACGCCAACACCCTGTTCGCGGAGGGCTACACGGTCCTCAACCTCAAGGTGGGTTACCGCGCGGCCAGCGGCTTCGCCGCCTTCGTCGAGGGCAAGAACCTCACGGACGAGACCTACGCGGCCACCACAGGAGTTATCGCGGACGCCCGCGGGCGGGACTCCGCCCAGTTCCTCCCCGGCGACGGGGCGTCGGTGTTCGCCGGGATCGAGTACCGCTGGTGAGAACCTCGCGGCTCCTCCCGCCGAGCCTTCTCCTCGCGCTCCTCGCGCTGCTCGGATGCGGCGGGGAGCCGCCTGCCCCCTCGTCAACCCCGACGGCCAGGAAAGACGATCCCGTCCGGGACTCCTTCCCCGGCCGCGACCCCGGCCTGCGCTGGGATGGGCAGGGCGGGCTTCACGTCGCCTACGTCGAAGAACGGCCGGAGGGGGCAGCCGTCGTCTACCGGCGGCTGGGGAGCTCTCCGGCCGGCCCGTTCCCTGTCTCGCCTCCCGGGCTGAAGGTCTCGGCCCATGGCGAGACGAACCCCGCGGTCGAGGTTCTCCCCGGCGGCGGGCTCGTCGTCGCCTATCCCGTCTCCCTGCCGGGCAAGTGGAAGGGCGAGATCCGGGTGCAGCGCTCGGACGACGCAGGCCGGACCTGGGGTGAGGCCCGGCTCCTCCACGAGCCGCGCGACGGCTCCCACTCCTACCTCTCTTCGGCCCTGACGCCCACGGGAAGCGTGGTCTTCGCCTGGCTCGACAACCGCTCGGGGCACATGGGACTGCAGACCGCGGCCACTACGGACGGCCGGACCTTCACCGCCGCCCAGACCGTAGACCCGCGGACCTGCGAATGCTGCGGCACCGCGCTCCTCGCCGGCAGCCAAGGCGGCCTCTGGCTCGCCTACCGCGCTCTCGGCGAGGGGGAGGTGCGGGACATCCGCGTGCTCCATGCTTTCGGCGACGGCGGGTTTGCCAGGAGCGCCATGCTCTCCGACGACCGCTGGGTCCTCCAGGGCTGCCCGCACACCGGTGCGCGGCTGACGGAGGACCGGGATGGCAAGCTGTGGGCGGCCTGGTTCACCGCCGGAGGTCCGGAGGGGCCGGGCGTCTACGTGACCGCCTCCCCGGACCGCGGCGCGGCCTTCGCCCCCCGCTCGCCGGTGGCGCTGGGGACGACGGTCAAGCATCCCGAGATCGGCACGCTGCCGGATGGCCGCGTCGCCGTGCTCTACGAAGATACCGGCGGCTCGCATCCGATCCTCTTCCGCGTCCGCGACCCCGGGTCCGGGACCTGGAGCGCGCCGGGCACGGGGGCTCCCCAGGGAGTCTATCCGCGCTTGGCCGCGACCGCGGAGCAGGCGGCCGTGGCCTTCACCTGCCGGGCCGAGGCCGGGACCAGGGTGGTCGTGACCGGCTGGCGGGCGTTCGAGGAAGGGAAGATGGACTGGTCCGGCTGCATCGGAGAGGCGCTGCCCGAGCATCGCCACTGAATATAGACAGGCGGCGATGGTAGGATGCGCAGCCGTCATGCCTACCGCCGCCTACTCAGCCGTTGAGATTCTGGAGCAACTGGACCGCTGCGCATCGGCCTATACCTTCCCCATTCTCGACAACGCTTATGTGTACCCGGCGGATACCCGGCTGACTCTCTTCCGGGATTCGGAACGGTGGGCGATCGTGATCGAGGTGCTTGGGTTCAACTCGCACATGGGCGGGACGGGCGGCATCGACGACGCTCTCTACTGCTTCGGCAACTGCCTCCGGCGCCCGCCGGGGATCAGCCCCGAGGACACCCTGCGTCCGGTGAGCGACGGCGACTCCGGTCCGCTGTTCGAGGAGGACGGCATGACCGTCCAGCGCGGGGCCACGGACCTCCGGGTCCGCGGCTCTCTGATCCCCCTTCCCCGGGAGCCGGAGCACTACCTGAAACGGCAGGTCGTGCTGGAGGTGCCGCCCGACCTCCAGGGCTTCGAGCTGCTCCGCGGGCTCCTGCCCGAGCACCGGGACCTGCTACTGGCGACGGATGAGGAAGTCCGAGCCCGCGTGCCGGAGGATCTGCCGCAGATCTTCCGGCTGGACGAGTGGAGCCATCCGGACATCTCCGAAGGGGACACGCCGGGCGAGAGCCCGACCTTCCAGGCCCTCGCTCGCGTGCTGGAGACCGGCGACGTCACCCTCTATAAACCTCGCCGCAAGCCCAACACCCACTGGAGCCGCTGGCCCGAGGGGGGAGTGCTGTAGGCCGCAGGCCTAGAACCGAAAGCTCAGCCCCAGGTGGCCGCCATGGGTCGTGTAGTCGTCGATCGAGCCGGTGCGGCCGGAGACGCTGTCGGTCACCGTCCAGTCGGCGAAGTGCTGCTGGCCCCGCAGCGCGAACTCGAGCGCCCAGCGCTGTCCGAGCTGGCGCCGAATGCCCGCCAGGAGCTGGACCACGACCTCGGAATCAGCCTCGGTGTGGATGTCGAAGCGTCCGCCGTTCTGCAGCGGACCGCTGGCGTCCGGAACGTCGATCGAAGCGAAGCCCAGGCCGGCGCCCAGGAACCACTCGGACCGCCCGCTGGGACGGGGGAAGGCGCGCTCCAGCCAGGCGCTGACGGTCGTGGATTCGGCCAGCGAATCGATCGCCGACTCGTCCCGGCTCTGCTCGAGACCGAGGATCTTCGCTGGTGTCTCGAAGTCGTACTCGGCCCGGTCCACCGCGAAGCCGAGGCGCCAGCGGTCGCTCAGCCGGTAGTGGCCGAAGACACCGTAGCCGGGGATGTCGTTGGCCGGCGTGCCATCGCCGAGCAGGAGAACGGGGCGCACCCCGAGGTCGAAGCTGCCCGTCTGGGCTCCGGCGAGAGCGGGCACCAGGACGAGCAGGGCGAGGGCCAGGGATACACGGATTCTCATACCAGTTCTCCTTTCTGGTTCGATTGCGGGAAGGATCGGATGCAGCTATCTGCTGCCCGGGGGATCGGTTCCGACGGGTCCCGTGAGGCGCAGCTCGAGCTGCTGCCGGGGACCGAGGCGGGCTGTCAAATCGAAGCCCAGAAGGGTGGCGAAGGAGCGGGCCAGGGCCAGACCGAGGCCGGCGTGCTGGCCGTTCGTGCGGGCCGCGTCCTTGCGCCAGAAGCGTTCGAAGAGGTGGGGGAGGTCCGCGGGCGCGAGGTGCGGAGCCGGGTTGGAGACGCGGATCTCCAGTGTGCCGTTCTCCGCTTGAGCCGTGCAGGCCACGGTGCTCCCGGCCGGGCTGTAGGCCACGGCGTTGGCCAGCAGGTTGTCCAGAATCAGGCGCAGCTTCTCGCGGTCGGAGATGATGGCGACCGGAGACGCGGAGAGATCCAGACGCAGCTCGCGGGCCTCTGCCTGCGGGGCGAGGGGAGCCCAGGCCTCGGCGAGCAGCTCGGGAACCGCGAGCTCTTGACGCTGGGTCCGCTCGAGCCCCCCTTCGCAGCGGGCGAGCGCGAGCAGGGTGGCCACGGTGCGCTCCATCTGCAGGGCGATCTGCCCGGCGTCCTGGAAGAAAGCCCGGGTCGCGTCGCGGTCCTCCGGCCATCGCACCCCGACCTCGGCCAGGTTCCTCAACTCGGCAACAGGGGTGCGCAGCTCGTGGGCGACATCGCTGGAGAAACGGCGCTCGCGCTCGAAGGCCGACTCCAGCCGGGCGAGCAGGGCGTTGAGCTGCTCGACGACCGGCGCCAGCTCGCGCACGGGCTGCCCTACCGTCACGCGGGTGTCCAGGCGCTCGGCATCCAGGGCCTGGACCTGGAGCCCGATCTCCCGGAGCGGAGCCAGCCCTTTCCGGACCGCGAAATGGACGAGGAGGGCGATTCCGGCCATCAGCAGCGCCACGGTTCCGAGCGTGGCGGCGTAGAGGGAGCGGATCAGCGCGTCGAGCGGCTCGCGCCCTCGCGCCACTCCCATCACGGCCGAGCGCAAGGCACCGGGGGACTTGGGATCGAGCGCGGTCTCGGTCCACTCCTCGTCGTCCTCGACCTGCGGCACGAAAGCGATCTCGACCAGGCGCCCGGGCCGGCCGTCGGGCAGCCGCAGGTCGCGGTAGACCGGTGCGCTGGAAAGGTTTCTGGAAAGAGGAAGGTCACGCTCTCCGAGCGAGCGCGACCGTTCGATCACGGCGCCGTCGCCGAGCCAGAGCTGGAAGTACTCGGGCCGGCTCGGCGCCTCGAACTCGGGCATGAACTCATCAGCGAAATCGATCTCCACCTCGCCTCGGTGCTGCGCGGTGAGGGTGACCAGGGCGCGCGCCTTGGAAAGCAGCGAATGATCGAATTCCTGGCGCAGCCGCCGGGCGACGATCGTGCTCGCGACCAAGCCCACGGCCAGCACCAGCAGGCCCGAGCCTCCGAGCAGAGAAACGATCAGGCGCCGGCGGATGGAGGTCATTGCCGGTCCGTCTCGATGAGCGCTTCTATTAAATAACCGCGGCCGCGGCGGGTCACGATCACGGGAGGAGCGCCCTCGGGCTGGACCTTCTTCCGCAGCGAGCAGACCAGCACTTCGATCACGTTGCTCGCGACCTCGGACGCGCTGTCGTAAAGGTGGTCGAGGATCTGCTCGCGGGTGACCACCCGGCCGCGCCGCATCACGAGCATCTCGAGCAGGGCATACTCGGCCGGAGTGAGCGGCAGCGGCTTGCCGTCCCGCGAGGCGAGCTGCCGTGCCGTGTCGATCTCGAGGCCACCCACGCGGAGGACGGGGTCCTTGCTCTCGTAGCGGCGCCGGATCAGCGCCCGCACCCGGGCGCACAGCTCGTCGAAGGAGAACGGCTTGATGAGGTAGTCGTCGGCCCCCAGCTCCAGGCCGCGGATGCGGTCTTCCACCTGGTCCTTGGCCGAGAGGATGAGGACGTGCGTGCTCTTGCCCTGACGCCGCAGGGTCTTCAGCACGGTCAGGCCGTCCACCTCCGGCAGCATCAGGTCCAGGATGATGACGTCGTAGTCGTTGAACGCGGCGTAGGCGAGGCCTTCGCGGCCGTCCGCGGTGAGGTCCACGGCGAAGCCGGCCCGCTGCAGTCCCTGGCCCAGGGAGCGGCGCAAGCGCTCGGAGTCTTCGACGACCAGCAATTTCATGGTCTCACCAATCTCCTCTTCGGTGTCCTCGCCATCATCATGGAGCCAGCGTAGAGGCGCAAGATGAAGGTTGGATGAGGATGGCGGCCCCTCCGTCTTCATCGTATTCTCATGTTCAGAAGCTATGACTCTTCCTTGAAAGGAGATGGCATGGCGTCCCCTCTGGCCGCGGCAATCCTGTTGCTCCTGCTGGCAGGAGAGCCGGAGGCGACCTTCGTCGACACCATCACGGTCCAGGAGACCGCCCGCCCGGGCGTGATCGAGCGGGAAGAGGCGCCCGAGGCGGCGAGCGCTGTCGAGGCGGCCGCTCGCCTGCCGGGCGTGGTCGTCGAGGGTGATCTCGGCGAAATGGACCGGGTGCTCGTGCGGGGAGCCGAGGCGCGCCTCGTGGCCACCACCCTGGACGGCGAGCGCCTGCCCTCTCCGGACGGCGAGGCGCGGAGCGCCGGCCTCTCCCTGATCCCCGCGCACCTCCTCGAAGAGGTGGCCGTCTCCAAGACCCTCACTCCCGACCGGGACGCCGACGCGATCGGCGGCACCGTCGACCTGGTCACCCGCCGCGCTCCGGAATCGGGATTGAGCACGCTGGAGCTGAGGGGAGGGGCTGCGTCCGGCGGCCCTCTTTACGGCGGAGACATGGCGTTCGGTCGCCGGCTGCTGAAGGGGAGCCTTGGAATGCTGGGAGCCGTCACGGCCGAGAGCGCCGAGCGGGATGTGGACGGCTTCCAGGCCGATTGGGGCGACGAAGGGCTCGACCGCTCTGAGACGCGGGATACAACCCTGGACCGCGAGCGTCTGGGAGCCCTGGCCACGTTCGACCTGGCTCCCTCAGAGAGCTCCGCCCTCGTGCTGCGCGGCCTCTTCAGCCGCGAGCGCACCCGGGAGCTGCGCCGCCGCGTCAAGGACGACTTCGAAGAAGACCTGATCGAGCGCGAGCTCAAGGACGCGGAGCTCTGGCGCGAGCTGCTGGCCGTCTCGGCCAATGGCAGCCGTCTGCTCGGCCCCGCTCTCCTCGAAGCCTCCGTCGGCTACAACGCGGCGGTCGAGCGCGAGCCGGACCGGGTGGACACCAGCTTCGTCCAGGAGGGCGTCGAATTCGAGGATGATCCTGCCCTCTTCCTGCTCGACAAGATCGGCGTCGAGGACAACGACACCCGCGAGCGCAACCTGTTCGCCGCCCTGGACCTGTCTCGGAATGTCCTGAAGGCCGGGGTCAAGGTGCGGGACAAGAGCAAGCAACGGGACGTGCAGATGACCCTCTTCCGTCCCGGGGAGGAGATCTACCTGCGCGACTGGGCCGGGCGCGAGCCGATGATCGATCCGGAGCGCGCCCGACGGTTGCTGGACAGTCTCGGGCAGACGGGGCAGCCGGCCGACGTCGAGGAGACAGCCGACTACCGGGCCGCGGAGAGAACGGCCGCGTCCTACGTCCAGGCGGAGATGAGGATCGGCCGGCTGACCCTGCTCCCCGGCATCCGTTACGAGCACACCTGGTCCGACTACCGCGGATTCGAGCTGACGACCGGATTGCGCCCTCTGCGGGGGGAGACATCCTACGGCGTGTGGCTGCCCATGCTGCACGCGGGCTTCGAGCTGCGTCAGGGCCTCGAGGCGAAGGCCGCGCTCACCCGCGGGTTCGCCAGGCCCGACTACTTCGACCTGGTGCCCTACCGCCGGGTCGACGCCGAGGACCGGGAGATCGAGGAGGGCAACGCGGACCTGCGGGCGACGCGCTCCTGGAACCTGGACGGGCGGCTCGACTGGCGGCCAGGGCCCGGCCGGTCCTTCGGTATTGGTGTCTTCCACCGGGAGCTGACCGACTTCACCTTCATCCGTCGTGGCGAGGTGGAGATCGGGGACGAGACCTGGGATTCGGCGCGCCCGGAAAACGGGGAGACGGGGAGACTCCAGGGCTTCGAGCTCCTGGCGCGCTGGCGGCTGCCTGGGGAGGGTTTTGGAGTCGAGGCGAGCTCGACCTGGACCCGCCCGCTCGCGTGGACGGCCGACGGCGAGAAGCGGCTGCGCTTGCCAGGCCAGGTGCCCTGGATGGGCCGGCTGGCGCTGTCCTACGAGCGCCGCGGTCTAGCTGGCGAGTTGGCCTTCACCTGGGCCGACCCCTATGTGACAGAGCTGGGCGATACCCGGGAGGAGGACCTCTTCCGGGACCACCGGCGCCGTCTCGACCTCGCGCTCTCCTACACGTTCGCCTCCGGTCTGCGCTGGCGGCTCGAAGCGCTGAACCTCACCGATGATCCCATGCGCCTGTACGCGGGCGATCCCCGCCGGCCGGTCCAGTCAGAGAGCTACGGGCGCTCCCTCCGCAGCGGAATCTCTTTCCACTTCTAGTCCTCTGTCACGGCAGCCTCCTGGCGCGTCCCGCCCGCGAATCGGAGCGTCTCGCCCGCGGAATTTTGCCTCTCGCCACAAGCCCCCGGGGGCGAGAGGCCTTCGGCGCCCCCTCCTAGGACAGTATTGGGGCTTGCCCCCTCCCCTACATCATCCTCCTCCATCAATCGTGCTGTGACAGACCATTAGGCAATCCCCCTTCTGACTCTCACGTCTTCCTCATCTCGCCTCCCTAGGATGGCTTCAGGCTCATCCATGAAAGGAGAAGCGAGATGAAAAAGATGTCTTTCACCCTGGCTATGGCCCTGCCGGTGCTCGTCGCCTGTGCCGGCCCGCTGGGGGCCGAGGAGTTTGAGGACGCCGCGATCCACCTCGAGCGAAACGTGACCGACGATGATGCCGAGGCCGTGATCTTCGTCAAGACCGAAGAGAGCGGTCTGGCGAGCCTGCTGATCATCGCGCCCACCGGAAGGCGGATCGGGCGCTTCGATTCGAACAACCGGAAGAGCCTCGGAGCCCGCGAGATCCTGCTCGAGTCGCCCGAGCCGAGCCCGGCGGCGGTCCTCGCCGCCTATCCGGAGGGGAACTACCGGATCATCGGCGTGACCTTCGACGGCGAGGAGATGCGGGCGAGAGCGGAGCTTTCCCACGACTTCCCGGACCCCGCGCACGTCACCTTCCCGGCCGAAGGGGCGACGGTGCCCGCTGCCGGCCTGGTCATCGAGTGGGATCCTGTCGCCGGGGTGGAGGGCTACTTTCTGGAGCTGGAGCAGGAGGACCTGGAGCTCGTGCTGGAGGTCAACCTCCCGGATACCGCCACCAGCTTCAGCCCGCCGGCCGGCTGGCTGGTCGCGGGATCCGAGTACGTCCTGGGCATCGGCACCCTCGGGGAGAACGGGAACCGGACTTTCATCGAGAGCACGTTCAACGTGGCGGAGTAGCAACGCTACGATCCTGGGAGACGCTTCCCCGTGGGGGAGTCTCCCGGCTCGGGTTCCGCCGATCAGACCCCCGTCACCCCTGCGGAAACCGCCGCCCCCCTCCCCTCCCCGCGCAGCTTGAGCAGCGCCGACACGGCCAGGTAGAGGGCGAGCAGGATCAGCAGCAGGGCGGCCACGCCGTTGAGGAGCTCGACGTCGAAGCCCTTGGTGGCGGCCAGGTTCGACCAGGTCAGCTTGCCCAGGGCCCAGAGCGTGATCGTCAGGACGAAGATCATGGGGTATAGGGTGAAGGCGATCCGCTTCCGCGCCTGGTGGAGCCAGACCGTCACGGCCAGAAGGGTCAGCGCGGCGAGGAGCTGGTTCGAGGCTCCGAAGAGAGTCCAGAACTTCTGCCACATCCCCTCCCCTGCGAAGGCCAGGAGGAGCATCGGCGCCGCCACGGTCAGCAGCGTCCCCAGGACCGCGCCGGCCTTGCCCTTCATCCCCAACAGCTCCTGGAGCAGGTACCGGCCCAGGCGGGTCGAGACGTCCAGCGTGTCGAAGACGAAGGTCGAGAAAGCCATGGCTCCGAAAGTGATGGCGAAGGGGAGGTTCTCCTTACCGATCAGCAGGGCCAGGAAGTTGCCGATGCCGTTGCCGTAGACCGTGCCCGGCGCCAAGCCCTTGGCCTGGTCCGGCAGCAGGATCATGATCGTCACCAGCGCGATCAGGGCCACGAAGCCCTCGGCCAGCATCGCTCCGTAGCCCACGGGCTGGAGGTGCGACTCCCGGTCCACCTGCTTCGCGGTCGTGCCCGAGCAGACCAGGCCGTGGAAGCCCGAGCAGGCCCCGCAGGCAATGGTCACGAAGAGGAAGGGGAAGAGCGTCCCGGTCATCCCGCCCATGTCCCAGCCCTTGAACGCCGGCTGCCTCACCTCGTAGCCGCCGAAGAAGATCCCGATCACCCCCAGGGCAAGGGCCGTGTAGAGGATGAACCCGCCGAGATAGCCGCGCGGCTGGAGCAGCAGCCAGATGGGGAGGAGCGACGCCACCGCGCAGTAGACCAGGATCGCCATGGACCACGAGCCCGCGTCGAGCTGGAAGGCATCGCCCAGGTGCGTCCCGAACCAGGCTGAGGCGAAGCTCGCGGGCACGAAGAGCACCGTCACCAGCCAGAGGGGCGGGTTCCAGACCTTCTGGACCACCCCCAGGACCAGCGACAGCAATAGATAGAGAACGCTCGCCGCGGCCACGGCTCCGCCCGGATGGAAGTCGAACGTCCCGGCCGCGGCCAGCTCGTCGGTGCCGACGATGAAAGTGCGGGCCGTGATGTCGGTGAAGGCCACGATCACGTAGATCAGGGCGATCCAGATGAAGGCCATCATGGCCAGGCCGGCCCTGCGGCCCAGGTGCTCGCCCGTGATCTCGGCGATCGAGGTGGCGCCGTGCCGCACCGACGCGGTCAGGCTGGAGAAGTCGTGGACCGCGCCGATCAGCACCACCCCCAGCCCGATCCAGAGCAGGCAGGGGAGCCAGCCGAACGCTTGGCAGGCGATGATCGGACCGGCGATGGGACCAGCCGCGGCGATCGCCGAAAAGTGCTGGGCGAAGAGGTAGAAAGGCCGGGTGGGGACGAAGTCGACCCCGTCGTTCAGCCGGTGCGCCGGGGTCACCCGGCTGTCGTCGATGACGAACTGGCGCGCCACCCAGCCGCCATAGAGGCGGTAGGCGAGCGTCAGCAGCACCAGGAACACGAGGGCGAGCAGCCCCAGGCTCATCCCGGATCTCTCCGTCCCATCAGCGTCCCCATCACCCCGGCAAGGAGCCCGCCCACGATCAGGAGCAGGCCGAACAGGGCCCGGCCATGGTCCGCATGAGCCGCGTCCGAGGCTTCGGCGAGGAGCTGCCCGAGCCCGGCGTCATGGGGGATCAGGAACAGCCCGATGCCGGCGAGCAGGAAGCCGAACGCCGAAAGCTTCTGCCCGGGACCCGTCACCGGCCGTCCGGACTCCCTCCCCACCACGCTGTGGCCGTAGCCGTACCAGAAGTAGACCGCCATGCCGAGGACGAGCCAGCCGATGAACCGCCACCAGGAGGCGGGGGGCAGGTAGAACATGAGGAAGAGGCAGGAGAGGGCGCCCAGCATCGGTACCAGCCACGCCCCGCCAGGCACCCGGAACGGCCGCGGCCGGTCGGGCTCCTTGTAGCGCAGCACGATCACCCCGATGCAGACCAGAAGGAAGGCGAACAGGGTGCCGATGTTGGTCAGCTCCACGACCTCGTTGATGTTGGCGATGCCGGAGAAGAACGCCACCGCGATGCCGGTGATCCAGGTCGTGATGTGGGGGGTGCGGAAGCGCGGGTGGACCTTGGCCGCCCAGGAGGGGAGCAGGCCGTCGCGCGCCATGGAGAAGAAGATGCGCGGCTGGCCGAACTGAAAGACGAGCAGCACGGAGGTGGTGGCGAAGACCGCTCCGAGCGCGATGATCAGGGCCGGCCAGACCATGCCCCGGGCGGAAAAGGCCGTGGCCAGCGGCTCGGCCGTGCCGAGCTGGGTCCAGGGAAGCATGCCGGTCAGGACGATCGCCACGAGGATGTAGATGACCGTGCAGACCACCAGGCTGGCGATGATGGCGATCGGCATGTCCCGTTTGGGGTTGCGCGTCTCCTCCGCGGCCGTAGACACGGCGTCGAAGCCGATGTAGGCGAAGAAGATGATGGCCGCGGCCGAGGAGATGCCGACGAAGCCGTTGGGCGCGAACGGGGTCCAGTTCGAGGGGTCGATGTAGAAGGCCCCGAAGATGACGAAGAAGCCGATGATGGCGAGCTTGAGGACCACCATCGAGGAGTTGAACCAGGCGCTCTCCCGGATGCCGACGACCAGGACGCAGGTGATGGCCATGACGATCAGGAAGGCCGGCAGGTTGAAGACCACGGGAAAGCCGAGGAAGCTCGGGGCCTGCTCCATGGCCTGGGCGGCGCGCTGGACCACGACGCCGATCGCCTCCAGATCCGAGCCGCCGGCGCGGGCCTCGGCCACCTGCCCGGCGGCCTGCACCGCGGTCCGGTAGTCGGTCCCCAGCCAGAGGGGCCATTCGATCCCGATCCCCCGCAGCAGCTCCTGGAAGTAGCCCGACCAGGAGATGGCCACGGCCACGTTGCCCACGGCGTACTCGATGATGAGGTCCCAGCCGATGATCCAGCCGACGAGCTCGCCCAGGGTGGCGTAGGAGTAGGTATAGGCCGACCCGGAGACCGGCACCATCGAGGCGAGCTCCGCGTAGCAGAGGGCCGCGAAGCCGCAGGTGACGGCGGTGATGATGAAGGAGACGATCAGCGCCGGCCCCGCTCCGGGATGGTCGGCGCCCCCGGCCGCGGCCGTGCCGACCGTGGAGAAGATGCCGGCGCCGATGATCGCGCCGATGCCCAGGAGCGTGAGCTGGAGCGCGCCCAGCGAGCGCCGCAGGGTGTGCTCGGACGCCTCGGCGGATGCCATGATCGCGTTGAGCGACTTGGTCTTGAAAAGTCCTCGGAGCAGGATGGGCCTCCTCTCTCTCGTCTCGAAGAGCCGGGCCGGCTCGGTCAGGAATGCGGCGGGAGCATGACATGGAGGTGTCTTCCCAGGCAACGGGGCTTTGCGTCCGAGGCGTTCTTCCTCTAAGATCCCCCCCTTGCGCATGGCGAGACGACGCCTCCCGCTTCACACGCGTATCCTGATCGGCGGCCTGGTCGGCGCCGTGGCGGGCATTGTCGCGCACCTGCTCCTTGCCACGGACACCGGCATCGCACCCGGGCTCGAGCGGTTCATCCGCCTGGTTTCCGGCCCGGTCGGGCAGATCTTCCTGCGCCTCCTGTTCATGCTGGTCGTGCCGCTGATCTTCTCCGCCCTGATCCTCGGGGTGGTGGAGATGGGCGATCCCCGGCGGCTCGGGCGTATCGGACTGAAGACCCTCCTCTATACCGTCCTCGTCTCGGCCATCGCCGTGCTGATCGGCGTCACCCTGGTCAACGTCCTGGAGCCCGGGACCGGCATCTCGCCCGAGCTCAAGGCCCGGCTGACCGCGGGGGCCGCCGAGCGCGCCTCGACCCTGACCTCGGCCACCGCCCCCAAGACGGGCATCGACCTGCTGATCCAGATCGTCCCCAACAACCCGGTCAAGTCCGCGGCCGAGGGGGACATGCTCGGGGTGATGTTCTTCTCCCTGATGTTCGGGATCGCCCTGGCCATCGTCCGCACCGACGCCACGGCCCGCCTCCAGGATGCGATCCAGGGCCTCTACGACGTCACCATGTGGCTGATCGGGTGGGTGATCTCTCTGGCCCCGATCGGCGTGGCCGCGCTGCTCTTCACCCTCACGGCCGAGCTCGGCTACGAGATCCTGCAGCAGCTCGCCCTGTACGTCGGCGTGGTGGTGCTCGCCCTGGCCATCCACCAGTTCGTCGTCTACTCGCTCGCCGTCCGCCTGCTGGGCGGCATGAGCCCCGTGGTGTTCTTCCGCGGCATCGAGGCGGCCATGATCACGGCCTTCTCCACCGCGTCGAGCAACGCCACCCTCCCGACCGCCCTCAAGGTGGCCGAGGAGAACCTGCATCTCCCACCCTCCGTGAGCCGGTTCGTCCTGACCATCGGCTCCACCATGAATCAGAACGGGACGGCGCTGTTCGAGGGAGTGACGGTGCTGTTCCTGGCTCAGTTCTACGGCGTGCCTCTGTCGATCGGGGAGCAGATCACGGTGGTGCTGATCTGCATCCTCGGGGGCATCGGCACGGCCGGCGTCCCCGCCGGGTCGATCCCGGTGGTGGCGCTCATCCTCGGCCTGGTCGGGGTTCCGGTGGAAGGGATCGGCCTCATCCTCGGGGTGGACCGGTTCCTGGACATGTGTCGGACCACGCTGAATGTGACGGGGGACCTGGCCGCGGCTGTCGTCGTGTCGCGGGGAGAGGGGGCGGTGAATCCGGCTCCTGTCCCCGGGGCGGTTGTCTGAAAAATGCAGGTGGGGAAGCATCCGGCTTGATCGATGCGCCCGGCACGGTTCCTGCTAGCTTCGCAGGTGGAGCCCGCCGGGGATCTCACCCTGAGACCGGCGGTGGGGCTCCTGCCCGACCTGCCCTGTCCGTTGCAGAAGTCCGTTGCGAGAAAACGCCGCGCCGCCGCCGGGAACCAAATCGGAGGTGGCCCCATCTAATGTGGCGAAGAGGTGACTGATGAAAAGACCGATTCCCGTTCTTCTCGCTCTTCTGTTGTTGACCCCGTTCCTGGGGGGATGCCACAAGGTGCGGGCGCGCGTCGAGATGAAGAAGGGCAACGAGTATTACGCCAACGAGTCGTACCGGCAGGCGCTCGGCCAGTTCCAGCGGGGGCTGGAGCTCGATCCGACCGCGACCTTCGCCTGGCGGTCGGTGGGCCTGAGCGCCCTCACCCTCTACAAGCCGGGCGACAACAGCAAGGCGAACCGCGAGATGGGGAACCTGGCCATCACGGGTTTCGAGAACTATCTCAAGGACTATCCGGACGACGAGAAGGTCCGGGACTACCTGATCTCCACCTACGTCAACTCCAAGCAGTACGACAAGGCGCTGGCGTACCTGGAGCAGCAGTCCAGGGAGAACCCGGACAACACCAACCTCCAGGCCTCGCGGATCCGCCTCCTGATCGAGGCCGGGCGCGAGCCGGAGGCCATCCAGGTGGCCAACCAGCTCCCCCGCGGCCAGGCCAAGGCCGAGGCCCTCTACACCCTCGGCGTGAAGTCCTGGGACAGGCACTTCCACGGCGCGGCCATGACGATGCCGGCGGAGGAGCGGGAGAAGGACATCGACCGGGCCCTCGCCGGCATGCAGCAGGCGCTCGAGATCAATCCCGAGTATTTCGAGGCCATGGTCTATTACAATCTCCTGTTCCGGGAGAAGGCCAAGATACAGACCGACGAGGCCAAGAAGCAGGAGTACATCGCCCAGGCCAACCAGTGGGTTGAGAAGGCGAAGGCCCTGCGCAAGAAAATCCAGGACGAGGAAAAGAAGAAGGCCCAAGAGGCCAAGACGACCGAAAGCTAGAAAGCTAGGTGGAACCATGTTCGAAGACTCCTTGCTTGAGCTGGACGCGAAGAGGAAGAAGAAGAGCGGGATCATCCGCTTCATCGTCCTGCCGCTCGCCATCCTGATCCACCTGGCGGCGGGAGGCGCGTTCCTGTTCGCCAACTACTGGCAGGTGGATCCGGTGCCCGAGCCGCCGATCAACGTCATCTTCTTCAGCGCGGCGGCGCCGCCGCCTCCGCCGCCGCCTCCACCGCCGCCGCCGCCGCCGGCCGCTAAGCCGACGCCGCAGGTGGAGGTGCCGAAGGAGGTCCCCATCGTCCGTCCGACCGAGCCGGTGCAGCCGGTCGAGGTGCCTGAGAACATCCCCGAGCCGGGTCCGTCCGAGGACTTCGTCGGCGTCGAGGGCGGCGTGGAGGGCGGCGTCGAAGGCGGCGTGGCCGGCGGTGTGGTAGGTGGTGTGGTAGGTGGTGTCGTGGGCGGAGTCCCCGGCGGCGTCGTGGGCGGCGTCGAGGGTGGCGTCGTCAACGACGAGCCCCTGCGAGTGGGCGGCGCGGTGACGCGGCCCGAGAAGGTCTCCGGCTCTCCGCCGGTCTATACCGAGCTGGCGCGCAAGGCCCGGGTCACGGGCGTGGTGATCGTCGAGGCGATCATCGACGAGCGCGGCAATGTAGTGAACGCGCGCGTCCTCAAGGGTCTGCCCATGGGCCTTGACAAGGCAGCGCTGGACGCCGTCGAGAGGTGGAAGTTCAAGCCGGCCACCCTGCAGAACAGGCCGGTCAAGGTCTACTATACGCTAACCGTCAACTTCACCATGCAGTAGGCGCCGCGCGCGCTGGCACAAAGGAGAAGAAAGGTATGGACTTCAGTCCCGTAGCACTTTGGGAGGAGATGACGATCATAGCCAAGGGCGTGATCATCATTCTGGCGATCCTGTCGGTCTGGTCGCTCTACATTTCCGTGGAGCGGGTCCTGGTCTTTCGCAAGGCGCAGAAGCAGTCGCTCGCCTTCGCCAAGCTGGCCACCGAGCACCTGAAGCACGACCGGCCGCAGGCGGTGATCGACGCCGCCAACAAGTACCCCGGCAGCCACCTGGCGCGTGTGGTCAGCGCCGGCCTGCAGTCATTCCAGTTCGAGCACGGCACCAGCCCGCTCAGCGATCTTGAGGTCGTCGAGGCCGCGGGCCGTGCCGTCGAGCGCTCCATCCTGCTCACCGTGTCCGACTTCAAGAAGGGCATCGGCAGCCTGGCGACCATCGCGACGACCGCCCCCTTCATCGGCCTGTTCGGTACCGTAATCGGCATTATCAACGCGTTCCGCGGCATGGCCCTCACCGGCTCGGGCGGCATCGGCGCCGTCTCCGCCGGTATCGCCGAGGCGCTCGTCGCCACGGCGCTCGGTCTGTTCGTGGCCATCCCGGCCGCCTGGATGTTCAACTACTTCACCAACCGGCTCGAGCGCCTCCAGGTCGAGATGTCCAACTCGTCTTCCGAGCTGCTCGACTTTTTCATGAAGAAGCAGAAGAGCAATGCTGCTTAAACTGGGGCGCAAACACACGATGGAAGCTCCGGAGGTCCGGAGCGATATCAACGTCACGCCGCTGGTGGACGTCTGCCTCGTGCTCCTGATCATCTTCATGGTGGTCACGCCCATGCTCCAGAAGGGTGTGGACGTGGCCCTGCCGGAGACGGCGCGCCCCGAGCAGATGCCCGAGAACGACAAGCAGCTCGAGGTCTCCGTCAAGGCCGACGGCAGCGTCTTCATCGGCCAGAACTGGGTTCCGGAGAACAACCTCCAGGCCATGCTGGATGAGATCCACGGCCAGAATCCCGATCGCGAGGTTGTGGTCAAGGGGGACAAGCGTCTGAAGTACAAGGAGGTCCGCAGGGTCATGCGGCTCCTCAACGAGGCCGGCTTCACCCGGGTCGGCCTGATCACCGAGAGAGAAGGCGAGGCCTGAGGCCTGGCCGGAGGTATCTCACATGGCGATGAACGTCGGAGGAAGCGGGGGTCCGAAGAGCGACATCAACATCACACCGCTCGTGGACGTGGTGCTCGTGCTGCTGATCATCTTCATGATCATCACGCCCATTGTGCAGGTGGGGTACTCGGTCCAGGTCCCGCCCAAGGTGGAGACTGCTGCTCCGGTCCCCCAGGATTCGAACCAGGTGATCGTCCGCCTCGACGCGGATGGGCGGCCCTGGATCAACAAGCAGATGATGTCCATGGCCGACTTCCCGGCCAAGCTCCGCGAGGTGCTGACCGGCCGCTCGTCCAAGGTGATCTTCTTCGCCGCGGACGGCGAACTGGAGTACGACCGGGTCGCCCAGTTCATGGACATCTGCCGCGACAACGGCGCCCAGAACCTCGGTATCGTGTTCGAGGACATGAGCGGCTCCGGCGCTGCCGCCGCGGGCCTGGGCGGTGGAGCGGCAGGCACCGAGAATTGATCCCATCCCCCCTCTCCCCAACCCTCTCCCCCGCCTGTGCGGGGGGGAGGGAGCAGGGTGCGGGAACGAGAAGCCGGGCCGGCAACGGTCCGGCTTTCGTTTTTCAGGGCTAGCGGCGGAAAGCCGACCGGATCCGGCCGAGCAGCATGTTGAACGGGTTCTGCCGGGACAGGAACGCGATCACCGGCTCCTGCCGGATGCCGAGCTCGCGGTAGAGCGCCAGCAGCTCCAGGCTCTGGGGATCGACCTTGAGCCCGCGGCGGACCGCCCGGATCGCGCCGGGCTTGTCCCTGCCCAGCAGGCAGGTGCGCGCCAGGTTCAGGTAGTTCTCGGCCTCATAGAACTCCACCTTCACCGAGTGCTCGCAGAGCTTGCGGCCCTCCTTGACCTTCCCCTGGCAGCGGGCGATCCCATACCCCAGGTAGGAGTAGAAGAGGCCGGGCATCGCCGAGCCGGGCTCCCCCGACTCCACCAACTGGCCCAGGTAGAAGAGCCCCTCGTTCCAGTTCCCCTCCCGGCACAGGGCAAGAGCCCGGCCCAGGGTGTAGGAGATCTCGCGGCGGACCGCCTTCATGCCAGCCTCCGAACAGCGCCGTGCGGGTCCAAAGTATTCTTCAATCTACATAAGAAGATCCATGGAGGCAAGTCCCCGGGGCGTGCTACACTCGGCGCTTGCCTTCAAAAGGAAGCTGCATGAGCGATCCTCACTCTCACGCGGACGTTCAGGAGCTGATCCGGCTGGCCGGACGGTTCCAGGAGCGCGGTCAGCACGGCCAGGCGTCGGACCTGCTGCTGCTGGCGCTGCGCCTCGATCCGAAGAACCTCAGCGTCAAGCTGGCGCTCGCCGAGATTCGCGCCCGGCAGCGGGAGCAGGGGGGAGGGTCGCAGAGCGTCCGCGACCGGCTTCGCGAGGGGTTCCGGCGCAACGCCATCGACGCGGCCCACTTCGTGGGGCTGGCCCACCTCTACTCCGAGAAGGGGGAGACCGCCCGCGCCGTGGAGTGCCTGGAAGTCGCCAAGGCCAAGGGGCTGGCCAATCCGTCGAGCCACAAGCTCCACGGCAGGCTGATGTTCCGGCGCAAGGACTTCGACGGCGCGGTGGACGAATTCGGCCAGGCGTTGCGGTTCAACCCGTTCGACCGCGAGACCGCCGAGAGCCTGGGCCGGGCCGAGTACGAGCGCAAGCAGTATGAGGCGGCGCTGCGCGCCACGGTCCATGCCTTCCTGCTCCTCAACGAGGGGGACGAGGAGGGGGTCCGCCGCCTGCGCCGCCGGATCCAGACCCTGAAGCAGATCCTCGGATGGGGCAACCGCGAGCTGTCGCAGGTGTTCAAGGAGCTGCAGGAGCAGATCCACACCGCCTTCGACCGCCTGGAGTGGCACCGCGAGCGCTTCATGGAAGAGGCCGGCCTGCAGAGCGCCGTCTACCCCAACGCGCCCACTCCGGCGCGGAGGGAGCGCGGCGGCCAGCTCGAGCTCGCGGCTCGCCTGCGCCGGATGAAGCCCTGGGCCCACTTCTCCGACGAGCAGATCTTCCGTCTCACCCAGGTCACCGAGGAGGAGACGCACGAGGCGGGCAACCTGATCTTCGGGCACCGCAGCTCGGGGCGCGACTTCTACATGCTGGAGGAGGGGGAGGTCGCGGTCCAGCGCACGACCACCTACGGCACCTTCGTGCTCGGCGCCATCGAACCGGGCAACGTATTTGGCGAGGGCAGCTTCGTGGGCGGCCACGAGCGCACCTCCGACGTGGTGGCGACCCAGCCCACCCACCTCCTGAGGATGGACGCCGAGGCGCTCGACTCGATGATCGAGGGCAACCCGGAGCTGGGGGTGCAGCTCTACTGGAGCCTCTGGCACAGCCTGGCGCGCAAGCTCCGCTCCACGAACGAGCAGCTCAAGACCTTCTTCAGCAACGACGCCGCGCCGGAGAGCTTCCTGCGTCTGCGCAAGCAGGTGTCGGGCAAGCCGGCGGCGGTCAAGATCCAGGAAGACGACAAGATCCGCCTCTTCCGCGAGCAGGGGCTCTCGCGCAAGGAGCTGATCACGCTCGCGGCTTTCTCCAAGGAGAAGCGCTTCGCCGCGGGAGCCTCGCTCTTCCAGGAGGGGGACGAAGGCTCGGAGATGTACGTGATCCTGGAGGGGAGGGTCCTGATCAGCAAGTTCATCCCCGGTGCCGGGGAGGAGGCGCTGGCGATCCTGGAGCGGGGCGACTTCTTCGGCGAGATGTCGTTGATCGACGGCGAGCCGCGCTCGGCCGAAGCCCGGGCCTACGGTGGCCAGCTCACCGTGCTCGCCCTCGACCAGGAGACCGTGCGCGAGGTCCTGGCCATGGACCCCCACGCCGCCCTGGAGTTCCTCCAGCTCCTCTGCCGCCTGATCGCCAACCGCCTGCGCGAGATCGACGAGAAGGTCATCGGCTGGCGGATCATGTCGGGCGAGCGCAACGAGATGGCTTCGGCGTAGGCCCGAGGCTGGGCTGGCCTGATCAATGAGGGCGCGCCGCGCGCCGGAGCAGAAACCAGCCGCAGAGGCCGGCAACGAGCGACGCAGCCAGGACTCCGAGCTTGGCTGCCGTCAGAAGACCGGGCATGCCTGGAAACGCGAGCCCGGCAACGAAGAGCGACATCGTAAAGCCGATCCCTCCGAGCCATGCCACGCCGTGCACCATGCGCCACGTCACTCCGCCTGGCAGCGTGGCGACGCCCATGCGCACGGCGGCCCACGAGAAGGCCATGATTCCGAGCGGCTTGCCGAGCACGAGCCCGAGGAGGATACCCAGCATGACCGGCCTCGACAGGACAGTCGCGGAATCCCCGCCGGTGAGCTGCACACCCGCGTTCGCGAGCGCGAAAAGCGGCATGATGCCGAATGCCACGATGCCGTGCAGCTTTCGCTCCGTGGTCTGGAGCGGCGCCTGCGCCTGCTCGCACAAGGTTTCGAGCGTCAGGAGCGCCTCCTGCTGCGCCTGGTTGGTGAGCACGTTCGTTCCGGGACCGCATCCGTGCTCGAACGCTTCGACGCTCCGGCGGGCGCGCAGGAGGAACTGATCTTCGTTGATCCGCGTCCGCGACGGAATGGTCATGGCGAGAAGGACACCCGCGACCGTGGCGTGCACGCCCGAAGCCAGCACCGCGCCCCAGAGAGCCACGCCGATGAGAGAGTATGCCCACGGCCGGCGAACACCCGCCGCGTTGGCTCCGGCCGCGAGAACGAGAAGAGCGCCTGCGGCGCCCAGCGCCACCCAGTCCACTCCGCCTGTGTAGAAAAGCGCGATCACGAGCACCGCGCCGATGTCGTCGACAATGGCGAGCGCTGCCAGAAAGACCTTGAGCCCTGCCGGAACCCGGTCGCCGAGGAGAGCGAGCACCCCTAGAGCGAAGGCGATGTCCGTCGCCATCGGGATCCCCCAACCCGCCGACCCGGAGCCGCCGGTGTTCAGCGCGGCATAGATCGCCGCCGGAACGACCATGCCGCCGAGCGCCGCGGCCGCCGGGAGCGCCGCCTGCCGAAGAGACGCCAGCTCACCGATCAGCACCTCGCGTTTGATTTCGAGCCCGACGAGGAAGAAGAACACCGCCATGAGGCCGTCGTTGATGAGGTGGTGCAGCGTAGAGCGGATCGCAACCGGCCCGGCGTCGACCGCGACCTCGAGCTCCCAGAGGTGGTGGTACGACGCGGCCCACGGCGAATTCGCCCAGGCGAGGGCAACCGCGGTGCAGACGAGCAGCACGATGCCTCCTGACGACGCCGTGTGCGCGAACTGTGCGAACGGCTGGAGCACGCGCTCGATGAGCGGCTGCCCGGGGGATGTCCCGACCAGGTTTGCAGAAGGCGAACGGTCCATCTCTTTCTTCATCCCAAAAGCCCATCTTCATAGTATCAACGGCGCCATGAATGTTGCAAATTCAAGGAGAGGCAGCTACTCTTCTGCTTCGACTGAGCATAAACTGCGATCTGTTTCCGTCAGCACCACCGGATACAGCAGCCGTGTCGAATGTGCTCACGATTTTTGGTACGGTTCCGTCGTCATGGAGATCGAGGCATATCGGCTGGCCAAGTTCGTGGCCCGGTGCTGGAGCGAGCCGCTGGGTCTGACCCTGGATGTCCGCGCGCTGGGCGGCGGGATGGAGTCGACGGCCGTGGCCGAGGTCACGGCGCGCTTCTCCGACGCCCGGGGGCGGCCGCGCTCGGCCCGCTTCGTGATCAAGCTGCTGGAGGGGAAGCCCGCCCGGGAGGCGGACATCTATCAGCGCCTGGTGTCTCCGCTCGGCGGCGGGATCGCTCCGGCCCTGCTCGGGGTCGAGCGCGAGGGGCCCGCGAGATGCCTTCTGTTCCTGGAACGGGTAAGGCCGGTCCGGCGCTGGCCCTGGAGGGACGAGGAGGCTGCCCGGCGCCTGCTCGACCGGCTGGCACACCTCCACGCCACGGCGGATTCGGCCCAGGCACAGGAGGTCCTGTCGGACTGGGACTATGAGGGCGAGCTCGCCGAGCGGACCCGGCTGGCTGCCGAAGTCCTGGAGGCGATGCCCCGGGACGAGGCCTTCCTCCGCCTGCGCAGCGGGCTCGGTCCTCTGCGGCGCATGGAGGAGGCGTTGCCGGAGCTCCGGCGGCAGCTCCTCGCCTTCGCCCCTCTCGGCACGACTGCGATCCACGGCGACGCCCATCCGGGCAACGTCCTGGTCCGTTCCGGGAACCGGCCGGTGCTCCTCGACTGGGGCCGGGCACGCCTCGGCTCGCCCCTGGAGGACGTCAGCTCCTGGCTGCAGTCCCTCGGCTACTGGGAGCCCGCGGCGAAGCGGCGGCACGACACGCTCCTGGCCGGCTACCTCGCGGCGCGCGGTCTGCCGGCCCGCGCGGACCGCGACCTGAGGGACGCCTACTGGCTGGCAGGGGCTTCGAACGCCCTCTCCGGAGCCCTGCTCGTCCACCTCCGGACCGCGTGCGACGCCCCGCCGGGGAGCCGGCAGCGGACCGCGGCGGTGCAGGCGGCTGAGGACGCCTTGCGGGTCATCCGCCGCGCGGATGCGTGCTGGCGGGAGGCCCGGGCTCCTCGAACCCACCTTCAAGATGCCCGCGATCGTCATACGACACTACCTGGCCGGTCTCTCCCTCCCAATCCAGCTCCGTAAGGCTGCAGTTCTCCGGCCGGTAGCGCTCCCAGCAGGCCGCTCCGTTCCCGCGCAGGCAGCCGACGATCTGGCTGATGACTCCGGCGTGAGTCACCACGGCGATCCGCTCGCCGGGATGAGCCGCGGCGATGCGGCGGACAGCTTCGAGACTGCGCTCCCGCAGCTCGCGATAACTCTCTCCCCCCGGCCACCGGAAGCCCTCGTCGTCCTGGCGCAGGTTCGCCTTCCAGAGGCCGGGATGGAGCCGCTGGACCTCCGCCACCGGCCAGCCGTCCACCTCCCCGCAGTGGATCTCCCGCAGGTCGGGCTCCAATCGGAGCTCCGCGCCGGCAGCCGTCGCGACCGGCCGGGCCGTCTGCTGGGCACGGAGAAGAGGACTCGCATAGACAACGGAGACCGGCTCGGAGGAAATGCGGCGGGCAAGGCAGGCAACCTGAAGCCGCCCTCGATCGCTCAGGGACGTGTCCGTCCACCCGCTCATCCGCAAGCCCCCCGAGCTGTTGCCGGCCGTGTGGCCATGACGGATGAGGATCAGGCGCGTCGCCGCCATGCCCCCATACTACCGGTTCGCCGACCCCCGGGTACAAAGCCCATGAGCGGCGGGCCCCGCCTCCGAGCCCGCCGAACCTCATGGGTCCATCGTCTGTCAAAGAACTTGAAGAAGCGGCGAGCCGGCTTCTGCCCGCCCTCTTTCGATTCCCTTCCTACGAGTGCGGATTCCCTTCCGTCTAGACGCACCGGCCCGGAGCCTCGTAAGCCTGTATCGAAGGTCACGCAAGGAGGTTTTGAGATGGCAATCCTGTTTCTCTCCATGAGCTTTCCCACCCTGCAGACGTCGAGCAGCCGGGTACCCGACTTCAGCGCGCAGCACACCGTCCCCGGGATCGGCGAGGCAGGGCACCGCTCGGCAGATCCGGACAGTACTCCGGCAGGGAGGGATGCAGCCGTTCCGCGTTCGGCCGCGGAAGAAGGCACCGGAGCCGCCTCCGGTTCTCCAGACAGTTTCCTCCTCCGGTTCCGCTCCTGATCCCGTGAAATAGTCCCGCCCCTCCCCGCTGTCCAGACGTACCCGCTTTTCTGCTCCCTCCGAAAGCCGCTCCGCCCGTCCCCGCGCTCCGTTGACCCGTCCAAAGTTCTGTTGAGCCGAAGAAAATTCTATTGAGCGGTCCAGCGAAATTTTTAGCGATCCGGAGCAGCTCTGGACGGCTAAATCTTCCATTGAACCGTCCAAAGTTTCTTTGACGCGTTCGGTGGAACTTTTAGGCGTCCGGAGAAATTCTGACGCGCCAAAAATTCTTTTGAGCCGTCGATTCTCCCGTTGAGCCGTCCAGCGGAATTTTTAGCGGTTCAGAGCAGCTCTGGACGGCTAAAAATTCCGTTGAGCCGTCGAGAGAGAGCGCCTAACTGCCTAACAAAATTTCTACTCGTACCGCAGAGCCGAAGAAGGATCCACCCGCGCCGCCCGCCAGGCCGGCAGGAAGCAGGCGAGCAGGGTCACGCCGAGCGCGAAGCCCACGATCGCCATGATGTCCTCGAGCTCCACCCGGAAGGGGACCGAGCGGATGAAGTAGATGGCCGCCACCTCGGAATCGAAGCGGATCAGCTCGAAGCGGGTGAGCACCCAGGATGTCCCCCAGCCGATGGCCACGCCGAGCAAAGTCCCCAGCGTCCCCAGGAAACCGGCATAGAGGAGGAAGATCAGCCGCAGGCTCCCCGGCCGGAGGCCCAGCGCCCCGAGGAGGCCGATGTCCCTCATCCGCTCCCGCACCAGGACCACCAGGGTCGAGGCCACGTTGAAGGTCGAGACCAGCACGATCAGCCCTAGCACCAGGAAGAGCGCGATCTGCTGCAGCTTGAGCGCCGTGAACAGCTCGCGGTTGAGCTGCCGCCAGTCGGTGACCACGAAGTCGGGCTCCAGCAGCCGGGTCGCCGCCTCGGCGATGCGCGGCGCCTCGTTCGGCTCCGAGACCGTGAACTCCAGGAGGTCCACCGAAGCCTCCACGCCCATCAGGGCCTCGACCCGCGCGCGGTCCAGGAGCACCCAGCTCCGGTCGAACTCGGCGAATCCGGTCGAGAACGTGCCGTTCACCTTCAGGCTCTGGTAGCGAAACCGGGGCCGGCCGTCCTGGAACCCCAGCGCCACCAGCCGGAGGACGTCGCCCGGCTTGGCTTTCAGCCGCTCCGCCAGGTCCTCCCCGAGCACGGCGCCGGGGATGCCGTCGACCGTGGCGAGCTGCTCGGCGCTGGCCGTGAGCTGACCGCCGCCCGGGTCCACTCCGCGCAGGATGACCTCGGTCCCCTGGGGAGTGGCGTCGCCGGAAAGTGCTCCCTGTCCGTAGGCGACCCGGCCGATCTTCTCGACGCCGGGGATGGCCTCCAGCTCCCTCTCCCGCGCGGCGTCGAGGCTCGCCTCGGTCCCGACCGGGTAGGCGATCACCGCGGCGTTGCCCCGCACCAGCTTGCCCTGGAGGTCCTCCCGGTAGCCGGTCATCAGGGCCATGGCGATGACCATGGCCGTGACCCCGAGCGCCGTGGCCAGGAGCGCGGCCCGGGCCGTGCCGTCCAGCAGCCGGCTGCGGTGGCCGCGCAGGAAGCGCCAAGCGATGACCCAGGAGAGCGGGCCTTTGAGGAGACGGGATTCCATCCCTCTAGACTACTTCCTGCAGACCTTTTCCAGGAACTGGTCGAAGACCCCCGCCGCGTCGTGGGGTCCGGGCGCGGCCTCGGGGTGGTACTGGACCGAGAAGACCGGCCTGCCCGACACGGCGAACCCCTCCACCGTGCCGTCATTCAGGTTCACCTCGGTGACCACGCAGGAGGCGGGCAGCGAACCCGGCTCCACGGCAAAACCGTGGTTCTGGCTGGTGATGGCCACCTTCCCGGTCACCACGTCGCGCACCGGCTGGTTGCCTCCATGGTGCCCGAACTTGAGCTTGAAGGTCCGCCCTCCCATAGCCAGCCCCAGGAGCTGATGCCCCAGGCAGATCCCCAGCACCGGACGGGACGACTCCACCAGCTCGCGAACTGCATCGATGATCCCGGTCAGAGGCTCGGGGTCCCCCGGTCCGTTGGAGAGCACGACCCCGTCCACCGGCAGGGCGAGGACTTCCGAGGCCGGGGTCCGGGCCGGCAGCACGGTCAGCCGCGCCCCCCGCGCCGCGAGCGAGCGCAGGATGTTGGTCTTGATCCCGAAGTCGTATACCGCCAGATGGCACCGCTCCACCCCCTCCGCGGCAATCTCATGGATCTCCGCGCAGGTCACCTCGTCCACCAGCGCCCGGCCGGTCATGGCCGGGAAGCCGGCGAGCTCGGACCGCAGGGCGTCCACGTCCGAGCGCTCCGTGGTGAGGACGCCGCGCAGGGCTCCCCGCTCCCGCAGCCTCCGAACAACGGCCCGGGTGTCGATCCCCTGCATTGCCGGCACCCCGAAACCCCGCATGTAGGAGACCAGGCTCTCTCCGCCCTGGCCCGAGGGCTTGACCGTGAAGCGCCGGGCGATGAACCCCTCCACCCAGGGGTGGGCCGACTCGGCGAAGTCCGGTCCCGTGCCGTAGTTGCCGATGTGCGGCTGGGTCATGACCACTATCTGGCCGCGGTAGGAGGGATCGGTGAGCACCTCCTGGTAGCCGGTCATGGAGGTGTTGAACACGACCTCGCCGAAACGGGTCCCGGGGGAGACGGCTTCCCCTTCGAAGGCGCTGCCGTCTTCGAGGAGCAGGAGGCCGGTAGAATGCGAGGGGGTCTTCAAGGCTGTTCGCAATTAGATTGGCGAGAAGCGGGCGACAGGGTATCATGTCCGGCAGCGAACCCGTCCCTGAGAGGTATTCGAGCATGCGCCGCACGACTTCGGCTCTTCTGACTGTCCTCGCCCTGTTGCTGGCCGCCCCTCTGGCCGCCTACACCGTCTACTTCAAGGACGGCCGCACCCTGAACACCAAGGGGAAGCCGCGGATCGCCAACGGCCTCGCCGTGGTCACGCTGCCCAACGGCACCCAGGCCTCGTTCGACGCGAAGCTGATCGACGACAGGAAGACCGAAGAGATGAACAAGAGGGACCTCGGCGCAGCCGAGATCCTGGACCAGGGGAACAGCCGGCCTCAGCAGGCCGCTCCACCGCCGCCGCAGCAGCCGGAGAGGCGCCTCTCCGACATTGCGGCCCGCGACATCGGGCCGCGCGACCAGCCCGCCACCCGGCCGGTGAGCCCGGGCCGCTCCAACCGGTCCGGGGCCGCCGACCTCCTCAGGGCGTCGCGCGCCCCTCATGGCGACGCCGCGCTCGCCTCCGAGCTGAAGCAGTTCTTCGTGGGCCAGAAGGCCGAGGGCGTGGAGATCTTCCAGGGCGCCCAGGCCAGCCGTCCTCTGGCCCAGGTCACCACCAGCTCCGAGAGCGCGGTCTTCCGCGCCCTGCTCACCGGCGCCAACGCCCTGCTGCACATCCGCGGCCGCTACCCGCAGAAGGTGGACGGGATCGAGCTGCTCATGGTCAGTCCCGACGGGGAACGGGCCGGGCAGTTCACCCTCACGCCGCAGATGGCCGAGGACCTGGTCGCCAAGCGGGTCGGGCTGGTGGCGTTCTTCCTGGACAATGTCCAGTTCTGACCCTCTGTCCCGATTCCTCCCACTGGAGACACTTTAGAGCCAGCTTCATGGCTCCCTGTTAAGGATTTCTTGCAACGGATCGGGGGGGATTTCCGCCCCCATCCAGGGGCGTCATGTCGAGGGAGTACACCGACGCCCGCTTTTCGGAAAACACCACCGGAGCAGGCCCCTATCCCTGGGAGGCGAACTGACATGAAGTCTCGTTTGGAGCCCATCCTCTTGCCCGCCGCCGTAGCCGTCCTGTTCGTGCTCGGCTGGCACTTCGCCGTCAAGTGGACGGGGAGCGACATCTTCCCGACTCCGGAGATGGTGGTCACCGGCACCGTGGAGCTGGCCCGCAAGGGCGTCCTCTTCAAGTACGTGGTGGCGTCGCTCTTCCGGGTCACCACCGGCTACCTGCTGGCCATGTTCATCGGCATCCCGCTGGGGCTGATGATGGGCTGGTTCGGCCGCGCCCGACTGGCGTTCAACCCGGCGATCCAGGTGCTGCGGCCGATCTCGCCCATCGCCTGGATCCCCATCGCCATCCTCTGGTTCGGGGTGAGCGACCTGGCGCCGATCTTCCTGATCTTCCTGGCCAGCCTGTTCCCCATCACCACCGCGGCCATGGCGGCGGTGCAGAACATCCAGCTCGTCTATATCCGCGCCGCCCGCAACTTCGGCATCACGGGGCTGGCGCTGTTCAAGAAAGTCGTGTTCCCGGCGGCCCTGCCGCAGATCCTCACCGGCCTGCGGCTGGCCTTGGGAGTTGCCTGGCTGGTCGTGGTGGCCGCCGAGATGATCGCGGTCAACTCCGGGCTCGGCTACCTGATCATCGACGCCCGCAACGCCGGCAAGCGCTACGACCTCGTCGTGGCGGGCATGGTCCTCATCGGCCTCATCGGCCTGGGACTGGACTACCTGGTGCGGCGGATGGAGAACCTCGACCAGGTGCGCTGGGGGTTGAGCCGGCAGTGAGGCGCTCGAACGTGGAGGAGCGGGGATGATCGCAGCCGTCAAGAGACCTGGCTCGGCCCTGGTGGCTACCGCCGTGCGGCCCAAGATCTCCATCCGGCAGCTCTGGATGACCTTCCCGGCCAAGGATCGGGACTCCCAGCCCGTCCATGTCCTGGAGGACATCACCCTGGACGTGCGGGAAGGGGAGTTCATCTGCCTCGTCGGCCCGTCGGGCTGCGGCAAGTCCACGCTCCTCAACATCGCCGGCGGCTTCCTCAAGGCCACCGCCGGGGAGATGCTGGTGGACGGGAGCCTCGTGGAGGGACCCGACCCGAGGAGGATCTTCATCTTCCAGGAAAACGGCGTGTTCCCCTGGATGACGGTCGAGGAGAACGTCGGCTTCGGCGTGAAGCGGGCCACCGAGTCGGAGCGCCGGGACCTGGTCCGCCACTACGTCGAGATGGTGGGGCTCTCCGGCTTCGAGCGCACCTACCCGCGGGAGCTCTCCGGCGGCATGAAACAGCGCGTGGAGATCGCCCGCGCCCTGGCCGCCGAGCCGGACGTCCTCTTCATGGACGAGCCCTTCGGCGCCCTCGACTACCTCACCCGCCTCCGCCTGCGCCACGAGGTGATCCAGATCTGGCAACGCGAGAGGCGGACCGTCCTCTTCGTCACCCACGACGTGGAAGAGGCCGTCCAGCTCGCCGACCGCGTCGTGGTCATGGGCCGCCGCCCCTCGCGCATTCGCGCCATCCTGCCGGTTCCCGCGCCCCGGCCCCGGAACCTCGACGACCCGGTCTGCCGGGAGCTGCGCGACGAGATCTTCGGCATCATGGGCCTCGATCACCATGGTCAACGGATCGCCGGGCCCGCCACGGCCATGATGCCGGTCCAGGGCGCCGAGGAAACCCTCCACTAGGATCTGTCCCGCATTCTCCGGTGGGGCACACTTACGGTCAGAAACATCGCATGGCTATTTGTTGATCTGGAGGGAGGATGCATCCATGAGCAAGCTGATGAAGGTCGCGCTCGGATCAGTGGTCTTCTGGCTGGGGCTGACGATCCTGCACGCCTGGCTGAACCTGGGCTTCAGCCCGGCCAGCCTGCTGAGCAAGAAGAAAGAGGTGGCAGAAGAGACCCGCTTCCGCGTGGGCTTCCTGCCGGTGACCTGACACCTCACGTGCCCCGTCACGGACTGGATCAACAAGAACCAGGCCGGGGAGGGGTTCTACGAGCCCGTGAGGTTCAACGGTTTCCCCGAAATCAAGGAGTCCCTGCTCGCCGGCCACCTGCCGGCGACCTTCATGCTGGCCCCCATGGCCATGGCCCTGAGCCAGCAGGGCGTGCCGATGAAGATCGTCTACCTCGGCCACCGGGACGGGACGGCCCTGATGGTGCACAAGGACTCGGGCATCCTGACCGTGGCCGACCTGCGCGGCAAGCGGGTGGCGATCCCCAACCGCTTCTCGAACCAGCACATGCTGCTGCGCAAGGCGCTCAGGGACCAGGGGATGACCATCGCCGACGTCGAGCTCCTGGAGATGCCGCCACCGGACATGCCCGCGGCGCTCTACTCCAAGTCGGTGGACGCCATCACCTCCGGAGAGCCCTTCATGGCCCAGACCGAGATGGACGGCTACGGCCGGGTGCTCTTCCAGGCCAAGGAGATCTGGCCCGACTTCATCTCCTGCGTGCTGGTGGTCTCGCAGAAAACCATCGACGAGAACCCGCAGTGGGTGCAGCAGCTCGTCACCGGCATCGCCAAGAGCGGCCTCTGGCTGGAGGGGGGCATGGATAACCGCATGGCCGCGGCCGACGCCGTGGCAAAGAACTACTACAACCAGGATCCGCGGCTCCTCTCCTTCGTGCTCAGCAAGCCGCCGGACCGGGTGAAGTACTCCAAGCTCCGGCTCGCCCGCCAGGACTTCCAGGAGATCCACGACCTGGCCCTGGAGGCGGGGATCCTGGACAAGCCGATGCAGTTCGAGGATTACGCCGACCCGCGCTTCTCCGAGAACACCACGGGCGTCGGCCCCCACCCCTGGCAGCCGGCCGGGGGGTGAGGGCCTCCTGTCACGCTTCCATTCCCTCGCCGCACTCTAGCTACAACCGGTTTCGGTGGCTGTTCTTATTTTTTGTTTTTCTTGGAGGGAGGACTCGAATGCTGCTGACCAAGGCTCAACCTGCCGTTATCCCCGCAGGGCTGGACATCCCGGCCGTCACCGTCAAGACCAAGATCGCCGTCCGCCGCCTCTGGATGAAGTACCAGGGGAAGGACAAGAAGTCCCAGCCCGTCAACGTCCTGGAGGACATCACCCTCGACGTCCGGGAAGGCGAGTTCATCTGCATCGTCGGACCCTCGGGCTGCGGCAAGTCGACGCTGCTCAACATTGCCGGCGGCTTCCTCGATGCCACCGAAGGGGAGATCCTGATCGACGGCAAGCCGGTCCAGGGACCGGACCCGAAGCGGATGTTCATCTTCCAGGAGAACGGCGTGTTCCCCTGGCTGACGGTCGAAGAGAACGTGGAGTTCGGGGTGAAGCGCAAGACCGACGCCGAGCGCCGCCAGCTCGCCCAGCACTACATCGACATGGTCGGCCTGAGCGGTTCCGAGAAGACCTTTCCGCGGGAGCTGTCGGGCGGCATGCGCCAGCGCGTGGAGATCGCCCGCGCCCTGGCCGCCGAGCCGGACGTCCTCTTCATGGACGAGCCCTTCGGCGCCCTCGACTACCTGACCCGCCTGCGCCTCCGCGCCGAGCTGATCCAGATCTGGCAACGCGAGAAGCGGACCGTCCTCTTCGTAACCCACGACGTGGAAGAGGCCGTCCAGCTCGCCGACCGCGTGGTGGTGATGGGCCGCCGCCCCGCCCGCATCCGAGCCATCGTGCCCGTGGATGCCCCGCGCCCCCGCAACCTGGACGACGTGGCCTGCCGCCTCCTCCGCGACGAGATCTTCGAGGTCATGGGCCTCGACCACCACGGCCAGCGCATCCCGACCGCCCCGGCCGGAGCGACGACCACGACGATGATGGCCGCGGGTCGCCGGCACGAAGCGGCGGTTCTGGCACTAGTCCTCTGTCATCCGGCTTCGAGCGCACCTACCCGCGGGAGCTCTCCGGCGGCATGAAGCAGCGCCCGGGTCTCCACCACGGCCCGTCCCGCTCCAAGGGCACGGAAGAGGCCCTCCACTGGAGTTCTATGTTGAAACCAGACGCCGTGTGTTGAGAAAAAATCTCGCACGTTGCAAGTTGGCACCAGTACGTTGAGGGTAGATCTTTTTCGGTACATCCCGAATCTTTTTTCTACGCTCTCTTTTGATTTTCAACATTGAGATTCTTGTTTCAACGCACAGACTCCGATTCTCAACGCACAACTTCTTTTTTCAACGTGCAGATCCTATGCTCTACACACACAATCCACACGTCGAAAACAGAAATCTTGTTTCAACGTATAGAAATTCTACGTTGCAACCTGTTCGCTGAACGTTGCAAACATAAATTTTTCTCCACGCACAGTTTCTGTGTGTTGAGAATGGGAGTCTGTGCATAGAAAACTTGCCGGGGGCAGATGTCGTCCGCCGCCTCTGGAGTACCAGGGCCGCGGTTCTGGCACTAGTCCTCTGTCAGGCTTGAAAGATGGGCAAACCCTCTGTGTAGGGGCATCCCTTGTGGGTGCCCTGGGCGAAAGGAGGCCACAAGGGCCGCCCCTACAACACAATTCTAGATTGGCAGGCCACTAGTTTAGGCGCGCTGCGACGGAACGCGCTCGATGCACGCGCTGATGGCGGGCACCGGAGCAATGCGGCTCAGGAACTCGGCAGGTCGAATTTCCAGGATGCGCCAGCCCGCCTCCGGAGTGAATCGTGCCCGCACCTCTTCCTCGGTAACCTGCCGCGGCGAAGGCGGCGGAAACTCCACGGCGAAGGCAAGCAGGTAGTACCGGCCGCCGGGGAGCAGCGTCCTCGCAAGTTCGGCGATGAAGGTGTCGAGTTGACCGGGCTCGAAGAGGTGGAGGAATCCGGAGTCCACCACCGAGCCAAACTGGCGTCGAAGCAGCGTCGGCTGCAGGGCATCCGCAACTTGGAAGTCGACGAGATGGGCCACCTCGGGCGGGAGGGTCGTTACCTTCTCTCGCGCCTGGGCGATGGCAGCATCGACGAAGTCGATTCCGAGCACCTCGAGGCCACGCTGCGCGAGAGAGATGGCGAGATCCCCGGATCCGCAGCCAAGGTCCAGGACCGGGCTCGTCGGCGGGTACGCATCGAAGAGTGCGGAGAGGGACGGCTGAGGACCGCCGACATCCCACGGCGGGATCTCCTGATAGACGGAGCCGAAGAACGCCTGAGGATCAGCGCCGAATCTGCTCATCGATGTCTCTGTGTGCCGAACGTGCGCCGCCGAGTAAATCGTCGGCACATGGGCGCGAGCCCGGGTGTCCGGCGCATCGCAGGTTAGGCGCCACTATCGTCTACCCAATGCATTCGCAGTCGATTGTCTTGCCTTTGGCTTGTGCGCTCCACTTCAGGCCCGCTTCCTTCCTGTTTCCAGCCGCCGAATAACAGGCCTGCTCCCCTGTCTTATAGTCAACACCGACTTTCGCTGCGTAGACTAGGATACTTGCAACTTGGCACTTATCAGTTTGAGTGGATGTCGGAGCAGGTCTGGAAGATTGAGTATCTCGTGCGACCAACCGCTCCTGCGCGACACGCAAATCTCTTTGAGCAATTCGTTCAGCGTTCTGTGCATCGGCGAGCTGCTTTCGAATTACAGAGATTTCTGCTTCCGTCCCCCCTGGTTTGCTCCTCGCCTCCAGCTTCGCAATTCTTTCCTCTGCTCGCCTCTGTAGTTCTTGGGCGCTATCTCGCTCTTTCTCCAGATCCGAGATTTGTTTCTCAACTACAGCGAGTTCACTTCGAGCCCAAGCGAGAAATTTCGGATCAGCCTCGGTTGCCGCAAGGTAACGCAGATAACGTATTCTGGTTACCTCCTGGGCGGGTTCAATAGCCTTTCCAAGGTAGTGTGTACGAGTTGTGTGGTCTTGAGCCTGCTTGGAGAGTCGATAGTCGTTCTCTCCCTTCACATATCCGTAGACTGCTGTTGTCACTGGTGCAACAAGCGCAATGAGGCTGGCCACAAGGGCTACCAAGCCCGGATTATCGTGCCACGATTTGGCGCGGGTACTAGGCGCTGCCTCCGTTGATGCTTGGCTTGAGTCTTTGGTAACAACGGGATCAGCCATGCGAACTACTCCTTTTCAAAGCGCGCACCGTGCTGTGACGCCTAACGCTGTGGCGGCTCAGCGCACGGCGCCAGCCGTCGTGCGCCCGGCATGGGCGCAGAACAGGAGGTGTAAATCCTCTGGGGACCCTGGCGAAGGGAACCCCACACCGAGGGGACAAGGGCTGCCCCGTGAGGGGGGTCTGGTGGAAGTCCTAGGTGCAGTGCCGAACCGAGCGCAAGCGAAGCGCCGGGTAGGCGTACAACCCGGGGGTGAGCCGGCGACCGACGGCAAAGCCCAATATTCGCCGGGGGTTGTGCGTAGAGGCGACGGTTTGGCACGAAGTTCTGCGTTCTTACCCGGGGAGATCTCTCGGCCTCCGTGGCGGACGATCCGTCAACGGTAGTCGTCGAGGACAAAAGGACGAGACGACGATGGGACGAGAGAAGTCGGAGGGTCGAATAGTACCGCAAGGCCGTCGAAAGGCGGTCCCAACCGCGGCCGTAAGGCCAAGGGGAGGGAAGGCGACCCCGGCCAGTGAACAGGCAGCTCAGCTCCAACTGTTCTGCGAGACAGCCGACAGCCCGCAAGGGGCCGACGGCGGAGCGGCCATGGGTCAGCCCATGGCTGCAACGTTCGCGGTGCCGAAGTCGCAGGCCACGAGGAGAGGATCGCTGCCGCCGATGACGATTGAGGAGGTGGCTCGTGGGTACAACCTGAAGGAGGCGTTCCGGCACGTGGCTTCCAACCACGGTGCTCCCGGCCCGGATGGTCAGACGATCGAACAGGTGCGTGAGCATCTGGAAGAGATCCTCAGCCGTTTGAGCCGGGAACTGCTCGACGGCACCTATCGGCCTGGGGAGATCCGCCGCG